>NC_014363.1:683965-1367930 GCF_000143845.1 Olsenella uli DSM 7084 | reverse complement strand
TTCTTCAACCGCCTGCATGGCTACCACGTCCAGTACAACGTCGTGAGTCGGGATACCTTGATTGACGCACAGAGGCATCCTGAGGCGCACAAGGACCTCATCGTGCGCGTGGCAGGCTATTCGGCCTTCTTCAATGTGCTGTCCCGTGCGACCCAGGATGACATCATCGGCCGCACGGAGCAGACGCTCTAGCGGGCGCCCGTCCGTGCGGCGCTGCGGACGAGGCGCTCCAGGACCTCCCCCATGTCGGCACCCGCTGCGGCCATCATGGCCGGGAAGCGCGAGTAGCTGGTAAGGCCGGGCATGGTGTTGACCTCGTTGAAGACCACCTCGCCCCTCTCGGTCACGAAGAGGTCGACGCGGGCGAGTCCCGAGCAGCCCAGCGCGCGCCAGACGGCCGTTCCCGTCTCGCGCACGCGCTCCATGACCTCGGGCGGGAGGAGCGCGGGACAGCGAGTCGAGGAGTTTCTCGTCGATGCGTCCGCACCCTCGCTGTGGTCCTGGTGGATATGGAAGAAGCCTCCATCCGAGACGACCGTCTCGTCCACCAGCCCCATCGCGAGCTCGCCCGCGGCGCCGCCCATGATGGCACAGCCCACCTCGGTGCCCACGATGGCCTCCTCGACGGCGACCTTTTCGTCATAGCCGAAGGCAAGCCCGAGGGCCTCGTCCAGCTGCTCGGGACCCTCGACCTTGCTGACGCCGTAGCTGGATCCCCCGCGGGCCGGCTTCACGAAGAGGGGGTAGCCGCAGGCGGCCGCGACCTCGGCGATGCGTGTGGCCCCGTCGCCGGGGTGCACGACCTCGCAGCGAGGTGAGCGGATGCCTGCGGCAGCGACTATGCGGTGGGCGGCGTCCTTGTCCGTGCAGAGGGCCGAGCTGAGTACGCCACAGCCCACGTAGGGTAGTCGGCACGACTCCAGGAGCCCCTGCGTCACGCCGTCTTCCCCGCCCTGTCCGTGGAGTACGGGGAAGACCACGTCGATGGGCAGCCGGACGGGCGACCCACCCTCGACTGCGAAAAGCCCACCCCCATCGCCGGGCACGGCGCAGACCGGCGTGGTGTCATGACCCTGCCAGGAGTCGTCCGCGATGGCGGTGGCGTCACCCCCATAGAGCAGCCAGCTGCCACCCCTCGTGATACCGACGAGCGTCAGGTCGACGCGTTCCGAGAGGAGGTCGATCACGTTGGCGGCGGAGCGCAGCGAGACGTCGTGCTCGCTCGAGGTCCCCCCAAAGAGGAGCGCGACGTTGAGCCTTTCTGCCATAGGACATCCTTCTCCGATGCGTGGGCGCCGCCCAAGGCGCCGCAGTGGTTGGTCTCACGCCAGACATGGTAGCAATACGCGATGCCTTGCAGCGCTGGGCAGGCTGTGCTGACGACCAGTCGTGCGGATGGGCAGTCGCACGGGCGTATCTGGCACCCGCGCGCCCGCCCAATCCACATGGCTGGCGCTCGCGCGGGTGCCAGCCATGTGTAAAGGCCGCAAGCATGCGATTGGGTTAATTCGTCGTGCGCGATGACGCCTCGCACGGGGACGCCTGTCACAATGGCGGAGGGGCGTCCCTCTCGGCCGCGTCCCGTCCGCAATCCCTCGACCATCCGGGAAGTCCTCCGTGAGCGATTTCGTCTTCAGCGTCAATGCGACGTTGCCCATATTCCTGACCATGCTGCTTGGCACGCTCCTGCGTCGTGCGGGCGTCATGGACGAGCCGTTCACCGACTACCTCAACGCATTCGTGTTCAGGGTCGCCCTGCCGACGCTGCTGTTCATGGACCTGGCCGGCCAGGACTTTGCCAGCGCGTGGGACGGTCGCTTCGTGCTGTTTTGCCTTGCCACGACGCTCGTGAGCATCGTGCTGATCGCGGCGGCGTCGCTCGTCTTCGTGCGCGACGCGCCACGGCGTGGCGAGTTCGTCCAGGTGAGTTACCGAAGCTCGGCGGCCATCCTGGGCCTCGCCTTCATCCAGAACATATACGGCACGGGTGACGCGGGCATGGCATCGCTCATGATCTTGGGCAGCGTCCCGTTGTACAACGTCGTTGCCGTGGTGGTGCTGACGCTCACGGCACCCGGCGAGAGGGGCGGGCGGCCGGGGGCGGTGCCGCTCCTGCGCCGTGCGGGGCACGGCATCGTCACCAACCCCATCATACTGGGCATCGTTGCAGGGTTCGCCTGGTCGCTCCTGCGCCTGCCCTGCCCTGAGCTGCTCTTTAGCACCGTCCACAACGTGGGCGTCCTGGCGACGCCGCTGGGGCTCATGGCCATGGGAGCGTCGTTTTGTCCCGAGAGGGCCAAAGGCGACGTCCCAGCCGCGCTCGCCGCCTCCGTCATCAAGCTGGTGCTGCTGGTGGCCGCCTTCATGCCCCTGGCCGTGTGGGCGGGCTTCCGAGACCAGCAGCTGGTGGCGCTTCTGGTGATGCTGGGCTCCGCCTCGACCGTGAGCTGCTTCGTCATGGCCAAGAACATGGGACACGAGGGCACGCTGACCTCGACCGTGGTGATGATGACCACCTTTGGCTGCGCCGCGACGCTGACGCTCTGGCTGTGGCTGCTGAAGTCGCTTGCACTGGTGGGGTGACGTATCCATGTGGTGTGGGAGACATTCGTGGCAGGCGGAGCGGAAGGGGCCGAGGGGAGAGCGTCAGGCAAGGGGCGCGCGGCCCTCATGGCAGACGACCGCCAGCAAGGGTGGTGGCGCCGTCGCGGTGGAGATGCTCGCGGTCCTGGTGGCAGGGGCGCTTCTCGCCCTGGCGTTGCTGGGCCGCACGTCCGTCCGTGGCATCTCGCCTGCACGCGAGACGCCCACGCGGGGCTATGTGTACGCAGGCATGCACGAGGTGGGCGGTCATCAGGGCGTCGCGTATGCGAACGGCTCGTACTGGGTGACGAACAACAATACCATCCTGCGCTACGATGCGGACTGGGACCAGATCGACCAGCGCGACGATGCCCTTGCGGATGTGGGCGGCACCGCCAACCACCTGGGGGACATCGACGTCTACGACGGCCTGCTCTATGCGGCGGCGCAGCACTTCGAGGATGGCATGGCATCCGACCTCTCCATAGCGGTCTATGATGCCAACACACTGACGCTGCAGCGAGACATCCAAGTGAGTGCCGCATCCGGCCAGACGGAGTGCTCGGGCGTCGCGGTCGACCCCGCCATGGGGTCACTTTGGCTCTGCTCGTGGGAGGATGGCATCAGCAGCCAGTACCTCTACGAGTACGACCTCGCGTCCGGCGACTTTCGACGCAAGGTGCGACTGGTTGGCGCCCCGCGGGCGGTGCAAGGCGTCACCTGCCGCGACGGGGCTCTCTACCTCTCGGCTGACAATGGGTCGGCAAGTGTGGGAGAGCCCGACCACATCTACCGTGTGGAGCTGGCGGATGGCGGGCGCAGCGCGACTGCCACGCTTGAGCTGACGCTGGGCGACATCGAGGAGGACGGAGAGGCGGAAGGCCTGACCTTCAACGACGACGCCCGTCAGCTGGTCATCGACTACAACTGCAGCACTGCCCGCGTCTACCTCTATGACCTGCAGTAGTCATGCGCGTGACGGAGGGCCTTGCCCTCGTCCCGATCTTTTTGCTGCTGCGAGATGCTGGTCGGTGGCCTTTGGGCAGGGCTGTCCGAAAGCGGTTTACGCTGACCAGGTTGACAGGCGTCGAACTCTGGCAACGGACTCTAGGTCCGAAAGTGCCAAAAGCCCTTGAGGGACTTTTGGCACTTTCGGTAATTTATGGGTATTTACCTGCACGAATATATGGAAGTAACAAAAGCCCCTCAGGGACTTTTGTTACTTTTCCGTCTGTATGGGCCAGTTTCCCGCTGACGACCCGCACGTCCTTGTCCGCCAGATGTCAGTTGTTCTGTTTGGTCACGCTCCCCGTCCACTGACCGTGCGCTCCGCTATGCAGGCGCCTTGCCTATGCAATGAACTCCAGGAAGGCGTCGACCTGGTCGGAGAGTGCTGACCTGTCATCGTCCGAGAGCTTGAGCTTGCCGGTCTGCCAGGACCCGCCGGATAGCGCGATGCCGGTTTCGGGTTCGCTCATGACGTCGGCACCCACGAAGGCTAGCAGTGAACCCAACTCCCTGCGCATCTCCGTGGTTGCCGTACGTCCGCCAGCACCCGAGACAGTGACCTTGCGACCGGTAATCACGACGGAGCCGCGACCCTGGCCGGGCAGAGGGCGGCTCAGCCAGTCGATCAGGTTCTTGATGTGCCCAGGAAACGATGCGTTGTACTGCGGGGTGACGAACCAGATGCCGTCGGCGGCCCGGACGGCGCCGCGTACGGCGGCAACGGATGCAGGCTCGGGACTCTCCAGGTCCTGGTTCATGGGCGGCAGCTCGGAGTAATCAAGGTAGCTGACGTCAGCCCGCTTGCCGATGAGCTGCTTGATGACGTTGGCCAGCTGCAGATTGTAGCCGTTCTTGCGCAGGGTCCCGCAGACGATAAGGACGTTCTTCTTCTCCACGGTGGTTCCTTTCCTTTGTTATGTTGGGACAGGTAGTTCTGTCGTTGGGACAGGTAGTTCTGTCAAGACGAGCGGACTTTGCCAGGGTAGGCGCCCACTGCGTTGACTGTGTCCAATATAGGTTGCGCACAATCTATCAGAGCCACAAGATCCCCTGGCCTCCTTGTGCCCATTGTGCGGTCTTCCAGCTCACGGGCGCATATGCCGCCACGGATGCGTCAGGGAAGTATGTGCCGGGCGTGAAGTTGGTCGCTTCACGGTCAGTAACTGAACTTTCTGTTTGAACTTCTCGACATCCGTGCTACCCTCGTTCTCATAAATTGAACTTCAGTGACATTGAACTTAAGGAGTATTGAACTTTAGGTGATTGAATAAAATTGAACTTTGAACTAGGAGGCATGGGTATGCCGCAACAGACATTCTCGGAGCGCCTTGCGCAAAGGATGGGGGAGCGTGGCCTCAAGCAGGTCGATCTCGTCCACCTGGCGCAGGACCAAGGCAAGAAGCTGGGAAAGTCGCAGCTCAGCCAGTACGTGAGTGGGAAGACCACACCGCGGGCGGAGACCCTCGCGTTTCTCGCTCAGGCCCTTGGCGTAAGCGAGGAATGGCTTCTGGGGGAGGCCTCGGCGGCGATCGGCGCATCAGGTGCCCCTGGCGCATCGGTTGCCGTCGGTGTGTCGAGCGACGTCGGTGACAGTGCGCCGAATGGCAGTACCGCCACGATTGGCGCCGATACAAAGTCCCGTCTCGGCGCGAAGGCCAGGCCCAGCACGCGCGGGGCAACTCAGACGAAGGGTGCTCGCATGAGGGAGTTCAAGAAGTCCTCCAAGCTCGACAACGTCCTGTACGACGTGCGTGGTCCCGTCGTCGACGAGGCAAACCGCATGGAGGACGAGGGCGTCCACGTCCTCAAGCTCAACATCGGCAACCCCGCTCCGTTCGGCTTTCGCACGCCGGACGAGGTCGTGTCCGACATGCGCCGCCAGCTGACCGAATGCGAGGGCTACTCCGCCAGCCGCGGGCTGTTCTCCGCGCGCAAGGCCATCATGCAGTACGACCAGATCAAGGGCATCCCCAACGTGCAGATGGATGACATCTACACGGGCAACGGCGTGTCGGAGCTCATCCAGCTCACGCTGAACGCCCTTCTCGACGTCGGCGACGAGATCCTGATCCCCAGTCCCGACTACCCGCTGTGGACCGCGTGCGCCTCGCTGGCCGGCGGAACCGCCGTCCACTATCTCTGTGACGAGCAGGCCCATTGGTTTCCCGACATGACCGACATCCGCTCCAAGATCACGGACCGCACCAAGGCCATCGTCATCATCAATCCCAACAACCCCACGGGCGTCCTGTACCCACGCGAGGTCCTGCAGGAGATCGTCGGGATCGCCCGTGAACACCAGCTCATAATCCTTGCGGACGAGATCTACGACCGCCTGGTCATGGATGGCAAGGAGCACGTCTCCATCGCGAGCCTGGCACCGGACCTGTTCTGCATCACGTTCAACGGGCTCTCCAAGTCTCACATGATCGCGGGCTACCGCATTGGCTGGATGTCGATATCGGGCAACAAGGACCTGGGCCGTGACCTCATGATGGGCATCAACATGCTCTCCAACATGCGCCTGTGCTCGAACGTGCCGGCACAGTCCATCGTCCAGACCGCCCTGGGCGGGCACCAGTCCGTCAAGGACTACATCGTTCCCGGCGGTCGCGTCTTCGAGCAGCGCGAGTTCGTCTACAGTGCGCTCAAGGAGATCGACGGCGTGAGCGTGGTGAAGCCCGACGCGGCGTTCTACATCTTCCCGCGGCTCGATCCCGCCAAGTTCAACATCCAGGACGACGAGCGCATGGCCCTTGACCTCTTGCGTCAGAAGCACGTGCTCATCGTCCACGGGAAGGGCTTCAACTGGCAGACGCCGGGCTACTTCCGCATCGTCTACCTGCCACGCCTTGAGACGCTGCGCGGAGCCATGTCCAACCTCGCGGACTTCCTGAGCTACTATCGGCAATAATCTGACGGGGGTGGCAACGTCCCGCGCCAGAGCGCAGCGAAAGGCAACGTTTCAGCAGGTGGAAGGCATTAAATACCGTATCTGTCAAGTGACGGAACGCAACAGTAGAAAGCACTCCAACCGGGATTGTTCGTCCTAAAATTCGTCCTAGGGTAAAGAGGAAGGACGAATTCAAAGAGTCTCATGTGGTGAGCGTCACACTCCTTTTCGGGTGTGGCGCTCATGCGCTCAAGGTCGAGAAGAAAGAAAGGTAAGTTCAAAGCTCACAAGACAGCAAGGTCACCAGGAGTTTCCAACAGTGCGGCACGGCTGTGGCTTGGAGGCAGGAGCTTCCGCCGCGCCGTGCCATTGAATAGTGATAGTCCGGTTGTCGTTCCAGGCCGAGGAGGACGTCCAGGCACGGTCTGCCTCGTCCACGCCTATGGCCACGTCGCCGTTCACGCCTGCAGTGGTTGGACGAGGTCTGCCGGGTCGTGTCCGCGAAGTAGTCGGCGCACTGCTACCCGGACACTTCGCCGCCATGTAGTGCGGCGTGAGCTTGCAGACGCGACATCCCGAGCGGCCGCTCGAATGGTTCTTGGTGATGTGCATGTAGGTGCAGAGCTTACTCTTCGCCATCCGAACCTCTCCCATCGCAGCCATCACCAGCGCGACCACCAAAGCCTTCCACGCGGGATCGACCACCGCCGTGCCCACCAGCAAGTCCAGGTTCGCAGCCACGACGCCCAGCGCCCCCTGGGTCACGGTCCGTGCCAGCCTCCACCACCACTCGTTGCCTGTCAGGAACTCCGTCATTTGATCCCCACCTTCCTCTCGAGATCGTCGACATCGTTGCGCAGGAGGGCTGTGTCCCGCTCGAGCAGGTAGGTGCGCTCGATGAGGCAGTTGTGCTTGTCCACGCGGCGTGTGAGCTCGTCGATCTTCTGCTCCGTAACGGCCCGCGACCGCGAGTTGCTCGCCACCACGCCTGCCAGCGTGACGGCACTGCCGATCAAGGCCACCAATACCGACTCCATGCGAGAAGACCCCCTTCGATGATGTTCTTACCAACGCCTTCCATCCTCGTTCCACGTCACGAGCACCCTTGACGTGCCCAAGGCCGGCCATTACAATTCCCTTTATGGGATTTCCCACATACCAGCTATAAAAGCTGTGAGCAACCGAAGGAGGGGCACATGCAGGAAGTCAAGGAGTACGACGCCCGCGTGGACAGCAAGCGCCGCGTCACCCTGCGCGGGGCCCGATATGACTACTACAACGTGAGGGAGTTCGACAACGGCTGCTACGTGCTGGAGCCGCGTGAGCTCGCCGTGCCTGAGGGTGTGCCGGCAGACGTCCTGGCCCAGATGGACGTCTCGATGGCTAACGTGAGGGCCGGCCGCGTCTCGGCCCCCGTCGACCTCTCCGATTTCTAGGAGGGGCCCGTGTCGTTCGCGATACGCATGGGCGTCCCCGAGATGGAGTGCCTCTGGAACGACCTTCAAGCCAAGCATCTCGTGGGCACCGCCAGCAAGGCCGAGGAGCGCCTCTACGCCAAGTGGGGCAAGGCCATGAGGCTGCTCTCCGAGAACCCGTGCCACCCGAGCCTCAGGACCCACGACATTGAGGCGCTCACCAAGCGCTACGGGCAGAAGGTTTGGCAGTCTTACCTGGAGAACAGGAACAGCGGCGCCATGCGCATGTGGTGGGTCTACGGCCCGGACGAGGGCTCCATCACCGTTATCGCCCTCGACCGCCATCCCGAGAGCGGCAAGCGCGGCGCCTACGACCGGCTGGGCCTGTCCGACCTGCCGCCTCTGCGCAGGCCGGGGGACGTCAGGCCGCCGGACGGAGAAGGCCGGAGCTAGGTCGCTAGCCCTTCGCCGTGATGTACCCCGCCCGTCCCTGTCTATCCGCATGTACGTGGCGCTCGTCTTCGAGCTGTCCCACGCGGTTCCGTTCTCTCCCACGAGCGCCTTGCAGTTGTAGAAGCACCCGTAGCTGCTCGCGCCGCTTGGCAGCTCCCAGCCGGCGTCCACGTAGATGGTCGTGAGCGCCGAGCAGGTCGAGAAGCAGTAGAAGAGGTCGGTCAGCGACGACGGGTCCAGCCCCGTCAGGTCAAGCTCCGCCACGCCGCAGGAGTTGAGCGCGTACCTCGCCTGGGCGCATGCCCGCCCATGGTCCGTGACCCCGCGTGACCACTCCACCTCCGACGAGGCTGAGGCCTCGAGCACGCCGTCTGAGCGCAGCGTCCCCCAGAGCCACTGGCGCGGGTCGTTGTCGGGGTCGGTGGCACCCCGTCCTCGCCTGGCTTGCAGATGCCGTACTCGGTGGGGCTCCCTGGCATGCCTGTGGAGGATGCGTGAATCTGAGAAGTGTTTTGAGAAGTCCCCGGTACGGGTCCCGCGAAGAGACAGGACTTGGCCGCCGGAGGCCTCGCCGTCTACCGGTCTCTCCGCTTCCTGCGGGACTGGTGCGCCTGCTGCCTGCACCCCGGCCTCGTCCCCGTGCGCCTGCTGGCCCTGCTGCCCTACGAACTCCGCGTCCTGCGTCTTCCTGCCATCACTGTCACCGTCTATGAGGACCGCCTTCCTAGTCGGGTGGGCGCAAAACGAAGAGCGCCCGCAGCCTGTCGATGGGACAAGGCTACGGGTGTGTCATAAGATCAGTTAAGTAAGGACCAAGGCTTTTCAGGAGGATGATTAGCTCAACAAATTCAACTTCGTTAGAAGGGCAAGCGTGAAGAGCCTAGAGACAGAGAATGCTACGACTAGCCTAATGTCGTTGCCCAGTAAGAAGTATCGCTGTCCCCGTATAGCGCCTGCCGTAGAGTTTCACCATAGACTCCAGACTTGGGAAGCCTGACTCTGCTAAAGACTGCTTGCACCTGCTCTACGGTCGAACAGTCATCGCCTACGACACGTAATTTAGTAGGCGTCCCTTCAAAAGGGACAACATCATGATCGTAATCATAACGTAGGAAATGAAGGGCGCCAGGCTGAGGGGCGTAACCGAAAGCCATGTTCTCAATGCCTCCCAAACGCTCCACGATCCTGTCGTAAACGGGTTGTGGGGTAACAAACCATAGGCCTGAACGACAGAGGGCCTCGCGTTGTAAGACCTGCCCTTTGTAGACAAGCTGGGGGATGATCCGTTTTGATACGTTTTCCCAGTTCAGACCAACGGTAGATTGTTCCTGAGGCCGCCCCTCAAGGAGGCAATTGCGAGAATTGCAGTAGCTGCCTGTGGTATCTATGGTCTGTACCTCAATGGAGGTGAACTCCTTCAGGACGCCAGACTCATCAAGAAGAGCGAGAACCCAGTCGGCAAAGTAGTTACCAACGCCATTTCTCTTTGGCAATCGTAGCTCTCCGCCCCAGCGATGGTCGAAGACAGCAACGGCACCACCTTCGCGAATTGAACGACTGACAGTTGCTCGCCCCGCATAGAGACCATAGTCGTAGTTGAAGGTCATCTTTGAAATAGTGCGGAGAAGCTGGTAGTCATCGGCATAAAGCCGAATGGGGCAGCAGATGATGCGCTGATCCGAAGATACTTGTTTTACGGCGCAGACACCCGATCGAGTGCCATCACGTCCAAGCATCTTTGTACAGGCATCATGTATGAAGGGGCACTCTTGACGAACTATTGCGAGGCGAGCCTCATTGCTTGAGTCGTTCGCCCTATAACCAAAGAAATCAACGATAGTCCCGGCCATGCATCATCCCTCCAGTACAGCCTTTAGCGATTGTCCAACGCAGCAGGCCAGCATGGGCGGAACTGCATTTCCGACTTCGGCATATTGCTCGGCCTGGGTCCCGAGGAATACATAGTGGCCTGGAAAAGATTGAAACCGTGCGGCCTCACGTACAGTAAACGCTCGTGCTTGATCTGGGTGGAAGAAAGCACCCCAGTGAGGATCACACTTTGTAAGGACAGTGCTTGCGAGGTCGTCCCACCGTGGCCGCCCATAGCGTTTTGTATGATCAGTTCTGCGAGCTCGTCGCATGCCCTTAGGTAGAAGATCGATGGGGATATCCGTCCAATTACCTCCTTGCTTTATGTATTTAAGTCTCTCTATATTGACCGCCGAAAGCCGCGGTGCCTCGTGATTAAAAACGCCAGCGGATCCAACACACATAGCAGCCTGATAAGAGCATTGAGGTGGCGAAGCATAATCTTTACAGGTAATCCCCCTCTCTCCATTCTCTAGAGGCGGCAAGTCCCCAATCGCATCTCCTACAGTCGTAAAAGGAGCGTCGACTGCGGGAGAGGGGCGCTTAACGATTGGATGGCCATCGAATGTTGTAGTGAAATTGGCCCTAATCGGGGCATGTCGAGTTGGCTCGGGCCAAGCTGACTGCGGAATCATAGAACCACGCAGACCCAAGATGACAGTCCGCCACCGCATCTGAGGTGCACCGTAAAACGGTGCCCCCGATATATGAACATCTGCTTCATATCCTAAATTCGCGAGGGAATCCAATATGGCATGAAGAGTGCTTCCGTGTTCAAAAGAAACCAGACCAGGAACGTTCTCTATTAGAATGGCTCTGGGTTTAAATTCTCTAACGAATCGCAAATACTCAAGAAAGAGGTGGTTACGAGGGTCTTCTGGCAACCTGATTGGAGCGTTAATGGAAAAACCCTGACAAGGTGGGCCGCCGGCCACCAAATCGAGGTCTCCGACATCAAGCCCAAGTTTTTTCGAACGTCTTCTGGGTCAATAGAACGAATGTCTTCAATACAGACCTCTGCGTTAGGATGATTGTGCGCATAGGTTTCGGCGTATTTAGGGATAATCTCAGAAGCAAAAAGCGAGTGAAATCCAGCTTGCTCAAGCCCCTCGGAGAGACCGCCTGCACCGGAGAAGAGATCAATGTAGGTAAGCTGATCTAAGGCCACGCGGTTACCTCCGTTCATGCGAGACTGGACAACCTTTAAATTTTAAATCTATGGAAGCAGGGAGACACGTATTAGCACTTCGCTCCAAATGAGCAACATGGAATCATTCTAGCTCTTCAGTTGCAGGTTTGAACATTACTACAGGTCCATTCAGGGCTAGCAAAGGCATCAGATTGGAAACAGTGCGTGTCGCAAGTGTTATTTCAAGTATCGGCACAGTCGAAGTTGTAAAGCTAACAATTTGCAATGTTCCCAACCAGCAATCTAGTGTTCAAGGCTCGGTACGTGTACCTCACCGCCGTGGTCGAGCAGGGCCTCCACAGGGAGCAGACCATTACCGTACGTTGGCGTTCGTGATTGGCTCGCCGTAGAGCCACTGGAACATCTGTCGGATGGCTCCGTCCTCAACAGGTAGGATATCCGACCTGCCTAAGTAGAAGATAAGGCACATGTCAACCGTCCACTTGCCGATTCCCCGTATGCGCATGAGCGAGGCCCTAACCTCGTCGTCAGTCATGTCGACAAGCTTGGCCAGTTCCTCTTCAGGCATCTTGCGGGCAGCGATGCCGCATGTCCTTATGTCCTCCATGGGGAGTGAGAGTATCGTCTCCTGGCATATGCACCCGTCGCAGGCGGTCTCGAGCCCCTTCTCGATGGCATGCCCGACCTTCATGGAAAGCATCCGCTCGATAACCGAATGCGCGAGGTGGTTATAGGCGGTACCCGTGACCTCGTACTCAAGGTTGCCTACCGCCTCGATGAGCTTGCGCAGCCGCCAGTTGCGCTTCATGAGGCAGGCGACTTCGGGTGTGTCAGTGGTGAGTACGGGCATGAATAATCCTTATGCAATATCTTTCGGTGGATAATTGTAGCTAGCATCTGCGGTGGTTCAGCATGGTGTCCATGGAAACGGAGGCGAAGTTTGCCGATGCGTGGCTGTTCGCTATCGCGTATTCAACCAATAGAGTGTGTATTCTAGGATGAAGCACAGGCTTATAGGAGAGACAAAAGCGACATTGGAAGGCGACATTGGTGGCCAATCCCTATATCGAACCGAATCCAATAGAAGTGCTGGTCAAAGAGATATGCCATGCGCTTATGGCTGATTGCTACATCGCGGCTCTTGAAGTAGCTCTGACTCTGCCAGACATCTGCTCCCAGGCAGAGAGCGGAGCGTCAAAAGGTAGCAGATCCTTGTATGAGGTTTGGTACGACGAGCACATACCGTGCATGCCACAGATGGACAGGATTGATGTGAGCAACCCAGAACCGCGAATCCCAGACACCCTGCACATGCCCAACTTCGACGGAAAGGCATGTTACGTACTCAGATGTCGGCTGCTCCACAACGGCAACGTTCTTATTGACGATAGATATGCCGAAGAGGGAAGGAAGCCACGTGGCATAGAAGTCGGTGAGGTTTCCTTTGACGTTGGTACTGCATGTATCTGCTCGGTTGTCCCTGAGGACAAGAGGAATCCAATAGGAAACAACCCAGAGGATAAGAGGATAGTAATCAACCTCGTTTATCTATGCCTGGTTTTGGCGGAAGCTGCGCTGGCCTGTTATCAAACCTCAGAACATAAAGAGAGGTATGAGGCTGTGCGGGTGCAGATAACAGCGAATGGGACGGATACGCGAGGGTTGGAGAGCAGGTCAGTTTCTGAATGGATCAACCATTTTGAGTTAAGCATGTATCTTGCGTAGAGATCCAGGGCAAGCAGGTTATGCTCTATACATGGCAGGCGCCTGAGGGGTTCCAGCCCAAAGACCCGAGCAGTTCAAGGTAATCGCTACGTTAAAGAGCAGCCTCAGCAGCACGGTGATGTACCATCCTTCGCTGATGAGAAAGAGCTGCGCCAACGAGTGACACATGACTTCATGAGGCTGATCCTCGAGCTGGAGGGTGGGACAAAGCCAAAGAAACCAGTACCTTCTCTAGTGAGTGTTGACCGGGGCGGCGGGGTTATGTCCGATGGTCTGTTGGTTCGTAAGAGCCTCGCAAACCCAATATTCAAACCGACAGCATTCGACGACAAGGTGCGTAGCGCATTCAAGAAGGTAACCGAAAACCCAGTAAGAAAGCCACGGCATACACAGGCTCGCCGACATGATGAAGGAAGCAGCAATGTCTCCAGCGTAACGAAGCTGAGTTCAGCAGCCATAGGCGGGCTGTCCAAACAAACGTTTGAAGCAATAGCTAAGTTTCAGGACCAGCAAAAGAGCATTGCTGCCGCCTGGAGGGACTCTCCAGCATGGAAGACATTGCAGCACAAACCTGTTGAAGTCGAAGAGGCGGACAGGGCCGCAGTAATCGCTGAACTGAGGGAACTCGGGCTTTAGGCAGATGATGACACGTTCTATTTGGGCGGTTTGGGGTCAAGGCCGTCTCTCGACATTGGGCTGTATGGTAACGGAAGAAGCTTGGCCGGTTTTGACGAAGAAAAGTCAAAGTATGGGGCCTGGGGATCACTCATAGAAGCCTGTAGGGAGAAGAGAGACTACTGCACGTTCCTAGATTCGTTCAAGGGGATTGGAGGAATAGTGCTAGTCCTCTTGAACTCGGGTGGATCCCCCACACATCATGCAATCGTTGAGGTAGCCATACCCAAAGCTTCGTTTATTCGCAAAGAAGAAGCGCCGAAACCCAGCGATTACTTTATCGGGCATGTGCCCGATAGCGAGGAGGCTGTCGATTGGCTCGCAGAAGAACTGTATGCGCTTGAGGAATCTGCCTCATGCCGCAGTTATGAAACCTCGATGGCGAGGTCCGAATCGGGCGTGAACATGCCCGTGATTCACCAGTCAAGGACGCTCGGGTTAATGAGTGGCGAGCGTAACTTGGACAGTCGTGACTACCAAGAAACCGTCGACTAGATCTTCGGGAATTACCACACAGTCGAAGATACCTCTGGTGATAGCGTCCTCGTGCGCATAGAGTTTGACAGGGTACAGCAAGGTAAGCCGTATGCGTTCCCTTCGGTGCTGATTGTGAAAGGCGGGCTTTCTGCTCCCCTTGACCTATCGGATTACGGCAGATGAGTAAGAGTAAACAGTCGAAGTGCAACTGATGAATGTCGACCAAAAGACGTCCTAATTAGGGGAGAAGAACCCTTTCCACCCCACCCGCCACCGTCTTCGCTCTGGGCTTGTCGCCGGGCCGGATCGTGCCACGGGGCTGCGCACACCTCTGGAAGGTTGTGTGGGGGCACGTCGGGACTCCTACGCGGGCCGGTCTTCGGCGCGCTCCGTCCCGCGTCGTGCCCGTCCATCGGCTTCAAGCCCTCCGCTCCGCCGCTGGTGGGTGGGGTGGGCCGGCCCGGGTCGCGGGCATATCGTTCAATGGATACGCTCTGAGGCCGTACTGTTCCAATGGGTGAGGGAACGGCTAGACACGCAGGTCAAGAGGTGGGTCAGAAACATCCTTTAGGCGTTTGCCAGCTACGGGTGTGTCAAGCTCCTCGGCGACGTCATCGTGGCCATGATCCTCTACGGCACGCCTTAACTTAGATGGCAAAGTGATAGGGGCAGTGGCTGATCTGCTATGTGCTTGACAATATGTGCATGGGCCATGGCTCGTGGGCATGACCTGTTTTCAAAAAGGGCTTAGACCCAGGGATTTGAATCAGCGGTCATCCCGGGCCCGTTGACCCGCACTATGCCGGGGGACTACCCCCGGCATGCGTCGACGAACTGCTGGATGATGGCGCGCTGTCTCTGGTCGGCGTGCCACATCTGCTCGGGGTGCCACTGCACCGCACGCACGAAGCGGCGCTTGGGCATCCAGACGGCCTCGACCAGTCCGTCATCCGAGTACGCCATGGGCTCGAGACCCCTGCCGAGCTTACGTACGGCCTGGTGGTGGATGCTGTTCACGCCCATCTCGTCCGTGTTCAGAAGCTCGGCAAGAGGTGTGCCCGAAACGACGTCGACAGTGTGGGCCGGCCTGTCCGTGTCCTTCTCGACGCGGTGGTCGTGGGTGTGCGCACGCTGCGAGCAGAGGTCCTGCCAGAGCGTTCCTCCCATGGCGACGTTGATGGCCTGCATGCCACGACAGATGCCCAGCATCGGCAGGTCTCGAGCGAGGACCTGTGGCACGAGCGCCATCTGGTGGCGGTCGAGAGGGAGGTAGGGGCTCTCGGTCGCGGGGCGGGGCTCCTCCCCGTAGCAGTGCGCGTCGATGTCGAGCCCGCCAGGCAACAGGACGCCGTCCACCCCGTCGAGCAGTCGCGCTATCTCGTCCGCATCGTCCGTCAGGGGGAGCATGATCGGCAGGCTACCGCAGGTCGTCAGGGCCTCATAGTAGTTGTGCTGGATGCAGAGCCCCTCGAGCTTCGCCTCGAAGCGAGCCGTGACTGCGATGATTGGCCTCATGTGGCGTGCCCTCTCCCTGGGTGCCGGCGTCAGCGGACAAGCTCCCAGCCTAGCGCAACTGTCTTTGCCGTGCATCCGTACACCCGTGCACGCGCGCATCCGGACGCTTTGTGCCGCCTGAGGATATGAGTCCCTGCAATCATTTGGCTATCATGGGGGACGTTCGTGTGGGGCGCCCGACGGTGTGGCTCTGCCGGTCGTCACCCTGTCAGCCAAGGAGTTCGCCATGCCCGGCAAAAGGTCAGACGTCATCTCGTGGGACGAGTTCTTCATGCGCGTCGCCATCGCGGCAAGCCTTAGGAGCAAGGACCCCAAGACGCAGGTGGGGGCCTGTATCGCTGACACCAACGACCGAATTCTGTCGGTCGGCTACAACGGCACGCCCTCAGGGCTCGATGACGATGAGTTCCCCTGGGGCACGTCCGAGGACCCCCTGTTCGATAAGCACAACTATGTGATCCATGCCGAGGCCAACGCCATCCTCAACTATCGGGGCTCGCTCAAGGACATGCAGGGGGCGAAGGTCTACGTCACCCTGTTCCCCTGCCAGGAATGCGCCAAGACGCTGGTGCAGGCCGGTGTGGGTGAGGTCATCTACCTGGATGACAAGTACGACGGAACCGAGGGCAACCGCGTCTCGAAGTCGGTCTTCGACCGCTGCGGGATCACGTACCGCCAGGTAAGGCTACCCGAAGACGCCCTCGTCTAGGAGGGCTGCCGGCCACCTGCCCGGCAGCCTTGCGCATCGGGACCATCACGCACGACTTTCTGCAGTCCTCCGACCTCATGGGCCCCTTGTTCTGCTACCATGTCCTCAGGGTATAACGTAGTCTTACAAAGTAATACCAACACAGCAGAGTGCAGCACGAAGGGAATGCCGTGAAGGACAAGATGACGCCTGTCGTCGCAAAGGTCCTCCCCGCCGAGAAGGACAGGTTCTTCGAGGCTACGGAGCAGATCGGAACGACGCCCTCAAACGCCATCCGCATGTTCATCGCGGCGTTCAACAGGGCGGGTACGTTTCCATTCGAGATTTCTGCTCCGGAGGCTCACCATGCGAGGGTCGAGGATTCGCACTGCAACTAAGTGGTCCTACCTAAGGCTTTCCATCTGGCTGTCACACGTCTTCCCCTGTGCCGTCACCTGGCGGATGAGGACCTCCTCAATCAGCACGGTTCACTCGCTGTGGTGAGGCCTGCCCCTGCTTCATCTGATCGGCTTCATGCGCGCCGCCATGCATGTAGTCGCGAATGCCATGCACGTCGCACGCATGCCTGCGCTCGCAGTTCCTTTTCGACCGCTCGAGGAAGCGACCGTCTCGTCTGTATGGGCTTGCCAATCCCGGGTAGGATGCAGGTAGGAGAAGGGGCCGTGAGAGCGAAGCGGCCGACCTAGGAGGTGGTGCCAGTGAACAGCGAAGATATAGCGTGCGAGCGTCCCGCGTCCGGCATCGCGTCCCGTCTCATGTAGTGGGCCATAGAGACAGAGGCCCCGTGAGTGGCACAGGCGCCACAGAGTCAGGCGAAGGCAGACAGACGGCAGGCAAGGTGTCGGCGTGCAGGAGCTGGAGCGCCACCCGGTGAGGCGCTGAGTGTTGGGGCTGTTGGTTTTACGTGCTTTTGGCGTCTGACTGTTTGTCTACTGACCTACCTGCCCCTTCTATGAAGGCGGCCTTCAGGGAGTTTAAGGGCTCCCAGAACCAAGAACCAAAGAGGATGAGGGGCGGGCGGCAATGGGGCCGTTCGCCCCTCTTGCATGGGATCCGGAATCCGGCGGGACGTGGGGTCGGATGGCCGGCCCTACGCGCGTGGGCGGTTGGTCCTATGTCCGCGCTGCGTCTCAGAGGGTGACCCGCACCATATCTAAGCGTCAGCGCATGAGGTTTTCTCCTGCCAGGCGAATAGGTCTGTCCTTCTCGGGTAGAACGATAGCTGTCATTCAAGATGACGCCTGCGGCCCTCGCGCTCCGTGGGCGTTTGTCGTGCCGGCTACGAGAGAGGGAGTCCCAGAGCGATGAAGCAGTTCAAGACGGAGAGCAAGAAGCTCCTCGACCTCATGATCAACTCGATCTACACCAACAGGGAAATCTTCCTGCGCGAGCTCATCTCCAACGCGTCGGACGCAATCGACAAGCTGAGCTTCGCGAGTCTGACCGACCCCGACCTCAAGGTCGACCAGGCCTCGCTTGCCATTCGCCTCTCCTTCGACAGGGACGCTCGCACCATCACCGTGAGCGACAACGGCATCGGCATGACCCAGGAGGAGCTTGACCGCAACCTGGGCACCATCGCCCACTCCGGTTCAGAGCAGTTCAAGGAGGCGAATGCGGAGCGCCAGGGGGAGGACGTCGACATCATCGGACAGTTTGGCGTGGGCTTCTACTCCGCCTTCATGGTCGCGGACCGCGTGCGTGTCGTGAGCCGTGCGCTGGGGAGTGACGAGGCCTCTGCCTGGGAGTCGGACGGCGTGAAGGGCTACACCATCGGCCAGGCGGCTGCCGGCGAGCGCGACGGGGCGGATGACCATGGCACTGACGTTGTGCTGTACCTGCGTGAGTCCACAGACGAGGAGAACACGGACCGCTTCCTTTCCGAGTGGGGCCTGAAGGAGCTGGTGCGGAGGTACTCCAACTACGTGCGCCATCCGATTCAGATGATGGTCACCAAGAGCCGCGAGCTACCAAAGCCCGAGGACGCCGGCGACGACTACAAGCCCCAGTACGAGGACTACGAGGAGCTCGAGACCATCAACTCCATGACGCCCATCTGGAAGAAGCGTGCGAGCGAGGTCGAGCAGAAGGACTACAACGAGTTCTACCAGTCGACCTTCCACGACTGGAGTGACCCTGCCCGCACGATTAGCTTCCATGCCGAGGGCGCCCTCAGCTACGATGCCCTGCTCTTCATCCCCAGCGAACCGCCCTTTGACCTGTACAGCAAGGATTACGAGAAGGGCCTGGCGCTCTACACGTCCAACGTCCTCATCCAGGAGAAGTGCGCTGACCTGCTGCCGGACTACTACAACTTCGTCCGTGGCATCGTCGACTCGCCGGACGTCACGCTCAACATCAGCCGCGAGACCCTGCAGCAGAACTCGCAGCTGCGCGCCATCGCACGCCGTGTCGAGAAAAAGGTCCACTCCGAGCTGGAGGGCATGCGTGACAACGACCGCGAGGCCTACGTCAAGCTCTTCGAGAACTTCGGCCGTGGCATCAAGTTTGGCATCTACAACTCCTTTGGCTCGAAGGCATCCGAACTGGGTGACCTGCTGCTCTTCTGGTCCGCTCGCGAGGGGAAGATGGTCACGCTCAGGGAATATGCCGAGGCCATGGGCGAGGGCCAGGACAAGATCTACTATGCCGCTGGCGATTCGCGCGAGCGCCTCGAACGTCTTCCGCAGGTCAGGAGTGCCCTTGATCATGGCTATGACGTGCTGCTGTGCACCCAGGACGTGGACGAGTTCATGTTCCAGGCCATGCGAAGCTACCATCAGGCGGCCGTCGCCGGTGATTCCGAGCACAAGGGCGCGGACGAGCGCGACCTGGCGCTGACCAACGTCTCCGCAACCGACCTCGACCTCGCCACCGAGGACGAGAAGAAGGAGGCCGAGAAGGCCACGGACGAGCACAAGGGACTCGTCGGCGACCTCAAGGAGTCCCTGGGGGAGAGGGTTACCGACGTGCGCGTTGCCGCCGGCCTGGGTGATGCCCCTGCCACGATTGCGGCGGACGGTCCCGTCTCCCTCGAGATGGAGCGCGTCATCAGCCAGGGTCCCGACGCGACCAAAGCCCCCAAGGCCCGGCGCGTGCTGCAGCTCAATGCGGCACACCCGATCTTCGGCAAGCTCGTTGCGGCCGAGGAGGCGGGCGACAAGGACCGCCTCAAGCTCTACGGCTCCATCCTCTATGATCAGGCATTGCTGGTGGAGGGGCTGCCGGTCGACGATCCCATCCAGTTTGCCAAGAACGTCACGGAACTGATGTAGTCCGCGTCCCTCGGCAACCGTTGGTGAACGGAATATTTCATCTAATCCACAGATTAGGGTCAGTTTGCTACAATCTCGCAGAGAAAGGCAGTCGCGCGGCCTGCGTGTGGCTGTGGCGTATTTGTCGGTCGCTCGTGCGACAGGAGTTCGAAAGGACGGGCCGGATATGCGCAAGACCAAGACCTTCAAGGGCAAGAAGCACGTGTACGACACTGAGAAGTCGACCGAGCTCGGGCACCGTGACTTTGGCAGCTATGGTGACCCCACGGGGTATGAGGAGACCCTCTACCAGAACCGTGGCGGCTTCTACTTCCTGGTGGGGCAGGGCGGCGAGGACTCCCCCTACGCCCAGGGCACAGACCTCAAGCCCATCTCCCAGGAGGAGGCAAGGGCCTGGCAGGCCCAGGAGTAGGTTAGGCGTTCATCCATAGCGGCGGACGTCAGCTGCTGTCCCGTGTCGCGTGCGCGCGATGGGGGCAGCAGCTGGCTGGCCTTAGTCGCATATGCCCCGCCTGTGCCGAACGTGCTGACACCATGTCGCGACGTTCCCTGGCGCGCACCGCGCATGACGTTATGTCGCGGAGAACATGTTGCGCTCGCGGAACTCCGCTTGGACGGTCCTGAACATGAGGTCGACATCCTCGAGCCCCAGGTGACGTTCCTTCTCGCCTGCCTTGAGCGTGCCGCGGCGACGCGCCCAGCTCTCGAGTGCCGCAGGGCGGGAGTCGTGGGGGAGCGTCTTGTAATCCGGGTCGATGCGGCGGCATATGTCGCGTGAGTCGATCACGACGACCTGGCCCGCCTTGCGCGCCTCGGCGTACCCCTCGAGGTGCAGGGTCAGCCAGGAGTCCTCGAACGAGGCGTTATGCGCCATGATGGGAAATGCCCTGAACGCCGCGAGGAGCGCCTCCTGCTCACGCCTTGCCTGGCGAAACGGCGTTTTTCCCGCAAGGTCGTCCCAGGTGATGTGGTGGATGTTCGCCAGGGGCACGCCTCGCTCGCGGTAGATGTCGGGCAGGCCGAAGTAGGCGGCGTGCCCGTCGTGCGGCTTCGCCTTGGGGGCGAGGTCCATGAACTCGAACCCCAGGTTGATGATGTAGCCGCGGTCGGGGTCGCGGCTCGTGGTCTCCAGGTCGATGCCCATGACGGTACCCGAGACCGTCGCCTCGGTGTAGGCGATGCCCAGGTCGTTGAGCATGGGGCCCGCCGATGCGGCGACCTTGGCCTCGCTGCGGTGCTGCATGCGCGCCACCCCGCGCACCAGGTCCTCGTCAGGCAGCTTGCGCTGGAGGTTCAGCCCATTGGCGTTGCGCAGGCGGTCTATGCCATAGGAGTCCACGATCTGGCGGTTGTTGTCCGCGAGAGCGAGGATCAGGCCAAATGAGCAGGGCTCCTGTCCCGAGGGGGCGTCTCTCCACGCGGACATGAGGACGCTGATGGCCTCCTCGTTCTTGCGACGCTCCTCGTCGAGGGCATTGTCGTCGGTCAAAAAACCCGGGAACGCAAAGGCGTGTGCGTGCTCGAGCGCTTGGGGGAGGTTCATCTTGGTGTCCTTGCCTGTCCTTGCTGAGCCGCTTGGCTTGTGGGGCCTGGCTGCGGGGTCGTCGTTTGATGCTGTCCAGTGTAGCCCCTGGGGCCGTGACGCGCTTCCCTCGGCTAGCCCTGGGGCAGGATCTCGATGCGCTGCCCGTCGGGGTCCACGATGAAGTAGAGGCCCATCGCGGGATTCTCCTTCTGGATGCAGCCCATCTGCCGATGCAGCTCATGATAGGCGTCGAAGTCGTCGACCTCGAAGGCGATGTGCGTGTCCATGCCACCGTTGTCATAGGGCTCCGTATGGCCACGATTCCAGGTGAGCTCGAGCTGGAAGCCGGTGGCGGGGTCGTTCATGAAGGTGTTGGACCACGACCCGTCGGCAGGTCCGGAGACGTGGTCTACGACAAGCCCAAGTGCCTTCTCGTAGAACTCCCTCGTGGCCTCGAGGTCGTTGACATGGGTGCAGCGGTGGACGAACCGTGCTTGCATGATGGGCTCCTTGCTCGTGGCCTGCGGACGTTTAGCGCATTGGAGTCCTTGTACCCGTACGCGCAGGCCCCCTGTCGCTCGTCCCTGCCAATCCCGGGCCTCGCCATCCACATGAACCGAGTAGGGCGCGCTGTCCACGTTCCTGCATGACGTGCTGGCTCGGATCAACGGCGGCCCGGTCATCAAGGAGGCGGCCAACCAGGCCTACACCACCGACGCGTTCAGTCGCGCGACCTTTGCGGCGCTGTGCGCGGACGGGGGCGTTCCCGTGCAGGCCTTCGCCAGAGACCACGGGCGCACGCGTCTCACCGCTATTCGTCACCGAAGCTGATGCCCAGCATCTTTGCCTCGCGCACCAGGTCGCACTGGGGGTCTACATACTTGAGCCTGCCGGCGACCTCGGACAGGGGCACGCGGCGCATCCTGCCGCCCACCTGGGCGACCATGAAGCCATAGCTGCCCTCGAGCATGCCGAGCGCAGCCTCGACGCCGCACTGCGTCGCGAAGATGCGGTCCGCAGCGTCGGGCGCTCCGCCGCGCTGGGTGTGGCCGGGTACGGTGACGCGGATCTCGCGGCCCGTGCGCTGGGCGATCTCCTCGGCGATGTCATAGGCGACGGAGGGCTTGACGCGCTGGGCGACCTTGGCCTTGTAGGCCTTCTTCTTCATGGCCGCCTCCTCCCTGGAGATGGCCCCCTCGGCCACGACGACGATGGCGAAGCGCCCGCCGTCCTGGTCCCGGCGCTCGATCGCCCTCACGACGTTGCCCATGTCGTAGGGGATCTCGGGGATGAGGATGACGTCGGCGCCGCCCGCGACACCGGCGTGCAGGGGTATCCAGCCGACCTTGTGCCCCATGATCTCGATCACGAACACGCGGCCATGCGAGCTGGCCGTGGTGTGGATGTCGTCGATGCAGCGGGTCGCCACGTCGATGGCGCTGGGGAAGCCGAAGGTCATGTCGGTGCCCCAGGTGTCGTTGTCGATCGTCTTGGGCAGGGCGATGACGTTGAGGCCCTCCTCGCTCAGGCGGTTCGCCGTCTTCGTGGAGCCATTGCCGCCCAGCATGAAGAGGCAGTCCAACTTGTGCGCCCCATAGGTCGCCCTCATGGCGGAGACCTTGTCGATGCCGTCCTCCTCGGGGATGTCGAGGCGCTTGAAGGGCGTGCGGCTGGTGCCCAGGATGGTGCCTCCGCGCGTGAGGATGCCGCTGAAGTCGCCAGGGGTGAGCGTCAGGTAGCGGTCGTAGATGAGGCCCTGGTAGCCGTCGAGAAAGCCGACGATGCCGACGCCTTCGCCCGCGTTCCGCAGGACGGTCTTGACGATGGCGCGCATGGTCGCGTTGAGTGCCTGGCAGTCGCCGCCGCTCGTGAGCAGTCCGATTCTCAGCATGTCGTCTCCTTGGGCCGGCGCCGGGGGATGGCGCGTTGGAACGCATGTCCCCATTCTAGTTCTGTCGGCATGCGCTTGTCCGGGCTCCGGACGTCCGTTCCGCCCGCCGGAGCCATTGACCCCTGCGATAGGCCCGTAGGAGATCAGAAACGACAACGTAACAATGTTTCTCGCCGTCTGGGTTGACAGGAGGCGTCTGCCTGCTCTAAGTTCCTACCCAACGACTGGGGATAAGGTCACGGGGCCCGTGGGGTTCCATGGTGTGGCGAGGGGAGGGACGCAAGGGTGCTGACGCTTCGGACGAGCGCGCGCGCGTGTTGTTGCCAGAGCCAGACGTCCCCCTTGACCAGTCGCGGGGGTGGCTGTCGCTGACGCGGCGCACCCACGGCGGAAGCCCAGGAGCTTCATATGTGTATGGTCAGACGGGACGCCACCAGGCGGCCCGTTTTTTCTCGGCTGCCTTGGCGTTGGCGTCGCACCTCGATCGTCACACGACTCGCATGTCATCCGCAGAGAGTCATCCCGAGGAGAGGAACCACCATGAGATACGCAGCCAGGATCGAATCGCTCATCGGCGCCACCCCGCTCGTGGACCTTTCGGCCCTCGTCGACGGGAAGGCCCGCATACTCGCGAAGTACGAGGCCACCAACCCCGGCGGCTCCATCAAGGATCGCATTGCCAAGGCCATGCTGGATGCCGCCGAGGCTGACGGCAGCCTCAAGCCGGGAGGCACCGTCATCGAACCCACGAGCGGCAACACGGGCGTGGGCCTTGCGATGCTGGCGGCCGCACGAGGCTATCGGATGATCCTCGTCATGCCCGAGACCATGTCGGTCGAGCGCCGAAAGCTGGCCGCATCCTACGGGGCACAGATCGTCCTCACGCCAGGCGTCGAGGGCATGAGGGGTGCCGTCGCCCGTGCGGGCGAGCTGCGTGACGCCACGCCCGGCTCCATCGTGGCCGGCCAGTTCTCGAACCCCGCCAACCCCCGCGCCCACTACGAGACCACGGGCCCCGAGATCTGGGCCGACACCGAGGGTTCGGTCGACGTCATCGTAGCCGGCGTCGGCACCGGCGGCACCATCTCGGGTGCGGCGAGGTTCCTGAAGGAGAAGAAGCCGACCGTCCTCTCCGTCGCCGTCGAGCCCGCCGAGAGCCAGGTCCTGGCCGGGAAGCCCGCCGGGGCCCACCGCATCCAGGGCATCGGCGCGGGGTTCGTTCCGAAGACCTACGACGCCTCCGTCGTGGACGAGGTCGCACCCGTGGCGTCCGACGATGCCATTGCGACCAAGAAGCGCCTTGCGGACGACTTCGGCCTGCTCGTTGGCATCAGCTCCGGCGCCGCCGTCGCGGCGGCCCGGTGTTTGGCCCAGCGCGACGACCTTGCGAACAGGACCATCGTGGCCATCCTTCCGGACACGGGCGAGCGCTACCTGTCGATGGGGCTGTAGGGCGCTCGCGTACCAGGCGTCGTTGGCAGGGCGGGCGGGGTCGGACCCGAGGCATCGGGAACTCCGTGGAAGGGGAGGGGCGTGGAGATGGGCGAGAGCAACGCGGGCGCCGTCGCAGGGGCCGTGCCGTCGCAGAGGGGAAGGGCCGGGTTCTTCGGGCGCGTCCGGGAGGACGTGCGCGCGGTCCTCGAGCGCGACCCCAGCGCGGACTCGGGCCTGCATGTCGTCCTCTTCGCGACGGGCCTGCACGCCGTGTGGGCCTATCGCCGTCAGCACTGGCTTTGGGTCCACGGCGCCCGTGCCCTGGCGACCTTCCTCTCACAGCGCTCCCGACGACGCCTTGGGGTCGAGATTCACCCTGCCGCAACCATCGGACGGCGCTTCGTGATCGATCACGGCATGGGCGTCGTGATAGGCTCCACCGCCACCATCGGGGACGACTGCATGGTCTACCAGGGCGTGACGCTGGGCATGACCGGCAAGCACGGCGGCAGGCGCCACCCGACGCTAGGAAACGACGTCATCGTCGGTGCCCGTGCCGTCATCCTGGGCGACATCAGGGTCGGCGACGACGTCAAGGTGGGGGCTGGTGCCGTGGTGGTCCATGACGTCCCCGATGGCGTCACCGTCGCGGGCGTCCCCGCGAGCATCGTGCGCGAGCACCGCTGCTGGGAGGGCCTGCATCTGGCCGCGAGCGACGTCGTTGACCGTGCGGGCGAGCTGGACAACGAGAACGTGCGCTGGTCCTGCGCGCTCTGACCACCCGGGGGACGTGCCCTCGCATGCCCGCGGGCGTGTACGTGTCGTGGGAGGTCGCGGCCGAAGGCGTTTCCCTGCGCCCTCGACTACACTGGTGCGGAAGGTGATTCCCCTGCGGCGGGAATCCGCATCCGGGAGCGTGAGCGTATGTCAAGTGACCCACGGCAGGAGGCATGCGAGGCCATCGCGGCGGGCAGGTACGCGCGCAGGCGCGTGTCGGCGGCCCTGGCGGAGCTGGCGGTACGCACATGAGCACCAATGTCGCCAAGCATCTGGCGGTGCCTGCCCCGGGCGCGTCCCCCCGACGCGACGCGCCTCGCCCCGTCCTCAAGCTCGTCCTTTCCCTGGCGCTCTTCGCGCTCGCCTTCGTGGCGACGTCCTTCGCGCTGGCCTGGGCCGAGGGCTGGGGCCTTGACGAGAACCTCGCCTATGAGTGGGCGGGCGCGCTCTGCTTTGGCCTCGCCTGCATCCTGGCTGGTGGTGCGCGGCTGCTGTGCGCCGACCGTGCGGGGCTGGGGTATGCCTGGCATGTCATCTGGCCGTTCATCGTGGCATCGGTCGTGATGATGGCCATGCAGCTCTTCTCGTATGCGGAGGCGGGTGAGGCCGTCGCCGAGGACTGGGCCTGGGGCGTGGGCTACGAGGCCCTGCTCTGCCTGGGCATCGGCCTCTTCGAGGAGCTCATGTGCCGTGGCCTCCTCCTCAACGCCCTGCTCGCCGTCCTCGGTCGCAGGCGCTGGGGCGTGGCGGTCGCGGCGGGCGTCGTCTCGCTCGTCTTCGGAGTGCTGCACATCAGCTGGGCGTCGGTCGACCTCGCAGACGCCCTGCAGCTTGCCCAGGCAGTGCTCAAGGTCATCCAGACCGCCCTGTACTCGTTCGCCCTGTGCGTCGTGGTGGCGAGGACGCAAAGCGTGGTCGGCGCCGCCCTGCTCCACGGCCTCGATGACTTCCTGATCATGTTCGTCCCCAACGGCGTGTTCGGCGAGCCCGACACCACCGCCTATGTCTCCGCAGGTTCTGACGCACTTCCGACCATCGTGTTCTACGCGGTCGTCATCGCGGTGTACGCGCCCCTTGCCGTGCGTGCCGCCCGCGAGCTCGCGCGTGCGCCCATGCCCGAGCGAGGAGCCTTCGTCGGCTGAGGGCGCCGGCTCCAAGAAACTGCTACCATGCAGACGCCTTGGCATTCGTCACTTCGACGTTTCCATCTCGCCGGGACGACCGATCCCCTATCGAAAGGCTTCGCGCACATGAGTCGAGTCAGCCGCAAGGAGGACCTGTTCTTCCAGAAGTTCCGGGAGTTCAGCGCACGGATGGTCGATGCGGGAGAGCTCTTCGACGGGCTCTTTAACACCTACCCACAGGGTGCGGGGGCAAAGATCGCGAGGATCAAGGAGATCGAGGTCCAGTGCGACGACTTGGTGCGCGACATAATGACCACGCTCTACCAGTCGTTCATCACCCCGTTCGACCGCGAGGACATCACCGAGATCACTGGTGAGCTCGACGAGATCGTCGATGGGCTCGAGGGCGTTTCTGCGCGCCTGGGGCTCTACGACATCGACCGGGTCCGTCCCGAGGCCATCGAGCTCTCGAGGCTCACGCTGCGCGCCATCCGCCGCCTGAACGATGCGTTCGAGAACTTCTCGAACTACAAGAGGGACCCCTCGGTCGTGGAGGCGCTCATCGAGACCGCCGACATCGAGGACCGTGGCGACAAGGTCTATCGCGGCGCCCTGGGCAACGTCTTCCGCGAGAAGGGCGATCCCATCGAGACGGTCAAGTGGAAGAGCCTCCTGGACAAGATGGAGGACACCCTGGACGCCTGCAAGGCGGTTGCAAGCGCGGTGCTGGCCGTCATCGTGAAGAACGCCTAGCCCATGGTGAGCGGCCTCCTCGTCGCCGTGTTCGTCGCGGCCTTCTCCTTTGAGTTCATCAACGGCTTCCATGACACGGCGAACGCCATCGCGACCACGGTCTACACCCGCGCGCTTCCCGTTCGGGCGGCCATCCTCATGTCCGCGACGATGAACTTCGTGGGCGCCCTCACGAGCGAGAAGGTCGCCCTGACCATCTCCAAGGGTCTCGTAGACATCCAGCTCGACCTCTACGTCATCCTCGCGGCGCTTGTGGGGGCCGTCGTCTGGGACCTCTTCACCTGGTGGCGCTCGATCCCCAGCTCGTCATCGCATGCGCTCATCGGCTCGCTCATCGGTGCCACCATCGTGTTCACGGGTGGTACGGAGCACGTCATGTGGGAGGGCGTCCTGCGCAAGGTCGTCATCCCGCTGTTCACCTCGCCGCTCATCGGCATGGCCCTGGGCTTCTGCATCATGCGTGTCGTGTTCGAGGCGTTTGCCAACTGGAAGCCCCACAACGCCAACGCCCTCTTCCACAAGGCCCAGATCTTCTCGTCCGCGTTCATGGCGTACAGCCATGGCAACAACGACGCGCAGAAGACGATGGGCATCATCACGCTGGCCCTGGTGGGCTCCGGTCTGGCCGACCCCGCCGCCGGCGTGCCGCTGTGGGTCAAGCTGTTCTGCGCCACCACGATGGCGCTGGGCACCTCGATCGGGGGCCAGCGCATCATGCGTACCGTGGGCGATGGCGTCACCAGGCTCGAGCCGGTCCTGGGCTTCGTGTCCGAGACGTCCTCGGCCATCGCCATCGAGTGCATGACCGCCCTGGGTGCGCCCGTTTCGACCACGCAGGTCATCACGACCTCGATCATGGGCGCCGGGTCAGCCCGCCGCGTGAGCTCGGTGCGTTGGGGCGTGGCGCGCAAGATCGTCTCGGCGTGGTTCGTCACGCTGCCGGCGACGATGCTCTTGGGCGGCACCTGCGCCTTCGTCCTGGAGCTGTTCCTGGGGTAGATGGCTGGACCGGCGGGATGGCGACAAGGGCCTGTGACGCGTCTCGACCGATGTGCGTGGTCCTACCAGTGGACGTAGACGGTGTCCCCCACGTTGATGAGCTCGTAGAGCCGCTCGGCGTCATCGTAGGGCAGGTTCACGCAGCCATGGCTGCCGTTCCATGCGTAGATGGTGCCGCCAAAGCGACTGCGCCAGGTGGCGTCGTGGAGGCCCACCGAGTTGCCGACGAAGGGCATCCAGTAGTTCACGTGGCTCTTGTAGTCGGGCTGCCCGTCGTGGTTCTCGTCGGCACCGATGAGCATCTCGTCCGTGCGCTTGGCGTTGAGCGCGAAGGTGCCCGTGGGCGTCCCGCGTCCCATGCTGGTGTTGCCCGAGACGAGGTAGGAGCGCCAGATGACGCTCCCGTCCGTGTCGTAGAAGCGGGCGTACTGCGTGGACAGGTTGACGTCGACGTGGCGTCCCCTGCTGGCGGCGCCCTCGCTCTCGGGGGGTCGCGTCTCGGTCACGGTGACGGACGCCTCGAGAGCGCCTGCGTCGAGCTCGGTGATCCGTTGGGCGAGGGCCCCCGCGACCGCGTCGGCGTCGATGGCGTAGTCATGCTCCTCGTCCGACGAGGCCACCTGCGCGGCCAACGTGTCATTGGCCCACTGGACGATGGCCGTCTGGTCCACGTTGACGCTGAAGTCCTCCGCGACGCTGACCCAGCCGCAGATGACGCCACCCGTGACGTGGGTCACCTCGACCCCACCCCTGGTGATGGGGATGTCAAGCGCAAGCATCCGGTTGGCCAGGTCATTGGCCGAGACCAGCTGTGCGTTGTCTGCCGTGACCGCAGGCTGGACGAGGGCGCCCTCGTCGATGGCGGCGGTGGGTCTCAGCGCGCCCGCAGCCTGACGCGCGGCCTCGATGGCGCGTTCACGGTCGATGGCGGTCCCCACGGCGGCATCGGAGATCCTGAACTGCCCGGAGCTCGCGTCATAGGTGGAGACGGAGTTGGTTGGCGGCGCGGCGCTGGCGTTGAAGGCGTCGACGGCCGACCCCACGATCTCCGAGAGGGCCGCGTCGTCGAAGCTGACGCCCTCGCCAACCAGGATGTCTTTGGGCATGACGAGGTCGAGGGGCCACGCGTAGCCCCTGACCTGGCTCATGGCTGCCTGGGCGTAGGCGTCCCCCTGCACGGAGAGGGTGATGTCGCTGGCCTTGACGCCAAGCTCGAGGCCGTCTCCCGTGAGGGTGAGGGCGTAGCGCGAGACCCTGTCTGACACGTGGGCGGAGAGCACGTCGGCCGTCATGTTAGCGACGGGCTCGCCGTTGACTGTGGTTCCCGGCACGAAATGGGACGAGAAGTGCAGGGCTCCGCCCCCGTAGATGGCG
Source organism: Olsenella uli DSM 7084 (assembly GCF_000143845.1). Classification (NCBI taxonomy): domain Bacteria; kingdom Bacillati; phylum Actinomycetota; class Coriobacteriia; order Coriobacteriales; family Atopobiaceae; genus Olsenella; species Olsenella uli. The sequence continues at coordinate 1,338,306 of NC_014363.1, read as the reverse complement.
ACCAGGACGGCGAGGACGACCGCGATCCCGACGATGGCCCTTCTCGCTGGGGAGCTTGCGGGTGAGTTGGGCTGCGGTGACATGTGCGCGCTCTCGCGCTTGGACTCGTCTGACAAAGGGGACCCCTGTTTCGCTTGTGATGAGGGAGGGTTGCTCCTGTGTGGGCGACTGCCTTGGACTGAGCCTGCGACCTGTGTCTCTGGTCCGTACCCACTGCCTGGCCCGCGACGGTTGGCATAGTCCGCGCAATCGCACGGACCGATTGTAGACCAAAGCTGCCCCTTGATGGTTCTCCCGTATAGTTGTTGACAAATCAACACTGTAAGCTATTATGATGACGAGTCAACATGTGCGACTAGGGGCATGTGTCGTTGGGCCCGTCCCAACGCTGGGGGAGGGAAGGCCGGTGGCCAGCCGCTTCGAGAGCTTCGTCAGCGCGGTCTCCGCACTGCACAAGGAGATCACGCGCATCAAGGCCGCCGAGATGGGTCGCTTTGGCCTAAAGGGTACCGATGTGATGGCCTTGTACTTTCTGGAACGCCATCCGGAGGGCATGACCTCGGCTGATCTGGCGCGTTCCATCGGCGTCGACCGCGCAGCGGTGTCGCGCACGATCGCAGGGCTCGAGGCGGGCGGGTACGTGAGCGCCGCGAGGGACGCTGCGACCAAATATCGCGCGCCCCTTCGCCTGACCGCGCGCGGGCAATCCGTGATGGGCGAGTGCTCTCAGGCTATCGATGACATCGTCGCACGTGCGACCGAGGGCCTGAGCGAGTCCGACCGTTCGACGATGTATGGTGCACTGGCAACCATCCAGGCCAATCTGGAGAAGATAGACGTCTCACGTCATGCGTGAGCCCCATGTTCGAGGCACGACCTCCCAAACGACCACAGACAAGGAGCGTCACATGGCACTACGCATCATCACGGACTCCGCGTCCGACATCAGACAGGGCGAGTTCGAGGGACTCTCCGTCGCACCGCTCTCCATCGCATTTGGCGACAGGACCTATCGCGACGGCGTGGACCTCACGGGCGAGCGCTTCTACGAGATGCTAGTCGAGTCCGAAGGCCTGCCCACGACGGGACAGGTCACGCCATATGGGTTCTCGAGCCTTCTGGAACAGGTGCTGGCACCGGATGACGAGGCCGTCATCATCACGCTCTCGTCCAAGCTCTCCGGCACGTACCAAAGCGCCTGCGCCGCCGCGGCCGCCTTTGGCGAGCGCGTCCGTGTGGTCGACAGCCTGAGCGTGTGCCTGGGCGAGCGCATCCTCGTGGAGTACGCACTCCGTCTGGCGGCGTCTGGCGCCACTGCGAGCGAGGTCGTCTCCGAGGTTGAGGCCCGCAAGGGCTCCATCCGTCTCATAGCCCTGCTCGACACCCTCGAGTACCTGCGAAAGGGTGGCCGCGTCTCGGGGCTTTCGGCCTCCCTGGGCACGATGCTCTCCATCAAGCCGGTCATCGCGGTCGAGTCGGGCGAGGTCGTGGTGCTGGGCAAGGCCCGTGGCTCCAAGAACGGCCGAAACCTCCTGAACGAACAGATCGACCGTGTGGGCGGCGCAGACTACGACCTGCCCATCGCCCTGGGCTACAGCGGCCTCAGCTCGTCTCTGCTGCAGAAGTACATCCGAGACAGCCGGAGCCTATGGGAGTCCCAGGTCGACGACCTCCCCGTTGTGATGATCGGATCGACCGTGGGTACGCATGCGGGCCCCGGTGCCATCGGCGTGGCCTTCTTCAGCAGGCGATAGGGCGTCTGCCGGAGACCGGGCGCGGGCAGGCGATGGTGGGCGCTGACGCATGGGATGTGCGGCCTCGCCCCGTTGTGCCGACTTCTACCGAGCAAAGCGTGGCGTTCGCCTACGTGTGAAACAATCCTGAAATAAACCCTAACGCCAGCTGATACATTCTTCCTCGTCATCGAGCGGGCCAACCCTGGGTCGCCCCGGCAGGGCACGGTGGGCTGGGACCATGGTTGGCCTGTGTTCCTGTCGTTCTCGGTACAAGGAGGAGCGCATGGTTTCCATTCGCAAGACGACGGGCGCCGTGCTGGCCGGCCTCGTGCTCGCCGTCAGTCTCTCTCAGGCGGCGGCGCCCACGTCAGTCCTGGCGTACGCGCCGGCGTCCCAGGGCCAGCAGGACGTCGCGGCACAGCAGGGCCCGGTAAGCCTCACGCGCACGGACGAAGCCTACGACGGTACGTCGGCGCCCATGGTCTCCCTGCTCGAGGAGCGCCAGTTCCAGGCGAGCGTTCCCGTTGGGGGAAAGAGCCTGGACGAGCTTGCCGAGCTCGTCTCGGAGGGCAAGGTGGGCTGGTCGCTCACCCGTACGCAGGGGCAGTTCGGCACCGACGCCTACCCCAACCAGTTCATGGGCGGCCCTCTTTCCAACTGGAAGACCGTTGCGACGGAGAACGGTCCCGCCGAGTCGGGTAACGGCCTGGGCGAGGAGGGCTCGGGCACCCTGCCCTCGCGGGACCTCTTCTACGACGTGAGCGTCGAGGCCAAGGAGGTGGATGGCGTTCCCTCGATAGTGCTGGGATTCAAGAACCACCTGCTCTACGAGGGAATCGACGGCATCGACGTCCGTGCGCGCGAGTCCGTCCGCTCATCTCTGTATGACTATGTCGGCACCTATCGGCTTGCCTGCGCGATCGATGGCGGCGAGGTGGGTTCCACCGACCTGCAGCTGCGCCCCTACGACGAGTTCTCGACCCAGGAGGAGATCGATGCCGAACTGCCCGAACTCGCCCAGCAGGCCATCGACAACGGCCTGTATGCCGAGGTACGCCAGTTCGGCACGACGGTCGACGGCCGTGCGATGAGGGCGCTCTTCGTGGCCAAGGAGAAGGCGGACCTCGACCGCTATCAGGAACTCAAGGGACGCATGGAGTCAGATCCCGCGTCCGTCCAGGCCGAGCTCGCCTCCGGCAGTCTCGACTACAAGGTCCCCGTGGTCTACAGCAACGTGCATGCCGACGAGATAGTCGCGCCCGACAGCGTGATGGCGTTCGCGCGTGACCTGGTGCGCAACCAGCCCCTTGGCTATCGCAGGGCAGCCAGCCTCACCGACGAGGGGAAGAGCGAGCTTGCGACTGAGATGGACCATGACAGGACGGTATGGTCCGACCTCATCAAGGACGATGTCACGGGCATTGGCTATCTTCGTGGCAACGGGGGCTCGGGCAGGGGCACCAACTACGACGGCCCGGACACCGACACCGCCTCCTCGGACCTGAGCGAGGACGAGCTGTCTCGCTACTACAACGTGGAGGACAAGACCTTCGTCCCCTCCGTTGCCCTCGATGACATGTTCTTCATCCTCGTGCCCTCCGAGAACGTGGACGCCCGCACCGATAACGTCCGCACCAACGCCAACGGCTTCGACCTCAACCGCGACAACACCTACCAGACGCAGCCCGAGACCCAGGCCATGTCTGGCCTCATTGCGCAGTGGGACCCCCTCTCGCTCCACGAGGTGCATGGCTACTATCAGCAGTACCAGGTCGAGCCCTGCTCCCCCACGCATGACCCCAACAACGAGTACGACCTCTTCGTCGACACCGCACTCGCACAGGGAGAGGCGTTCATGGCCTCCTCGATCGCGAGCAACGAGACGATCAACAGCGTCCAGATGCCGATGCGTGACTATCTCAAGCTGCAGGGGGACGGCACGCGCTTCTGGGAGATGCCCTTCGATGACATGTCGACGAGCTACACGCCCCAGTACGCGATGATGCACGGTACCAATGCCTATACCGTCGAAGCGCCCTACGGAACCTCCGACGCCGTGCGCGCCCTGGAGTACGGCTTCATCGGAAACGCCGACTTCGTGGCACAGAACAAGGATCGCATGTTCAACAACCAGCTGGAGCGCTTCCGCCGCGGGGTCGAGAACATCGACGCGGACACCGTCCGCCCCTACTACGTGAACCAGGCGGACGAGGCGGGTGCCGAGGCGGACGTCTTCCGCCCCCGGGACAACGAGAACCACAACTTCTTCCCCGAGTACTACGTGATACCCCTCGACCCGTCGCTGCAGAAGAACCGTGCCGCCGCGTGCGAGTCCATCGACTTCCTCATCCACAACGGTGTGAGGGTCGAGCAGACGAGCTCCGAGGTCACGGTGGGCGGCGTGACCTACCCGGCGGGCACCGCCGTCGTGGACATGCACCAGGCGAAGCGCAACATGGCCAACTGCGCCCTCTATCCCAACCTCGTGATCAGCGACTGGACGATGGGATCCCTCTACTCCGAGCCCGTGACCAACTTCTCCGAGTTCCGCGGCTACGACATGGACACGGTCCGCACCCCGGGCGCCTTTGGGGAGGCAGGCCTCTCCCAGGTGGACGAGGCGCCCCATCAGAAGAGCGTCACCGAGGGGGAGGGCAGCCTCGCCGTCATCAAGAACAACGGCCTCGATGCGGTCAGGGCAACCAACAGGCTCCTGTCCGAAGGTCGGGGCGTGGGCCTGATCAGCGAGGGCGACGACGCGGGAAGCTACCTCGTCTCGTCTGCAGACTACGATTCCGTCAAGGACGACTTCGTCCTGGACGCCAGGGCAACCGATGCCGCCCCCGCCGCGAAGTCCATCGACGGCGACATCAAGGTCTACGTGCCAAAGGCCTTCGACCCCTACGTCGTGGACGCCGAGGGCAACGAGGTCGGCATGAGGGACTACGAGAACCGGCTCAACACGAACGGCAACTGGGACCGCTTCGCCCTCGAGGACCAGCTTGGCTTCACGGTGACCGACGACCTGGGCGAGGCCGACGTCATCGTCGGCAGCCAGAACCCCATCAACGCCGACGCGGTGGCCGCGAAGGTCGAGTCCGGCACGCCCTACGTGGCCTACACCGCCGATGCCCTCCAGTTCGTCCAGGACTATGGCCTGGCGGACGGCCTGGACTTCGTGCCCGGCGACGGCGACTGGTGGGGCTTCGACGCACTTGACAGCGTGGAGTTCCCCGAGGACGACCTCGTCACGGCAACGTACAAGAACAGTGGCGACACGCTGATGTACGGCTTTGGCGGCGGCTACATCACCGACGTCCCCGACGGCGCCAAGGTCCTGGTCAAGACCACCGATGCCGAGCCGGTCGAGGGCTTCATGACCCGAGAGTACCTCGAGCGGTACAAGAACCAAGTCCAGGCCATCGACTACGAGAAGGACGGCAAGAGCATCGCACTGTTTGCCAACACGCTCACGAACAAGGCCCATCAGCAGGACGACTACCGCTACCTCAGCGCCGCGATATACTCCAAGCGCCTGGGCGGCGACTTCGTCGCATCCCCATCGCCCCTCTCGAACCCCACGCTCGTCGTGGTGGCGGTCCTCGTCGTCGCGGGTGCGGCGTACTTCGTCTACCGCAGGCGTGGGGGCGCCGTCAACGACGAGCGCTGATCTCGACCGTTCGGCGAATAGTTCGCACGTCCCGTTGGCGTTGGCATAGCTTTGGTGCTTATGTACACCCTGCGGTAACCTTTCAATGCGGCATGGGCCGCACAAAGATGGAGGAGAGAGACATGAACAGCAATCTCACGCGTCGCAACTTCCTGGGAGCGTCCGCCGTCGCAGCCGCAGGGCTGGGCCTGGTCGCCTGCGGTGGCTCCGGCTCTGACGCCGGCTCCGCGACAACGTCGGACGCCACCTCGTCCATTGCCTCCGAGGACCTGGTGAAGGCTGCGAAGGAGGACGGCGCGCTCGTGGTCTACGGCTCCTGCGAGGAGGCCCACGTGGCCGCCTGTTGCGAGAACTTCCAGAAGCTCTTTGGCATCGAGACCCAGTACCAGCGTCTCTCCACCGGTGAGGTCGAGTCCAAGATCGAGGAGGAGAACGGCAACCCCTCCGGCGACGTCTGGTTCGGTGGCACGACCGACCCCTACAACGTCGCCGTCACCAAGGGACTCCTCGAGCCCTATGCGGCCAACAACGCCTCCCACCTCATCAGTGACGCCTACAAGGACGCCGACGGCAACTGGTACGGCATCTACAAGGGCATCCTGGGCTTCTTCTACAACAAGGACGAGCTCGAGCGCAAGGGCCTGGACGCGCCGAAGGACTGGCCCGACCTCCTGGACGAGAAGTACAAGGGCCTCATCTGGATGTCCAACTACAACACCGCAGGTACGGCGAAGCTGGTGCTGAACACCGTCATCCAGAAGTATGGCCACGACGACGGCATCAAGTATCTCGTCGACCTGGACAAGAACATCCAGGTCTACACCAAGTCCGGTTCGGGCCCGTCCAAGAACGTGGGCACCGGCGAGTGCACGATCGGCATCGGCTTCCTGCACGACGCCATCTACCAGATAGTGGACAACGGCTACGGCAACATCGGCATGGTCGTCCCGTCCTCCGGGGCCTCCTTCGAGGTCGGCGCAACGGCCATCTTCAAGGGGGCCAAGCACGAGAACGCGGCCAAGCTCTGGGTCGAGTACGCCCTCTCGCCCGAGTGCGTCGAGCGCGCCCAGGAGGTCGGCGCCTACCAGTTCCTGGTCATCGACAACGCCAAGCAGCCCGAGGTTGCCACCGAGTACGGTCTCGACCCCGACAACGTCATGAAGTACGACTTCGCCGACGCGAAGGAGAACACCGAGGCCTACGTGAGCGACATCATGAGCGCGCTCTCCAGCGCGGGCGCCAACACCGGTGACGCCAGCCGCTTCCAGACCGAGTAGCGCCCAGCTCCCAGACCGCGTCGTCCCGTATGGCATCAGCGCCGGGTGGATGGGTCTCGCCATCCACCCGGCTTGCCGTGAGGGACGCACCGTTGGCAGACGACTCAAGGAGGGGAGCAATGGCGAAGAACCAGAGCGTGCGGCTCGACCGCAAGAAGCTCATGGCAGACCCCATCATGGTCACCACGATAGCCGTGCTCGTCGCGTTTCTGACGCTGTTCATCCTGTACCCGCTGGCCATCCTCATGGTGGACAGCGTCGTGGGGGAGAGTGGCCTCACGCTCGACGTGTTCAAGCGTGTGCTGGCCATGCCGGCCTTCGACACGGCAATCACCAACACGCTCAAGGTGGGCTTCCTCGTGGGCATCCTCGCGGCCCTCATCGGCCTCCTCTTTGCCTATGTCGAGGAGTACGTGCAGCTCAAGACCAGGCTGCTCGGCGGCCTCTTCAAGGTCGTGTCCGTGCTGCCCGTGGTCTCGCCGCCCTTCGTGCTGTCCCTCTCGGTCATCATGCTCTTTGGCAAGGCGGGCATCATCACCCGCTACCTCCTGGGCATCTATGACAACAACGTCTACGGCTTCTGGGGCATCGCCTTGGTCCAGACGCTCACGTTCTTCCCCGTGTGCTACATGATGTTCAAGGGCCTCCTCAAGAACATCGACCCCTCGCTCGAGGAGGCCGCTCGCGACATGGGCGCCTCCCGTTGGAAGGTCTTCACCTCGGTCACCCTGCCACTGATCCTTCCCGGCCTGGGAAACGCCTTCCTGGTCACCTTCATCGAGTCCATCGCCGACTTCGCCAACCCCATGCTCATAGGAGGTTCGTATGACACCCTCGCGACCTCCATCTACCTGCAGATAACCGGCGCCTACGACAAGCAGGGCGCCGCTGCCATGGCCGTCGTGCTTCTCTTCATCACGCTGGCCATGTTCGTCGTGCAGAAGTACGTGCTCGAGGCCCGCTCCACTGCGACGCTCACGGGCAAGGCAAGTCGCGCCCGCATGCTCGTGACGGATGCCTCCGTGCGCGTGCCGCTCTCCGTGCTCTGCGCCGCCATCGCCCTGTTCGTCGTGATGATGTACGTCTGCGTGCCCTTCGGCGCCCTGTTCAAGACCTGGGGCTATGACTTCAGCCTCACCACGAAGTGGTTCCAGCAGATGTTCACCATGCACCACGGCTTCCAGGCCTTCCGCGACTCCTTCGTCCTGTCGTTCGTCTCGGCCCCCATCACTGCGCTGCTCTCCATGATCATCTCCTACCTGGTGGTCAAGCGGGACTTCCGCTCCAAGGGCTTCATCGAGGCCGTCTCCATGCTGGCCATGGCGGTGCCGGGGACCGTCTTGGGCGTGGGCTACATCCGCGGCTTCTCGGGTGGAATCTTCCACACCGGGCTTCTGCAGGGACTCTACGGAACGGGCGCCATCCTCGTCATCGTCTTCATCGTGCGCTCGCTGCCCACGGGCACCCGATCGGGCATCTCGGCCCTGCGCCAGATCGACAAGTCCATCGAGGAGTCAGCCTATGACATGGGCGCCAACTCGCTGCAGGTGTTCATGACCGTGACCCTGCCGCTCATCAAGGACTCGTTCCTCTCGGGCCTCGTGACCGCCTTCGTGCGCTCCATCACGGCCATCTCGGCAATCATCCTGCTCGTCACACCGCAGTTCCTGCTCATCACGGTGCAGATCAACGAGTTCGCCGAGAAGGGGGCCTATGGTGTCGCCTGCGCGTTCGCCACGGTCCTCATCGTCATCACCTACGGTGCGGTGCTTCTGATGAACCTCGCCATCAAGCACTTCGGCACCAGCGCCAAGATCAAAACGGAAGAGGAGGGCTAAGCGATGGCCAAGGAGAAGAAGGGCGTGCTCCTCGAGCATGTGTCCAAGATCTACCAGGACCCCAAGACCGGCAGGGACTTCTATGCCGTCCATGACGCCAACATCAGCATCGAACCGGGGGAGTTCGTGACCCTGCTGGGCCCCTCCGGCTGCGGCAAGACCACCATCCTGCGCATGATCGCGGGCTTCGAGAGTCCCGACGAGGGCGAGATCTACCTGGCGAACGAGCCCATCAACGAGCTCACGCCCAACAAGCGCGACACCGCCATGGTCTTCCAGTCCTATGCCCTGCTGCCGCACTACAACATCTTCGACAACGTGGCCTACGGACTGAAGCTCCGCAAGATGGATGCCGCCACGATCAGGGAGAAGGTCACCAACATCCTCGGCCTCGTCGGTCTTGAGGGCATGGAGGATCGCATGACCAACCAGCTCTCGGGTGGCCAGCAGCAGCGCGTCGCCCTGGCGCGCGCCCTGGTCATCGAGCCAGGCGTCCTGCTCTTCGACGAGCCGCTCTCCAACTTGGATGCCAAGCTGCGTGTGGACATGCGCAGCGAGATCCGCCGCATCCAGCAGGAGGCGGGCATCACGGCCATCTACGTCACGCACGACCAGTCCGAGGCCATGGCACTTTCCGACAGCATCATCGTCATGAAGAAGGGCCTCGTTGACCAGATCGGCGACCCACAGACCGTCTACTATCACCCGGTCGACGAGTTCGTGGCGGACTTCATCGGCGAGTCCAACTTCCTGCGCGGCACAGTTGCGAGCGTCGATGGCAAAGGCGGCGTGGCGACGATCGAGGGCAGCCCGGTCGAGGTCGCCGACCTCAACGGCAAGGCCGCAGGCGATGACATCACGCTGGTGCTGCGCCCCGAGTCCGTCCACGTGGCGGACGAGGGCGTGCTCCCGTGCACGGTCACGCTGTCGCGCTTCATGGGTCACTACCAGAACTACCAGGTGCGCTGCGGTAGGCACCTGATCAAGATCACCGAGTTCAACCCCAAGAACAAGAAGGCCTACGAGGTGGGAGACAAGGCGTCCATTCGTTTCTCCGCAGATGACGTCCACGCGCTGTAGGGTTGGGTGACGTGTGGCTGGCGGACCCCGCGTACCTCGCGGGCCCGCAAGTCCGTCGGGCCCACGAGGCCGCCTAGGCCCGAAAGTCCGTCATCGGACCCGCGCGGGGTGCGTTTGCCTATCAGCTTTTGTCGCGCGCGTGCACACGATTTCAAGACAGGTGCACGCGCCTGATCGTGAACTGGGCTTTTGTCGCTCGCGTGCACACGATTTCAAAACAGGTGCACGCGCCATCGCACCATGGTGCGCACACGTGACAATGTGAGCCCGTCACGGAGTGAATTCGTCACAGTGCGAATTCGCGTATCGCTAGCTTGGGGTCCACGAATCCTGAGATCCATCAGCCGACCCTAGGTGTGGTTGTCCAACAGGTGCGCGAGCACCTCTTGTCTTCGTGCCGTGCACCTGGGGTCGTCGATGCAGGTTCGCTGCTCCCAGAGGTGGATGCCAACATGGTGTTCGATGCGAGCGATGACTTGTAGCATGAGCAGGTCGAGGGAGCGTATGTCGTCCATGTCCTCGCTCGTCACGACCATCGTCTCCAGTCCCATCGTGGCGAGGTCCCGATCGCGCCGCCGGTCGTCGACGTACTTCCTTCGGATAGCGCCACGCACCGATCGCAGCTCTTGAAAGGCGCTTCCGTCGCCAGGATGCAGCCCGACCTCCATGGCCGTCCGCTCCAGGAGTGACAGCGCAAGATGCTCTCTTCCGTCATAGTTCAGTCCAATGGGTGCCTGGTGGAAGGAGATATCTGGGACGCGCGAACGCAATGAGGTGATTGCGGGACTGTCGGCTGTCAGTCTTTGGTTGAGGGTGATCGGACCCAGGTCGTACCCACCTTCATGGCAAGGTAGGACGAGCATTGTCGCCAGGATGCCCTCGCGCGGCGACCATGCGTTCGGACACGATAGGGCCACCGCTGTCCTCGCCCTTTCGGTCGTGCGTCCCCGCGGAAGTCGGAATAGTTCCCATAGCACCTCATCCTTCGAGATAAAAGGGCTGATGTCAAACCTTGCGGCACCCAAGACGGGACGTACGGGGTCTCGCGAGTAGCCGCCTTCCAGCTCGTTCGCAACGTCAAGCAACTCGCAGAGAGGAAGTGACGTGGCGAGCTGTGAGAGCGTGAGGCCGACGCTCGACATGCGGGAGCCGCCCTTCATCCACAGCTGTCGATAGCCTTTCAGGTCGTGTGGAGCGACATGCCCACAGACATACCTGCCGTGAGGCCGCGTCCCTTCCCTTGAGCAAAGGACGTCGAGTCTGTGTTCGCCGCGTATGAGTGCCTCGGGCCTTACGGATGCGGCTGCGAGCAGTTCGGAGAGGGCATCGACCGTCACTTTCTCGGTAAGGGACGGAACGGACGGGAGGGGATGGGTCTGCGGGCAGGTGGGCACCTCACCGCTCGAGCGCCAAGATCGTATGATGGCGAGAGCTGTGGCATGAGAGAAGATGATGTCCATGGCCCGGATCATAGGGCCGAGAACGATGTGGCACCTGGCAAGTTAGATGCCAGTATCCTGTAACGTTGCACTGACGGCCTACATCCTATGCGGCCGCAGGGCGTTGGGTGACGCTCTGCGGGTACGTACTGCAGGTGCCGGCGAGCGCATCTCACTTGTCTCGCTGCAGGTAGCGCATGCCATGCGCTCTAAAGTGACGGACAGTGACGAAAAGGACGGATATGCACACACCATTTTTGATGCGAATTCCGTGAGCGCGTGGTTTTGGCGTGCGAACGTAGGCCATGTGGCCTCGTGTGCTTATCGAGTCCGCACGCCGGTTGGACTCGCGCGCTCGCCGGGCCCGTGCAGGTTGGGCCTGTGCAGGTTGGGCATGTGCAGGTTGGGCCTGTGCAGGTTGGGCATGTGCGGGCCGGGTCCATGCACACGATTTCAAGACAGGTGCACGCGCCTGATCGTGAGCTGGGCTTTTGTTGCGCGCGTGCACACGATTTCAAGACAGGTGCACGCGCCACAATGTGAGAACCCCGCCGCGCCGCCGCATGGCTGTCCCGCCGCGCCGCCGCTCCCCGTTGCCCCCACCCGCCGCATGGGTGCTTGGCCGTGCAGGTGCGTGCCTCAGTCGTGCTCGTCGTGCTACCTGTGGTAGAAGGTCCTGCGCTCGAACTTGGGCTCGCAGCAGACGTTGATACCCAGCTTCCGGTAGATGGCCTCGTCGGTAGGCGAGATGATGACCGAGAAGTACGCGTCGCAGCCCTTGAGCTCGCTCGTCGCCGAGATGACGCGTTCGGCCTCGGGATTGGTGGCCGAGCTGATCGAGAGGGCGATGAGCGTCTCGTCCGTGTGGAGGCGGGGGTTGCGGCTGTGCAGGTGCGCGGTCTTGAGGTGGCTGATGGGGGCAAGCGCCTCGTCGGAGACGACATAGGTCCTCTTCGCGACCCCCGCGACACGCTTGAGGGCGTTGAGCAGGAGCGACGAGGCGGCACCCAGCAGCTCGCTGGTCTTGCCGGTGACGAGGGACCCGTCGGGCAGGACCATGGCCGCGGCAGGCAGGCCCGTGACCTCCTCCTTGAGAAGCGCCGCGACGTGCGCGGGGTCGTGGTTCTCGTCCACGCCGACCTCTCTCATGAGGAGGCGGAGCTTGTCGAGCTCGCCCTCGCCCTGCCCCGTGCGCGCTATCCTCTCGGACATGGTGTAGAAGCGTCGGACGACCTCGCTCTTGCCCGCCTCCTGGCAGACGGCGTCGTCGCTGATGCAGTTGCCCACCATGTTGACGCCCATGTCGGTGGGGGACTGGTAGGCGCTCCGACCAAAGATCTTCTCCATCATGGCCCTGAGCACGGGGAAGGTGTCGACGTCGCGATTGTAGTTGACCGTCACCTCGCCGTAGGCCTCGAGGTGGAAGGGGTCGATCACGTTGTCGTCGTCGAGGTCGGTCGTGGCGGCCTCGTAGGCCACGTTCACGGGGTGCTTGAGGGGTAGGTTCCAGACGGGGAAGGTCTCGAACTTGGCATAGCCTGACTCGGTGCCGCGGAGATGCTCGTTGTAGAGCTGTGACAGGCACACGGCGAGCTTGCCCGAGCCTGGGCCGGGTGCCGTCACCACGACGAGGGGGCGCTCGGTCTTGACGTACTCGTTCTTGCCGAAGCCCTCGTCCGAGACGATGAGGTCGACGCTGGTGGGATAGCCCTCGATGGGGTAGTGGCGATAGACCGGGATCCCCAGCTGCTCGAGGTGCGCCTGGTAGGCCTCGGCCTTGGGCTGGCCGCTGAAGCGCGTGATGACCACGCCTCCGATGGCGAGGCCCATGCTGCGAAAGACATCCATCAGCCGCAGGACGTCCTCGTCGTAGGTGACGCCGATGTCCGAGCGGCGGCGGTTCCGCTCGATGTCGTTGGCGCAGATCGCGAAGACGACCTCGGCCTGGTCGGCGAGCTGGGCGAGCATGCGCGCCTTCGAGTCCGGCTCGAATCCGGGCAGGACGCGACTGGCATGGTAGTCGTCGAAGAGCTTGCCGCCAAACTCCAGGTAGAGCTTGCCACCAAACTGAGCGATGCGCTCGCGGATGTGGCTTGCCTGCATCTCGATGTAGCGGTCGTTGTCAAAGCCGGTCTGCACCGTAATCTCCCTCGTCCTTGCGGATGGCCTGTCTCTGGCCGTCCCCGGCCAGGTGCGTCAGGCAATGATGATACGTCACCAGCGAGAGGTCTGCGGTGGCGTGCGTCTTTGGCCAAACGGGCAGCTTCGCGCTAGACTGGATGGCGTTGGCTCGGGGAAGGCACATGTGGGGAGACCAGCATGCCGCAGGCTACGTCGGGCGTCATCCACCGCCCATTTGAGGACGCGGACTTCGATGCCGTTGTCGACATCTGTGTCCGCATCTGGTGCACGGGCGTCGAGGGTGTCTACGATCGCATGATCTTTGGTCGCGTCATGACGGCAGGGGCCCTCAGGCGCTCCCAGATCGCCACCGTCGCGACCAAGGACGGCGTGGTCGTGGGGGCATGCTTCGGCGGGCTCTCCCAAGGTGGATCCAGCACGACGAACGAGGTGTGGAGCGTACGCTTCGACGAGCTCATGACCATCGCCCGCAAGCGCGCCAAGATCGGCGGTATCGAGGTAGAGGAGACCCTCTTCAGCAGGCTTCGGATGTATACCACGGCCGACGTCTTCATCTCGTTTGGCTACACCAACGCGGAGTCCGAGGTCAACCTCCTGGTGGTCGACCCACGCCACATGCACGAGGGCATAGGGACGCGGCTCTTCGAGGACATGGTCCTGGCCCTGTGCTCCGAGGACGCCCATGGTTGCTTTGTGGTGCTGCGGGAGGACTATGACCTGGAGTTCTTCGAGCATCGGGGGCTTAGCTGCATCCAGAGGAAGGGCGGTGCCTCCGGTGACACGGGCGATCGCGTCATCTACCTCTACGGACGTCGCCTCTAGGGGGCTGACCCGCAGGGCCGGGACGCGCGATACCTGAGACCCGCAAGGCCGGGGCGCGCGGGTTCCGAGACGCGTGGGCCCAGGATGCATGAGGTCTAAGACGTCTTGTCGCTCACCGATGGTTTTGCGCTGATGCTGGCTGTAAAATTGCTATTACGTCATCTGCTGGCTAAGATTATGTGGATGCGGCGGTCAGAGCGACCGCCAACATCGAAGGGATGAGACATGGGACTCCTCGACAGGATCAAGGACACGTTCTTCTCGGCTGACGGAGAGCTTGCCAGGCCTAGGCCTGCGACCTTCGATGTCCTCCCCAACACCGTGCATGCGCCCGTCACAGGCATGGTCGTGAGCCTGGAGGAGGTCAACGACGAGGTCATCTCGGGCGGGCTGTTTGGTCGGGGCTGTGGCGTCATGCCCGTCGATGGCGTCGTCTATGCGCCGGTCTCTGGCTGCGTGAGCGTCACGGCCGTAACCAACCACATGATCGGCATGACTATGGACGTCGGCGTCGAGCTTCTCATCCACGTGGGCCTGGGCACGGTCGACATGGACGGCAGGGGGTTCGAGCGACTGGTCGAGGAGGGGCAGGAGGTTGTCGCGGGCACGCCGCTTCTGGTCTTCGACCGCGAGGAGATCGCCGAGTCGGGCTATGATGACGTCGTGACCTGCGTGGTCACCAACTACTCCGACTTCGACGGGGTCGAGGGCGTCTACGAGAGCGGTACCCTCATTGGAGGTCGTCCGCTGGTCAAGGTCGGGGACCCTCTGCTTGTCGTCCGCCACGCCGCAAGGTAGCGTTGCGCCCCGGCCCGTGCGGCGCGATGCCGGAGAAGGCCGGGGATGCGGAGAGGGCGTTCGGCAGGTTTTGGGGCACGTCCCGTCGTTGCAGGTCCTTGATGGCATGAGGCCCGGTCGTCCTCAGATCCCTGCGACGCCACCTCGAACGTTCTCCCGCAGCTGGAGGGCGAGGCGCTCCGTCGCGGGGGCGTTGTCTATCGTGATGGACGTCCCAGTCATGGGGAACGTCCGCGGCACGCATAGGTGTACGGTCGTGCTGCGGCTCGTGGTGACTCGAGCCATGCTGCGGTGCCCGACCTCGACGAGCCTGACAGAGAGGAGCTCCCCCAGGGGGATGGTCCCTTGCTCCCAGAGGATGCGGGCGCTCTCGCCAAAGCCCTCGAACGAGCCCTCCACAAGCGCTGCACTGGCGGGGGCGCTTTCCCCGACGCAAAAGAGAATGCGCATATCCTATCCAAACTTCGTTCCATTTTATTAGACATATGAAAGGTAGCACCATCAGACCAGATAGAGAGTTCATATACTCGTTATAGGCTGACAACGTGCTTTGAGCGGATGGGATGTTCGGTAAGCGGTAACGGCACAAACAGCATGCTAATAGCATTAATTCAAACATATGATGCATAATATAGAATGCCAAGGGTGCCTATGGCGTATGAATCGACGTATGTTCCCACATGCGTTCCATCCGGTGCCCACGGACCTCGACGGAGGCGGGGCAGACGGTGCTCGGGGAAACTGGCGCCAGCGCCCGATCGTCCGTGCGCTATCCTGTTCGGGCCAAGGGCACCCTGCCGGCGCCGGAGCCACTATTCCCAGACGGTGATCGTCCATGATGCGAGTGAGCCACGCCATACTGCATGCCTTCGACTTCGAGAGCGGGACGTCGTATCCCAGCGATCGGGAGCTCGACCTGGGCAGTCGTCCCGTGAAGTCCTACGTGCAGCGTCATATGCGCAAAATCGCCTCGAGCGCCGAGAGCCGGCATGGGACGTTTGCCGAGGACAGCTCGTTTGGCGCCGGCCTGGCCGAGTACTTTGCCGGGCGCGTGGGCTTCGTGGAGCTCTCGCAGCAGCTGGCCCAATTCATGTGGGAGCAGCTGCGGATGTGCGATGACCTCGTGGAATGCGACCTACTGGTCTGCGACTTCACGGACACCAAGGACATGAGGGCTCGGACGGCGGTCCTGGCCGATGGTGTGGTGGCGGCAGCTGTGTCGGACGATCCGGCAGCGGTTGGTTCCGAGGACCTCTCCCAGCGCCTCTTTGGGATGGCAGTCCTGCCGCGCAGGCAGGCCTTCGTGCACGACCTGGGCAACGATGCGACGGGCGCTGCTGCCAACGACATCCTGAGCCAGGACGTCACGCTTCCCAACCCGTCACAGAAGGTCGATTCCTACCTGCTGGTCGACTTGGCCACAGCTGCCATCGACTTTCGTGACAAACCACGCGCGATTGGCGGTCGGGAGGTCGAGATCATCCCGGAGCGCCTGCTGCAATGCAGCTCACAGGCATCCAGCAGGGAGCTCGTCGAAGCGGTCGAGGACATCGTGGAGGGCGTCGCCGAGGAGCATGGCCTGAACGCCGCCTGCGCCGTGGCCCACGCCAAGGCCTGCGTCGCGGCCACCGCCGAGCGCGACGAGTCCTTCTCTCCCGAGGAGGTCGGTCGCCAGGTGTTCGAGGGCCAGCCCGAGGTGCAGGAACACTACGAGCGCGTCGCGCATGAGAGGAAGCTGCCCGAGGAGGTGCCCGTACGGCGCGGCGTCGCCAACCGACTGGCGAAGAGCCACAAGATCAAGACGGACACGGGCATAGAGATCACGTTTCCCTCGGAGTATGCGGCCGACTCAAACTACATCGAGTTCACGGCCGACGCCGACGGCAACGTCTCGATCCTGATCAAGAACGTCGGGCGCATAGAGAACCGCTGAGGGCGTGGATGCTGTGGGCTCGGGTGAACGCGAGCGTCGTGTCGTCCGAGCGCCTCTCGTCCAGCGCGTAGCCGCGCTCGTCGAAGTCGCGCATCTCGACGACGGAGTCCACGCCCCTCTCCGCGCACCAGCGCACGAACGTGCCCCGGGTGGCCTTGGCTTCGGTCGCGCGTTGCACCAACCTGTCGTCGCTCGTCCTGATGTCCCCAAACAGGCAGGTCACCACCCGTGGCCCCGTACCCTGGGCGTGAGGTGGCGCGCCCCTGGCATGTTGGGGCAACATGGCCCTTGCGTACTCGACCGATGCCAGGTTCACGATGGTGTCCACGTCGCGCCCGGAGCACAGGGCGTCGTAGGGGCGACCGCCCCAGTACTGGTACAGGTTCCGAGCACCGTCGACGGCGAGCCCGGCCTGCATCTCCAGGCGATAGGGGACCACGCCGTCGAACGGTCGCAGCAGACCGTAGAGCCCGCTGGCGATCCGCAGGTGCTCGCCCAACCACGACAGCTGACGCTCGTCCATCACGGATGCACGTAGGTGCTGGTATTGGATGCCATCGTAGGCCATGACCGCAGCCGTGAGGGTGCCTGTGTCCGCAGCCATGTCCTCAGCGAGCGTTCGCACCCGACGGGCATTCTCCGCGGCCAGCCGTTCGCTGCACCCCCACAGCTCCCTAAGCTCCACGTAGCTCAGGGAGCGCAGCTGACGCGCCAGAGATACCGCATCCGAGAGGAACTGCGGCTCCGTTTGCGCGAACGGCGGCCCTTCGACGGGACGCATCCTCTTGGCGGGCGAGATGATCAGCCTGAGGGACATCTAGGGCTCCGTCCTCAGCCGCTCTACGATGAACTGCGAGAAGCGTCGGGCGGCTATCGGAAGCGTCTCGCTGCGCTTGCAGGCTATGGATATCGTCCTTTCGGGCCGCTCCGCTATGGGGCGCACCACGACGCCCTGGCCAAAGCCACTCAGCATGAGCTCGTACAGGATCGAGACGCCCAGCCCGCGCCTGACCATCGCCAGGATGGAGTAGTCGTCCGTCACCTCGTAGCTCACCTGTGGATGCAGCCCTGCATGGGAGAAGGCGTCCATGGCCACGGACTGCTCGCCTTCGTCCAGCTGGATAAGCGTCTGGTCCGCCAGCTGTGCCAGCGTCACCGCATCCGCTGTGCCCGCTGCCGCCCGCACCGTCCCCGCCATCCCCGACGCGCCCGTCGTTCTTGCCTTCGCGCTTGCGATGACGGGAACGTCTGCGACGGGAGCCCTCGCATCCCCCTCGGCGAGGGGATGACTCTCGGGAAGCACGGCCATCATCTGGTCTCGAAAGAGCGGCACAACCTCGAGCCCTGCGGCAGAGGCGCTCGTCTGGTTCGTGAAGCCCAGGTCACATGCTCCGGAGTGCAGCCAGTCTGCGATGGAGGTGTACTCGCCCTGGCGAAGGACGAAACGAACGTCTGGGTATCGCGTGCGAAACTCCTGCATCAGCGGAGGCAGCAGGTTGCGGCTGACGCTCGTGAAGGTACCGATCGTGACGGTTGCGTTCTCAAGGCCCTCCATCTCGCGCTGACGTGCGAGGAGCGCCTCCTCGTCCAGCGCAATTGCGCGCAGGTAGGGGAGGTATTGGCGTCCGTCCTTCGTGAGCGTCGCCTCGCCCTTCCGGCGTTCGAGCAAAGTGCAGCCCAACTCGCCCTCGAGCGCCTTGACGGCTTGGCTCACCGCGCTTTGGCTATAGCCCATCTGCTGTGCCGCCCGCGTGAAGCTCTCGGACTCGACCACACGGAGGAATATTGCATATCTGGAGATTCTCGTCCGCATCGCACCAGTGCCATCCTTCCGCAGGGCATCTAGCTCTTCTTTAGTTTATTGAGAAGAATCGCTTATGTGTTGATAAGAAACATGAGTTTTACTAATGGTACTCCAGCATGGTATCAAGGGCTGGCGGGAGTCGAAGGCAGACGAGGGGGGACGGCGACCGATGGGAGACCTCAGGGGCTTCTCTGCCCGGCATGGGCAGGCACTGCGCGATGGTGTGCGTGACGGCATACCCATCGGCCTGGGGTATCTGGCCGTCTCGTTCTCGCTTGGCATCGCAGCGCGCAACGTAGGGCTGGATCCGCTGCAGGGGCTCCTCGCAAGCCTGCTCAACAACGCCTCGGCAGGCGAGTATGCCGCCTTCACCCTCATGGCAGCCAGCGGGACCCTGCTCGAGATGGCGGTCGTCACGCTCGTCGCCAACGCCCGCTACCTGCTCATGAGCTGCGCGCTGTCACAGCGCTTCGCCCCCGGCACGCCTGCCATCCACCGCATCCTGGTGGGCTTCGACCTGACGGACGAGATCTTTGGCATCGCGGTCGCCCGCGACGGCTTCGTCGATCCCTACTACAGCTACGGGGCGATGATTCCCGCGCTGCCCTGTTGGGCGGGCGGCACGGCACTGGGGATCGTCGTGGGCAACATCATGCCCCCGCGCGTCGTCAGCGCCCTTTCCGTGGCGCTGTTCGGCATGTTCCTTGCCATCATCGTGCCGCCTGCGCGCAGGAACCGTGCAGTCGGCGCGTTCGTCCTCCTCAGCTTCCTTGCCAGCTGGGCCTTCACCTGGGCGCCCTTGGTCTCCGCCTGGTCGGGTGGCACGCGCACCATCGTGCTGACGGTCGCCCTGTCGTCGCTCGCGGCGCTGCTCTTCCCGGTTGCCGAAGGCGATGATGCCATAGTCTCCGAAGGCGCCGCTGGAGCCGAGGGGGGCGCCGAGGCCGCGGCAGACGTCACCCCCCAGACCACGGGCCCCGTCCTCGATGCCCAGGGGGCTGTCGATGCCGCCTAGCCCGTACCTCTACATCGCGGTCATGGCGGCTGTCACGCTGCTCATCCGCGTGCTTCCCCTCACCCTCATCAGGGGGCAGATCACCAATCGCTTCGTGCGGTCGTTCCTCTTCTACGTGCCCTACGTCACCCTTGCGGTGATGACCTTCCCGGCCATCGTCGAGTCCACCAACTCGCCTGTCGCGGGAGCGGTCGCGCTCGTTGCGGGCATTGCGGCTGCGTGGTCTGGTGCGTCCCTCTTTCAGGTGGCCGTTGGCTGCTGCGCCATCGTGTTCGTGCTGGAGCTGCTTCTCGTCTAGCGCTAGGGTGTCGGGTCACGCATGGCCTTCCTGCCGAATGATGTTGGGTCACGCTCTGGCAGATGGCTTTGCGCGGGGCTTGCCGCAAGATTGGTGCAGAGAAACCCCTCCCATTCGGCCAACGGCCACGCCTTCGCGCCTCGTGCCCGCATACAATCCTGTGGCTTGCTGGGCCGTTGCGCCGAAGGCTGGCGCACCTGCGTGCGGAGGTAGGGACACATGTCGCTTCCCGTCTATGCGGCCGTGGCCGCCCTTATGCTGCTCAAGGCCGTTCTTCTCGACCGTTGTGCACGGCGTCTGGCAGGACGTGAGCTGGGAGGGCGAGCATGTGGATGCGGCACGGCGCCGGGACCGGACGACCGCCCACCAGGCGTGCGGCATCCGGTGGCCTGCCTAACGTACGTCGTTGCGTCCATGACCATCGTGGCACGCTATGGCGTCACCCCTGAGGCAGCAGGGTCGCTTGGCCTCGCGGACGTCCTGCTGGTGACTTCGCTCACGGACCTCGACCTGCGCATCATCCCCAATGGTTGTGTCGCGGCCCTGGTCGTGCTGCATGTCGTTCGCGTCCTCGTCGCCGAGCATATGGGCCTTATGCCATCAGGCCAGACGGCTTGGGACGTCCTTGTGCCCGCGCTGGCCTGCTCCCTGGCCGTCTTGGGGACCCTCGTCGCCCTCGCCGTCGGCATGGACGCCCTCCTCGGCCACGAGAGCGTCGGCGGGGGTGACGTGAAGCTGCTTTCGGCCGTCGCCTTCTGCCTCGGATGGCGGCAGTTCCTGCTGGCCTTGGTCATGGCATGCCTCCTGGGCATTGCGGGATACCTGGCGGAAGTGCTTGGGAGGGGCGCTTTGGGCTGGCTGCGCGGAGGACATGCTGCGGTGGGCGGCCCCGCAGGAACCTTTCCCTGGGGGCCGTCGATAGCGCTTGCCTGCTGGCTTACGCAGCTTTTTGGTCAGCAGGTGGTCAGTCGGTGCCTGAGCCTTTCCCTCGGAGGGCCATAACCGCGAGCCGATGCCAAGCAACCCCCTGAAGAAGCTGACGATGCCATCCCACCACGAGTCGCCCCGAGCGGGATCCGAGCAGCCGCTGGGGTCATTGCCCTCCGCCTGCAGGAGGTTTGCCGCGTCAGAGCCGAAATCGAGCGTGGTGTTGGACAGGACCGTGCCAGCCGAGGTCATTCAGGCGCGTGTGGAAGTTGAGGAATGCTAGTGCTAGGCTGAGGGGGGCGGGTAGTATATCGGGAACTGCCCACTTCAAAACCTGCTCACCAGCGTTCGAATGTCATCATTCGTAGCCAATATCGAACAAGGGGACAGAACTTGACTCACAGGAACCTCACGCGTCGTGACGCGCTCCGGCTCTTCATCGCGGCGGGTGCTGCGGCCGCCATGAGCCCCGCAAAGCATGCCCTCGCGGATACCGAGAGCGACCTTGCCGCGGCGCAGTCGCAGCTCGACAAGGTCCAGGCCCAGCTCGACCAGATCGCCGCAGACTACGAGGCCCTCTCGGAGGAGAACAGCAGGACCAAGGACGAGATCGAGGGCGTCCAGGACCAGATCGACAACACCCAGGGCGACATCGACAAGAAGCAGGACGAGCTGGACGAGAAGAAGGAGCAGCTCTCCAAGCGCGTCTCGTCCGCGTACAAGTCTGGTGCCGACGGATTCCTGAGCGTGCTCTTCTCGTCCACGTCGTTCGAGGAGCTCTCCTCCAACATCTACTACCTCGACAAGATCTCCGAGAACGACAAGCAGATGATCGAGGACGTCAAGTCCATCAAGGCCGAGCTGGAGACCAAGAAGGAGGAGCTCGAGTCCCAGAAGGGCGATCTCGAGGCCCTGAATGCGACCCAGGTGCAGCAGCTCAGCGACATGCAGGCCAAGCAGGACGAGGCCACGCGTACGCTCAACGGCCTCTCTCAGCAGGTCAAGGACCTTATGGCCCAGCGTGACGCCGAGCTCGAGGCCATGGCCAAGGAACGCGCCGCCCAGGAAGCCGCCGCAGCCGCAGCGGCGGCCAGCTCAAGCTCGCGCTCGAATCCCAACACCAACTCAAACCCGGGCGGCGGCTCGCCCAACGTCACGGGCGACCTCCCCAGTGGCGGCTCCACCACGGGCTCCCAGCAGCGGGTCATCAACGCCTGCTACTCGACGCCCTCGCCAGGCGCGGGCCTGTGCGCCATGTGGGTCTCGCGGGTCTTCTCCAATGCGGGGTACGGCTATGCGTCGGGCAATGCCAATGACATGTACAACGCCTGGTGCTACAGCTCGGACCGCTCGGCGCTGCAGCCGGGCATGATCGTCGCCGTCTCCACGCACAGCCACACCTCCGCCGGCCGCATCTATGGTCACATAGGCATATACATCGGCGGCGGCATGATCATGGAGAACATAGGCTCCATCAACACCCAGAGCGTCAACAGCTGGATCAGCTACTACGGCACCACGGTCACCCCACGCTGGGGCTGGCTCATGGGAATCCAGCTGGCGT
Organism: Olsenella uli DSM 7084; assembly: GCF_000143845.1. Taxonomy (NCBI): domain Bacteria; kingdom Bacillati; phylum Actinomycetota; class Coriobacteriia; order Coriobacteriales; family Atopobiaceae; genus Olsenella; species Olsenella uli. The sequence continues at coordinate 1,315,963 of NC_014363.1, read as the reverse complement.
AGGCACGGGTTTCGGGTCTCCCGGCCAGCATGGGTCCCTCATCCGCTCGCCCTTGTCAGACGACGAAGATGAGGGCGGACAGCGTTATGCAGGTTGCTCCGGCCAGGACGAAGAGGTGCCATACGAAATGCAGGTAGGGGACCTTCTTGGTCACGTAGAAGCCGCAGCCCACGGTGTAGCAGATGCCCCCCGCCAGAAGGAGCGCAAACGCCGGCGTGGGCAAGAGGCGGTGGATGTCGGCAAGCTTAAACGCGACGGCCCAGCCCAGTCCCAGGTAGACGAGGGCCGACGCCCACTTGGGCTGCCGCTCGCGTAAGAATGCCTCGCCCACGACGCCTAGGACAGCGACGACCCACACCGCCACTCCCAGTGGTATGCCGCCGCAGTCCGCGAGCGCGACGAAGGCGAACGGGGCGTAGCTCCCTGCGATCAGCAGGTAGATGGCGCTGTGGTCCAGGATGCGAAACACGCTCTTGGCCCCCCTTGGGGTAAGCGCGTGGTAGAGCGTCGAGAACGTGAACTCCAGGACCAGGGTGACGCCCATCATGAGCGCGGCCAGCAGGTGCATACCGCCCCCATGCTGGACTGCGCGCACGATGAGGAGCACGAGCGCCGCGATCGACAGCAGCGCGCCGATGCCGTGCGAGACCGAGTTGGCAATCTCCTCGCCGGTCGAGTAGCGCCGGGCCACCCTGTTTGCGTCTTTACGTGGTCGTGTACCGTTCACCGAGCTCGCCTCCCGCTCTCACAGTCCGCATGCGGACATGGTCCCATCTGCTCAGCCGTCACTGCGGGCGAAGCCGTTGCGCATACCCAGGCTCGCCGTGAGGAGCACCTTACCCAGCACGTCATCGGTCTGCCCGCGCAGCATGGATGCGACCTCGTCGTTTGCCTGGCCCAAAAGCTCGGCCGCGCCCTCGTGGCCCAGGCTCCCCTCGCTCACGAGGGCGTCCCACTTGGCGACGGATGCGTGGCCGCGTGCGCCCACGGCCTCCTGGTAGCGCTCGATGTGGGCGGCGCAGGCGCCGAAGTGGGCATCCGCCAGCGCGGCTATGAGGCGATTCGCCCAGTAGAAGCTCTCGGTCGTGACGGTCCCCGTGGTGTTGGCCAGGTACTCGGGCGTGCGGTCGACGTTGGCGTAGAACGGGGCCAGGGCGTTGAAGGCGTTGGAGCCATAGGTCATCCACTGTATGGCGCGGCAGGACTCGGGCGCGTAGGGACGCAGCTGGATTGCGGCGAGCTGTCCGTTGCGGTTGATGCCGATGGGGCGGTAGGCACCGCGCGTCGCGGGCGTGCCAGCGCTGCCATAGGGGTCGAACGGCGTGCCCTGGTAATGCAGGGACAGGGCGTACTTCACGTCCTCGATGGTCACCTTGCGCTTAGGCGCCGCATCCCAGGGGAGGTCGTCGTCCTCTGGTCCCCAGCCCTCCCCGTCATAGCCGAACTCCAGCGTGCCCCTCAGGAAGCGGTGGACGGCCCAGGCACGTGGGGTGTTGTAGACGTGGTCGGCGTCGCTGTGGCTGCCGAAGGCGGTGCGTGGGTTGAAGACGCGCCTGGCGTGCGCGTCTCGCCCACCCTCCTCGGCACCTGCACCGAAGTCCGGGTCAAGACAGAGGTGATGGCGCGCCATCCATTCGGCCAGGTCGGCGGAGCACAGGTGATCGCGACCCTCGCCCAGGGCGTCGTCCAGGTCGAAGGAGTCGATGCCCAGCTGGTTGGGCATCACGACGTAGGAGTCGTCGGGGATGCGGCGAGCGATCCAATGGTGGCCTCCCACGGTCTCGAGCCACCAGATCTCGTCCACGTCGCTGAAGGCGATGCCGTTCATCTCGTAGGTGCCGAACCCCTCGAGCAGCGCGCCCAGGCGCAGGACGCCCTCGCGCGCGGAGCCGATGTAAGGCAGGACCAGGGTGAGCATGTCCTCCTCGCCGATACCGCCGGCCCGTTCGGGGCGATATCCCTCCTCGTCGGGCGCCCCCTCGGCAGCAACCAGCTCGACCAGGGGATCTGCCCCCAGCACGCGCTCGTTGGTGGTGAGGGTCTCCGTGGCCGACATGGCCACGTTGCTCTCGTTCACGCCCGCCTCGGCCCAGATGCCGTCCTTGCCCAGGGCATCGGGGACCGAGCTGTAGCGCTGAGGGTCGTCCGGCAGGTCGATCTCGACGTGACTCAGGACGGAGCGGTAGTGGCGTGGCTGGTCGGCGGGCTGGACCACGACGAACCTCTTGGGGGTGAACTCGCCGTTGGGGGAGTCCTCGTTGCGGGCTATGATGGTCGAGCCGTCGTAGCTCGCCCCCTTGCCGACGAGCAGGGTCGTGCAGGGCATGGGTGCCTCCGTTTCGCATGGACGTGACGCTGTCACGCGTTTGCTTTCCGCGTCACATTTTACCCGCCGCCACCAGTCCCCTCGCGCGCACATGGCATAATCGCAACGCACCACGATACGATCGACGCGCAGATTGGCCGCTCTGTCGGCCTGCGACACAAGACGGGGGCAACGGCATGGCCATGGAGTTCAAGAGGAAGCTACCCATTCCCAAGGAGATACGCGAGGAGATGCCGCTCCCCGCGGGCGCGACCTCCTCCAAGGCCTCCTTCGACGCAGAGGTCGCCCGCATCATCAGGGGTGAAAGCACAAAGCGCCTGCTGGTCATCGGACCCTGCTCAGCCGACCGCGAGGACGCCGTCCTCGACTACGTGGTTCGTCTCGCGAGGTTGCAGGAGGAAGTCGCGGAGAAGCTCGTGATCATCCCGCGCGTCTATACCAACAAGCCGCGCACCAGGGGCACCGGCTACAAGGGGCTGCTGCACAACCCCGATCCCGAGGGTGCCCCCGACCTGCTCGAGGGCGTCCGCGCCATACGTCACATGCACCTGCGGGTGGTGGAGGAGTCCGGCATGTTCACGGCGGACGAGATGCTCTATCCCGAGAACTACCAGTACCTGGTCGACATCCTCTCCTACGTCGCCGTGGGAGCGCGTTCCGTGGAGAACCAGGGGCATCGTCTGGTGGCGAGCGGCATTCCCGTGCCCGTGGGCATGAAGAACCCCACCGGCGGCTCGACTGCGGTCATGCTCAACTCCATCTACGCCGCGCAGGCGCCGCAGACCTTCATCTTCCGCAACTGGGAGGTCGCCACCACGGGCAACGCCCTCGCCCATGCGCTCCTGCGTGGCTATCAAGGGCTCGACGGCATCAACTACCCCAACTACCACTACGAGTACCTGGAGCGCCTTGCAGAGCGCTACGCACGCGACATGTACGAGAGCCCCGCAGTGGTCATCGACTGCAACCATGACAACTCGGGCAAGCGCCCACTGGAGCAGACCCGCATCGTGAACGAGGTGCTCGACAGCGTGAGGCGCTCCACGAGCATCGCAGGCCTCTTCCGTGGCTTCATGGTCGAGTCCTACCTCGAGGACGGTGCCCAGCCCGTGGGCGGAGGCGTCTTCGGCAAGTCGATCACGGACGCCTGCATCGGCTGGGAGAGGACCGAGCTTCTGGTCAGGGGGATGGCCGAAAGGCTGTAGGGATCTAGGCCCCCAGCAGTACGCCTGCGTACACGAAAAGCGCCATGGCGGCGACGAATCCGAAGGCGTACCGGGCGATCCTGCCCATGACCTCGCCGTCCTTGCCGATCAGGCCACAGGCGGCGGTGCCGATGGCGATGTTCTGGGGCGAGAGCATCTTGCCGGCGGACACGCCGAGGGAGTTGGCCGCGCACAGCCAATAGGGGTCGGCATCGATCGATGCGGCGGCCTGCTCCTGGACGGTGCCAAAGAGCACCTCGGAGGAGGTGCCCGACCCCGTGACGAAGGTCCCGAGGGCCCCCAGGATGGGCGCGACGAGCGGGTAGAGGGTGCCCAGGGTGCCGACGAAGAAGGCGGCGACGCTGGCGATCATGCCCGAGTAGCCCATGACCTTGGCACAGGCCAGGACGCAGAGCATCGTGGCGATGGTCTTGGACATCTGTCGGATCGTCGCCACCAGCACGCGAGCCATGTCCGCAGGCGGGCAGCCCTGCACCAGTCCTCCCACGAAGCCGCAGGCCAGGATCAGCACGCCGGGGGTGTTGACCCAGGAGAAGGTCAGGGTGGCCTCGGGGTCGCCGGAATAGACGTTGACCGTGCTCCTGAGGGCGGAAAGCGGCTCGTGGACGAAGGGGACGAGCTTCGAGGTCAGCACCAGCACCATAAAGATCAGGAGGAAGGGGCACCACGCCCTGAGGGCCTCACCGACGCCTGCGCTGCCGTTTGCGGGGGCTGCCTCGCCGCCCGCCCCCTCGCCGCCCGTCTCGTCCCCTCCTGCGAGGGCATATGCGGCAGGCACCTCTGCGTTGGACCTGAGCGCGATGAGGAAGGTGACGCCGAGCGACACCACGGCGGCGACGACCATGGGGAGGTCGGCTCCGACGAACTGAGCTGCCACGACCTCGGACAGCGAGACGGAGATGCCAGCGGCCAGCGTGATGGGCAGGACCCCCCTGAGCGCCCTAGCGCCACCTCCCACCAGCATGACCATGAGTATGGGCGTGACGATTACGAATGGGGCCACCTGTAGGGCCTGGGTGACGGCCAGGCGCACTGGATCGAGCCCCGTGATGCTTGCGAGCGTGGTGGTGGGAATCCCGATGGAGCCGAACATCGTGGGGACGCCATTGGCGAGCAGGCACGAGAGGATGGCGAGCAGGGGGTCGAAGCCCAGCGCCATGAGCATGGAGGCGGGAATGGCGACGGCGGTGCCGAAGCCCGCCATGCCCTCGAGGAAGCCGCCAAAGCACCAGCCTATGAGCAGGACCAGCACGCGCCGGTCGGCGGATACCGAGGTCAGCATCCCCTTGATCGTCTCCATGGCCCCGGTGTGCACGGTGAGGTTGTAGGTGAACACCGCAGCGACGATGACGATGACTATGGGCCACAGGGCCATGAGGACGCCCTCGAGCGCGGCCGTCGCGAGGTCGGGGACCGGCATCCCCCACACCGCAGCCGCCAGTATGGCGCAGGTGGCGAGGGCGCCCAGGCTGGCCCGGTGGGCCTCCAGCCCAAGCACGCAAAGCGCGATGACCAACCAGATGATCGGGAGCAGTGCGAGCACGAACATCAGGAGCAGCTGACCCATGGTGGCCTCCTTGTGGTGGCGGGTGCGGCCTGGCGCGGCGGCCGTGGCTTCGACACCCATTATCCCTCGTTGGGGGCGTGTGGGCGAGAGGGATGCAGGTTCTTCTCCGCAAACTGAAGATCCTTTGAATACCAGGTGAACCGTGGCCGGCCAGCGCCATCGGCGACCGTGTCGGGCAGCCTTCCCGTGGTCGAGGGAGAAGGCCGAGAGCGGGAGGCGTTTGGCTCGCCCGTGATCGTCTGATGTAGTACACTTGTTCTGCATCTAGTCAAGGGAAGCGCGCCGCCTTGCCTGCGGCACGGACGGATGGGAGAGCGCCATGTTCAAGCAAGCCACCACAACGCGCGTCGCAGCCTTCTTCGCCGACGGTCTCGAGGAGTGCGAGGCGCTGGTCGTATGCGACCTGCTGTACCGCTCCGGCATCCCCTGCGACAAGGTGTCCATCACGGACAACCTCGCCGTCGTCTCGAGCCATGAGGCGACTGTGGTTTGCGACCGTTCCCTGACGGACGAGGACTTCAGCTTCGATTCCTACGACCTGCTGTTCTTGCCAGGTGGCATGCCGGGAACCAAGAACCTGCGTGCCTGCAAGCCACTCTGCGAGGCCGCAAGCTCCTTCGTCGCGTCCGGCAGGACCGTGGCCGCCGTGTGTGCCGCACCCTCCATCCTGGCCGAACTTGGCCTGCTCGAGGGCAGGCGCGCCACCGCCAACCCTGGCTTCCAGGGCGTGCTGGCAGACCATGGCGCCACCGTGTCGCAAGACGCCGTCGTGGAGGACGGCAACCTCGTCACCAGCCAGGGACTGGGTACCTGCATCGAGCTGGGCCTGACCCTGGTCCGCCGCATCCTGGGTGGCGATGCCGTGCGGGCCTGCGGGGACCAGATCGTCTATACCCGCTAGGATGCGGCGGTGCCTGCGGCAAGGCCAGCACCCGCGGCAAGGCCGCGACAGTACCTGGTCATAGACCTCAAGAGCTTCTACGCCTCGGTCGAGTGCGTGGAGCGGGGGCTCGATCCCATGACCACGGACCTCGTGGTTGCCGACCTGTCGCGCACCAAGAAGACCATCTGCCTGGCGGTGTCGCCCTCGCTTAAGGGGAAGGGCGTCCGCAACCGCTGCCGCCTGTTCGAGATCCCCGACGGCCTGCTCCGGCATACTGTCGTCGCGGTCCCCCGCATGAGGGCCTACATCGAGCGCTCGGCGGACATCTACGGCGTGTACCTGCGCTATGTCGCTGCAGACGACATACACGTCTACTCCATCGACGAGGCGTTCATGGACGTGACGGGCTATCTCGACCTCTATGGCTGCGATGCCCGCGAGCTGGGGGAGCGCATACGGCAGGACGTGGTCGCATCCACGGGCGTCCCGGCGACCTGCGGCCTAGGGCCCAACCTCTACCTGGCCAAGGTCGCGCTCGACATCACGGCCAAGCACAGCCCCGGCTTCTTCGGGGAGCTGGACGAGGACCGCTACAAGGAGACGCTCTGGTGCCATCGTCCCATCACGGACTTCTGGCGTGTGGGGGCGGGCACGGCCCGGCGCCTGGCCGAGCTGGGCATCCATACGATGGGCCAGCTGGCCCTGTACCCACAGGACCCGCTCTTTCGCGTCTTCGGCGTCGATGCGGAGATCCTGATAGACCACGCCTGGGGTCGGGAGCCCGTGACCATCGCGGACATCAAGGCGTATCGCCCGCGTTCCCGCTCGATCGCGAACAGCCAGGTGCTGGGTCGTGACTACGACTACGAGGGTGGCCTGCTCGTGGCAAAGGAGATGTGCGACGCCCTGATACAGGAGCTGGTCGACCAGGGGCGCCTGGCGTCGTCGCTGGCCATCGGCATCGGCTATCGTGCGACGGCCCGGGAGAAGGCGGACCTCTCGCGCGTTGCCAACACGTCCGAGGGGCGGGCGGGCGAGCATGGGCGACGGGCGAGCCGGGGCGAGTTCATGGAGTCCGGTGGCGCGTCCTTCGTGGCTCCCACCAACTCCCGCGCGGCCATCATGGCCGAGCTCGAACCACTGTTTTCCCGCGTCGCCCTTGGCACGCGACCCATCCATCGCCTGAACGTGACCCTGGGTGGCGTCATGGAGGAGGATGCCCCAGGTCTGCAGGGCAGCCTCTTCTCGGATGCCGCCGAGCAGGCGCGCGAGCGCCGCCGTCAGGACGCCATTGGGGCGGTGCGACACAAGTTTGGTAGAAACGCGCTGCTCAGAGGCATTGACCTGCTTCCCGACGCCACGGCTCGCGAAAGGAACGCGCAGATAGGGGGCCATCGCAGTGGGGAGTAGCCGCAGTGGGATGTAGCGAAGGCACAGCTCGGCCGGGCGTAGGTTCCAGCGGGTCAGGGACGCCGCGGCCGCACATGCCCGTAAGCGAACGGGCGAAGATATTCATCCCGTTCGAGCCGCTCAGGGGCTTTCGGCAGGCCCTGCGCGAGCGCGAGCGGGCACAGCTCGTGCAGCCCCGCGCCGATCTGACCGAGAACCAGATGGAAGAGCTCTCGCGTGAAATGGCCGCCCTCGCCCCCGGAGACATGGTGCGCGTTACGCATTATGTGGACGACCACTACGAGGAGACCGTGGGCTGCGTGACCAAGGTGTCCGCCTCGGACTCCCTCCTGCACCTCGTGGGACGGCCGCTGCGCTTTGATGCCATCCGTGAGCTCGAGCGGCTCTGACATGACTGGCGTGGCGAGCAGTCCAAAGCGCGGCGCCCCTCGGGGACGGTCCCCAGCGGTGGGTTTCTTGAGCAGTCTTTGGCAGCGTTGGTGGCCATAGACGCCTCAAGGGGCATACTTCCCCGTATGGGATCGTGTGCCAGGTGACTTGTGCCAGGTGACAACAGGGGGCAGTTTTGACAAGGGATGTGGGCAGGGGTTCCTCCGGTTCGGCTCGATCGGCATGGCCCTTCACATTGGCAGGCCTCTGTGTGACCGTGGTGTCATTCGTGGGGCTCGTCAACTCGGCAGAGTCTGGCTGGGCTGCCACGGTTGCCTGGACCGTCGCGGCGCTCGTCGGCGTGGCCCTCCTGTACACGGGGATCGGACTTCGTCGTGACGCGCGACGTGATGGCAAGGGCTCGATGCAAGACGAGGATGTGCGGTAGTTTCGGTCAGAACCCCCTGTGGTTTCGGATGCTGGGATCTTGTCTGCCGCCCTCGCTCTCTGCGGCGCTGCGTGGCTCAATCCAGAACGTTAAAAATTTTCACAGAAGCTTTCCTCGTGTCCGTTCTCGAGTTCTCAGCGGGTCGGAGGGGGACTTTTGTGAGCAGGCTTTCGATATTCACTCACACGAGTTCTTCTCCCATCCATACGATTCCGCAGAGTGGGCAGCGGGGAAGGATGTGCGAGATCCGGATGACGTACGGGGGACGATCGAGGCGCGAGACTCGTTCGATGCGCGAAGTTCGGTCGAGAGGGGGAGGCTCCCCCGTCGGACCGGACGGCCTGCCCCCGGCGTGCCCCGTGCTACACTTGCTCCGACCTGGAATCCAGTGACCTGTGCATCACAACGGCTCGGCCATCGACGACCCGGGCGCCAGCAGTCTGGGCACCGATGACCTGGGCGCCAAGGCGCAGGGACTGTGCCGCGTTGGGAAGGCTTGCGCGTATGAAGCTGTCGGAGAAGTCTCTCATCCCGCTCTACCAGCAGGTGATGGATGACCTCAAGAAGGCGATAGACGCCGGTGTCTATGCCCCCAACCACAAGATCCCCTCGGAGGCGGAGCTCTCGGCCATCTACTCGGTCAGCCGCATCACGGTGCGCCGCGCCGTCGAGGAGCTGGCGGCCTCCGGGCATCTGACCAAGAAGCAGGGCAAGGGCACCTACGTGAACCCGCCCAAGCTCGCGCGCAAGATCTGGCAGCCCAGCTCGAACAAGAGCTTCACGGACGTCTGCCGCGATGACGGCCGTGAGCCCGGTGCGCGTGTCGTGAGCGTCGAGACCATCGAGGCGCGGCCCGCGGAGCTCGAGGCGCTGGGCCTTGCCGAGGGGAGTTCCATCATCAGCGTGCGGCGCGTGCGGACGGCCGACGGCGTGCCCGTGATGCTCGAGAACAACTTCTTTCCCGCGACCGAGGAGTTTGCCTTCCTGCTGGCGGAGGACCTCAACGACGTGTCCCTCTTCGACCTCGTGAGGCGGCGGAGTGGTCACGTTGCCGGTGCGACGAGCCTCCATACCATCGAGGCGATGCGCGCAAGTGGCGAGATGGTGGGCGAGCTCTCGGTCGGTGCCGGGGAGCCCATCCTCTACGAGCGCACCAACTTCCTCGACGAGTGCGGCCATCCGCTCATGACCGGACGCAACTACATCGTGGGGTCGCTCTCGCTCTTCGAAATCTAAGGGCCCCCGAACTGGTTGTCGGGGCGGTCCCCCGAACTGGTTGCCGCCTCGCCCACGCTCGGCCCCTTGGGCGAGGCGCCGAGCGGCGCGCCTGCCCGCGCGGTCGACGTTGGTGGCACAATGGGGGTGGAAGCGTTCCTCTCAGCTAGGTGGTGTTCCATGCCCTTCGTCGAGTTCGCCGACGTTCGCAAGACCTATCAGATGGGTGACGTCGAGGTCCATGCCGTCGACGGCATGAGCTTCGCCATAGAGCGTGGCGAGCTCGTGGTCATCGTGGGACCGTCCGGCGCGGGCAAGACCACGGTCCTCAACATGCTGGGCGGCATGGACTCGTGCACGAGTGGCGACATCCGCCTGGATGGCGCGCTCGTGAGCGCGATGGGGGGGCGCGAGCTGACCCAGTACCGTCGTCATGACATCGGGTTCGTCTTCCAGTTCTACAACCTGGTCCAGAATCTCACCGCACTCGAGAACGTGGAGCTCGCCAGTCAGATCTGCCAGGATCCGCTCCCCGCCGCCGAGGTGCTCGACCAGGTCGGCCTGGCGGGGCGCATGGACAACTTCCCCGCGCAGCTCTCGGGTGGGGAGCAGCAGCGCGTCGCCATCGCGCGCGCCCTGGCGAAGAACCCCAAGCTCCTGCTCTGCGACGAGCCCACGGGGGCTCTCGACTACAGGACGGGCAAGCAGATACTGCGCCTCCTGCAGGACAGCAGCCGAGAGAGCGGCCGCACCGTTGCGATCGTGACGCACAACCTGGCCTTCACCCAGATAGCGGATCGCGTCATCCACGTGCGAGAGGGGCGTGCCCAGCTCATCGAGACCAACGCCCGTCCCGCCGACGCGCTCGACGTCGAGTGGTAGCCCATGTTCGCGATGCGCTCCGCCTTCGCGCGTGAGGTCCTCCGCAGCGTCCGGGGCTCGCTCGGACGCTTCCTGGCGATCATGGGGATCGTGGCCTTGGGCTGCGGCTTCTACGCGGGGCTGCAGGCAAGCGGGCCGGACATGCGCCTGGCGGCAGACCGCTACTACGACGGGACCAACCTGTGGGACCTGCGTGTGATCTCGACTTTGGGCTTTGGGGACGACGACCTGCGTCGCCTCTCGTCCGTGGGCGGCGTGGGGGCATTGGCGCCTTCTCGTACGGTGGATGCGCTGGCGCGCCTTTCGGGCGAGCAGGTGGCCGTACGCATCTCGACGGTGGACACCGAGGCCGCCGAGAGGAGCGTGACGGTTGCCGACGGCACCGCCGTCTCCTCCGCCGACAAGGACTACCTCAACCGCCCGTTGCTGCGCGAGGGCCGTTGGCCGTCGGCGGCTGACGAGTGCGTGGTCTCCGCCGATGCCACCGGCGATGGGGGCGTAGGGGTGGGTGATGCCATCGAGGTCCTCTATGGGACGGACCAGCTCGACGAGCTGCTCGAGGTACGCCGCTTCACCGTCGTGGGGACTGTGAGCTCGTCAAACTACCCCTACACGGGCAACCTGGGCTCCACCTCGCTGGGGTCGGGAAAGATAGAGCAGTACCTCTACGTCAGCCCCTCGGCGTTCAAGGAGGATGCCGCCTACACGGAGGCCTACCTCAAGGTCACCGGGGCCGATGAGCTCGCGAGCGAGTCGGACGCGTACTTCGACCTCGTGGGCCGGACGAAGGGTGCCATCGAACACAGGGAGCAGGAGCTGGCGGCAGCGCGCCAGGACGACCTCAAGGCGTCGGCCCAGAGGACCTTGGACGAGAAGGTCGCCCAGTATGAGAGCCGGCATGCGGAGACCTACGGGGAGCTGGATGCGTCGAAGGCCCGGCTAGATGATGCCCAGGCTGAGATCGACGACGGAGAAGCCCAGCTCGTGGCAGGCGAGGCCCTCTACCAGGAGGGACTGGCCCGCTACCAGGGCGAGAAGGACGCTGCCGAGGAGCGGCTGTCCCAGGCACAGGGGCAGCTCGACCAGGCTCGGGCACAGCTCGACCAGGAACGCGCGTCATGGGAGGTCGGCGTAGGGCAGCTCCTCGCTGCCACGGGCGCCACCAGCCTTGCGGAGGCACGCTCCGTGCTGGCGGCGCAGCTCGAGCAGGCGGCCGCCGGCGTGACGCAGGGCGAGGACGCCCTGGAGCAACTGGAGGCCGCCCTCGCGACAGCCCAGGAGCAGGGTGACGTGGCAGCCCAGGCCCAGCTTCAGGCCCAGCTGGACGCGACGCGAGACCAGCTGGGTGGGCTGCGGGCCGCCCAGGGACAGGCGGCGGACGCCCTGGCCCAGGCCGACCAGCTGGTCGCCGCGAGCCAGCGGCTCGATGCGGGGCAGGACCAGCTCGATGCGGGGCGGGACCGGCTCGATGGGCAGAGGGCGGCCGCGGACACACAGTTGGAGGATGCCCGGGCGCAGCTGGATGCCGCCGCCGCGAGGCTCCGCTCCTCTCGACGGGAGCTGTCCGAGGCGAGGGAGCGCTACCAGGAGGGACTGGCCCGCTACGAGGAGGGTCGCGCGGAGGCGGACGAGCGCTTCGGCGAGGCCTGGCGGCAGATTCAGGACGCCCAAGCGGAGATCGACGGGATCGAGAGGCCGGACCTCTACGTGCTGGACCGCTCGCAGAGCGAAGGCGCGGCAACCTATCATGCCGACTCCGAGCGCATAGACCACATAGCGCAGGTGTTCCCGTTCATCTTCTTTCTGGTGGCAGCCCTTGTGGCGCTCACCACCATGACGCGCATGATCGAGGACGACCGCATCCAGATAGGCACGTACAAGGCGCTGGGCTACGGAACCGCGCGCATCGCCTCCAAGTACCTGTCCTACGCCGCGCTCGCCGCAGGCGTCGGTGCCGTGGTGGGCATCGCCGTGCTGACGCAGGCCCTGCCCCACATCATCATGTCGTCGTACTCCATCATCTATGCCGTGCCAAGGATGGCGCTCCCGCTTCCCGTCGACGCGTCCATCGCGTTCTCGGCGGGTGGACTGGGTGTGGGCGTCACGCTGCTGGCAACCTGGTTCGCCGTGGTGTCGACCCTGCGCGAGGCGCCTGCGACCCTCATGCTTCCGCGTGCCCCCAAGGCCGGCAAGCGCATCCTCCTGGAGCGCATCGGCGCCCTCTGGCGGCGCCTCTCCTTCAACTGGAAGGTGACGTTTCGCAACCTCTTCCGCTACAAGCGCCGCTTCCTGATGACCGTGATCGGCATCTCGGGCTGCACGGCACTCCTGCTGGTGGGCTTCGGCCTGCACGACTCCATCTGGGACATCATCGACCGCCAGTTTGGTCCCATCGTGCACTACGACACCACGATAGGGCTCTCTGGCAGTGCCAACGAGCTGGATGTCTCGGATGTCGTGTCCTACCTGGAGTCGGCGGGCGGCGTGAACGGCATCGTGCGTGTCCAGACGGAGAACATGCAGGCCTCGGGCATCGCGGGCACAACGTCGAGCGCGGCGACTGGAACCACGGGCGTGACGGTCGTGGTTCCACAGGACTCACAGGAGATCTCACGTGCCGTCACGCTCAGGGACCGCGTGTCGGGCGCGGAGGCGGCCTTCGGAGACGATTCGGTCCTGCTGACCGAGAAGCTCGCGTCCCTCTACGGCGTGGGCCCGGGCGACAAGATCGTGCTCTTCGACCAGGATGACGTAGGCAATCCCCGTGGCTCCGGGCACGAGCTCACGGTGACGGGCGTGGTCGAGAACTACGTGGGCAACCTGGTCTACATGGGAAGGGAGGCCTGGAGCGAGGTTGATCCCTCCACACCCGTCTTCGGTACCGTCTATGCTTCGACCGCGTGTGACGAGGGGCTTCGCCAACGCATCTCCGAGCGGCTGCATGACATGACCGACGTCTCCACCGTCATCTTCTCGACCGAGACCATAGCGACCTACCGCGACATGCTCTCCGTCGTAGACCTCATCGTGGTGGTGCTGATCGTGTCTGCGGCGGCCCTTGCGTTCATCGTCCTGTACAACCTGACCAACATCAACGTGGAGGAGCGCATCCGCGAGATCGCGAGCCTCAAGGTGCTGGGCTTCACGCGCGGAGAGGTCTACGCCTACGTCTTCCGCGAGGTCGCGCTCCTTGCCGTGATCGGTGACGCCTTTGGCATGCTTCTGGGCATCTGGTTGGAGAACTTCGTCATCACGACGGCCGAGGTGGACTACGTCATGTTCGGACGCACCATCCACGCGCCGAGCTTTGTCTACGCCTTCGCCCTCACGTTGGCGTTCACGCTGCTGGTGCTCCTCATCATGCGTCGCAAGCTGGACCGAGTCGACATGGTGGAGTCACTCAAGAGCGTGGACTGACGCGTCAGCATCCATGCAGATTCTGTCGGGGGAACGCCTTGTCTCAAAAAGTGTCGCTTATGCAACAAATCAAACGCGGTCTCTGCGGTAGCATTGACGAGGCAAACAAAGGCACACCCCACGCGCGGAAACGGAGGAACCCCATGTCCGACAAGACCATCGACCTCGACAGAAGCGTGCACGACCTCTGCAGGGACCACCCCAGGCTCAAGACCACCATGGCCAACCTTGGCTTCGACGAGATCACCAAGCCGGGTCGCCTGCAGACCATGGGCCGCATGATGACCATCCCCAAGGGATGCAAGGTCAAGGGCATCGACCTCGACCTCGTCGTCAATCGTCTCCGTAACGAGGGCTTTGAGGTCATCGGTGCGGGTGTCGAGCCCGTCGCCAAGCCCGTTGCCGCACCTCTCTCGGATGGGCCTGTTGCGGGCGCCGCAGACGCGACGGCCGCCGCCGCCACGCCCGCCGCCGGCGCCGCCCAGAGCGTTCCGGTGGCGTCCACGCCCGAGGAGCGCCAACGAATCCTCCAGCACATGCTGGCCCAGCTCAGCGGCGGGGCTTCGGTCGACGAGGTGAAGGACGTCTTCAAGGCCAACTTCCAGGACGTCGACGCGACGGAGATCGCCCAGGCCGAGCAGGCCCTCATCAATGGCGGCGTCCCCGTCGAGGAGGTCCAACGGCTCTGCGACGTCCACGCCACGCTGTTCGACGGCCACGTGGCCTGTGCGCCCAGCGCCAAGGCCGAGCCCTCCGACGTGCCAGGTCACCCCGTCTGGTCCTTCCGCCAAGAGAACCGCGCATTCGAGCGCCTGCTCGCCGATTCGGTCCGCCCGGACACCGAGCGCGCGGACCAGTTGGCCGACGGATCGCAGAGCCCCGAGCTTGCCGCAGCCCTGACGTCTGACATCGAGCGGCTCCAGAAGGTCTCCGTGCACTACAAGCGCAAGGAGGAGCTGGTCTTTCCCTTCCTCGAGAGGCATGGCGTCCATGGCCCCTCCAAGGTCATGTGGGGCAAGGACGACGAGGTTCGTGCCGGTCTCGCCACCGCGCTCTCGCTCGCACAGGGCGCGTGCCAAAGCCCGACCGCCAGCAACCTCCAGTCTGTTGCGCGCGAGCTGGCCTCTGCGGCCGACGCCCTCGAGTCCATGATCACCAAGGAGGAGCAGATCCTCCTTCCGCTGGCGCTCGAGAAGCTCAATGCGCGCGAGTGGCAGCGCGTCCACGATGACTCCGACGAGTACGGCTTCGTCCTCATCGACCAGCCGCCTGCGTGGCGTCCCTCGATGATGGAGCTTGCCGAGGCCGCGGTTCAGGAGGCTGACCTTGCGGGTGCTGGCGCAGCGGACGGCACCGCCGGTGGCGTGGCCTCCGCGGGTTCCAGTGGCGCCACCGGCGGCGGTTCGGTCGCTGCGGCCACGGGCTCCGCAGCCGATCACGCGATGGCGTCTGAGGACAGCAAGGTTCACCTCTCCACGGGCTCTTTCACGGCTGCCGAGCTGGAGGCGGTGCTCAACACCATCCCACTGGACATCACCTTCGTCGACAAGGACGACAAGACCCGCTACTTCAGCCACGGCGAGACACGTGCGTTCCCGCGTCCGATGAGCTGTCTGGGCCGCGACGTCTACGACTGCCACCCACCCAAGAGCCAGGCCATGGTGCGTCAGGTCTTCGATGACTTCCGCAGCGGCGCGCGCGACTCCTACGAGTTCTGGATCCACAGGGGTGACGCGTTCCTCTACATCCGCTACTTCGCCGTCCGCGACAGCGAGGGCAACTACCTCGGCGCTCTCGAGACCACCCAGGATGTGGCACCCATTCAGGAGCTTGAGGGCGACAACCGTCGCGGCGCCGACATTCGCCGCGAAGAGCGCGAGAGGCGTGAGACACACGGGGCGCATGAGGAGCGAGGGGCCACGAGTCGGCCTAGCATGTAAGAGCCAGGCAGGCAGAAGCAAGGGTGGCCGAGGGGGCTGCCTGGCAGAACGGCAAGGTCGAGCACGTGGGGCGCACGCTCGCGCAGAAATGGCAGTACGCCAGGGCATGGGGCGGCATCGCCGGAAGGGCCGCCCCGGCTCCCACCGTAGCCTCAGTGCGAAAACAGGACGCGAGCGAACTGGCAAAGTCGGATGCAACATTTTTGACGGATATGTGTGGATATCTACCGTCCCTCGTTCCTCCGCCGCGGCGTCTAGGCCCTGCGCACCTCCCCACGCACATCATGGCCGATCCGCGCCCCACTCGCCGTCCCCCTCAGCGCGTCGACCTCCTCCAGGAGGTCGAGCCCTCGCTCGTGAAACATCAGGTTGCGGCCGTGCTCGGCGAAGCTGGAAGATCCGTGATCGGCGACGAAGCGCATGAACGCGGGATCGACGGCAAGGCGCGTCGTGAAGACGACGAGCTCCTGGCCGTCTCCAAAGCACGCATCCAGGAAGTCGAGCGCCTGGTCCAGGTGGGAGCTTGCAAGCGCCGCCTGCCCACCGACCGTCTCGGCAGCCTCCGAGAGGACACCTTGCACCACGGACAGAACGCCTCTCTCGGCCCTCAGGGCGGGGTCCATGGCCCAGCGGGCTGCCGTGGCGCGGATGCGGTCGAGGAGCTCGGCCTTCTCGGCCAGAATGAGCTGTGAGGAAGTGTCCGTGGCTCCCTTGGCCTTGGACGTCTCAAGCTCGCCCGCCGCCTGTGCCGAGATGCGGCTGAGCGTGGCCATGGGATCCGCCTTGCCCTCGAGCTGGTCGCGAACGCCGTCTACCTCGTCGGTGGCCGCGTCGAGCGCCCGCCCTGCGGTCTCGGACGCATGTGCTTCGGTGAGAAGCGCGTCGAGCAGGAGGTTTATCAGGGCGATGCGCTCGTCGAAGGGCGCCGCCGTCGCGCGCGCGGCTATGGCGGGGGAGTGTGCGCCGGCGAGGATGTCGGCCACCTTGTAGTCGTCCTGGTACTTGCGGAAGAGGTCCAGGTAGAGCGAGAAGTCCTCCGCGATTTCGGCATCCTGGAGATACTGGGAGACAAGCTCCCCATCGACGCCGATGCCCTCGTGACCGTAGGCGACGATCATGCGGCTGAGGTCCTCCCAGCCGCGCGCCGTGACCATGCGAGCCCCGTTGACGCTGGCGCGCACCTTGTAGAAGTTTTTGGGCTTGCTGGCGAGATAGGTGGTGATGGCTGGGTGCATGCCATGGGCCGTGGCGTAGTCCATCCAGACGCCGAGGTCGGGCTCCACGTCGATGCGCTTCATGCGGTCCATCATCGCGGGATCGAAATCACGGGCCGAGCGGTTGTACTCCGGTGGGTTGCCGGCCGTGACGATGACCCAGCCGACGGGCAGACGGTGCTGGCCGAAGGTCTTGTACTGCAGGAACTGCAGCATGGCCGGGGCCAGCGTCTCCGAGGCGCAGTTGACCTCATCGAGGAAGAGTATGCCCTCGCGCACGCCCGACCCCTCGATGGCGTCGTAGGTGGCGGCGATGATCTCGCTCATGGTATAGCGGCTGACCTTGTAGCTGCGACCGCCGAACTCGTCCTCGGCGATGTAGGGGAGCCCCAGGGCGCTCTGGCGCGTGTGATGCGTGATGGAATATGAGACGAAGTTGATGCCCAGCCCCTCCGCGACCTGCCTGACGACGGCCGTCTTCCCCACACCGGGAGGTCCCATCATGATGATGGGACGCTGCATTGGGGTGGGGATGCGATAGAGGCCATGCCCGTCCTTGGAGAGGTACGCGCGAACGGTGCCCTCGATCTGCTCGGTTGCCGCACGGATGTTCATGATGGCTCCTTGTGGTCCTGGTCGAGACGATGGTAGCGCAGCGGTGCCCGGCGTGGGTGCCGTAGCGGCATCCGCCCTGGCCCGCACGATGGCTCCTGGCGGGCTGCGGCGGCGCCTAGTACACCGACATCGACTCGAACTCGCCTGGATGCAGCGTTATCTGCAGGGCCCAGGCGGGCACGAGCTCGGGACGGTGGTCCTCGTCGTAGAACACGAAGGTCGTCTTGTAGGGGGGCATGCGCTCGGGGTAGATGCCCCAGCCGTCCGTGAAGTATATGAGGCCCGAGAGGTCGTCGAACTCCCCATCCGAGAGAAGCTCGCCCACGTAGCGGAAGGCAGGTCGGAAGTCGGTGCCGCCAAGGCCGTAGAGCCTGATGTTGCGCCTCCAGCGATCGAGCTCGGCGAGCGAGGTGATCTTAGTGTCGCTCTGCACACGCAGGTCTGCCTGGATGATGTGGATGTTGACCTTCTGGAAGAAGCTGGACTCGCTGGTGAGCACGTCGAAGGTGGTGTCGACGAACTGCTGGACCACCTTGCCCGAGACCGAGCTCGAGGTGTCGATCACGATGGCGAAGTCGCGTATCCTGCGCTCGTTTCGGTACTCGAGCGGCTCGATGAGCGGCAGGTCGCCGTAGAGCGCGAGGCCGTAGGTGTAGAAGACGTAGTCGAACTCGTCGTCCGAGAGGCGCATCTCCTCGGACTGGACGGCAAACTGACGGAGGAACTCGCGATAGTCCACCCGCTCGTGGGGCGAGACCTCGAGCTCGTGCATGAGGCGCTGAAGCCGCTCGCCACGCTTGCGCGAGAGGGTCTCCAGATCGACGCGCAGGGACTTGGCGGCCTGTTCCCAGCGACGCTCCGCCTCCGCTCGTGCCGCCCCGGCCTGCTCCGCCCCGTTCATGGAGGGCCCGGTGTTCCCGTCGCCCGTCTGGCCACCGTCCCGCTGGCCTCCTTCCACCCGGTCGCTCCCGGAACCGTCGCCGCCACCCTCGGGTCGGCAACTTTTCTGCTGGTCGCCTGCGGCTTCGCCGCCGGAGCGCGTTTCGCCGCCTTGGCCAGCCCCGTGGGAGGACGGCCCCCCTTCGGATGCGCGGGGTCGGCCCGTCGCGGGGTTCCCCTCAGAAGCCGTGGGATACCAGGGGTCGTGGTCGTCCACATGGAAGAGCGATGCCCAGGGCGCACGCATGCTGGCATAGCCGCCCCGAACGAGCGCGTGGTAGAGCCTCTCGGTGGTCATGGTGGGGCCGAGGTCGTCGGCGAGATGGTCGAGCACGGCGTCTATGCTGTCGCCACGCCGTCCGCCGCGCCTCCCGACGATCTCGGCCACGAGCGACTCGGAGACGATGTCGGCCGCAAGGCTCCAGGCGGAGCGGTCGATGGTGGGCCCCACGAAGGGATGCAGGAGGATGCAATGGACGAGGGTGTGGACGAAGTCGTGTGCGAGTGGCTCGCGCTGCGCATGAAAGCCATCGATGACGGCATCGATGTCATAGGAGAGCGTGCGGCCGTCAGTGCGGAAGGGAATCCCGCCCGCCGCAGCCGTGGTGGGCTCAAGGCGCAGCAGGCCGATCGACGAGGCGAGGAAGGGGTTTTCGGCAACAACGGCCCCACGGGTGAGCTCGACTATCCTGCGCGCGAGGTCCTCGCGCTCTGACGTGCGGTCCCCTTCGATCGAAGGGCCGCTCGGGACGGTGTCCGCACCTCGCCACATGCGTCGAGCCGCATGGGGCAGGGGGGCAGCCGTCTTCGCCCCCGCTGGCGCGGCTATCGGTGTGGGTGCGGGCTCGGGCGCCTGGGCGGAAGGCCTGACCCCCCGTGCGCCCACCGGCGCCCGCCCGCCCGCCGATGCCCGCAGGCCCGCCTTCGCCCCTGCGCCCTGAAGCTGGACGAACAGCCAGGTGGCGGCCTCGGCATGACCGGCCTCGGACGCGGCGTCGATGGCCGCGCGGAGGGCTTGGGGCTCTGTGGCACCGGTCCAGCCGATGACTGCCTGCAGCTCGCTCATCGCCCCTGCGGCGGCAAGGATGCGCAGGAGCGTCCCACTCTGCTCGGGCATGCCGCCCGAGAGGTGGGGGACCATCGCGCGCACGAGATCGATGTCGTCCTGCAGCCAGCCGAGGGCGCAGAGCCGCCCCAGGAAGACCGAGGGAGCGGCTTCGCATACGAACGCGACCACGCGGCGGCTGGCATGCGGCACGACGAGGTTTCCCAGGATGAGGTCGATGGTGCGGTCTCCCATCCCGCGCTCTCGATGCAGCTCAAGCAGGCGGGCGGCAAGGCCAAGGCAGGTCTCTGCCAGCTCGGGGTCCTGGCTTCCCGCATGGCGCAGGGCGTGCCACGCCTTCACGACGGCGGCTCGGAAGAGGTCGTCGAACACCGTGGCGTCAAAGAGTCCGTCGCCTGCGAGACGTGCGATGACGTCGCAGGTCCGTCCGATGTCTGTGGGAGCGCTGTAGGCCGACCCCGCAAGCTGCTCGGTGCCGCTGAAGCCCTCGAAGACCTCGGTGCCCACCGTGGGGTCCATGTTGTTGAGGAAGAGCGTGGGGCTCTCTCGCACCAGGTCGAAGCGGGTGAAGGTCCCCTCGTGCGGCAGCAGGGCGCGAAGCTTGCGTGGCCTGCGCACCTGCCCCAGCAGGTCGACGCCATGACCGAGAAGGGTGCGGGCCACGTCCTCGCGACCACAGCGCAGGGCCAGGGCAAGGGCCCAGCCCGTGAAGGCGAAGTCCCCGTCGAAGCACTCCCAGACGTCATCGACGAGCCTTGGCGTGCCAAAGACGCAGGCTCGCTCGAGAAGGTCGACGGCGTCTGTGGCCGAGACCTCGCTTGCGTGGGGTTCGAGGGCGGCGATCGCGGCAACCGCGGAGTGGCAGCCCTCGCGCTGCGAGCAGATGGCCGTGCGGGCGTGCTCGACAAGCGCTGCCGCGTTGCTCTCGTATGCGTGCCGCTGGCCGTCCATGGTCTCCATCTTCGTGTGGTAGGGGCCATCTGCCGTTCTGGCTACCGCTTGTCAGAAGCTCTCGGGCCTTGGTGGGGTGGAGGATATCACAGCGACGTCGGGGCAGGTCGAGGAGGTCGTGAGCGGCTGCGGCCGTTCGGCAACAGCTCTTGCGAGCTGCCTGTGGCCCATGGGGCACCGACGCATGCGCGCGTATGGTCCGCCGAGCGGCGTTCGCGGAGGAATCATCTGCTTTTGTGTAAGGGCGAAACAGCGTAGGCATTCGCTGTAGACTGCCTGGTGGATAGGGCGTCTTCTCCACGTATTATCGGCTCGACTGAACGGTGGGGACCTTGATCAAACTGGTTCTTTGCGACATTGACGGCACGCTGCTGCCGTTTGGGCATACGAGCATCTCCACGCGCACGATGAGCGCCATAGCCGAGCTGCGCGACGCCGGCATCGAGTTTGGGCCCGCAAGCGGGCGTGAGCCGGTCGATCTGCGAAGCTTCTTCCATGGGCATGCCAGCTGCTATGCCACGGGCATCATGGCCAACGGAAAGATGATCAACGTGGACGGCAAGCGCGTGAAGGACATCTCGGTGGACCATGCCGGCATAGTCCGCCTGGTCGAGTATGCCCGCTCGCACGACGGCTGCGTCGTGGTGTATGTCCCGAGCGTTGACGGGAATGGGATCAAGACCGTCGACCGCCAGGTCGTCGGCGTGACCGAGGCGGAGTTCGAGCGTGCCGTGGCCCAATACGAGATCGCGTTTGACGCCCACGTCACGTCCGAGGTGCCCGACGTGCCCATCGCGACCGTCGGCTACATGCACTTCGGGGCCACCTCCGAGATGGGTGCCTTGCGCGACGAGCTGAGCGCCCTCTGCCCGCAGTTCGACTTCGTGCGTCCGTCGCCGACGTTCTTCGACGTGCTCCCACACGGTTGGACCAAGGCGAGCGCGCTCCCGATCCTGGAGGAGTACCTGGGCATCGCGCGCGAGGAGGTCGTGTTCTTCGGTGACAGCGAGAACGATCTGGCGATGATGAGGGCGGTCCCCAATTCGTTCGCGGTCTCGAACGGCACCGACTCCGCACGCGCGACGGCGCGCTATCACATCGGTGACGCGGCTGATGACTCCGTGGCGAAGGTGCTCGAGTCGCTGGCGCGCAACCACGGCAGGCTCTCCATCCCCGAGGACGCGCTGCCCCGGGCGTAGCGGCTTTCGGCAGCGATGCCCTGCCCATATCGTCTGGGCGACTTCTGTGAAACGTGCCTACTCCGCGCCACCAGCTCCCGCAGTCGCGGCCCGCCGCTCGGGTACCTTCAGCATCATCACGAAGCCCACGACGAAGAGGATGACGATCGAGAACACGCCCAGCGAGCCATTGCCCGTGAGCGCGGTCATGGTGCCCACGATGAACGTGCCCATGATGGCCGCGTACTTGCCGAAGATGTCGAAGAAGCCAAAGTACTCGTTGGCGTGCTCCTTGGGACAGAGCTTGCCGAACTCGGAGCGGCTGAGGGCCTGGATGCCACCCTGGAACAGGCCCACCATGATCGCCAGGAACCAGAACTCCGCAGCGCTCCTCAGGAAGAAGGCCGCGAAGCAGGTGATGAAGGTGTAGCCCGCGATGCCGACCAGGAGCATGCGCTTGGTGCCGAGGCGCGTGCCCAGCTTGCCATAGGCGATGGCCGAGGGGAAGGCCACGAATTGGGTCACGAGCAGCGCCAGGACCAGCTGAGTCCCCTCGATGCCCAGGTCAGAGCCATAGCTTGTGGAAAGCTTGATGATGGTGTGCACGCCATCGATGTAGAAGAAGTAGGCGATGAGGTAGTTGCGCAGGGTCTCGTCGCGCCAGATGCGCACAAGCGTCGCCCCGACGCCCGTGATCGCCTTGGAGAGCGCATGGTCCTCCAGGGGCTTGAAGTGCGTCTGCTCCACGTTTCTGAGCAGGGGGATCGTGAAGGCGACCCACCATGCGGCCGTGATCGCGAAGGAGATCTGCATGGCCGCCTGCAGGGTCAGGCCCAGCCTCTCGTGCATGAGAACCACGGCCAGGCAGGCGATGAACGGCACCACGCTGCCGATGTAACCCCAGGCGTAGCCCTGGCTGGAGACCTCGTCCATGCGCTCGTCCGTGGTGGCGTCCACCAAAAGCGCGTCGTAGAACACGATTGACGAGTTCAGCATGACGGACGAGACGACGTAGATCACCAGAAACGCCATCGCGCTGGCGGGAAGGCCCATCGCCACCGTGGCCACGACGCCCGTCGCGACGGTGCCGACGACGAACTTCTTCTTCATGCCCTGCATGTCGGCGATGGAGCCCAAGACGGGCATCAGCAGGGCGATGACCAGCGAGGCTATGGTCTCGCCATAGCTCCATGCCACGAGGGCCGGGCCGTCTGCGAGCGACTTGAAGTAGATGGGTATGACGCTGGTGGCCAGAAGCACAAGGGCGGAGTTGCCCACGTCGTACATGATCCAGCTCTTCTCGACCTTGGTCAGACTTGTCCGTGCCATGTGGGCCCCTCTCCCTTGGACGACAGGACGATTGTACGTGACGGCCGGTCGGGGGAGGGCAAGCGGCGTCTACGCATCGGTCAGGGGTGGCTTCGGCCGAGAGGAGCGTGCACCCTTTCTCCCCACGGTGGTGCCGCCGCTGCGCTACCCTAGGGGGATGACAAACGCGATCCGTATTGGCGCGGGCCTGCCGCAAGGGCCTGCGCTGGGGGAGGTGCCTCATGCCAGCAATCCTGACGCACGACTTCTTCGGGCGGGACGCCTATCCGGTGGTCGCCGATCGCCTGGGGCTGGTGACCCTGGACGAGCACGATGCCTTCCTGTTGGGAAACCAAGGTCCTGACCCCCTGTTCTACCTGGTGGCGGACCCGCGCGTCGACCCCTCCAACCGCGTGGGCGACCTCATGCACCACGTGCGCCCGGCGCGTCTGCTCGCCTCGCTGCGTGACGCCCTCACCATGCTGGCGCGCAGCGAGCGCTCGGTGGGGGAGGCCTACGCCGCAGGCTTCCTCTGTCATTACCTGCTTGACAGCTCCGTGCATCCCCTGGTGTACGCCAACCAGTACGCCATCTGCGATGCCGGCATCGACGGCCTCGACCGTTCCGACGCCACCGAGGTCCATGCCGAGATCGAACGCGACCTGGACGAGATGGTGCTCTTCTCCAAGGCACACCAGACCGTCGCCACGTACAGGCCGTATCGCGAGGTTCTCCACGCCTCCGACAGGGTGCTCTCGACCATCGACAAGCTCTACTTCTACATGTGCCTATGGACCTACAGCCGCACGCTCGAGCTGGACTGCTACACGCATGCGATGAAGGCGTTTCGCCAGGTGCAGCGTCTGTTCTGGAGCCCGCGCCAGGGCAAGGCGCGCCTCCTGGGCACGGTCGAGCGCAGCTTCGGTCACCGGCGCTACTCACTCTACTGTGCCATGGCGCACCGCGACCGGGCAGACGATCACTCGCCCTTTGCCAACGAGGGGCATCTCTCCTGGGAGAACCCCTTCACGGGGGAGGTGGGCGCAGACTCCTTCTGGGATATCTACGATTGTGCCGGAGGTCGCGTCCCGGCTGCGGTGGACGCGTTCTTCTCGACGGAGTTCGGGGAGGCTGCCGCCGAGGATCTGACGAAAAACCTCAACTTCTCCGGCCAGCCGACCGACCCAGACGGGCAGGAGGCGCCCCCGGAGCCGTCGCGTGACGAGTAGCCCCTCGCCTCCCGGTGCCCGGGAACAGCGGGTGAGCCCTGCCACGCACCATGTGATGCAGGCGAACAAGAGCAAGGATACCAAGCCCGAGCTCAAGGTGCGCTCCGCCCTTCGCGCCGCAGGCCTGGGCGGGTATCGCCTTCACTGGAAGAAGGCTCCCGGCCGGCCAGACATCTGCTATCCCGGCCGGAAGGTGGCCATCTTCGTGAACGGCTGCTTCTGGCACCGCTGCCCCTACTGCGCGCTGCCCCTTCCCAAGAGCAACGTCGCGTTCTGGGAGGCGAAGTTTCGCCGTAACGTCCTGCGCGACGAACGCGACCGCAGGTTGCTCGTGGAAGGGGGCTGGACGGTCATCACCGTGTGGGAGTGCCACCTCGGGAAGGGGCGCTTCGAGCTCACGATGCGCCAGATGGTGCGCGAGATCCGCCTCGCGCAGACCCGTCGCGCCGCAGGCGGGCATGAGGGGCGTGCCGTCGAGGCGGGCGCGTCCCGCGCACGGAAGCTGCGCACGACCCGTGCTGCCTTGGCGCGCAGGCGCGTTTCCCGCTAGACTGGGGGGGTCCCACGCACGAGATTCCTTGCAAGCGACCGTCTGGAGGCATCCGTCATGTCAACGTACGCCTTCTCTGACGTTCACGGTCACAGGGTCCCGCTCGAGCGCCTGCTCGAGCGCGTCTCGCCGTCTGCGGATGACGCCGTCTTCATGCTCGGCGACATGATCGACCGTGGCCCCGACCCCGTCGGCGTACTCAGGGCCTGCCGTGACCTATCGGGTGCCACGGTCCTCATGGGCAACCACGAGGATCTCATGCTCACCTACTTCGAAGATCCCGATGATCCCGTGAACCTCATGAACTGGGAGATGAACGGCGGTGCCACGACCTCTGCGGGTCTGGCTGGGCTTGGCGAGGGGGAGCGCATGGAGCTCCTGGACTGGGTCGCCTCGCTGCCGACCTACGCCTATGCGCTTACCGAGGGACGCCCCTTCGTGATGGCGCACGCCGGCATCCGTTCCGGCGGCCTCCTCCCGCGTGCGGAATGGACCGAGGACAAGCTCGAGGCCCTGATGGCCTCCCAGTCCACCGAGGACCTGCTCTGGATCCGCGAGGACTTCTGGGAGAGGCCTACGGGCCTCGTGGACGCGAACGGCAATGGCCCCATCGTCATCGCGGGCCACACGCCCACGCCCTATCTCGAGGGCATGGCCGACCGCCCCGACCGCCCCGCCCGAGACGAGGACGGGCTCTGCCGCATGGTGCGCGTCGGTGCCTGCGAGCGCACGGGCGGCGTCGCGGACCGCTGGGACATCGACTGCGGTGCCGCGGGGGGCGCGGGCTTTGGTCGCCTGCTGATGCTCAGGCTGGATGACGGCGAGGAGTTCTACGAGGGGATCGGCGAGGGCGAGTAGGGTGGGGTCCGTGTAGAATGAGGGGGCCGAGCGACAGAGACGCAACAAAAACGGAGAAGACGTCGATGAGGCTTCGTGATCACACAAGGGCTGCCGACGGCAGCCCCCTGTTGTCGCAGGTGGATGCGGCGCCGCTCCTTCACGGGGCGTTGCACATCGCGGAGGAGCGCGACGGCTGGGTGCGCCCCTGGCGCTTCTCGGCCGACCAGCTCCGTGCCCTGGGGAGCTGCCAGGCCTGGCACCCGGGACTGTTTCGCCAGATGGCACGCACGACCGCAGGCGTCTCTCTCGAGTTCGAGACCGACTCGTCCGAGATTGCGCTCGAGGTCGTGCTGGACCCGGAGCCCGCGGGCACACGGGCCGTGCTGGACGGCGTCGACACCGACGGGACGCTGCGCCCGCATGACGGGGTCTCGGTCGACGTGGACGGGCGCCACCTTTCCGCGCGCCTGCCGGACGAGGGGGACGACTACCTGCCCTTCTCGCTCGATGATCCCGACAGGGCCCCCGAGGATGGCCTCATGCGGCTGCCCGGCATGGGGGAGACGCATCACGTGCGCGTGTGGCTGCCCTGTCTGAGGGGGTGCGTCGTGCGCGATGTGGTGGGCAACGGCAGCTTCATCACGCCCGTCGAGCGCACCGGCGAGCTCCTTGTCCTGGGAGACTCCATCGCCCAGGGGTTCGTGGCGGACGACCCTGCCCTCACCTGGGCGTCCCTGCTCTCCCAGAGGCTTGGTCTCGACCTTGTCAACCAGGGCATCGGGGGTCAGGTGTTCCAACCAGGGACGACTTATGGCATCGCCCAGTCCCTCCACCCCCAGGCCATCGTGGTCTGCCTGGGGGCGAACTACCGCTACGAGCCCTGCCGGGCGCGCCCCGTTACGCGTGACGTCCGTGCCTACCTGCTCGAGGTCTCGCGCATCTGGCCAGAGGTCCCCACCTACGCGCTCACGCCGCTCTGGCATGACGAGCTCGCCCATCCCTCGCATGCCATGAGCTGCTACCGCCAGCTGCCGTCCTTCATTGCGGCGCACGTGGCCCCGCACGACCAGATGGAGCTCGTGGACGGGGGGCGCCTCCTGGACGCGCGCTCCTCGCTCATGGCCGACGGCTTCGAGCATCCTGGTCCCGATGGCCATCGCCAGGTGGCCGATCGCCTGGGTGCCATCGTGTCCATGGGCCGCATGTCCGAGGGGGAGCGTCGCGCCACCGCCCTTGAGGCGCTCACGGGTGCCCCCCGGCGGACCCTGCCCTTGTCCGAGGCGCTGCGCCGGGGCCTGGGAGTGGTGGTCTTTGCCCAGAGGGGCTGCGTGCTGCTGCGCCTTGACGATGGCGTCCAGATGTTCTGGGCGGGCGACCATGACCTGGGACGTGCGGTCATCGCCGCGCTCATGGAGCCGACCGTGGTGGACGTGCTCGAACCCGCGCTGGTGCGGGACATCGAGCTCACCCACGCACTGACCCGCCTCACCCCCTACCACAGCTGCCTCTACGAGAGGCGCACTCCCGTCGAGGTCGATGGCCAAAGGGAGATGCGCCCCCTGGACGAGAGCCACTTCCTGACCGTCTGCGCGAACTACCGCCATCCCGAGTATCGCAGGGAGGACGAGGTGCTGGCCCTGCTGCGTGCCGGACGCATCCTGGGTGGCTTCGAGGGCGGCAGGCTCGTGGGCTTCGTGGGCGAGCGCCCGGAGGGTTCCATCGGCATGCTCGAGGTCCTGCCGGGGCAGTGGCGGAAGGGATGGGCATATGCCCTCGAGGCCACCAAGATCAACGAGGCCCTCGCCCGCGGGGACGTTCCCTGGGCCGAGGTGGAGCCTGACGACTCCGCCTCGATCAGGCTCCAGCGCAAGCTGGGCATGAGGGTGCTTGCCGCCAACGAGCAGTGCTTCCTCAGCCGACCGGCAGATGGCCTGGGCCCTGGCCAGTCGGCTCCCGACGCCGGGCCCCTCGTTCACGAGTAGCGCACAGACCTGGCCGCCCGCGCATTACTGTCCGGTGGATGCGTTAGGGTATCGGGCGAGAAGGCCAGAGTGAGAGAGGTTCGCATGACTTCGATTGTCAACAGGATGGCGCCCACCCTCACGGGGAGCGTGTCTCGCGCCTGCAGCGAGCGCATCCGCGAGCTGCGTGAGTCGGGCGGGCTCGTGCACTACGCCTGCCGAGACGTCTCCGCCCTGCGCCGCGACGCCTCGGAGCGCGATCGCGACACCATCCTGCGCCCCGCCTTCGTGCGCGACGGCGAGAAGATCTTGCACATGCCGGCCTACAACCGCCTCAATGGCAAGACCCAGGTGTTCTCGTTTCGCCCCGACGACGACATCACCCGACGGGGCCTGCACGAGCAGCTGGTGGGTCGCGTGGCACGCGACATCGGTCGTGCGCTGGGACTCAACCTCGACCTGATCGAGGCCATCGCCCTGGGGCATGACGTGGGCCACACGCCCTTCGGCCATGCGGGCGAGCGCTTCCTCAACGAGGTCTTCCACGAGCGCACGGGCCGTTGGTTCTTCCACAACGTCCAGAGCGTCCGGGTCCTGGACGTCATCTACGGCAGGAACCTCAGCCTCCAGACGCTCGACGGCGTCATCTGCCACAACGGCGAGTTCGAGCAGCAGGTGTTCGAGACGAGCGGCCTCAACGGCTTCGACACCTTCGACCGCGTGGTCAAGGGCTGCTGGGAGTCGGGCGAGGAGGCCATAGGGCGCCTGCGGCCCATGACGCTCGAGGGTTGTGTCGTGAGGGTCTCGGACATCATCGCCTATGTGGGGAAGGATCGCCAGGACGCCATCCGCGCCGGTCTGGTGGATGAGTCAGCCTTCGATGACGGCCTCGGCGGCGCGTACAACGCCTGGGCGCTCTCTGCCTTCGTCGCGGACGTGGTGGAGAACAGCGTCGGCAGGACGAACGTCGCCATGAGCGAGGAGGGCTTTGCCGAGCTCAGGCGCGCCAAGCGGGAGAACTACGAGAAGATATACCGCTCGTCCGAGGTCAACAGCGACTTCGCCGGACCTGTGCAGGAGCTCTTCTCGGTCGTCTACGAACACGAGCTGGACGCCCTGCGGGAAGGGAGCGAGGACAGCGCCATCTTCCGTCACCACATACAGCCCCTCGTGCGCCACCTCTCGTACTATGGGCGCAGCTACGACTGGGAGAGCGATCCCGACCAGTGCGTGTGCGACTTCATCAGCTCCATGACAGACGATTACTTCGTCGCCACCTGCGAGCGGCTCCTTCCCCAGGCGCGCGGCCTCTTCCCGGCGCGCAGCTACTTCGAGGGGACGGACGCCTGCGGGCGTGCGGGAGCGGTGCGCGTGTGATGGACACCTTGTTCTCCAACGTCGAGCGCTATCAGCGCAAGGTGAACGCCCCGCTCGCCGCGCGCGTGCGGCCGCAGACCCTCGACGGCTTCGTGGGACAGCGACAGGCGGTGGGCGAGGGCTCGTGGCTCAGGCGCGCCATAGAGCACGACACGCTGTCCTCGGTCTTGCTCTATGGGCCGGCCGGCACGGGCAAGACCACGCTGGCGCGCATCATCGCGAACACCACGCATGCCGAGTTCGTCGAGGTCTCCGCCGTGACAGGTACGGTCAGGGACCTGCGTCGCGAGATCGACGCGGCGGAGTCCCGCCTGCTGGCGTCGGGTCGGCGCACCATACTCTTCGTCGACGAGATCCATCGCTTCAACCGCACGCAGCAGGACGCCCTCCTGCATGCCGTCGAGGACCGCACCGTAGTGTTGGTGGGGGCCACCACCGAGAACCCCTACTTCGAGGTCAACTCGGCCCTGATAAGCCGCTCGCGCGTGGTGGAGCTCACGCCCCTCGACGACGAGGCCGTCCGTCTCCTCGTGCGCCGGGCCGTAGACGACGAGTTTGGCCTGAACGGCGCCTTCGAGCTCGACGACGAGGCCATCGAGGAGATCGTGACGCTCTCGGGCGGCGACGGTCGCGCCGCCCTCACCTCGCTCGAGCTGGCGAGCCAGATGGCGGCCCCGGCGGGTGACGTCGCCCAGGCAACGCGCGAGAGCCCCGTGCGCATCACGTCCCGGCACGTCCTCGAGGCCAACCCCCGTCGCGGCCTCTCGTACGACAAGTCGGGTGACGTGCACTACGATGTCATCTCCGCGTTCATCAAGTCGATGCGGGGCAGCGACCCTGATGCCGTGCTGTACTGGCTTGCACGCATGATCGACGCGGGGGAGGACCCCAAGTTCATCGCCCGGCGCATCTTCATCCAGGCTTCGGAGGACGTGGGCAACGCCGACCCGCAGGCGCTGCTTATGGCGGAGGCAGCCTTTCGGGCGGCCGAGGTCATCGGATACCCGGAGTGCCGCATCAACCTCGCGCAGGCGGCCCTCTACGTGGCCCTCGCGCCCAAGTCGAACGCCGCCGAGGCGGGCATCGACGCCGCGCTCGCCGAGGTGAGGCAGGGCCCTCTGCGGGAAGTGCCCAGCCACCTGCGTGACCGTCACCGTCCGGGCTCCGAGGGCTACGGTCCCTACCTCTACCCGCATGACTTTCCTGGTGGCTGGGTTGCGCAGCGCTACCTGCCCGAGGGGCTCGAGCCGGGCGCCTTCTTCCACCCAGGGCCGCGCGGGTGGGAGGCCTGGAGGCTCGAGCAGGCGGGCCGCGACCGCCTCGAGCTTGGCGGCGACCAAGGCGACGGCGATCCAAACAAGGTGGGGCGGCGGCCTGCGAATGGGTAGAATGGCGCACAGGCACCGAGCCTGCGCACGGGAGCCTTGACGGGCACGTTCGCGACAAGCGGAAGGGCAGGCACCATGAACCTCACACCGATGGACGCAGTCCTCATCGTCCTTGCCATCGTCGGCATCTGGGCTGTGGTAGAGCTCGCCCTCACGCTGCGCCGTGCACGCGCCGCCGTCGAGGAGGTCGCGCGCTCGGCCAACGACACCATTGAGCAGGTCCAGCCCGTCATCGCGAAGCTCGATGGGGCGATGGACGACCTCCAGCCCGCCGTCAAGCAGGTCGACCCGCTCGTCACCAAGGTCGATGGCGTCGTGGGCGAGGCGTCAGCGAGCCTCGAGGCCGCCAGGGACATCCTGGCCGACGTCGCCACCGTGTCGGGCACTGCCGCCGGCGTGACCGATGCCGTCACCTCCGTCGCGAACACCGCGGCCAGTGCGGCCACGGGCATCGTCACCAGGCTTGCTGGCACCAGACCCATCCCCACCGCCCAGATCGAGGGCGCGCCGCAGCCGCAGGGCGGCGGAGCGCACGCGTCGGGGCCGGCTGGCGGCTACGTCACCTACGGAGAGGTGAAGGCAGACACCGCGGCTGCCGCTGTCGACACCTCCGCCGACGGCGGCGTCCCGGATGGCAGCGGCCCCGTCGGCGAGTAGCGCCCCAGAGACACGAGACCTCATAAGTTAGGAGCAACATGCAGGAGAAGATCGTCTCCCTCAGCGTTCCCGCCGAGGCGGACTTTGCGCGTGCCGTCCGGATGATGGCATCGAACCTGGCCGTCGTGTGCGGCATGAACGTGGACGAGGTCGAGGACGTTCGCATGGCGGCCGAGGAGGGCTTCGTCTACAGCTGCGCTACGGGTCCCGGCAACTGTGACGTGGCGTTCTCCCTCGCCGATGACCGCATCGAGATGCTCTTCTCCCTGGGCTCCCCCGGGGGCGACCCCTCCGAGGCGGGGGAGGGCCTGGACCTGACGGAGCTGCTCCTCTCCGCCGTGTGCGACGAGCATGGCATCACCGACGAGGGGAAGCTGCTCCTCGTGAAGCGGATGGGCGCCGCCGATGCCGAGTAGCGAGCGCGAGGTCGGGACGCCCCGGCGCAGGCGCCTCCCGACCCGGACCCCGCGCGGCAAGCTCGCCTGGGACAAGGAGCGCACCCGCGAGCTCTTTCGCAGATACAAGGTCGAGGGTGACGAGGATGCCCGCGAGCAGCTCGTCATGAGCCACCTCAACCTGGTCCGCTTCCTGGCATCCAAGTTCAAGAACCGCGGCGAGCCGCTTGACGATCTGGTCCAGGTGGGCACGATAGGCCTCATCAAGGCCATCGATCGCTTCGACCCCGAGCGTGGCCTGGAGTTCACCACCTTCGCGACGCCCACGATCATGGGCGAGATCAAGCGCCACTTCCGCGACAAGGGCTGGTCCGTTCGCGTCCCCCGGCGCCTGCAGGAGCTTTCCGCCAAGGTGAACCAGGTGACCGACGAGCTCACCAAGGACCTCCAGAGGAGCCCCTCGGTCGAGGAGATCGCCGCCGCGCTGGACACCACGGTCGACGAGGTCCTCGAGGCCATGGAGTCCTCGAGCGCCTACAGCTCCGTGCCGCTCGAGGGCACCGGGCCCGGGGCGGACGATGACGCGCCCTCGGTCATAGACCATTACGCGACGGTGGACGAGGACCTTGCCGCCTCGGACGACCGCATGGTCATCGAGGAGACGGTCCGGGACTTCTCGCCCCGCGAGCAGGAGATCATCCGCATGCGTTTCATCGAGGGGCTGACCCAGGTGGAGATCGCCCGCAGGCTTGGCATCTCGCAGGTCCAGGTCTCACGTCTGCTGCGCCGTACGCTCCAGAAGGTCCAGGAGAAGATCGATCCCGAGGGGCTCATGCGCTAGGCGTGCCGGAAGGGGAGGGGTCCTGTGGTGTCAGGTGACGCAAGGCGGAGCGGGGGGCTCACGGCAGACGAGAGGGCCGCGTCCTCCCTGAGCCGGGCAAAGTCCGTCGGCATCAAGGCTTGGGCCGCAATTGGCTGTGCCGTCGTGTTCGTCCTGGCGACCCTTGCGCTCGGCAAGATCTGGGGCGCCGTCGAGCTCCTGCTCGTCGGCGCCCTCTTCGGTTTCATATGCAGCCCCATGACCAACGGGCTCGAGAGGCATGGTGTCCCGAGGGGCCTTGCGGCCCTCGCCGCCCTCCTGGTCATGGTTGCTGCCCTGGTCGTGCTGCTCGTCCTCCTCTTCCCGCCCTTCGTGCGTGAGGCCATAGAGGTGCTGCAGCAGGTGCCCAGCTACGTCTCGCAGGCACGCGGCGCGATCGCGTCGTTCTGGGACGCTTACGGCAGCTCCAAGACCTCGGAGGTCCAGCAGAACCTCGACCAGATGGTCAATGCGGCCTCGAACCTGGGCATCAGTGCCTCGTCCGATCTGCTCGAGAAGCTCTCGAGCGGCCTCATGGACAACGTCATGTCACTGTTCAGCAACACGGTCACGTTGTTTCTGGGCCTGGTTCTGGGCTACTGGTTCGCGAAGGACTACCCGCGCATCGCCCGGGAGTTCCGCATCGTTGCGGGGCCCGACCACGAGCGCAGCCTCTCCGTCATGCTCTGTGTCATGAGCCGCTCGATGGGCGGCTACATGCGCGGCATCGTCATCACCTCGCTCCTGGACGGCATCCTGAGCTTCGTGGGCTTCTCGCTCATCGGCAACCCCTATGCGGGCCTCATGGCCACCCTTGCCGGTGTCCTGCACTTCGTCCCTGTCATCGGGCCGTGGGTCTCGGCGGCCATGGCGACGTCGCTCGCGCTCTTCGTGGGTCCGCTGCTTGCCATCGAGACGCTCATGGTCGCCGTCATTGCCACCAACGTGGTGGACAACGTCATCTCCCCGCTGGTGATGCAGTCTGCCGTGAAGGTCCACCCGGCGCTCTCTCTCTTGGGCATCATGGTGGGCAGCGCCTTGGGCGGCACCCTGGGCATGATCCTGGCCATACCCCTGACGGCGGCCATCAGGAGCGTCTTCGTGTACTACTTCGAGAGCAGGAGCGGCCGCCAGCTGGTCTCCTATGATGGGGCCCTCTTCAGGAGCACGCCGTTTCACGACGAGGAGGGCAAGATCCTGCCTGCCTACGATGCCCTCGACGACGATGCGTTCTTCGAGAACACCCTGCTCGTCGATCGCGAGGATGCGCCCCATTCCGTCCCCGCCGACCGTCCCTCGCCCGTCCGCCGGACCCTCGCCGAGCGCGTGCTCGCCGTCGCGGGCCGCGAGGGGCGTGCCAGCGCGCGAGCTCCCCGGCCCGGCTCGCGTCCGGGCGCGGACGCAGATGCACACAATGGGGAGAACGGCCGTCCCTAGTCGATTGCTGGCCCAAAGGGCGGTGCCCACACGTATCATTGGTAGGTCGAAAACGCGTCCGCGAAGGCGCTGCCAATCAAGGAGAACCATGAGCACCGACTACAAGACCATGACCACCGCAGAGATCCGTGAGGACTACCTCAGGTTCTTCGAGTCCAAGGGCTGCAGGCTCTACCCGTCCTCGTCGCTCGTCCCCGAGGACCCGTCGCTTCTGCTCACAAATGCCGGCATGAACCAGTTCAAGGAGTACTACCAGGGTACCAAGACCATGCGCGAGATCGGCGCGACCTCATGCCAGAAGTGCCTGCGCACCAACGACATCGACAACATCGGCGACTCGCGCCACCTCTCGTTCTTCGAGATGCTGGGCAACTTCTCCTTCGGCGGCTACACCAAGGCGGATGCCATAGCCTGGGCCTGGGAGTTCATCACCGCAGCCGAGCACCTGGGCCTCCCGAAGGACCGTCTCTACATGACCGTCTTCGAGGACGACGACGAGGCGATCGAACTCTGGCATGCGCAGGGTGTCGCCTACGACCACATCTCGCGTCTGGGCGAGGAGGACAACTTCTGGGCCGCCGGTCCCACAGGCCCCTGCGGCCCCTGCTCCGAGATCTACTTCGACCAGGGACCCGCCTTCGAGGGGGAGAGGCCCGGCGACGACGGCGAGCGCTACCTCGAGTTCTGGAACCTGGTCTTCACCCAGTACGACCGCCAGGAGGACGGCTCCATGCCGGAGCTGCCGCACCGCAACATCGACACGGGCATGGGCCTCGAGCGCATCGCCGCCATCATGCAGCACGAGGGCTCCAACTACGAGGGTGACGTCCTGCGCACGCTGATCGGCGTGGGCGAGCAGCTCGCGGGCGTGCGCTATCGCGAGGGCGCCGCGACGGACACCTCGCTGCGCATCCTCGCGGACCACTCCCGCGCCGTCACCTTCATGATCGGTGACGGCATACTGCCCTCCAACGAGGGTCGCGGCTACGTCCTGCGCCGCCTGCTGCGCCGCGCCGTCTACCACGGCCGCCTGATGGGCGTCCACGGCAGCTTCCTCCCAACCTACGCCCATGAGGTCACCCGCCTCATGGCCGACGTCTATCCCCAGCTCGTCGAGAACCAGGCCCTCATCGACGGCATCATCTCCGCCGAGGAGGAGCGCTTTGGCGCGACGCTGGACGCGGGCGAGGGCAACCTCACCGCCGCCCTGGGGCGCCTGGACGCGGGCGAGGCCCTCTCGGGCGAGGTCGCCTTCAGGCTGCACGACACCTACGGCTTCCCCATCGACCTGACGCGCGAGATCGCCGCAGCCGCTGGCCATGAGGTCGACATGGCCGCCTTCGACGGTGCCATGGCGAAGCAGAGGGAGCGTGCCCGGCAGGCAGCCAACCGCGATGCCTGGGGGGCCTCCAACAACGTCTGGGTCTCCCTCTCGGATAGGCTTGGCGAAACCGAATTCTGCGGGTACGACGAGGACACCGTCGAGGGAGCGCGCGTGCTGGCCATCGTCAGGGATGGCTCCGAGGTCGATGTTGCCTGCAGGGGCGAGCACGTCGAGGTCGTGCTCGATCGCACGAGCTTCTACGGCGAGATGGGCGGCCAGCAGGGTGACAGCGGCAAGCTCGTGTGCGAGGACGCCACGCTTGCGGTGAGCGATGCCAAGCACCGCGACGGCGGGTTCGTCTCTCACGTCGGCGAGGTCACCGCCGGTGAGCTGCGCGTCGGCGAGAGCGTTCGCGCGGTCATCGACCATGGTCGCCGCGAGCTCATCCGTCGCAACCACACCGCAACCCATCTGCTCGACGCCGCGCTCAAGCGCGTGCTGGGAGATCACGTGAGCCAGGCGGGCTCGCTCGTGGGCCCCAGCCGCCTGCGCTTCGACTTCACGCACTTCGAGGCCATGAGCGCCGAGGAGATGGCCCGCGTGGAGGGCATGGTCAACGCCGAGATCTTTGCGGCCGAGCCCGTCGTGACCACGGTCATGGGGATCGAGGAGGCCAAGGCGTCGGGCGCCGTCGCGCTCTTTGGCGAGAAGTACGGCGACGTCGTTCGCGTCGTGTCGACCGGCGCCTCCGACGAGCCGTTCTCCCGCGAGCTCTGCGGAGGGACCCACGCCCGCAACACCGCCGAGCTCGGCCTGTTCAAGATCGTCTCAGAGGGCTCGGTCGGCTCGAACGTGCGCCGCCTCGAGGCCGTCACCTCCATGGGGGCCATCGAGTACCTGGACGAGCGCCTTGCCCAGATCGACCAGGTCGCCGCCGGCCTCAGGTGCCGCCCCTCCGACGTGGCGGCGCGCGTCGAGCAGCTCAAGGCCGAGAAGGCCGAGACCGAGCACAAGCTCAGGGCTGCCCTTACGGGGGGCTCGTCGAACGCCGTCGCCGACGCCATTGCCTCCGCCATCGACCGGGGTGCCTACCGCCTCGTGCTCGCCCGCCTGGATGGCGTCTCGGGCAAGGAGCTCAGGAGCGCCTGGGACAGCGTCCGCGACCGCCTTGGCGTCGACTGCGCCTGCGTGCTCGCCTCGGAGTCCGACGGCAAGGTTGGCCTCCTTGCCGCAGGCACCGATGGCGCCGTCTCTGCGGGCTTCTCGGCCGGAGACATCATCCGCTCCGTCGCCGGCCTGGTCGGAGGCAGGGGCGGTGGCAAGCCGGCCATGGCGCAGGCGGGGGGCTCGGATCCCTCCGGCATCGATGCCGCACTCGAGGAGGCCGGGCGCCTCCTGGGGGCGTAGGCGGCCTGGTGAGGGCCTTGGCCCTTGACATAGGGGAGGTGCGGGTGGGCATTGCGGCGAGCGATGCCAGCGGCGCCGTCGCCTCGCCCGTGAGGGTGCTGCCGGCACAGGAGGTCCTCTCCTGCTCGCGCACGTTCCGTCGCATCCTGGAGGACTACGAGCCTGATGTGCTGGTCTGCGGAAGGCCGCTGACCATGGCGGGCGAGGATGGCCCCCAGGCCGACAGGGTGATGGGACAGGCGCGCCGGATCGCGACGTCCTGCGACCTTCCGCTGGAGTTCGCCGACGAGCGGCTCTCCTCCCAAGAGGCGAAGCGCATCCTGCGCGAGGAGGGCTACAGCGAGAGGGACATGCGTGGCCGCGTCGACATGGTCGCAGCCTCGCTCTTCCTGCAGGCATGGCTTGACGCCAGAAAGGCATAGACATGGACGAGAGAAGCACGAGGGGAAACTCGCGCCCCACCCCCTACGGGGCACGTCAGGGGAGCAAGGCGTCCGGGGTTGTCAGGCACAGCGCGGTCAAGGGCGGCGTCTCCTCGCGTACCGCACAGATGACCCGTCGCGCCTCCGCGCATGCGGGCGGGTCGCACTCCCGTGGCGGCCATGCGCTCCCGCGCCGCCGCCGAGGCGCTCTGCCCCTCGCCCTCGGCTCCCTCGCCGTCGTGGCCCTTCTCGCCGTCGCCGCCATAGCGCTCGCCCCTCGCCTGCTGCCGCCCTCTGGCTCTGGCACCGAGCCCGTGCCGGCCGGCCGTCAGGTGACCGTCAACATCCCCGAGGGTTCCGGAGCCTCCGCAGTCGCCCAGATCCTGCAGGACGCGGGCATCATCGGCGACCAGACGGCCTTCCTCAAGGAGGTCCAGGCACAGGGTGCCGAGTCCTCCATGAAGAGCGGCACCTACGACCTCATCACGGGAGGGAACGTCAGGGAGCTCGTGCGCACGCTCGTCTCGGGCCCCAACTCCTCGTCGTCGCGGGTGACGGTGGCAGAGGGCCTCACGCTCACAAGGACGGCCGCAGTCGTCCAGGATGCGCTGGGGATATCCTCGGAGGAGTTCCTCGCCCAGGCCAAGGCCTCTAACTACGCGGGCGACTACCCCTTCCTCGCGGACGCGCAGGACGACTCCCTGGAGGGGTTCCTCTATCCCAGCACCTATGACCTGGGCGGCGGAGAGGTCACGGCCGATACCGTCATCAGGGCCATGCTCGACCAGTACCGTGCCAACGTCCTCTCGCTCGACCTCGGGAGCGCCAAGGCCTCCATCCGGGATCGCTACGGCGTCAGCATGAGCGACTACGACATCCTCAAGCTCGCCTCCATCATCGAGAAGGAGGCGCTCAACGACGACGACCGCTACAAGATCGCCTCGGTCATGTACAACCGCATGAAGGCGGACATGGCGCTCCAGAGCGATGCGACCATGGGCTACGTCACGGGGGCTGCGGTCACGGCGGATGACCTCAAGACGGACAGCCCCTACAACACCTACCTCCACAAGGGGCTGACTCCCACGCCCATCTGCGCGCCCAGCCTCGCCTCAGTCCAGGCGGCGCTCAATCCCGCCGACACCGGCTACTACTACTTCTGGATCACGGACAGCGAGCACATCTTCTCGGAGAGCTACGAGGACCACCAGAGCGCCATCGCGAACTCCACGGGGGCCTGAGGCCGTGGGTGCGCTTGCGGCAGAGCGCTACGTCGCGCGCGTCGCGCTGATCCCCGTGGCGGACCTCGTCTCCGCCGGTGTGCGCTGCGTCCTTCTCGACCGTGACAACACCTGCGTTCCCCTCGACTCCTCCCAGGCGCCGCAGGAGGTGCTCGACTGGATTGCCGAGGTCCACGCGGCGGGCATCTCGACCTGCGTGGTGTCGAACAACATCCACGTGCGTGAGGTCACGCGCTCCGCACGCCTCCTGGGCTCGCAGGCCGTGGCGTGCGCCTTCAAGCCCGCCCCCTTCTCCGTCTGGGTGGCCCTGAGGAAGATGGGCGTCTCGCGCGGGGAGGCCGTCCTCGTGGGCGACCAGGTCTTCACGGACGTCCTGGCCGCGAGGCTCGCCGACGTCCGCGCGATCCTGGTGCGCCCCCAGACGCGCCGCGACCTCTGGTATGCCAGGCCGCTGCGCCTCCTCGAGCGCCGCGTCCTGGGCGCGCACCGCTTCGAGGGCGAGAGGTAGCGCACATGCGCTACTATGGGTCGGTCCACTAGGTCTGGCTCTTGGGTTGTCGATGGTTGAGAAAAGCGGCGGATACGTCATCCACGAGGGATGCGACCATATCTTCTTCGTTGGCTTCCTCGGCGCGGGGAAGTCGACCCTCGCGCGCAACCTCGGCCGCCTGTTCCATCGCGGCTACGTGGACGTGGACCGCATGGTCGAGCGTTCCGTCGGGAAGACCGTGTGCGAGATCTTCTCCGAGGAGGGGGAGGCGTCCTTTCGTCGCTACGAGGCCAGGGAACTGCGCAAGCTCGCGCAGCGCAAGTCCCTGCTCGTAAGCTGTGGCGGTGGCATCGTCGAGGGCGAGGAGAGCTGCGCCCTCATGCACCGGATGGGATCCATTGTCTTCCTCGACGGGGCGCTCTCGGACTCGCTCAGGCAGATCCAGCACCCCGAGCTGCGTCCGGACTTCGTGGACGAGGCCTGTGCCAGCAGGCTCTACCGCCTGCGCCGCCCGCTCTACGAGCGCGAGTGCGACCTGCGGATCGACATCAGGGACAAGACGTTCGAGCAGGTGGCCGCCGAGGCGGGCCAGCTGCTGTGGGAGAAGGGCCTGCTATGAGCGAAGAGCTGGGAAACGGCGCCGAGACGGGGCCGCAGCCCCTGGTGAGGCAGTGGGTCGCCGTCCCCGGGGGCTCCTGTGACGCGCGCTTCGGCCCCGGCGCGGTCGAGCAGATGGGGCCCATCCTGAAGTCCGCCGTCGGGCGCCCCCAGGACGCCGCCCTCGTCGTGGCCGCAGGGGTGGGGGAGGGCCTTGCCGAGCGCGTCCGCCGCCAGCTGACGGACGCCGGCTTCCTCGTGCATCCCCTCGCCTGTCCCTCCCAGGCGCCCGCCCGCACGCTCCCCGCGCTCTCGGACCTGCTCCATGGCCTCGC
Organism: Olsenella uli DSM 7084; assembly: GCF_000143845.1. Taxonomy (NCBI): domain Bacteria; kingdom Bacillati; phylum Actinomycetota; class Coriobacteriia; order Coriobacteriales; family Atopobiaceae; genus Olsenella; species Olsenella uli. The sequence continues at coordinate 1,276,500 of NC_014363.1, read as the reverse complement.
GGGCGCCCACATCACCTCCGATGACCTCGTCTGCGCCATCGGTGACGTCGACGCGCTCTCGCTCTGCGCGCATGCGGCCGCGGCCTGGTGCGGGGGAGTACCGCTCGTCTCGGTGCCCCTGGACCTGCGCGCCATGGTCGAGGTCCCCTGCACCCCCCGTGCCCTCGACGTCGCGGGCAGAAGCCAGATGGCGGGCCTGCGCGCCGCGACTCGCTACCTCATCTGCGACCCCGAGGTCATGGACCTCTCGACCGACGGCGAGCATGCGGCCTGCGCCCGTGCCCTGATGGTCGCGACGGCCGTCGCAGAGTCGGAGAAGTCCTTCTCGACGCTCTGGGACAAGGCATCCGACGTCATGGGCGGCGACGTGGACCTCGTGGGGGAGGCTGCCGTCTCGGCGCTCAAGTCCCGCGGCCACCTGGCCACCTCCACGGCCCTGGCCATCCGTCAGTCCCTGGAGTACGGGCAGACCTTCACGCGGGCCCTCGACCGCCTCACGCAGGGCTCCGTCAGGGAGTCGATCCTGATGGCAGAGGCGCTGCGCTTCGCCGCGCGCATATCGGCAGGGCTGGGCAGGCTGCCCGTCGACGACGTCCTCGCCCAGGACGAACTCCTGGACATGCTGGGCTTGGGCTACGCCCGCTGTGACGTCGAACCCGATCGGCTGGTGGCCGCGCTCAAGGAGGAGCGCTTCCTGCGCACCAACCGCTTCCTGCTGGCGGTCCCCAACGCACTTGGGCGCGTGCGCATGACGACCGTGGACGACGGGCTTCTGGCGGAGCACGCCGGGGCCTGGTGCCAGGCCCACGCAACCGGCGCCTGATGGCGCAACCCATACGACGAAAGGAGTTCACATGGCAGAGGCAGATGCCTGCGCACGGCGCGTCGAGAGGCTGAGGAGCCTCATGGCCGAGAGGGGCTATGATGCCGCCGTCCTGCGCAACAACGCCGACCTTCGCTGGCTCACCGGCGCCGAACGCACCTTCGACGACGAGGTCGCCCACACGGCCTTCGTCACGGGGGACAGGCTCTGGCTGCACACCGACTCGCGCTACTTCGGCACCTTCCAGGACCGCCTGGGCGAGGACACCTGCTGGCAGATCGACATGGACGTCATCGATCCCGCCGACTGGGCGGCCGAGCGCGTCGTGGAGACACGCTCTCGGGTGGTTGCGGTGGAGGACAGTTGTGACCTGGCCTTCTTCGATGCCTTCAACGCGGCCTGCTCCAGCGCCTCCGTTGCGTGCCTGATGCCACGCCTGCATGGCGACGTGGCCACCCTGCGCATCGTGAAGGATTCCGAGGAGATCGAGCTCATGCGTCATGCGCAGGGCATCACCGACGCCGCCTTCGAGCACATCTGCGGCTACATCCGTCCAGGACTGACCGAGCAGCAGATCCGCCTGGAGCTCGAGAGCTACATGTTCGCCAACGGTGCCGACGCCCTGTCGTTCCCCTCCATCATCGCGACGGGTGCCAATGGCGCCAACCCCCACGCGCAGCCGGGAGAGACCGTCGTCCAGAGGGGCGACCTCATCGTGATGGACTACGGGGCCGGCTATCGCGACTACCACTCCGACATGACCCGCACCGTGTGCGTGGGCGAGCCCTCGCAGGAGCAGCGCCATGTCTACGAGGTGGTCCGCAAGGCCCACGAGGCCTGCGCCGCAGCTGCCAAAGCCGGCTGCATCGGCCGGGACATCCATCAGATCGCCGTCGACGTCATCTCGGACGCCGGCTATGGCGACTACTTCAAGCACGGGCTGGGCCACGGCGTCGGGCTGGAGATCCACGAGCTCCCGGGCTTCGGGCGCCTGTACGACAAGGAGATTCCCGCAGGGTCGGTCGTCACCATCGAGCCAGGCATCTACCTGCCGGGAAAGTTCGGCATCCGCCTGGAGGACTGCGGGCTGGTGAGCGAGGAGGGCTACCGACCCTTCACCCATGCGTCCCACGAGCTGCGCGTCGTCGGCTGCTGATATGTAGAAAACGCTGCTCATCAGCGTCCGCTTTGTCGAAGGTCGCCCGTGGCACGTTCGGGTGGGTTCGCGAACGTTATGCGCGACATGAGGACGAGGTCGCCGGTCATCCCGCTACGCCTCGATCCAACCGTCTGCTGGCGTTTCCTGAAAAGACCCTTGTCCCCCCCCCCCTTCTGTGGTATCGCTATACATGACGTAACAACTCTACAAAAGGGGCTGCCTATGGAATCGGTATCGACAGTGGTCGGAAGGATAAGAAGGGCCAGGGTGGCCATGCTGGCGGTGACGCTGCTGGCCACCCTGGCCCTCTTGGTGGGGCTGGACACGCGAAGCGCCCTTGCCCAAGAGCTCAGCCTGGATGACGTGACCATCCAGTCCTTCAAGATCATCGACACCACGCACGGCGATGCGGAGATCGAGTACTCGCTGAGCTCGGAAGCTTCGCCCAAGACGGATCCGGCCGCGTTCAGCAATGCGATTTGCGAGGGCCAGAAGGTCTCGTCGCTCAAGCTCGAAGCGAAAGTTGCTTATGACGGCAGCGACGCCATCCAGGATGGGGATACGTTGACGATTCCAGCATCGGTTGGACGAGGCCTGAATTTCGCTCCCCGTCCCTTGCTTGATGGTGACAATAATCAGTTGGGTACTTTTGAGTACACCGACGGTAAATTCGTGCTCAAGTTCAGCGGGGACTACCTCAAAAACCACAGTATTAAAAAATTCGAGATAACCCTTCAAACTGGCGGAATAACACATTATCGAGATGAGCTAGGGCATACGATGACACTGGGCGAGCGTGCTCTTTCTCAGGGAGTACTTGGTAAAGACACTCTCTATGCCGCCCATGAGAAATACTACGTTATTGCCAAAGCCGTCGGAGCGACAAATACCGCACTTTCCATTAGATCCGATCTGACCACCAATCAAAGCATGGATTGGGACATAAAGGTGTTCAATGATGCGCGTGCTATAGACGGATATCATTTCCGTATGCCCTATATGCTAGAGCACAATGGAGCCTATAGTCCTAATTCGCTTACCGGGGTCTATGTAGAGAGCACCTTTGCCGATTGTGCAGCCGAGCCGGAACTAGCCAGGAGTTGGTCTGAATTTTCAGGAATCAACGACCAAGGAGAAGTATTATCCGGTTGGTATGGGCAGTACCTTCCAGAGAATACCTTCCTCACCAAGGTTGACCAGGGGACAAAAAGCAAGAGCGATGTCAAAGCTGCTTTGCAGAATGGTCAGTACTGCATGTATGACAACCACGACGGCAGCTATACCTTCATGCTGAAGTGGTGGGACATGAACGATCCTGCCGGACCTAAATACGATGACCTCGCCGGCGTTGCAGATGCAGGAGGCATGGGAAACCTTCTCAAGAATAACTATCCAGACATCTTCGGAAACGTTTCTTCTGCAACAATAGGAAAGATCAATCAAATATATGCGGGGAAGGCTCTGCAAAATATTTCCGTACGTGTTCGGGTCGTCCATCCGGTTGTAAACACGCCGACCGATAAGACGGGCACCGTTGAAATGACAAGCGATCAGGGTTCGAGTACGGCAACCGGTACGGCTACCTTGACTCCTTCGAGCGCCGCCATCGATGCGCCGGCAGATCCTCTGACTGTCAAGATGCTCAAGACCGACAAGGAAAGCGGTGCGGCTCTCTCCACCGGTTTCTCCTTCAAACTCCAGTCCTCGGATGATGGCGGAACGAGCTGGACGGATGTCGCAGTGGATGCTTCCATGCTCGACGTGGGCTCCCTCAACCCTGACGGCACTCTCACGCCCGATGCCAATAATGGTGCCATCCAGGTCAAAGGCCTCACCGGCGGCATGATGTACCGCTTCGTGGAGGTCTCGCACGCCAACGGATATCCCGACGTGACCGTCGACGAGGCGCATCCCAACGATGCCGATCATACGACCTCGGCAAACTCCGAGGCGGTCACGGTGACGAGCCAGGGTTCCGGGCAAGTCATCACCATGTACAACCAGAAGGCCAAGGTGGATGTCTCAGGCGTGAAGACCTGGGACGACGACAACGACCGCGACGGCGCGCGCCCTGCCTCCATTACCGTCAACTTGCTCCGGGACGGCACGCCGATCGATTCCAAGACGGTCACGCCCGATGCTTCGGGTACGTGGGCCTATAGCTTCTCGGGTCTCGCTCAGTACGATTCGGTGGACGGACACGAGTTCAGCTATCAAATCACGGAAAACGCCGTTGCCGACTATGCGACCGTGATCAACGGCTACGACATCACCAACTCTCACACGCCAGGTAAGACCTCGGTCACCGCTACCAAGGCATGGGACGACGGTACGGATGCCGACGGAATCCGCCCGACATCCGTCCAGCTGCAGCTCTATGCCAACGGGGTTGCCCTGGGAGCGCCGGTTGCCGTGGACGCGGCGAGCGGCTGGACTCATACCTGGACGAATCTCAACGAAAAAGAGGCGGGTGCGGACATCGCCTATACGGTAGAGGAAACGGATGTTCCTACCGGATACACCTCGGTCACCGCAGGGGATGCCACGAACGGCTTCACCATCACCAACACGCATGTTCCCGAGACAACGGACATCTCAGGTACCAAGACGTGGGACGACGCCGGCAATCAGGACGGCATGCGTCCGCAAAGCATCACCGTGAACCTTCTCGCCGACGGGCAGAAGGTCGCCGAGAAGCAGGTGACGGAAGCCGACGGATGGGCCTACAGCTTCACCGGCATGACCAAGAACAAGGCCGGTCAGGCCATTGACTACACGGTCACCGAAGATGCGGTTGAGGGATATACGACCACCGTCGCCGGCTTCGATATCACCAACACGCATGTACCGGGCACGGTCGATGTCACCGTCTCCAAGACCTGGAACGACGGCAATGACAAGGACGGAATCCGTCCGGCAAGCGTCATGGCGCAGCTCTATGCCGACGGCGTGGCGCAGGGAGGCGCGGTCGAGCTCTCCTCCGCCAACGGTTGGACGTCGACCTGGACGGGGCTTGCCGAGTACCAGGGAGGGCACAAGGTCTCCTACACGGTGGAAGAGGCCTCGGTGCCCGACGGCTATACCTCTTCGGTCAAAGAGCAGGCTTCGGGCAATTTCGTCATCACCAACGCCCACACGCCCAAGGCGGATCCTTCGCCCGTGCCTCCCTCCCCGGACTCCAAGCCTCGCTCCCCAAGGCATCAGGGGAGAGTGCTGCCTGCGACCGGCGAGGGACCGGAGCTTCCCGGCATCCTGGCGCTTGCGGGCGTGTCGCTCATCGGCCTTGCCTGGGCATATGCGAAGCGCATGCGCGACTAGCGGGAACGGTCTTAAAGGATCGGTCGTGCGCTCGCGCGATGGTCGCAGGTAAGCCGAGCCCCTGACTTTGAACCCGGAATGAACTTTCATTCCGGGTTCTGTCGTGTTGGGGGGACCACGAAGAAGGCCCGTCCCGTGGGGACACATCCAACGCGACTCTTGATTAAAGCTTCGTAAGACGCCTATACTTATGGAGTTGTGGAGCGTCCGTGTAGGACCTGCGCAGTAAACGTGTAGGACGGCTCGGTCACTCCGGTCCTGTAGGAGCTAGCGAGAGAGAGTTAGGAGGAAGTTGAATGGTCAGTATCGTCCTGGCAAGCCATGGCAAGTTCGCCGAAGGCATCATGGAGTCGGGCGGCATGATTTTCGGGCCGCAGGAGAACGTTGCGGCAGTCGTGCTCACCCCCGACATGGGTCCCGACGACATGCACCAGAAGCTGCTCGATGCCGTGGCCACCTTCGACGACCAGGAACACGTCCTGTTCCTCGTCGACCTGTGGGGTGGCACCCCGTTCAACCAGATTTCACGCATCCTCGAGGAGGAGGGCAAGCAGGATTGGGTCGCCGTCACCGGCCTGAGCCTGCCGATGCTTGTCTCCGCCTATGGGTCGCGCCTTGGCGCTGACACTGCGGCCGCCGTGGCACAGGAGATCTACTCCGAGGCCAAGGATGGCGTGAAGGTCAAGCCCGAGTCGCTCCAGCCTGCGGAGGCCGCGGCCCCCGCACCCGCCGTTCCCGCGTCGCGCACGGCAGCGATTCCCGAAGGTACCGTCCTCGGCGACGGCCAGCTCAAGGTCGTCCTCGCCCGTGTCGACACGCGTCTCCTGCACGGCCAGGTCGCCACGACCTGGACCAAGATGACCGGACCCGACCGCATCATCGTCTGCTCCGACGGCGTCGCCGGCGACGAGCTGCGCAAGACCATGATCGTCCAGGCGGCCCCTCCAGGAGTCAAGGTGCACGTCGTGCCCGTCTCCAAGATCATCGAGGTCGCACATGACGTGCGCTTTGGTGACACGAAGGCGATGCTCCTGTTCGAGACCCCGCAGGACGCCCTGCGCGCCATCGAGGGCGGCGTGCCCGTGAAGGAGCTCAACCTCGGCTCCATGGCGCACTCGGTCGGCAAGGTCGTCGTCACCCAGGCGCTCGCCATGGACCAGGACGACGTCGACACGCTCGAGAAGATCAAGGCAGAAGGCGTGACGTTCGACGTCCGCAAGGTCCCCGCCGACAAGGCCGAAAACTTCGACTCACTGATTAAGAAGGCTAAGGAAGAGCTCGCAGCTCAGTAGCCCCGAGATAGGAAAAGGAGGGAACAATGTCACCGATCTCTGTCGTGCTCATCATCATCGTCGCGTTCTTCGCGGGCATGGAGGGCATCCTCGACGAGTGGCAGTTCCACCAGCCCCTCGTTGCATGCACCCTTATCGGTATCGTTACCGGACATCCCGCGGAGGGCATCCTCCTGGGTGGCTCCCTGCAGATGATCGCCCTCGGCTGGGCCAACATCGGCGCCGCCGTGGCGCCGGACGCGGCCCTGGCCTCCGTCGCCTCGTCCATCCTGATGGTCCTGGCGCTGGGCAGTGGCGGCGATCCCCAGACCGCCGTCAGCACCTCCATCGCGCTTGCCATCCCCCTGTCCGTGGCAGGCCTCTTCCTGACCATGGTCTGCCGCACGATCGCCACCGCCATCGTGCATGCCATGGACGCCTGCGCCGAGCGGGGCGACATGGCCGGCATCGAGCGCTGGCAGGTTGCCGCCATCGCCATGCAGGGCCTGCGCATCGCCATTCCGGCCGCGGCCCTCTGCTTCGTGCCCTCCGAGGCAGTGACCTCCGCCCTCTCCGCCATGCCAGCCTGGCTCTCCGGCGGCATGGCCGTCGGCGGCGGCATGGTCGCCGCAGTCGGCTACGCCATGGTCATCAACATGATGGCGACCAAGGAGGTCTGGCCGTTCTTCGCCCTGGGCTTCGTGCTTGCTGCCCTCAAGAGCCTCACGCTCATCGCGCTCGGCGTCATCGGCGTGTGCCTCGCCCTCATCTACCTCGGCCTCAAGGAGCTTGCCTCGAACGGCAACGGCGCCGGTGGCTCCGGGGACCCGCTGGGCGACATCCTGGATACCTACTAGGCCGCAAAGGAGTGTGAATACCATGGCAGATCAGATCAAGCTTTCCGAGAAAACGCGTCGTGCAGTCTGCAACCGTCACCAGTACCTGCAGGGCTCCTGGAACTACGAGCGCATGCAGAACGGCGGATGGTGCTACTCCATGATTCCCGCCATCAAGGAGCTCTACAAGGATCCCGAGGACCAGAAGGAGGCGCTCAAGCGCCACCTCGAGTTCTACAACACCCACCCGTACGTCTCCGCACCCGTCATCGGCGTCACGCTGGCGATGGAGGAGGAGCGCGCTAACGGTGCCCCCATCGACGACGTTGCCATCCAGGGCGTCAAGGTCGGCATGATGGGACCGCTTGCCGGCGTCGGCGACCCCGTGTTCTGGTTCACCGTCCGCCCGATCCTCGGCGCCCTCGGCGCGTCCCTCGCGCTGGGCGGCTCCATCGTCGGCCCGATCCTGTTCTTCGTGCTCTGGAACGTCATCCGTCTCGCCTTCCTGTGGTACACGCAGGAGTTTGGCTACAAGGTCGGCACCTCCATCACCAAGGACCTCTCCGGTGGCCTGCTCGGCAAGATCACCGAGGGCGCTTCCATCCTCGGCATGTTCATCATCGGCGCACTCGTCGAGCGTTGGGTCTCCATCTCGTTCACCCCGATCGTCTCCCAGATCCCGCAGCAGGCGGGTGCCTACATCGACTGGACCAACCTGCCTTCCGGTGCCGAGGGCATCAAGGAGGCGCTCACGCAGTACTCCTCCCTGGGCGCCGCCGGCCTGGACGCGACCAAGGTGACCACGCTCCAGCAGAACCTCGACCAGCTGATCCCCGGCCTCGCCGCCGTGTGCCTCACGCTGTTCTGCTGCTGGCTCCTCAAGAAGAAGGTCTCGCCAATCGCCATCATCCTGGGCCTGTTCGCCCTTGGCGTCGTCGGCCGTCTTCTGGGCTTCATGTAAGCCGTAGGTACCAGAGGTCGAGAGCCGCATGGCCTTTCGAGCCGCGCCCCGCCCTGGGGTGCGGCTCATCACATGGAAGCCGTCACGTTGGGGGAGCGCATGGCCCAGTCACAGAACACGAAAGTCGACTACAACTGCAAGGCTACCTCCCTGCAGGGACTCTCCACGTATGGGGACGTCCTGGTGGGCGACAGGGCCTTCGAGTTCTACAACGAGAAGAACCCGCAGGATTACATCCAGATCCCCTGGGACGAGGTGGACCACGTCAGCGCGTCGGTGGTCTTTGGCAAGAGGGTCACGCGCTTTGCCATCTTCACGAGGGAAAGCGGCCACTTCACCTTCTCGACGCGCGACAACAAGGCGACGTTGCGGGCGGTGCGCGAGTACGTGGGTGCCGAGCGCATGGTCAGGTCGGCGAGCTTCATCGAGGTGGTTGGAGCCGGACTTGCGCGCATAGGTCACGTGCTCGCCTCGCCCTTCAAGCGCTAGACCCTGCGCGCGGGCGGACTGTACGCGGGGCGGGGCGGTGCTGTGTGCGCGGGGCGGCGCGCCCCTGGTGCGCGGCACGTCTGCCGGAAGTGTGTACCCGGGCCAGAAGTGTGTACTTTTTTGGGTCCCGGCGGAGATTGTGAGCCCAAAAGATGCAAGTCGCTCAAAGCATTCGCAGGTAGACAGCCTGGCAGTTTCGCCAGAAGTGAGCATCGGTACACACTTCTGGCGTCGGTACGCACTTCCGGCATGTCAGGCGTTCGAGGGCGTTCGAAACGACGGTACGCACTTCTGGCGTCGGTGCCCGCTTCTGACGGTCTGGGGGAAGGCCGACAAGCCCAACGCATCGGATCTGGCGCATCGGGCCATGCCGTGGCCCACATCACGCGCAGGGCGATGCACGTGCCGCTCACCTGCAACGCTGTGCTGTATGTGAATCGCCCTTCCCGGCAGGTGGAGGGCGATTTTGCTGCTGTACAATGCGGACGCATGTCTCGTGCCCCGATGGGGCAACCAATAGAAAGCGAGCTTCTCGTGGCAACCATCTCTACTGCTGACTTCAAGAACGGCATGGGCCTCAAGATCGACGGCAAGTACTTCACCATCGTCGAGTTCCAGCACGTCAAGCCTGGTAAGGGCGGCGCGTTCGTCCGCTACAAGATCAAGAACCTGCAGAACGGCCGTACCATCGACCAGACCTGCAACGCCGGCACCAAGTTCGAGAACGTCCAGCTCATCACCCGTGAGATGCAGTACCTCTACAACGATGGCGCCGCCTACTACTTCATGGACAACGAGACCTTCGAGCAGATCCCCGTTTCCGCCGACTTCATCGGCGACAACGAGCAGTGGCTCAAGGAGAACGACAACTGCCAGCTCCTCTATGCCGATGCCGAGCTTCTGGGCGTGAACCCCCCCATGTTCATCGAGGTCGCCATCACTCAGACCGACCCAGGCTTCAAGGGCGACACGGTCCAGGGCGGCACCAAGCCCGCCACCATCGAGACCGGCGCGACCATCCAGGTCCCCATGTACCTCAACGAGGGCGAGGTCGTCAAGGTCGACACCCGCACCGGCAAGTTCGTCTCGCGCGTCTAGCGCGCCTAGTGCGCGGCCACATGTGTCGGAGACCCACGTTGCGCTTCCGGTGCTACGCGGGCCCTTCTATAGGCCACCGCTTCCTCCCAAGGCCTATAATCGGTGCAATCGTCACGCTCGTGTCACGTTTGTCCAGGTGCGTCCGCACCGTCGCGAAAGGATACCCATGGGCGAAACCGAACTGTTCATCTCTGGCATAGGCGTTTCCCGGCGAGTCGTCTCGCAGGTCGTCACGATGGCGGTCGAGGAGGTCGAGGGCGTCGTGCGCGTCGGCGGCAACGACATCGCCTCCAGCCTCGTCTCCGTCTTCACGAGCCGTTCCGTCTCCCCCGAGGCGGCCGTCGAGTCCCGTGTCGAGGACGGAAAGCTTAGGGTCGTCGTCCACCTCGCCGTCTTCTACGGCTACCCCTTCACCAAGCTCGCTGCAGCCGTACGCGGCGCCGTCTCCGATGCCGTCAGCGAGCAGATCGGCGTCGAGGTCGGTGCCGTCGACGTCTGCATCGACAGCCTCGTCTTTCCCAAGGAGTAACCCGGGTGTCCGAAACGTCACACTTCGGCGGGCGCACGCTTGCCCGTAGTCAGGCCCTGCAGCTCCTCTTCCAGGCGGAGGCGACCGGCCGCAGCGTGTTCGAGGTCCTCGAGGGTGACTACGCGCTCACCCAGGGGCCGCTCGACCCGTTTGGCGAGTCGCTCGCCCGCGGTGTCGACGACATGCGCACCGACCTCGACGCCATCATCGCGGTCACCTCCTCCAACTGGAGCATCTCGCGCATGCCGTCCGTGGACCGCAACCTCCTGCGCCTCGCCCTCTACGAGATGCTCGAGGTCGACGAGGTCGCCACGCCCATCGCGATCGACGAGTGCGTGGAGCTTGCGAAGGCGTACGGCACCGCTGAGTCCTCACGCTTCGTCAACGGCCTGCTCGGCCGCGTCGCCGCCCGGCTCGAGCTGGGCGAGGACGTCATCTCCTCCGCCCGCGCCCAGCTGGCCGAGGAGGCCGCCTGCGCGGAGCCCGAGCAGGTGGGGGATTAGCGCATGGCCAAGCCCGACACCTCCGCATACAAGACGTTCCAGCAGGTCAATGACAGGCTCGACGAGATCGTCGACCTCGTCCGCGACAAGGGCATCTCGCTCGAGCGCTCCCTCGACCTCTACGACGAGGCCGTGGCCATCGGCTCCAGGGGAGTTGGCCTGGTCGACGCGGTCGACTTCACGCCCGAGGAGGAGGCGAGGTTGCGCCTCGAGTCGACCGGTCCGGACGCCGGCGGCGCCGAGGCGGCGAAGCCGATGCCAGCCATCCTCGATACGGCCCAAGGCGAAGACGCCTAGCATGGTGCGTCGTCACCGCCTGGACGAGGAGCTCGTCGACCAGGGGCTCTTTGCCTCGGCCGACGAGGCGCTCCGCGCGGTCATGGCCGGAGACGTATCCACGAGCGGTCGTCGCCTCACCTCACCGGGAGAGCAGGTGAGGCCTGGGTTGGCCCTGCACGTCAGGGGTCATCTTCCCTATGTGGGACGTGGGGCCCTCAAGCTCGAGCACGCCCTCGCGGCGTTCCACGTGGACCCTCGGGGGCTTTCCTGCCTGGATGTGGGCTGCTCCACGGGGGGCTTCACGGACTGCCTGCTCAGGCATGGTGCCAAGAGCGTGCTGGCCGTTGACGTGGGATACGCGCAGTTCGACTGGCGTCTGCGCAGGGACCCTCGCGTGACGCTTCGCGAGCGCACCAACGTGGTCGACCTTCCCGACGACGAGACCCGCTCGACCATGGGCCTTGCGGTGTGCGACGTCTCCTTCACGTCGGTCCGCACGGTGCTTCCGGCGGTCCTTGAGCTCCTGCGACCTGACGGGCGCTTCCTGACGCTCGTCAAGCCCCAGTTCGAGGCGGCCCGTGACGAGGTGGGGGAGGGCGGCGTGGTGAGCGACCCTGCCGTGTGGCTCGCCTCGCTCGAATCGGTCGCCACCGCCTTCCGGGGCCATGGGCTCGGCCCCGTCGCCGCCTGTCCCAGCCCCATCACGGGGCACAAGGGCAACCGCGAGTTCCTGCTCTTGGGGGAGCGTGGGGGGCAAGGCCGTGACCTCGACCTCGCGGAGGTGGTCGCGCGGGCGTGGTGATACACTCTTCCCACAACGGCAAGCCTCTCCCGAGGGAGTGATGTTCGTGAAGGTCCTTCTCGTCCCCAACTACTCCCGGCCCGAGGCGGTCGAGGGCGCAGGCGCTCTGGCAGAGCACCTCGAGGGCAGGGGGGTCGAGGTACGGTGGGCCCACGACAAGAAGCGCTATCCCGACCGCATCGTCGACGCCGCCGATGTCGGCCTGGTCGTGTCGCTGGGCGGTGACGGCACGCTGCTGCGTGCGGCACGCATCGTCGGCTATGCGGAGATCCCCGTCATGGGCATCTCGTACGGCCATCTCGGCTTTCTGACCTGCGGTGGCCCGGATGAGCTCCTTGCCTCCGTGGACGACGCGCTCGATGGGGGCATGCACGCGTCGCGTCGGGCCACGCTCGACGTCGAGCTGGAGGCCGAGGCGAGCGACGGCACGCTGGTCACGGAGCGCCGCTTCGCCCTGAACGACCTCTCCCTCGGCCATGGGGCCAAGGGGGACATGATCGTCTTCGACGTCGAGGTCTCGGGCCATCACATCGACCGCCTCCGTGGGGACGGCTTCGTGGTGGCCACCGCGACCGGCTCGACGGGCTATGCCCTCGCTGCCGGAGGGCCCATCGTCACCCCCGGGTTCGCCGGCATGGTGTGCGTGCCCGTCGCGCCGCATACCATCATGGCGCGCGCCTTCCTGACGGCCCCCTCGGACGTCGTCGAGATCAAGATCAACCCCGAGCGCGACGTCCAGCGGCTGTTCTTCGCCGACGGCCAGCCCATCCTGGGCGATTGCAAGGGCCTGCGGGCCACCGTGCGTCGCGGCCGTGGCGACCTCATCCTCCTGGACCACAGCTCCAAGAGCTTCTACGAGTCCGTCTCGCGCGTCTTCTACGGGCAAGCCTAGCCATGATCGACGAGCTGCACGTGCAGGACGTCGCCCTCATCCGTGACGCGACCATAGCCCCCGCGCCAGGACTCACCGTGCTGACGGGGGAGACGGGGGCGGGCAAGTCCGCGCTCCTCTCGTCCATACAGCTCCTGATGGGCGAGCGCTCTGACGCGAGTGCCGTGCGAGAGGGTGCCGATGGGCTGGTTGTCGAGGGCCGCGTCTTCCTCTCCGCGTCGGATGCCGAGGGCGTGGTGGTGCGACGCAGGGTCGAGGCCGAAGGCCGCGGGCGCGTCGAGATCGATGGGCGCATGGCCTCCGTGCGCGAGCTGGCCCAAGGCGTGGGCTCGACGATAGACCTCTGCGGCCAGCACGAGCACCAGCGCCTGATGCAGGTCGCCTCGCACGTCGAGCTCCTGGACGCCTGGGCGGGCGAGGCCGCATCCGTACCGCTCGCGGCCTACCAGGACTGCCTTGCCCACGCCCGGGCCGCCGCCGCAGAGCTCGAGCGCGTCCGCGAGATGAGCCGCGGTGCCGACGAGCGCTTCGACGAGGCTTCCTTCGTCCTGCGTCGCATCGACGAGGTGGGCCTGCGGGAGGGTGAGTACGAGGAGCTCGAGGAGACGCTCCCGCGGGCCGAGCATGCCGAGGCGCTGCTGCGCGCCGCAGGGGGCGCGCGCGACGGCCTCTCGGGCGACGAGGGAGTCTCCGATGCGCTCTCGTCAGCCATCGCCCTGCTGCGAGGGGCGGCATCGTACGACACGCGGCTCTCCTCCCTTGCCGACCGGCTCGAGAGCTCGCTCATCGACATCGAGGACGTCGCGGGCGACCTGCGCCGCTACGAGGACTCCGTCGACTTCGACCCCGAGACCCTGGACCGCCTGCAGGCGCGCATGTCCCAGATCCAGGGGCTCCTGCGCAGCTGGGGCCCGCGCATCCAGGACGTCCTCGACCACCGTCGGTGGGCTGCGGAGCTCGTCGACGCGGCCCGCGATGGGGAGGGGCTCGTCCGCCAGGCGCAGGAGGCCCTCGACGCTGCGGAGCGGGACCTCGCCCGCTCCGCCGACGCCCTCGACGCCGCGCGCGCGGACAGCGCCCCCCGGCTCGCCCGCGCCGTCACCGAGCAGATGGCGTTTCTCGAGATGGGAACCGCCGAGCTGGAGGTGTGCCAGGAGCGCCTCGATCGGGCCCAGTGGTCGAGCCAGGGACCCAGTCGCATCGAGCTCATGTATCGTCCCGCCGCAGGCCTCACGGCGCGCCCGCTCAGGCGCATCGCGTCGGGTGGCGAGGCGTCCCGCGTGATGCTTGCCTGCAAGGTGGTCCTCGGCGATGCGGATGGCATCGACACGCTCGTCTTCGACGAGGTGGATGCCGGCGTGGGCGGGGCGACCGCCGTGGCCCTCGCCCAGGTCCTCTCGCACCTCGCGCAAAGCCACCAGGTCATCGTGGTCACGCACCTCGCCCAGGTCGCGGTCGTGGGGGACCGTCACTACCTGGTCTCGAAGGTGGGGGACGCCGTGCCTGAGACGACCATCGAGGAGATCTCCGGCGACGAGCGCGTGGAGGAGGTCGCACGCATGCTCTCGGGAGACCAGACGCAGACCTCCCTCGACCACGCGCGCGAGATGCTCGCCGCAGCGGCCTCGCAAAAAATTCGGTAGGCGAAATGTGAACGCATGAGGATGGTCGTATGATTGAGTCCCGTAGAGAAGTCACACGGACTCGTTACGGGAAGGCTCACGCATGACAAAACACATTTTCGTGACCGGCGGCGTCGTATCGTCCCTCGGCAAGGGCATCACGGCCGCCTCGCTCGGCCGCCTGCTGAAGTCACGCGGCTATAAGGTCATGATGCAGAAGGCCGACCCGTACCTCAACGTCGATCCCGGCACCATGAGCCCGTTTCAGCATGGCGAGGTCTTCGTCACCGAGGACGGCAAGGAGACCGACCTCGACCTGGGCCACTACGAGCGCTTCATAGACGAGAACCTCACGCGCAACTCGAACTTCACCACGGGCCTCATCTACCAGAGCCTGATCTCGCGCGAGCGCGCGGGTGACTTCCTGGGCGGCACCGTGCAGGTCATCCCGCACGTCACCAACGAGATCAAGAGCCGCTTCCTGCGCATCGAGGAGCAGACCCAGGCCGATGTCGTGATCACCGAGCTGGGTGGCACCATCGGCGACATCGAGGGCCAGTCCTTCGTCGAGGCCATCCGCCAGTTTCGCAAGGACAAGGGGCCGGGGGAGACCCTGGTCATCCACTGCTCCCTCGTCCCCTACATCGCTGCCGCCCACGAGGTCAAGACCAAGCCGACGCAGCACTCCGTCAAGGAGCTGCGCTCCATGGGCATCCAGCCGGACTTCATTGTGTGTCGCTCGGACCACGAGGTCGACGCCTCCATCCGCGCCAAGATCGCCCACTTCTGCGACGTGGACGAGGACTGCGTGTTCGAGAACTCCGACTGCCCCTCGATCTACGACGTGCCCGCCCATCTCGCTGCCCAGGGCTTTGACGTGAAGGTCTGCCAGAAGCTCGGGCTCGATCCGCGCGAGAGCCACCTGGGGGAGTGGACATCCTTCACCGACGCCCTGCACGCAGCCAACGACCAGGACGACGCCGTCGAGATCAAGGTCGTCGGCAAGTACGTCCAGCTCCCCGATGCCTACCTCTCCGTCATCGAGGCGCTGCACCACTCGGGCGTCTACTATGGCCGCCACGTCAGCATCACCCTCGTGGACGGCGAGGAGCTCTGCGAGGGCAACGTCGACGAGGTCCTGGGAGATGCCGACGGCATTCTCGTCCCGGGCGGCTTCGGACAGCGCGGCGTCGAGGGCAAGATCCTCTCGGCCACCCGTGCCCGCACCCAGAAGATCCCGTACCTGGGCATCTGCCTGGGACTGCAGGTCGCCGTCAGCGAGTTCGCCCGCAACGTCTGCAGCATGCCTGGCGCCAACTCCTCCGAGTTCGTGCCCGACTGCGACTTTCCGGTCATAGACCTCATGCCCGACCAGGAGGACGTGACTGACAAGGGCGGCACCATGCGCCTGGGCGCCTATCCCTGCAAGGTCACGGGTCCGCTGGCGCTCGAGGCCTACGGCGAGGGCCTCGTCTACGAGCGTCACCGCCACCGCTTCGAGGTCAACAACGCCTTCCGCAAGCAGCTCACCGAGGCCGGGCTCGTCATCGGCGGCCTCTCGCCCGACGAGCGCCTCGTCGAGATGGTCGAGCTCCCCGAGGACGTCCACCCCTGGTTCGTCGCGTCCCAGGCGCACCCCGAGTTTAAGAGCCGCCCGACCAACCCGGCCCCGCTCTTCCGCGAGTTCGTCCGCGCCTCCATCGCGCGCCATGACGGTTGCGCCCGCCGCGACATCAGCCCCGCGCTCGACGCGTAGCAGGCCCTTACGGAGGACGCTTCGGTGGATCTGACCAGGGCAAAGGACGAGTACCTGAACTATCTCGCCATCGAGAGGGGCAGTTCCCCGAACACGCTCGAGGCCTATGGTCGGGACCTGGGCCGCTACGTCGCCCATCTCAGGGGGAGGGGCGCGGACGACCCCGATGCCGTCAGCCGGCATGACATAGAGGCCTATCTCGAGACCCTGGCCGAGGGGGGGCTCAGCCCCTCCTCGGTGCAGCGCAGCGTTGCCGCCATCAAGGGGTTCCACCGCTTCATGGTGTCCGAGCAGATCACGGAGAACCACCCGACAGCCGACCTCCCCTTGCCCAGGAAGGCGCTCCACCTACCTGACACGCTCTCGCACGAGCAGGTGTTCCGCCTGCTGGACGAACCCTTCCAGGATGCGTGCCGACCGGCTCCCCGTGCGCTGGCCGACGGCGGGACGGACGACAGCGGCGCCGCACGCTTCTACCGTGACAAGGCGATCCTCGAGGTGCTCTATGGCTGCGGCCTTCGCGTCTCCGAGCTCTGCAGCCTCGAGCTGCGCGACGTGCTCCTGGACGATGAGGTCCTGCGCATCCTGGGCAAGGGATCCAAGGAGCGCGTCGTCCCGATCCTGGGCACCGCGGCACGGGCTTTGGGAAGCTACCTCGAAGACTGGCGTCCCCTCCTGCTGAAGCCGCCCCGCATCTGCCCTGCGGTGTTCTTGGGTTCGCGTGGCACCAAGATCTCGCGTCAGGCCGTGTTCGGCATCGTCGAGCGCTACGGTCGCCTGACGGGCATCGAGGGGCTGCATCCCCACAGCCTGCGTCACAGCTATGCGACGCACTTGCTCGAGGGCGGCATGGACCTGCGGGCGGTCCAGGAGCTCCTGGGCCACGCGAGCATCTCCACCACTCAGCTCTACACCCACGTGGACCGGACGCATGTGCGCATGGCCTATCTCGCGGCGCATCCCCGGGCGGACAGGCGGCATTCGCGCTGACGGAGCGCCCGCAGGTTCCCGCTCGCCCCCCAAGCGCATCCACAACTCGAACACATCTGGTCAGTCGGACGCCCCTTGACGTTTGTGGTGAGGAACGGACGTTCTCACAACATCTGGGGTGCTTTCTTCTCGGCTGAGGCGACCAGGGAGGAGTGGAACTTCGATGTGTCGGAAAAAGTCGCTAAGTGTTGCGAAGTGGGGGATTTGACCCTATAGTTGGACTCACGTTTTCAACGGGGGGCTCCCTGAGGAAGAGAGGGGGGACATGTACCTGACAGGCACCTACAGGCACAACTTGGATGCCAAGCAGCGCGTGACCCTTCCGGCCCCCTTCCGCAGGCAGTTTGACGAGCAGGTCTGCCTCGTCCCCGTTGGTGACGCGCTCTATGGCTTCACTCCCGAGAGCCACCAGGCCTGGGTCGCCAGCTTCTTCGAGGATGGCAAGCCCAATCCGCGTAACCCCAAGGACGTCAGGCTTCAGATGAAGCTTCTCGCCTCGACGGTCACGCTCGACCTTGACTCGGCCGGCCGCCTGGCCCTCGGGAAGCTCGACGCCACGAAGCTCGCCAAGCGCTCCATCGAGCGTGCGGTCGCCGTCGTCGGGGCAGGCGACCACTTCGAGATCTGGGATGCCGACCGCTTCGACCGCGAGATGGCAGACGACGACCTCGAGGACCTGATGTTCGGCTAGGCGAGGGGAGTGGGCGGCTTGACAAGCGAATATCGGCACGTACCCGTGATGATCGACGAGGTCATCGCCGAGCTCGACCCCCGGCCGGGCGAGACCGTCTGCGACTGCACCCTGGGAGGGGCCGGCCACACGCTCGAGATGGCCAGGCGCATCCAGCCCGATGGGCTCTCGCTCGGCATCGACCAGGACGACATGGCCCTCGACGCCGCCTCCGCACGCTTCGAGCGCGAGCTGCCCACGGCGAGGAGACGCTTCCTCAAGGGCAACTTCGCCTCCCTTGACGACCTCCTGGTCCAGGCGGAGGTACCCGGCGTTGACTGCTTCCTCTTCGACATCGGAGTCTCGTCCCCCCAGCTCGACATCCCAGAAAGGGGCTTCTCCTACCACGAGGACGCCCCACTCGACATGCGCATGGGTCCGGGTGACAACACCCTAACCGCAGCAGAGGTCACCAACAGCTACAACGAAGCAGACCTCGCCCGGATCCTCCGCGTATACGGGGACGAGAGGAACGCCACCCGCATCGCGCGACAGATCGTGCGCACGCGCGAGAAGGCCCCGATCGAGACCACTCTCCAATTGGTCGAGGTCATAAAGGCGGCCATTCCGGCGGCAGGACGCAGGCACGGGGGCCACCCCGCGCGCAAGACCTTCCAGGCCCTGCGCATCGAGGTGAACCACGAGCTCGATGCGTTGGACCAGGGCCTGAGGGCGGCCGTCCGCTGGGCCAACACGGGCGGCAGGATCTGCGTCATCTCCTACCACTCGCTCGAGGACCGCATCGTAAAGCACGTCTTCACGGAACTCTCGCAGGGTTGCGTCTGCCCGCCAGACCTTCCGGTGTGCGCCTGCGGTCACGTGCCGATAGTCGATGTCAGGACGAGACGTCCCCTCGTCGCGTCCGACGCCGAGGTCGCGCGCAACCCCCGGGCGAGAAGCGCGCTCATGCGCGTGGCGGTCAAGCTCGACGTCACCGAGGTGGGTGCGTAGGGCGAAGGGATCGGCTCATCCGGCCGCGAGGCCGTGGGCATAGCGGCACAAACGAAGCACAACGTACCCGAATGCAGCTTAAACGCACTACCAACACACCACCTACGACAGGCCCCGTGCCTGTCGCCTAGAGAGGAAGCACGATGGGCTATTGGGGTTCCGAGGCCTTTGACCTCGACGTCGTCGAGGGGAGGCACCCTCGGCAAGATCGCGGGCGCGCACCCTTCGAGGTCGTCGAAGGCGGCGGGCTCGACGCCCGCGCGCGCGAGGGGGTCTCGCGCGCCTTCGTGCAGCGCCTCAGGGCCTTCGTCGCCGTCGCGTCGCTATTCGTGGCCCTTGGCGCCTGTCGCGTGCTCCTCACATCCGCGACGGTTGGTATCCTCCAGCAGAACGTGGCGCTCGAGGAGGGCATCGACGACGCGCGCGCTCTGAACGGCGACCTCAAGATAGAGCGCTCGGTGCTCTCCAGCTCGACGCGCATCGACCGCATTGCCACCCAGAACTACGGCATGGTCTACCCGACGTCGACCGACAGCGTGACCATCGGGGATGCGGCGCAGGCGTCTGGCCAGCAGTCACGGGCCCAGCAGGACGCCGACGCCGCAGGCGATTCGTCTGATGGTGGGGTCGCGGCGTGGAAGGAGGCCCAGAAGGCTTCTGCAGATGATGCGCAGGGCGTGCAAGAGGCCGGATCCAACGCCGTGACGCTGTAGACTCTTAGGCCGTGAGACACCAAGACGAACATAGCCGCTACCAGCGGGATTACGTGCCGGGCGCTTCGTATGACGAGGCGCCTCGCCGCCGTCTGGGCCCACGACGACGCGGCATGGCACCCGACTTCGACGCTGCGGCCCTCGCCGTGATGGCCCTCATGGGCGTCGTCATGCTGCTCTGCGCCTCCAAGCTCGTGTGGCTCCAGGTCGTTGATGCCAACAGCCTGCGCTCCGCCGCCGCCGCGCGCAGGCAGAACGTCGTGGTGGTCCAGGCGAAGCGCGGAACGATATACGACCGCAACGGCAACGTCCTGGCCATGAGCCAGGACTGCAAGACCATCTACTGCAATCCCCGGGAGGTCAACGACCCCAACGGCGCCGCCGCGATCATGGCGGACGTGCTGGGAGGTGACGCCTCGAGCTACGTGGACTCCCTCACGGGCAACTCGACCTTCTCCTACATCAGACGCCAGGTCAACACCAACGATGCCGCGAGCATCAAAGACCGTCTCAAGGAGCGTGGGGTCAAGGGAGTCTACTACCTCGACGACACCAAGCGCGTCTATCCCTACGGCAACGTGGGGGGGCAGGTCCTGGGCATCGTTGGCACCGACGGCGACGGGCTCTCGGGTCTCGAGCTCTACTACAACGACATTCTCAAGGGGACCAACGGCGAGGTCATCTTCGAGACCGGCAGCGGTGGGACGCCCATCGCCGGTGCGTCGACGACCACGACCGAGGCCCAGAACGGCACCGACATCGTCATCTCGCTCGACATCGGGATCCAGGAGGTCGCCGAGAAGACCATCAGACAGGGCGTGGACGACTACGATGCCGATTCCGGGTCGGTCATGGTGAGCGACCCCGCCACGGGCGAGATCCTCGCCGCGTGCTCGACCCCGCTGTTCGACATCACGGACACCTCCGTCATCGAGGAGGGCGCCCTCAACCTCAAGCCCGTCTCGTCCTCGTTCGAGCCCGGCTCCATCTTCAAGATACTGACCGAGGCCATCGGCCTCGAGTCGGGCTCCGTCCGTGACGACGACGTCTTCTCCGTCCCCGCGTCGGTCGAGGTGGGGGACGACACGGTTCGCGACGATGACTCGCGCGACTACACCATGGACATGGACCTCCGGGAGATCCTGCGACGCTCGTCGAACGTCGGCATCGCCACCGTCGCCCAGACGCGCATCGGCGCGGACGCCTTCGCCCAGGGCGTCAGCGGCTTCCAGATAGGCCAGAAGACGGGCATCGACTACCCGGGCGAGGTGGACGGGCTGGTGAAGTCCCGCGTCGAGTACGACGGCGCGTCACTGGGGTCGATGTCCTTCGGCCAGTCGCTCGCCATACCCCTCGTCCAGATGGTGCAGGCCATCGGCTCCATCGCAAACGACGGCTCCCTCATCACCCCCCACTTCCTCGTGAGCAAGGGGGGGCAGCGCGTCGACTGGCCCTCGAAGGGCGCGTCCGTCTCGAAGGAGACCTGCGACAGGGTGACCGACTACATGAGGACGGTCGTCGAGGAGGGAACGGCAAGGCGGGCCCAGGTCGCCGGCTATGACATTGCGGGCAAGACCGGCACGGGCGAGCAGGCCGGGGAGAGCGGCTCTTACGTGGCCTACAGCTACGTCAGCTCCCTGATCGGCTTCGCCCCGGCGGACGACCCCGAGGTCCTTGTCTATGTGGGACTCAACGGAACGCCCTATCTGGCCACCTCCTCGGCCGCGCCCCTCTTCTCGACTATCATGGGTGAGGCGCTGTCCGACATGGGCGTGCAGCCCAGCTCGTGACGCATCCCAACCACTTGGAGGAACACATGCTGAGCATGTCAGTTCGAGACATTCTTGAGGCGACGGGGGCGTCGCGTGTCGCCGGGCCTTGCGACGGCGTCGTCCGCTCGGTGACGCTCGACTCGCGCCAGGCGGCGGAAGGCGTCGCCTTCGTCGCGTTTGCGGGGGAGCGCGTCGACGGCAACGCCTTCGCGTCCGAGGCGCTCGCGCGCGCGGCGACCGTCGTGCTGACCGGTCCCGCCCCAAAGGGCTGCGCCGAGGCGGCCGAGCGCCACGGCTGTGCCCTGCTGCGCGCCGAGGGGGATGACGGCGAGGAGTTCCTCCTGCGCCTTGCGGGGGCGTGGCGACGCCTCAACCCCCAGTGGACCGTCGTCGGCGTGACGGGCTCCGTGGGCAAGACCACGACCAAGGACATGCTCGCCGCGGGGCTTCGCGCGCGCTTCCGGGTGCACGCCACCGCCGGCAACTTCAACAACCTCATCGGGCTGCCCCTCACACTCCTCTCGGCCGACCCCTCCGATGAGGTCGTCGTCGCGGAGATGGGCATGAACCACGCCGGCGAGCTCTCGCGCCTCGCTGCCTGCGCCCGTCCGACCGTCGCCCTCATCACCAACGTCGGCACCAGCCACATCGGCCTTCTGGGCTCGCGCGAGAGCATCGCCCGCGCCAAGGCGGAGATCGTGGGGGGCATGCGGCCGAGCTCCTCGGCCCAGGGCGCCGTACGCCCCTGTCTCGCCCTCACGAGCGACAACGACTTCGCCGCGCTGATAGAGGACGAGTACGCTGCGCCTGCGGGCGTCGAGGTGCTCCATGTCGGCGGCCGCCCGTGCGACGACGTCCGCGCCGGGGGCATCGCCCTCGACGACGGGGGGCTTCCCCGCTTCGAGCTCTCCTTTGCCGACGGCTGGAGCGAGCCCTGCACCCTGGGTATGCCCGGACGCCACGTCGTGAGCGACGTCCTTCTCGCCATGGCGATCTGCGACCGCCTGGGCGTCGACCGCCACGACGCGCTCGACCGCATAGCCCGCATGCCCCAGACGCACATGCGCCTCGAGGTCGTCACGGCCCCCGGAAGGCCTCGCATGATAGACGACTCGTACAACGCCTCCCCCAGCTCCGTGGCAGCCGCCCTCGACGTCCTTTGCTCCATGGCCTGCACGGGACGGCGCGTGGCCGTCCTGGGTGAGGTAGGCGAGCTGGGCGACGAGGCGCCGCGCCTCCACGGCTACATTGGCGCCTATGCGGCGGCCAAGCCGCTCGACCTGCTCGTCCTTGTGGGAACCCATGATGCGGCGGCCATGGCCGAGGCGGCCCTCACGATGGGATTCTCCGAGGATCGGATGGAGCGCGTGGATGACGTCCAGGCCGCCCTCGACCTCATCGCGCCCGTGCTGGGCGAGGATGACCTCGTCCTTGCCAAGGCGTCCCGCGCCTCAGGCCTCGACCGTTTCGTGAAGGGAGTCCTCGCGTAATGCTTGGCAATCCAAACTACCCTACTTATCAGGTGTTCCTTGCCATAGGCATCTCCGCCGTCATCACGGCCGCCCTCATGCCGCTCTTCATCAGGCTCATGCGCCACGAGGGCCTCGGCCAGCAGATCAGGGCGGACGGCCCCCAGCGTCACCTCGTCAAGCAGGGCACGCCCACCATGGGCGGCCTCGTCATGCTCGCCGGCGTGCTCGTCACCTGCCTGCTGCAGGTAACCTGGACCGCCAAGCTCGTCCTTGCGGTCCTCGCCATGCTCGCGACCGGGTCGCTCGGCCTGTTGGACGACATCGAGTCCGTGGCGCACAGGCGCTCGCTCGGGCTCACGCCCTCCCAGAAGATGGTCGGCCTCATCCTCATCTCCGTCTCGTTCTGCCTTGTCGCCACCAACGCCTGCGGCATAGAGCCCGTGATCTCGTTCCCGGGCGGCTTCACCCTCGACCTCGGCGTTCTCAGTTCGACCTTCAACATCGACGGTACCGTGGTCCAGGTGCCCTGGCTCTACGTCGCCTTCGTCTTCCTGCTGATGGCCGGCCTCTCCAACGCCGTCAACCTGACCGACGGCCTCGACGGCCTGTCGAGCGGCTGCTCGCTCGTCGTGATGCTGGCCATGGCCATGGTCGCCTTCAGCTACGACGAGATCGACCTCGCCGTGTTCGCGGCGGCCATCGCCGGAGCCTGCCTGGGCTTCCTCTGGCACAACTGCTACCCCGCATCCATCTTCATGGGCGACACGGGCTCGCTCGCCCTGGGCGCCGCCTTCGCCGCGCTCGCGGTCCTCACCAAGACCGAGGTCACCTCGCTCATCATGGGCGGCCTCTTCATCTGCGAGGCCCTCTCGGTCATCATCCAGGTCGTGAGCTTCAAGGCCACCGGCAAGCGCGTATTCCTCATGGCGCCGATCCACCATCACTTCGAGAAGAGGGGCTGGAGCGAGACCAAGGTCGTCATTCGCTTCTGGATCGTCTCGGCCGCCTTCGCAGCCCTGGGATTCGCCCTGTACTTCCAGCTGGGCTAGGAGGTTCCATGAGCTCCGCCACATCCCTTGGCGCCCGCCTGGGCGACGTCTGCGTCCTGGGTCTGGGGAAGACCGGATTCGCCGTCGCGTCCTACCTCGCGGGCCTCATGCCCCAGCGCGTGAGCTCGCTCACGCTCTATGGCGGCGCCTCCTCGGGCGAGGGAGAGCCCGCCCGCTCGCTGGCCGAAAGGGGCGTTCGCGTCGTGCTTGGCAGCGAGGACGTGCGGGGGCGCTTCGACCTGGCCGTGGCCTCCCCAGGCATCCCCGAGCGCTCGGCGTTCTTCTCGGCCGCCCGCGCCTGCTCCACCGAGGTCATCGGGGAGCCCGAGTTCGCATGGCGCGAGAGCCCCGATCGCTGGGTCGCCATCACGGGCACCAACGGCAAGACCACCACCACCTCCCTCGTCACCGCGATGCTGCGCTCGGCGGGCACAGATGCCGTCTCCGTCGGCAACATCGGGAGGCTCTGCACCGACGAGCTGGTCCGGCGCCGCGATGGCGCGTGGTTCGTGGCCGAGCTCTCCAGCTTCCAGCTCGCCACCTCACGCCTCTTGCACCCGCGCTGCGCCGCCCTCCTCAACGTCACGCCTGACCACCTCGAGTGGCATGGCAGCCTCGAGGGCTACGCGGCGGCGAAGGAACGCATCTTCCAGAACCTCTCGGGCGACGATCTCGCCGTCGTCTCGCAGGAGGATGGCTACTGTCGTGACGCCATCGGTCGCCTGGAGGCCCGTGGCGTGCGCACGCTCCATGTGGGCGTCCGTGAGGAGCCCGTCTCAGGTGAGGCCGCCTTCGTCCGAGACGGCTGGCTCACCGTGCGCCTCGATGGCGGCGAGCGTCGCGTCGCGCCCATGGCCAACCTCCCCCTCAGGGGGGAGCACAACGCGCAGAACATGCTGGCAGCCTCGTCGATGGCCCTCTTCCTCGGCGCTTCGGTCGAGGCGGTTCGTCGCGCCCTTGAGGGCTTTCATCCCATCGAGCACCGCATCGAGCCGGTCGGCGAGTTTGCCGGCGTCCGCTTCGTGAACGACTCCAAGGCGACCAACACCGATTCCGTCGAGAAGGCGCTCACCGCCTTCGACCGCGGCCGCATCGTCGTGCTCCTGGGCGGCCACGACAAAGGGACGGACCTCGGCTCCCTGGCTCGCGCCGTCAACGAGCGCTGCAAGGCCGCCGTGTGCTTCGGCGCTGCGGGCGAGAGGATCGCACGCGCCGTGCGCGAGGCAGGCGGTCCCACGCAGGTCATCCGTGCCCCACACCTGAGGGAGGCCTTCCTCGCGGCCGTGGGCGCGGCAAGGCCGGGTGACGTCGTGCTGCTGTCGCCCGCCTGCTCGTCCTTCGACGAGTTCCACGACATGGGAGAGCGTGGCCGCCTGTTCAAGGGCCTCGTGGCCGACCTCTCTGCGAACGGCGGGGTGAGGTAGCCCATGGAGGGGACCAACGCGACACGGGCCGCTCGCAGCGAGCGGCGTAGCCGGCATCGGGAGAGCCTCATCCTGGGCGTCCCGGCGCGCTTCATGCGCCCTCGGCTCGTGTTCCTTGCCTCGGTCTTCGTGTTGCTCGCCTTCGGCTCGCTCATGATCTTCTCCGCCTCGTCCATCACATCGCTCATCTCGGATGACATGGGCAACAACCCCACCTACTACGTCACGCGCCAGCTGGTCTTCGCCGCCTTCGGCGTCGTGTTCGCCGCCATCCTGGGGCGCACGGACTACCACGTTCTGACGACGCGGGTCCTCACGGGCATCGTCGCCGTGACTTACGTCCTTCTCATCCTGGTGTTTCTTCCCATAGCCGGCGCGGATGCCTATGGCGCCACCCGCTGGATCGCCATGGGACCCTTCTCCCTGCAGCCGTCCGAGTTCGCCAAGATCACGGTCGTGCTCGTTGGCGCCACACTGCTGTCGCGCTACGATGAGGGGGCCAGCCTTCGCGAGATAGTGCCCCTGTTCGTGGGCGCTGTCCTCGTCCCGTTCGTCCTCGTCCTGCTGCAGCCCGACAAGGGCACGGTCATGATCTGCGGCGTCACGCTCGTGGCCATGGCATACTTCGCGGGGGTGCCAGCCAAGTGGTGCGTCGCCGTCCTGGCCGCCGCCGTGGCGGTGATGGTGGCCCTGTCGTTCAAGGACGCCTACTCCCGCTCGCGCATCACCACCATGCTCGATCCCTGGGAGGACGAGTATGGCACCGGCTACCAGCTCATCCAGGGCTTCTACGCCTTTGGCTCGGGCGGGATCTTCGGCGTTGGAATCGGCATGGGCCGCCAGAAGTACTCGTACCTGCCCATGGCCTACAACGACTTCATCCTCGCCGTCATCGGCGAGGAGTGTGGGCTCGTGGGTACCGTCGGCGTGCTCGTCGCGTTCGCCGTCATGCTCTACGCGGGCTTCCAGATCGCGCGCTTCGCCCCCGACCTCTGCGGCAGGCTGATCGCCTGCGGGTCGGTGTCCCTGCTCGTCATCCAGATGCTCCTTAACGTGAGCGGCGTCATCGGCAACTTCCCGCTCTCGGGCAAGCCGATCCCGTTCCTCTCCTACGGCGGCTCCTCGATCATCTCGAGCCTCATGCTGGTGGGCCTGGTATACTCCGTCTCCCGACAGTCGCGTCTCCCCCTGACCGAGCACGACGAGCGCCGCAGGGACTTTGCCGTGTCCGCGCGTCCCGGAAGCCTGGCCGAGGGCGTCGTGGGCGATGCCACGCCTCGCTCGGCGCGCGCGTCCGACCCCTTCGCCCCCGAGGACGGCTCCGTCACGTCCCGGCAGGGGAGGAGGGCGTTCACCGTCCTTGGCGGTGGCAGGGGCGCCCCCCGCTCCGACAGTCCCGAGGGCAGGCGGGCGGAGCGGGACTTCGCCGAGCGTCACGCGGGGGCGCGCGTGACGACCGACGCGCGGGGGCGCAAGAGGATAGACCTGGGGCCCTCCGCATCGGAGCGGCTCAGGACCAACAGGGACAGGCCCGAGGTCAGAGGTGTCGACCGCAACGGGCGCACGCGAAGGGGTGACAGACGTGGCAGATAGGAAGCTGAAGGTCGCCATAGCGGCGGGAGGCACGGCGGGACACATCAACCCGGCGCTCGCGCTCGCAGAGGAGCTGGAGGAACGTGGGCACGAGGTCCGCTTCTTCGGGCAGCCGACGCGTCTCGAGGCCAAGCTCGTGCCGCAGGCGGGCTTTCGCTTCGACCCCATCGACGTGACGGGCTTCGACCGCTCGCGACCCTGGACGCTCGCCTCGGCGCTGTGGCGCATGCGCCGGGCCCAGAGGGCGCTGGGGGCGCGCTTTGCCGACGAGGGCGCCCCTGACGTCGCCGTCGGCTTTGGCGCCTACATAGAGCTGCCGCTCATCAACTGGTGCGCCCGGCAGAACATCCCGACGGTCATCCATGAGCAGAACTCCGTGCCGGGTCTCGCCAACAGGGCCTCCGCGGACAAGGCGAGGACCGTCTGCGTCTCCCTCCCCGTCGCGATAGATGCATTTCGCGGCCGCGTGGGGGCAAGCACGCAGATCGTCGTCACGGGCAATCCCGTGCGCAGGTGCGTCACGGGCGCCACGAGGCGGGAGGGGCGCCAGGCGCTTGGCATCCCCGACGACGCCACGCTGCTCTTGGTCTTCGGCGGCAGCCTGGGGGCCCGTCACCTCAACGAGTGCGTCACCCGCCTCAAGGATGACCTCCTCTCCCGCAGGAACCTCCACATCGTCCACTCCACCGGCGCGAAGGACTACGACTCCGTCGCCGCCGGGCTGGCCCTCACCGACGAGCAGCGCTCCCGCTGGTCGCTGCGCCCCTACATCGATGACATGGGCTCGGCGCTCGCTGCCGCAGACCTGGTGCTCTCGCGCGCCGGGGCCTCCTCCATCGCCGAGATCGCCGCCCTTGCCGTGCCCAGCGTGCTGGTTCCGTACCCCTTCGCGACCGCCGACCACCAGACGACCAATGCACGCTACCTCGTCGACGCCGGCGCGGCGCTGCTGTTTGCCGATGACGACATAGATGGGGACGCCTTCGCCGCAGAGCTGCTGGGCCTCATCGACGACGGTGACCGCCGGAGTGCCATGCGCTCGGCGGCACGCGGCCTCGCCCAGGACAAGGCCGCCAGCGCGCTCGCAGACCAAGTGGAGAGTGCCGCATCCATCGGCGCGTAGGGCATCCGTTCGGGTAGAGTGGTGGGGTGCCCGCAGTCGCATGCGGGTGCCCTGCCCTGCACGGGAAGAGAGAGGTTCCTATGTCTGACTCCAACGCGCAGCCCATCTCGGCCGCGCACTTCATCGGCATCGGTGGCGCCGGCATGAGCGGCATCGCCCTCGTCCTCCACGAGCGTGGCTGCAAGGTGACCGGCTCGGACCTCAAGTCCTCGCGCTACGTGCGCGACCTGGAGTCCGCGGGCATCGAGGTCCACGTCGGCCACCTGTCGTCCACCATCGACGCGACGTCCCCCGACGTCGTCGTCATCTCCTCGGCCATCCCCGAGACCAATCCCGAGGTCATTCGTGCCCGCGAGTTGGGCATCCCCGTCTGGCCCCGTGCCAAGATGCTCTCGTATCTCTCAAGTGACGCCACGACCATCGCCGTCGCCGGGACCCATGGCAAGACGACCACGTCCTCGATGGTTGCGACGATGATCGACCACCTGGGCATGGACCCGTCGTTTCTCATCGGCGGCATCGTGGAGGAGTATGGCACCAACGGCCGCAACGGCCGGGGCGGCTACTTCGTCTGCGAGGCGGACGAGTCGGACGGCTCCTTCCTCTACCTCAACCCCGACGTCGTCGTGGTGACCAACATCGAGGAGGACCACCTCGACCACTATGGGACCCTCAAGAACATCGAGAGGACCTTCTGCCAGTTCATGGACCTCGTCGGTGACGCGGGCACCATCGTCATCAACGGTGACGTGCCGCACTACGTGGAGCTCGCGCGCTCCACGGGACGTCGCGTGGTCTCGTACGGCTTCGACGGGGCCTGCGACTACGTCTGCATTCCCGAGGATTCCCACCACAGGCTTGCCAGCAGCTTCTCGGTGGAGACCCCTTCGGGAGACAGCGTGAGGGTGGTCATCAAGTCCAACCCGGGTCGTCACAACATGGCCAACGCGACCGCCGCCATCGCAGTGGCGGACGCGTTGGGCTGCGACCTCCCCCGCGCCGCTGACGCCCTGAGCGCCTTCCAGGGAGCCCACCGCCGCTTCACCCACGTGGGAGACGTCGATGGCGTCACGGTCGTGGACGACTACGGCCATCATCCCACCGAGATAAGGGCCACGCTCGCCGCAGCGCGCGACCTCGACTTCAAGCGCATCGTGTGCGTGTTTCAGCCGCATCGCTACAGCCGCACGCAGTCGCTCCAGGACCAGTTCGCCCATGCCTTCGACAACGCGGACGTCCTGGTCGTGACCGAGATCTTCCCTGCAGGCGAGACGCCCATCCCCGGTGTGACGGGCAAGACCGTCTCGGGCGGGGTCGCCCAGGCCGGCGGCGTCGACGACGTGAGCTTCATCGCCAATCGCAAGGACCTCGTGCGGCACCTCTGTGACGTCTGCCGTCCCGGTGACCTGCTCATCACGCAGGGCGCCGGTGACGTGACCGCCATAGGCCCCGCCTTCATCGAGGCGAGGGAGGCCCTGGACGAGAAGGGCGCAGAGGACTGACTTGAGCGTCTTCAACGCATACATGGCGCTTTCCGGCGCCGTCGACGCCGACCTCCTGCGCGACGAGCGCCTCTCGCACCGGACCACCTACCGCATCGGTGGCCCGGCGGCGCTCTTCGCGACGGTCAACAGCTACTCGTCCCTGGTGCGCACCCTCTCCGTCCTCAGGCGCGAGGGGGTCGAGTGGGTCATCCTGGGTCGCGGTTCCAACGTGCTCGTCTCGGACGAGGGCTACGACGGCTGCGTCATCAAGCTCGGTCGCGAGTTCTCCCGCATCACCTTCTCCGAGGACGGCTGCGTCACGGCTGGTGCGGGGGCCAACCTCTCCAAGCTCGTGAGCGAGACGCTCTCCCATGGGCTCTCAGGCCTCGAGTTCTGCGTCGGTATACCCGGCAGCGTAGGCGGCGCCGTCTCGATGGACGCCGGCACCCGGCACGAGTGGGTCGGCCCGCGCGTCCAGAGCCTCGTCGCGCTGCGTCCCGGAGGGGGCATGTGCCGCTATGCCGGCCCCGACATCGAGTGGGGCTATAGATGGTCCTCCATCCCGGCAGACGAGATCATCCTCGAGGTGACCCTCGCCCTGACGCCCGCAGCCAAGGCGGGGATCGCCGAGGAGATGGAGCGCCGTCTCGCACGGCGCCGCGCGACCCAGCCCATGGGCAGGCCCTCCTGCGGCTCCGTGTTCAGGGACCCTGGCGATGCGTCGGCGGGTCGCCTCATCGAGTCGTGTGGGCTGAAGGGCTACGCGGTCGGTGGCGCGCAGGTCTCCGACCAGCACGCCAACTTCATCGTGAACATGGGCGGCGCCAAGGCCTCGGATGTGCTGGCGGTCATGGGCCACGTGCACGACGTAGTCGCCCAGAACCATGGCGTGGACCTCCGTCCCGAGGTCAAGTGCCTGGGGTTCAGAGGGTAGCGGTGGCGTGATGGCGGACAGAAAGCCAGGCCGTCGCGGCACGAGGCGCACATCGGCGCGGACCCCTGGGGCCGCCCCCGTGCGCAGCCGGGAGAGGAGGCCATCGAGCGCCATGCGCGCGACGAGCGCCGCCCGTGCGGGGACGGCGCCCCGTTCGGTGTCGCAGGGACGTGCCCCCGCCTCGCGGAGAGGCACGGTCGTCGCGCCGACCGCATCCGCCGCCCCCCGTCGCTCGGGTGTCGAGCACGCCGGCTCAGGCGCGACCATTCGCAGGGCCATCGTGGCCGGCATAGTGGTCGCGGCCCTCCTCATCGTGGGACTCGTCGGCTTTCTCGTCCTTTCCTATACTCCGCTGTTTACCATATCGAGCATCGATGCCGAGGCGACGGAGCACATCAGCTCGGACAACATCGCCAAGCTCGCCAACGTCCAGTCTGGGACGACGCTGTTGAGCCTTGACGAGGAGCAGGTCACCAAGAACCTCCAGAAGAACCCCTGGGTGGACTCCGTCTCCTTCGAGCGCGAGTTTCCCGACAGGCTCAGGATCAGCGTTACGGAGCGCACCGTCGACAGCATCGTCGTGATGAGCGCGGGCAATGTCGCCTGGTGTCTGGGTGACGGCAACGTCTGGATCGAGCCGCTCTCCCTGTCTCCCGGCGAAAACGAGTCCTTCTCCGAGGCGGCGCTTCGAAAGGCGCAGGAGATGGGCGCGCTCCTGATCACCGACGTTCCCTCGACCGTCAGCCCGGTCGCAGGCTCCGTGGCCACCGACGAGACGCTCAAGGCGGTGGAGGCCTACCGCGAGCAGTTCGGGCCCGGACTCTCGTCGCAGATTGTGAGCTACAACGCCAGCACGCTCGACAGCATCTCGTGCACCCTGAGCTCCGGCGTGGAGGTCTCCCTGGGCGCGGCAACGAGCATCGAGGCGAAGGAGAGCGTCATCACGGAGATACTCGCAAAGTATTCCGGAAAGGTGACCTACATCAACGTGCGCGTTCCCTCCAAGCCGTCCTACCGCATGGTGAACTCCGACAACGTGCAGCAGGGGAGTGGCACGGCGGGGACCGAGTACAGCTGATCGTCCAATACCCTCAAGCCTGAGCCTTGACTTGAGGCTTTGCGATGTGTGCGGCAAGTGTCCCCACCTCGTCATTTCATGGATTGTACAAATGTGTTGACTTAGTTCCGCCGAGTGTGCAAACATAGCGCGCTTTAAGTAAGGCATAGGGTTCTACCTGAGGTTTAGGGTTTATGACCTACTGCTGGCAAGTTCCAGGGGCAGCGAAGACGCGGGACAGGCACATGAGCGAGAAGAAGAGCCAAGGCACCAACGTAGGGAACGGTTACGTGCGTCACGCCGGCAGCGGCGGCGCAACGACACCCGTCGGCAGGACGGCTGACGTCAAGCAGCCCGTCGCCAAGCGAGGAGGAACCATGATCGATGCAGACATCCCCAGCAACTACATGGCCGTCATCAAGGTCGTAGGCGTGGGAGGCGGCGGCAACAACGCCGTCGATCGCATGATCGAGGAGGGCATCCGCGGCGTTGAGTTCGTGGCAGTCAACACCGATGCCCAGGCGCTCGCCATCTCTGACGCGGACATCAAGGTCCATATCGGGGGGGACATCACCAGGGGCCTGGGCGCAGGTGCCAACCCCGAGGTCGGTGCGGAGGCGGCCGAGGACTCCCACGACGAGCTCAAGCAGGCGCTCGCAGGTGCGGACATGGTCTTCATCACGGCTGGCGAGGGTGGCGGCACCGGCACCGGCGCCGCACCCGTGGTCGCGGACATCGCCAAGAACGACGTGGGCGCCCTGACCGTCGGCGTCGTCACCAAGCCCTTCTCCTTCGAGGGCCGCCCGCGCTCCCAGAAGGCCCTCGACGGCATCCAGACCCTCTCCGAGAACGTCGATGCGCTCATCGTCATCCCCAACGATCGCCTGCTTGACCTCTCCGAGAAGAAGACCTCCCTGCTCGAGGCCTTCCGCATGGCCGATGACGTCCTGTGCCAGGGTACCCAGGGCATCACGGACCTCATCACCGTCCCGGGCCTGATCAACCTCGACTTCGCCGACGTCTGCACCATCATGCGTGGTGCCGGCACCGCCATGATGGGCGTGGGCATCGCCTCAGGCGACAACCGCGCCTCCGATGCTGCCGAGGAGGCCATCTCCAGCCGCCTGCTCGAGGATTCCATCGACGGCGCCACCCGCGTCCTGCTCTCCATCGCCGGCAACAAGGACCTCGGCATCCAGGAGATCAACGACGCGGCCGACCTCGTCGCCCAGAACGTCGACCCCGACGCCAACATCATCTTCGGCACCGTGGTCGACGAGTCCCTCGGGGACCAGGTCCGCGTCACCGTCATCGCCACCGGCTTCAAGGACTCCAACGTCCAGCAGTCCCTGCCGTCGCTCAGCCTGGGCAACGGACGCGGCGGCCGTGCACAGGGCGGCCCCGCCAGGACCCCCACGCCCGCACCGGCCCCCAGCCGTCCGTCGCCCTCCAGCAACGACAAGGAATTCGACATCCCCGAGTTCCTGAAGCACAGCAGCATCTAGCGCCCGGGCGCCTGCGATGTCCGGTCCGAGCCTCACGAGACGCGCGCGACGTGGCGTGACCTTCCTGGGTGACGCCACGTGCCCCCACGGGGTCTCGCTTGCGTTCACGGAGCGCCATGGTGGGGTCTCGACGGGCGACTTCTCCTCACTCAACCTCGGTGACGCCTGCGGTGACGACCCCGCCGCCGTTGCCGAGAACCGCCTCCGGGCACTCGCCGCGCTCGGCGCCGAGGGGCTCTCCGGTCGGCTGGTCAATCCCCGGCAGGTCCATGGGGACCATGTCGTGGTCGTCACCTCGTCGGAGGCCGCGGAGCTCGCCTCGGTCCGAAACGAGGCGGGCGAGGGCGCGGACGCCGTGGTCTGCACGGCGGCGGGCGTCCCCGTCCTGCTCTGCTACGCGGACTGCGTGCCCGTGGTGCTCGTGGCCGAGGGAGGCTTCGCCGTGATCCACTCCGGCTGGCGCGGGACCATCGCGCGCATCTCGGCCAAGGCGCTTGCCACCC
This sequence comes from Olsenella uli DSM 7084, assembly GCF_000143845.1. Taxonomy (NCBI): domain Bacteria; kingdom Bacillati; phylum Actinomycetota; class Coriobacteriia; order Coriobacteriales; family Atopobiaceae; genus Olsenella; species Olsenella uli. The sequence continues at coordinate 1,242,862 of NC_014363.1, read as the reverse complement.
TGGCGACCGAGACGGGGCATGCGCCCCAGGAGGTCAGGGCCTACGTCGGTCCGCACATCGCCGGAGAGGACTACGAGGTCTCCGCCGGGCTCATGGGGCGCTTCGTCGACGAGTTCGGCCCGGCTGCACAAGCGGGGGAGCGCCTGCTCGACCTCGAGGCCTGCATAGTGCAGACCCTGGTCGAAGAGGGCGTCCCGGCGGACATGATCGCGGGGACGCACGCGTCGACGTCGCGCGAGACGGGTCGGTTCTTCTCGTACAGGGCCACAGGCGGCAGCTGTGGCAGGCACGGCGCGCTGGTTGTGATGTCGGACAGATGACATGCGCACGATGACGGGAGAGGACAAGAGGCGTCAGTTACCATGAACGAAGAAGAGCGCGGCACATACCTCGACTTCCTGAGGGGGAGGAGGGCGGAGATCCTGGAGCGCCTGGCTGCCGCCTGCGTCCGCTCGGGTCGTCGCGCAGATGACGTGCTGCTGCTGGGAGTCTCGAAGACCGTCGGCATCGATGAGGTCGCCCTCGCATGGGAGGCGGGCTACCGCGCGTTCGGGGAGAACCGCCCCCAGGAGCTCAAGCGCAAGCTCTCCGCCTGCGCCACGTCGCCCAAGCTCGCCGACGTGCGCTTCGACATGATAGGCAACCTGCAGACCAACAAGGTCAACATGGTCATCGGCAACGTCTCGCTCATCCATTCCGTCTCCTCGACGCATCTCGCGGAGGCGATCTCGAAGCGCTCCGTCGCCCGAGGCATCCGCTCCCGCGTGCTTCTCGAGGTGAACGTCTCTGGCGAGGAGTCCAAGTCAGGATTCACGCCCGACGGGGCCACGACTGCCCTCGACGCGCTCCTCTCCCTGCCGGGCATCGACGTGCGGGGCCTCATGACCATGGCACCCCGCGACGACCCCGATGCGGCGCGGCGGACCTTCTCGGGCCTGCGCGAGCTGCGCGACGCCCTGCGTGGCTCCCACGGCCTGCCGCTCGACGTGCTCTCCTGCGGGATGAGCGATGACTTCGAGTCGGCGGTGGAGGAGGGTTCGACGTTGGTCAGGCTCGGGAGAACCGTTTTCGATCCCAGTTACGCAATGGGCTAGCCGCACCACCACAGAATGCGATCGACGGATCCGGGCGTGGCGCCCGGCCAGGAAGGCGGAAACCAAGATGAGCTTCCTCGACAACCTCAGGGACAAGTTCCGTGCGCCCGACGACGACTATTATGACGACTACGAGGACGACTACTACGAGGACGAGCCCGACCAACCCCAGCAGCAGTCGCGCCGCGAGGAGACCAGCGGGCTTCTGGGCAACACGCGTCGACCCGAGGCCGAGAGCGTCTCTGTCTACACCCGCTCCGGTCGCCCTGTGGGGCCTGGGGCCCAGGGCGCGGGGCATGCGCCCCAGGGCCGCCAGCGCGAGGGCGCGCCCGGCTATGCGCCACGTCCCGAATATGCGCCGCGCCCGGAGTACGCGCCGCGCACGACGCTCGCCCCGGGCGTCCAGAGGGGCTATGACGACTATGCCGACGACACCACCCAGATGCCCTCGGGCGCCGTACCCTATGCAGGCGGCAGGGGCTCGTCGGTCCTGGGCAACACCACCGACGGCCGTACGTCGGCAGACATGGGTCTCAAGCCCACCCCGCGCGTCAGCTCCGGGCAGCTCCCCCCGTACGTGCTGAAGCCCGTCTCCTACGACGACGTCCAGATGGTCGTGCGTCGCGTTCGCACCAACCAGCCCGTCGTCCTGGCATTCAGGAACACCAACATCGAGACGGCCAAGCGCATCCTTGACTTCTGCTTCGGCCTTGCCTGCGGCATCGGCGGTCAGGTGGACGAGCTTGGCGACCGCGTCTTCGTCGTCATGCCGGCCGGCCTGCAGCTTTCCCAGGCCGACCTCGACAAGCTCGTCTCAGACGGCACCCTGCAGAGGTAGCGGCCATGGACGAGAGGATCGATGCCACCATTGCCGTCATAGGCGCGGGCTCCATGGGGTCCGCCATCGCTGCGGGCCTGGTCCGCTCCGGCGCGTCTGATCCCGCGCGGGTGATGGCGGCGAACCCCGGGGCACCAGCGCTCGAGCCGCTCGCGAGGTTGGGCATCCGTACCTTCAGGGACAGCGCACTGATGCTGAGGGAGGGGCCTGACGCGGTGGTCCTCGCCGTCAAGCCCCAGGTCCTTCCTGATGTCATGGGTTCCCTTGCGGACCTTCTCTTAGGGTGCTGCGTCATCTCGATCGCAGCGGGCGTCACCATCCGGGCCCTCGAGGCCTCGCTTCCCGGGGTGCGGGTCGTGAGGGCCATGCCCAACCTGCCCGTCCAGGTCCTGTCGGGTGCCACGGCCCTGTGTGCGGGGACGCGCTCCACGCAGGCGGACCTCACGCTTGCGACGTCGGTCTTCGAGGCGCTCGGCACCGCCCGCGTCATGAGCGAGGACCAGCTCGACGCGGAGGGCGCAATCGTGGGCTGCGGCCCCGCCTACGTCGCCCTCATGGTCGATGCGCTCACGCGCTGCGGCGTCGAGCATGGCCTCAAGGCGGCGGACTGCCGCGCGATGGTGCTTGCGACCATGGGTGGGGTGGCGCGCCAGCTCCTCGAGTCGGGCGATCACCCACGCTCCTACATGGAGCGGGTGACCTCGCCAGGGGGCACCACGGCCGCAGGCCTCAGGGTCATGGAACCGGTCCTCGTGCGTGGTGCGGCGGATGCGGCCGACGCGGCGATCGCGCGCACTCGCGAGCTGGCGGGGGAGTGACGCATGGCAAACCTTTCGTACGTGCTCTATCGGCTCCTCGACTTCTACCAGATTCTGATCATCGTCGAGGTGGCCCTCTCCTGGTTTCGCATTGGCCGGGATGGTGTCGTCGCAGACATCCAGGCGGTGCTTCGGCGCCTGGTCGAGCCCTATCTCGGTATCTTCAGGCGCTTCGTGCCACCTATGGGTGGGTTGGACTTCTCGCCGGTGGTCGCGCTCTTGGCGCTTCAACTGGTCGAGAGGATAATTCTCTAGGCAACGGCTATACTGAGGCAAGCGGAAACCGCGCTGCTGACGTAGCACAACAGACATGGTCGAAAGGGAACAAGATGGCTATCACACCAGCAGACATCGAACAGATGACATTCTCCGAGGACAAGAAGCACGGTTACAACACCGAGGAGGTCGATGCCTTCCTCGACCAGCTCTCCGCAGAGGTTGACGCGATGCTGCAGAAGATCGCCGACCTCAAGGGTCGCCTGAACAACTCCGAGCAGCAGCTCGCCGCCGCGCAGGCCCAGGTCGCCCAGCTCAAGGAGCAGAGTGCCGCCACGCCCGTCGAGGTCGCGCCCGCCCCGGCGCCCGCCGCCGACTTCAGCGCCTCCGAGCGCCAGATCTCCCAGGTTCTCATCGTCGCCCAGCAGAGTGCGGACAAGCTCGTCGCGGACGCCCGCACCAATGCGGAGAACATCCGCAACGAGGCCGACCAGAAGGCCCGCGAGGTCATTCGCCAGGCCCTGGCCGAGAAGCAGAACGAGCTCGACGAGATCGATCGCCTGAAGCAGTCCCGCGAGGACTTCCGCGCAGAGTACAAGAGGCTCCTGCAGCACTTCATGGACGATGCCGACTCCGTCTTCCCCGAGAAGGTCCTCACGGCCCCGAACGGCTCCGCCGCAGCGCACACCGAGAGCTACGCCGCTCCTGCCGTTCAGCCCGCCTCTGCTGTGGCAGAGACTGACGCAGCGCCGTACGCTCCGGTCAGCAGCACCGCCCCTGCGGACTTCAGCGACTTGGACTAAGGCGGTCCCAAGGCCGTCGCGGTCCCAGGGCCGTCATCCCGTCCGTCCATCGGGTGGCCTAGGCCAACGGACGTCCCGAGGACCCTGCCGTGTGGCGGGGTCCTTCTTCTGTCTGGCTGCCGGCATAGCGTGCCGGCTGGCCCGCTGGCAGGTGGCACCCGTGCGGTTGACGCAGTGGGCACAACTGTAGCCGCAGGCGCTGGTGGGCTAAGGCCATGGAAGCCCGATGCACGGGGCCTCAGGGCCCTGGAGGACCAGGTCGCGAAGTGGGCCGGTGAGCCGGGTTCTGTCGAGGACGATCATTTGTCTACGAGCGCCGTTGCCGACGCCCTCTAGCGCGCAACCCGAGCGCGGTGCGGGCAACACCATGGCGCTCCTATTTGCGTTTGCTCCGGAAGGGGCTTGCCAAGCCGCCTGGTCGCCCAGACGCTGGTGGTCTCTTACACCACCGTTTCAGCTTTTCTCTCACTCGCCCAAGCGAGCAGCGGGAGTCTTCTTTTCTGCGGCGCTTTCCGTCGGGTCACCCCGCCAGGCCGTTAGCCTGCTTCCTGCCCTGTGGAGCCCGGACTTTCCTCATGGCTCACGGCCTCTTGCAGGCCTTGAGCCCCGCGATCGTCTGGCCCACTTCGCGGACGGCATTGTACCATATGGGTGCAGGGGTATGTGCGAAGGCACGTCGGGCATGCGGGTGGACAAGGGATGGTGCGCGCGATGGCGGGGGAGGCATATCTCACCCTTGGCGAGGGCATCGAGGAGACGGGCGAGGTGGAGGATCGTCGCAGCCGCTTCATCGCCCAACTGAGCCATGTCTCAAGCGAGGCCGAGGCCAACGCCTTCATAGCCAGGGTGCGCGCACGTCACCATGATGCCCGCCATAACGTGCCCGCCTGGATACTTGCGGATGGCCGCGCGCGCTGCTCGGATGACGGGGAGCCCCAGCGGACCTCCGGCATGCCCACCCTCGAGGTGCTGCGCGGTGCGGGTCTGGCAGACATCTGCTGTGTGACCACCCGCTACTTCGGGGGCACGCTCCTGGGGTCCGGGGGCCTTGCACGGGCCTATACGGCCGCTGCCCAGAAGGCCGTGCAGGCCGCCCAAAGCACAGGCCACATGGTGCGCATGGATCTTGTCGCGAGGGTGACCGCGACCATCCCGTACAGCGCGTATGGCAGGGTCGAGCGCATGGTTGTCGACTGCGGCGGCAAGGTGAGGGACACCATCTTCTCAGAGGACGTGCAAATGAACTGCGTCTTTCTTGCGGGCACGCAGGAACGCTTCGTCGCGTCCCTGCGGGAGCTGGCGCAAGGAGAGGACCTCTGCCTGGTCGGCGAGCCGGTCTTCGGGGAGTTCTGACGGCCGGGCCTTTCGTGAGCGACCCCGATGGAACGCCCCTCGGGGCGCCTACACCTCCGTGCCCCTCTGCATGAGCTCATGCCCAAGCGCGTCGGCACCCACAAACAGATGCGCCTCCATACCGGCGACCATGGCACCCGCGACGTTGTCCCGATTGTCGTCCACAAAGAGGCATTCGGCGGGCTTGAGTCCATAGCGGTCACAGAGCAGCTGGTAGATACGGGGATCGGGCTTCATGAGCCCCTCGTAGGCCGAGACCACCCAACCATCCATGATGTCCCAGCATGGTATGCGCGCGTGGGCCCGTTCGAAGCGCAGGCCTGCATTGGAGAGCAGGTAGACTCCAAGGCCCGCCGCATGGATGCGCTCCGCAAGCCTGTTGGTGCCGGTGATCGCGGGCTGGTGGAGGTCCCACTCCGCAAGGGCCCGATGCAGGTTGGGGTGCAGCCGCTCGGGCAGCCGAGCCGCCGCCACGCGCTCCATGGTCCCCTCGTCTATGGCGCCGGCATCGAGCAAAGACCAGCTGGGATGTGCAAAGAGGGCGGCGTTCAGGAGCCTGGCATCCCCCTCGTCGTTGGTAAAGGCGCTCGAGAGCATCATGCCATCGAAGCGCAGAAGCACCTGTCCCATGTCGAACACCACATTTTTGATGGTCATGCGTCACTCCCTCCTGCAGGATAAGCCAACATGAGGGCGCCCGGAGACCATGGGATTCCGGGCGCCCGCAGTTCTCGCGTCACCGCCGTGCTAGAGCAGGGGGACCTTCGGGGCGGAGAATGGCGGGGGTGTCCCGGTTCCTAGTCGCGCCTGCCCACGCCCAGCGCCACACCCATGCCGCTCCAGGGCTCCACCTCAACGTCCTTGCTCTCGTCGTCCCATATCTCGAGCAAATCGTTGGGCACGTAGCTGCGCCTGACGTCCACCTCGCCGCCATACAGGCGGAACCAGTCGTTGCTCATGATGAGGTAGCCGTCCTTGCCGGCGTCCTTGCCCCAGCTGTTCTCCACGCGCCAGGCGCGGGGACGGCCGTCTTGGCCAAGCTCCACGCCTTGGAAGGTCATGGCATGGGTGAGGCAGGTCTCACATAGGTCGATCATGTCGGTGCGCCCCATCGACAGGTCAATGCCAAAGAGGCCGTCGACGTCCACGGCATCCGTCGAGAGCACGTACTTGAAGTCCTCTATGCGGCGGGGGAACTGCTGCATGACGTCACAGGCCATGGCCAGGGGGTTGCCGTCGCGCAGCGAGGCCACCGACGCGTCCTCAAGGTACTCGGGGGCCACGTTGAGGCAGCGCACCTTGATGCCGCCCAGGACGGAGTCGATGCGCTTGATGCGATAGACCTTGCCATACGGCATCTTGCTGCCGGGAATGGAGACCAGCTGCACGTAGCCGTTGGGGTCCACGGGGACATAGCGCTCCGCGAACTCGCGAGGGGTCAGGCCAAAGTCGCGCAGGATCTGCGCGGGCTTCTCGTCGTCCCCGTCCTTCTCGGCCCCCTTCTTCGGGGTGGGCTCGATGGGGGAGAGTCTCGAGGCATCGGCCTTGCAGTCCTTGCCCACCTTGAGCTCGAGGTCAAAGGTCACAGGCGGCTCGCCCAGGCAGACGCACAGGATCTGGTGCACCTGCAGGACGAACTCCTCCTTGGTCTTGTGGAGCTGCTCGACGGTCGCGCCCTGGTCCGCCTGTGCGCGCAGGGCACGCGCAGCCTTGCGCACGAGGCGCTCGAGCTGGGAGTCCATCTGCTCGGAGTTCCTGGAGCAGGCGGTCTCGGGCATGGCGTCCTTGGGAACCAGGCCCCACTTCCTGACGATGCTCATGGCGAAGGGATAGAAGCCGCCATCGCCCATGCCGTTCCGGAGCAGCTCCTGGACCTCGCGGGAGTCGACGGGCAGGTCGGCCGTCTGGATGATGTACTCCAAAGTCGAGTTGGCCTTCTCGAGCTTGTCATAGAACATGCCAAAGGCCTGGCTAAACTCAAAGCTGTCCACGTCCAGGAACTTGATGGTCTCCTGGCGCAGCGCGTTGAAGGCCGAGAACATCCAGCAGCGGCCGGACTGGCGCTGGTTGGTGATGTCGCCAGTCTTGGGGATGGCGATGCCGTAGGTGTCGGTGTAGGCGCGCATCTTCGAGATGTCGCGGGCTGCGGCCATGACATCCATGGACGTCACGGAGTTGCGGGCCACGCGGTTGGCACGCTCCTTGGGGAAGTCGCGGGTGAGGCCGTCGGCCCAGGAGCGGCTGATGTTTCCGTCCGTCATGCTTGGAAAGGTCCTCTCTCGTAAGGAATAAGGGATCACCCCATGCCCCTGGCGCCACGGCCCGGTGGGTCCAGGCGGTTCCAAGGGGCGAGCGGCAGGCTAGCGTGCAAGGGATCCCATGGGATCCCACGGCGCGAGCTCGACGGGGGTGGCCTCGTAGGCGGCGCGCTCGTCCTCCGTCAGGTACTTCCTGTCCACGACCACCTGGTACACGTACTCGTCGAACCACGCGTCGGAGAGGGTGTCAAAACCGTCACGGCCGTGGTCCTTGCCCCAGCTGTTCTCCACCTTCCACATGGCAGGCCTGCCTTCGGCGTCCATGCGCACGCCCTCAAGGACCATGGCGTGGGTCATGAGCGACTCGCCGAAGTCGAGCCGCTCCGCCCTGTCGAGGGCACCGCTTACGGGAAAGCCCATGAGCGCGTCGACGTCGATGGCGGCGGTGTCCATGATGCCCTCGTCGCGCAGGTAGCTCTGGTCCACATCGCAGCCAAACCATACGGGCAGGTCGTCCTTAAGCTGGGCGATGGCGACTCGCTTGAGCTCGTCGATGGGGAGGTTGAGGTGGCGTACGGTGCCGTCCTCCCACACGTTGCCCAGCCGGCTCACCGTGAAGCTCCTGTAGTAGGGCTTGTCTGCGGTGGGTGCGCTGATGAGGGACACGAAGTCATCGAGCTCCATGTCCACGGCCCGTCCAAAGAACTCCTGGGGCGTGAACTCTCCCGAGAGCACCACCTTGTCGTCTTTGTCGCGCAGACGGACGCCGAAGCGTGCGGGAGGTTCGCCTAGGCAGGTGACGAGCAGATGCCACACGTCACCCATCATCTCCTTCTTCATGGCGAGGAGGTCGTTCGTCGTCGCTTCGGCGTCCGCGGTCTCGCGCAGCCTCTTTGCCGCACCACGCAGGTAGCGGGTGAGGCATGCGTCCATGTCGTGGGTGTTCCTGGAGCAGGCGGTCTCGGGCATGGCCTCCTTGGGCACGACGCCATACTTGCGCACCAGGCTCTTGAACATGTCCCACTGCCCGCCGTCGCCAATGGGGTCGGCGAGGAGATGGGCCATCAGGCGCCCGTCGAGAGGCTCCTCGAGCGTGTCCAGGACGTTCTCCAAGAACCAGTTGCTCTTCTCGAGCTTATCGAAGAAGAGGGGATAGGCCTGGGAGAGCTCGAAGGTCTTGAGGTTGAACTTCTTGATGGTGCGGTAACGCATCGTGTTCAGGCTTGCGAACATCCAGCAGCGGCCCGAGCGCTCCTGGTTCGTGCGCTCCCCCTGCTTGACCTCGACGTCGAACTGCAGGGCATTGGCCGCCACGCCCTCGGGCACGCGGGCGGCCCTGCGCAGGCCCATCGAGGTCGTGGCGTTCTTCGCGACGACGTTCGCGCGATCGCCGAGAAACGCCTCCCTCGCGATCGCGAGGTCATCGGCGGTGACGCTCCTCATCTCATCCATCGGTACGCCTTTCTGGTTCGGAGTTGTCAACAGAGACGAGGATAGCATCTCCGGCGTCGCACGTTTCGCTCGGCTTACTTACCGGAGACTCCCGTTATACTGGTCACAAGATCTTCGGTGGGTGACGCGTGGCGGTCGTGTCCTTCCGTGGCCCACCTCGTCAGCCCTCCCTCGCGAGCGTAAGAGGTACCTGCTTGAGCACACGTGACGGCATAGGCCTCGAGGTTCCCGGCTACGCGCTGCGCGTCGTCTTTGCACTGGAGAGTGCCGGCTTCGAGGCGTGGGTCGTCGGGGGGTGGGTTCGTGACGCCCTGCTGGGCACCCCCAGCCACGACGTGGACGTGACCACGTCAGCCCCATGGGAGGCCGCCGCCCGCGTCCTGCGCGCGGCTGGCATCGAGGTCCACGAGACGGGTGTTGCTCATGGTACCGTGACCGCCGTCGTGGACGGCAGGGCCGTCGAGACGACCACGTATCGCGTGGAGGGATCCTACAGCGACCATCGCCATCCGGACGAGGTCCTCTTCGTGGATGACATCCGCGACGACCTCGCCCGCCGCGACCTCACCGTGAACGCCATGGCCTATCACCCCGCCCGCGGGCTCCTCGATCCCTTTGGGGGCCGAGAGGACCTCGCCACGGGCGTCATCCGTGCGGTTGGCGTCCCCCGACGGCGCTTCGAGGAGGACGCCCTCAGGGTCCTGCGGGCCGTGCGATTCGCCTGTCGCCTGGGCTTCGTGGTGGAGCCGCATACCCAGGAGGCGCTCGTCGCCTGCGCTCGCGGCCTCGGCGACATCGCGCGTGAGCGCATAGGCCAGGAGCTCGATGGGATCGTGGGGACCGGACGCATGGGCTGGGCCCTCACGCATGAGACGGAGGTCCTCTCCGCCGCCATCCCCGAGATCGCCGCCATGGTCGGCTTCGACCAGCGCAGTCCCTATCACGCCTTCGACGTGCTGACGCACACGGCCCACGTCTGCCATGCCGTCGAGGAGTTCACGGGGGGCATGGCCTCGAGCGAGCTTCGCTGGGCCGCCCTCCTGCACGACGTCGCCAAGCCGCAGACCTTCACCATCGACGAGACGGGGCGTGGTCACTTCTACGGGCATCCCAAGGTCGGGGCGGACATGGCGGCTGCGATCATGAGGCGCCTCGCGCTGCCAGGCGACCTGGTGGCTCCCGTGAGGGCCCTCGTCCGCCTCCACGACCATGTCGTCAAGCCGACGGGGCGTTCCATCCGGCGCACGCTCCTCAAGTTCGAGAACGCCTGCCCCGGCCGCGCGCTCGAGCTCACCTTCGCGCTGCTCGACCTCAAGCGCGCCGACGCGGCATCGAAGGTGTCCTCGGCGGCCAAGTACGCCATCGACCTCGACCGAATGTCCGCTGCCGTGCGCGAGGAGGTCGCGCGTGGCGGCGCGTGGCGCCTGAGGGACCTCGACGTCAGTGGGGCGGACGTCATAGCGTGTCTGGGCATCAGCCCGGGGCCTGCCGTGGGCATCATCCTGAACGAGATGCTCTCCTCGGTCGTGAACGGGGACGTCCCCAACGAGCGCCGGGCGCTTCTCGCGTCCATCGGCTCGCGCACATAAAGAAGCGGGCCGCCTGCCGACGACCCGCCGCACATGTGGTAGCCCGTACCAGATTCGAACTGGTGATCTCCGCCTTGAGAGGGCGGCGTCCTGAACCGCTAGACGAACGGGCCGTATGGCGCGAAGCCAACAGATGGTAGCCCGTACCAGATTCGAACTGGTGATCTCCGCCTTGAGAGGGCGGCGTCCTGAACCGCTAGACGAACGGGCCGTTCTGTTTCCAAAGGCAACATGGCTGGGACGGAGAGAATCGAACTCCCACTGACGGAACCAGAATCCGTTGTCCTACCGTTAGACGACGTCCCAATTCAGATTGCCCGCGCTTCAGCGCAGGAAGAGACTATACGGGAAAAGCAGGGACGTTGCAACGGGAATTTTGGACGGCACACCATCGGTGAGAAAGTCTTCACAAGTGGTGTGCGGTGGGCTCGCCGTGCGAGTTGACGGGTACCATAGATGTGCTTTGTCGCGAACGCGTCCCCGACGCCCGAGGATGGTGTCGGGCCTTTCGTGCGGGCGACGCGTCAGGTGGCGTTTGGGGTCGGATGTCGACGGGGAGGCCCATGGCTGGGAGAGCGTCAGGTACGAGGGGAGACGACGGCTTCGACGGGGCCGTCGGTCCAAGAAGGCCTGTCGGCGCCGTTCGCGTTACGGTCTCCGCCCCTCACGTGACCGACGCCTCGGCCGCCACAGGCGTCACCGATAACCAGGAGAGCAGGGCGCAGGCCCGCCGGGGGGCGCTCTTCCTCTCGGCCGTCGTGGGAGCCTACCTGGCCTATCTCGCCATTTCCGGCCAGATGGGGACCTTTGCGGACGCCCTCTCGTCGGTCGATGCCGGATGGGTCCTGAGGGCGTGCCTCTGCTTCGCCTCCTACTGGGTGTTCGGCGTCCTGGCATACGTGATCGCGGTCTACCTCGACCACGACTCGCCTGTCGGCGTCCGCGACCTCATGAGCGTCGAGGCGTCCGGGGTCTTCTTCGGCAACCTGACCCCCATGATGGCCGGCGCCGTGCCCGCGCAGATCTATCGCCTCACGCGGACGGGCCTTGACGTGGGGGAGGCTTCGGCCACCCAGTTCACGCGCTTCATCATGTTCCAGCTCGGCGTCGTCCTCTTCGCCGCCGTGATGCTCGTCGCGAAGGCGGGCTACTTCCTCGAGGCATATGGTGACATCTTCCTGCTGAACCTCGTGGTCTTCGGCGTCCACTTCCTCGAGCTCGCGGGCATCTTCGTGGTATGCCTCTGCCCCCGCTTCGTCATGCGCGTCGGAAACGGGGCCATCGCCCTGGCCGACCGCCATGGTTGGCTCAGGGAGAGCGCCCGCTGGGATGAGATGGTCAACGTCCAGGTCATGGAGTTCTCGAACGCGTTCAGGCGCGCTGCAAGCGACCTGCCCTCCATGGGCCTCACCCTCCTGGTGACCATGGCCCAGCTCGCGAGTCTCTACATGATCCCCTGGTTTGTGCTAGGCGCCTTTGGCATCGAGGCGGACTTCCTGGAGTGCCTGGCGGCTGGGTCCATGGTCCAGATGGTGGCCTCGGCCGTGCCGCTGCCGGGGGGCACGGGTGGCGCCGAGGGTGGCTTCCTGATGTTCTTTGGCCACATGTTCGGCAGTGCGTCTTCTGCGGGCTTCCTCGTCTGGCGCATCGCCACCTTCTTTGGACCCACACTTTTGGCGGCACCCCTGCTGGGCCTGCGCTCTCCTGGTGGGCGACCGAGCATCTACGGCCGCATCAGCCGCCTCCGCCTCCTCCTTTCGGGCCACCGCAGGGGTGCGGGCCGCCTCGGGCCGACGGGGGCCTCGCTTTCAGGGGGCGTCGTGGCGCGCAGGCTGCGCGAACGGAAGGGAGGGCATGGCCCCCGCTAAGGGTTTGACGGCAGGCCCTACCCACAGAGCCCGCAGGAGGCGCACCTCGATGTGGCCGTCCGTGCCGAGGCCGTGGCGGCGAGCCCCCCGAGGGCCGTCTCGCGCAGCGACTGAGGCAGGGCGTCCCCGACCGACTTCATGGCGGCGACCACCTCGTCGAAGGGCAGGGGATCGAGCACGCCCGAGAGGGCTAGCTGGGCGGCGACGAGGGCGTTTGCGACACCGATGGCGTTGCGGTTCTGGCAGGGGTACTCGACGAGCCCGCGCACGGGGTCGCAGACCAGGCCCAGCAGGTTGGCGATGGCCGTCGATGCCGCCGAGAGGCAGACCTCGGGGGTGGCCCCCATGAGCTCGGCTACGGCACTCGCGGCCATGGCGGCGGCGCTTCCCACCTCCGCCTGACAGCCTCCCTCCGCGCCTGCCACGGATGCGTTGCGCGCGACGACGGCCCCGATGGCGCAGGCGTTCCAGAGCGCGCGGCGTACCTCCTCGTCCGTGCTGCCGAGGGACTCCGACACGGCGAGCACGGCTCCGGGCACCACTCCCGCCGAGCCGGCCGTCGGCGCCGCGACGATGACGCCCATGGTCGCGGAGCGCTCGAGGGTTGCCATGGCGTAGGCCGCCGCCTTGGTGAGGGTGGTTCCCAGCAGGCCCCCGGCGAGCTCCTCGCCCCTGTCGAGGAGGGATCTCGCCTGGCCCCCGATGAGCCCTCCAAGCGAGCGCTCGGGCCTCTCGATGGGTCCCGTCGTCTCGTCTCGCATGACCTCGAGGACATGCGCCATGCGCGCGTCGACGTCCTCGTGGGACTCGAGCTCCTCCTCGCGCCTCCGCATGGCCCCTCCTATGGAGGTCCGCCCGCGCCTGCAGAGAGCGAGCAGCTCGGCGCCGTCATTGAAGCCCAGTCGCAGGTGCGTCTCGGGAGAGACGTGCGACGATCCCGGTATGTCGACCACGCGTGCGGAGACGACGTTGGGGGCCGCCGAGAGGCCGGACAGCAGGTCGGGGTCTATGCCGTCATCGAGCTCGAAGACGGTGTGGGCGCTCCCGCCCCTGCGTTCGCGGTAGGTGCGCATGGTGGCGATGTTTGACGACGAGGCCGACAGGGCACCCGTGAGCGACGCCAGGACGCCGGGTCGGTCGAGGTGCGTGACGAAGAGGGTGGGATAGTCCCCGCTGATCTCGACGCGGACGCCGTTTATGGCGCCGATGCGTATGCGTCCGCCCCCGACGGACTCGCCCACGAGGGAGATCTCCTCGCCGGAGTCGGAGCGCATGACGATCCTGACCGTGTTGGGGTGTCGGCCCGCATCGTCCCCCGCCTCGACGAACGAGAACTTGAGACCCGCCTTGCGGGCGAGCGCGAAGGAGTCCCGCACGCGCGCGTCATCTGGCGCGAGCCCCAGCATGCCTGCCACCAGGGCGCGATCGCTGCCGTGGCCCCGGTAGGTGTGCGAGAAGGAGTTGTAGAGCGAGAATTCGACGTTCCTGAGGCCCTTTGGTGCCAGCGAGCGGGCCACGAGGGCGATGCGCAGGGCTCCTGCGGTATGGGAGGACGACGGTCCCACCATGATGGGGCCGAGTATCTCGAAGGCGGACGTCGTCATCATGGCTGCGCGCTCCTTGGGTTTGGCTGGCGCGCCCGGCTCGCCGCACGTCGCGCCTTCTCGTCTCATGCGAGCTGATGATACGGCATGCGGGGGACCGCCTGCCGCCTCGTGTTGCTCCTATACCTCAACCGGAGCTTGGCGGATGCGGGCCGTGCCGCTCTACGCCCCACAAGCCACCAGCTCGTACGCACGTCTCGACGTAATGGTATCTTGGCTGGCAATCAAACGTGATTGAGGGGGCGCTCGCAGATTCATATTGCATATTGCGGCGAGAAGGACATGGCAGACAAATCGAATCATTGGACGCCCCTGCTGAGGCTGGAGGTCGACGAGGGGCAGCGGGGCTTCGTGGCGACGAACGCGCAGCGTCGTCTTCTCCAACGACGTGACGGCGGCGCTTGCGTTGCTGGACGGGAAGTGCTTCAAGAGCCCCTCCTTTGCCCAGGTCACCTCAATGAAAATGCATGCAAGGTCTTGACGCAGCGGCATCTCGGCTAGCTATGAAGCCATATGATAGTATGAATTTGCATTGTTTTCCCATAAATCAAGACATGAGAATGGGAGTCGAGGGCAATGGCACTGCTCCAGACCACAATCGATGACGATGTAAAGAAGCGCGCAGACAAGGTTTTCGCGCGCAGCGGACTCACGACCGCCATGGCGGTCAGGGTGATGGTGACGCAGGTCGCCAACACAGGCTCAAGCCCTTTCGACGGGCTGTTTCTCGGACGCGGGGGGCAGGAGTACTCCGACGAGGTGAGGATCGCGATGCTCCGCGAGGAAGCCAAGGAGTACGGACTCATTCCGGATGACTCCTTCGACGCGACGACCATGCCCCAAGACGTGTTGGAAATGCTGGGCGTGACAGCCGACGAGGCGGCCATATGAGCTGGACGGTAAAGGCAAGCGCCGCGTTCTGGGAGACGGTCAGGCCATTCCGAGACAAGTACCCCAGGCAGGAGTACGTCGAGATCATCAAGACGATTCGCGAGGCAATCGCCGAGCTTGCGCAGAGCGGAGAGGTCCAGGAGACGGGCTGGAACGAGCATCGCCTCGAGCTATCCCCGTACAACGACGGACAGCACTTCGAGTTCCATGTCCATGGTGACGATGTTCTGGTCGTGTACTTCAAGCGAGAGAGGAAGCACATAATCCGGATGGTGGGCGTCTATGACCACCGCTCGATACCGTCGGAATAGCACGCAAGCCAAAACTGCCACTGGTCACAAGGCGTCTATGACCACCGCTCGATACCGTCGGAATAGGCACGGCATCGAGAGGAACGCGAGGGACGGGGAAGGGTACGGGCACAAGCGCTGGGTCGACGGCGCCACAGGCGGCCCGTCGACGTCAGGCCGTCCTCCCTGCGCGCAAGCGCCCTCCCGTGCGGGTCCCGCGTCGTTCCTGCCCTACTGCGCGAGCGGCAGCGCGCGCTCGAGCCGCGCGAGCGTCGTCTCGCGCCCCAGGAGCTCGAGCGACTCGCCGAGCGGGGGAGAGACCTGGTTGCCGCACACGGCCACGCGCACGGCACCGTAGAACTTGCGCTTGTTAGTGCCGAGGGCCTCGGGCAGAGGCTCAAGCGCGGCGTCTATGGAAGCGGCGTGCCACGAGCCCTCGCTCACCCCTGACAGCGCCCTGGAGGCAGCCTCAAGGGCGGCGGGGGCGTAGTCCCCCCTGAGGTTCTTCTCCACGCTCCTCTCGTCGAAGGTGACCTCGTCGCCCTCGTAGAGGAAGCGGGACTTCTCCACCACATCGCCCGCGAGCGTGGTGCGCGGCTTCAGGATGTCGGCCAACAGCAGGTACCATGCCTTGGGGTGGGTGGGGTCGGCCTCGCGCTCGAGGCCCGCCTCCACAAGCTCGGGCATGAGCACGTCGAACACGAAGCGCTCCGTGTCCATGGCCTGGATGTACTGGCCCTGGATCCAGTCGAGCTTCTTGGGGTCGAAGGTGGCGGGGTTCTTGGACACGTGGTCGAGAGAGAACTCGTGGGCCAGGACGTCGCGAGGAATGATGGTGGTCTCGCCATCCAGCGCCCAGCCCAGGAGCGCCAGGTAGTTCACGAAGGCGTCCGGGAGGTAGCCGGCGTCGCGGTACTCCTCCACGGAGGTGGCCCCATGGCGCTTGGAGAGCTTCTTGCCGTCTGGCCCCAGGATCATGGAGATGTGCGCGAAGACGGGGGTCGGCGCCCCCAGGGCCTCGTAGACCATCACCTGGCGCGGTGTGTTGGACAGGTGGTCGTCCCCGCGGATGACGTGGGTGATGCCCATGTCGGCGTCATCCACCACCGTGGCGAAGTTGTAGGTGGGCGTGCCGTCGGAACGGAAGATGATGAAGTCGTCAAGCTCCCGGGCGTTGAAGATCACGTCGCCATGCACGGCGTCGTGGATGGCGACGTCGCCGCGGCCGTCGGGGACCTTGATGCGGATGGTGTAGGGCTCGCCGGCGTCAACGCGCCGCTGCGCCTCGGCGGGGTCGATGCCTCGGCAGCTGCGCTGGTAGCCCTGGAAGGGATCATGGCGCTCCTCGGCAGCCTTCCTGTCTGCGGCAAGCTTCTCGGCCGAGCAGAAGCAGTAGTAGGCCCTGCCCTCCGAGACGAGCCTCTGTGCCGCGTCACGGTAGGTGTCCAGGCGGTCCGTCTGCTTGTAGGGGCCGCAGGGGCCACCCACATCGGGGCCCTCGTCCCAATCAAGCCCCAGCCAGCGCATGGCCCGCAGGATGACCTGGGTGTTCTCCTCGGTCGAGCGGGTGGGGTCGGTGTCGTCGATCCTCAGGATGAACGTGCCCTTGTGCGCGCGGGCGAAGGCCCAGTTGTAGATGGCGGTGCGGGCGCCCCCCACGTGCAGCTTGCCCGTGGGGGAGGGCGCGAAGCGAACACGGACGGGCCTGGTGTCTTCGGAGCTCAAGATGGTGCCTCTCGATTCGTGGCCTGTGCTGAACGGTCTCAGTATAGACGCTGCCCCTCCCTCCTCCCAGCGGTCATGGTTTTTGCGGAGGGGCCCCTCGATGACCTGCATCCTCGCGGTACTTGCGTCGCCTACATGAAGGAGGTCCTCTCGAGGTTTCGCTCGACCCACTCGTTCATGCGTACGACGGGCTTGCGCAGCACGAGGCCGAGAAGCAGCGACGGCACCAGGAAGAGCGCCAGGGCGCCCATCGAGAGCCAGAAGTCCGCACCCCAGAGGCCGGCTATCGCGGCGCGTAGCGCCGACTCGGCGTGGACGAACGGCAGGAACGGGTAGAGCACCTGGAAGAAGGGGGGCAGCATCTGGAGGGGGAAGGTTCCGCCGGATCCCGCCACCTGGATGACCATCAGGACGACCGCGATGGCCTTGCCCACGTCGCCAAACGATGCCGTCAGCGCGTAGACGATGTTGACGAACACGATGGACGCGAACCAGCCCGCGAGCAGGAACAGCCACGGGTGGACGCACTGGATCCTGAGGAAGAACAGGTCGCCCAAAAGCACGAGCGATGACTGCATGAGGCCTATGACCAGGAAGAACGCGAGACGGCCGAAGTAGGCGTGGCGCGGCCTCGCACCCGTCTCCCTGAGCGCCTCCCCGGAGGGCGCGATGCGCACGAGCGCGCAGAGCACGACGCCTCCGATCCAGATGGCGAGCGTGCTGTAGAACGGCGCCATGGCAGACCCGTTGTTGGCGACGGGGAAGACGGCGTTTCTGCTGACGTTCACGGGCGATGAGATGAACGACGCGAGGTCGCCGGCATCTGCCGAGAGAATGGCCCTGACCTGACCGACGTCATCGGACGCGAGCGCCTGGGAGACGCGCGCCCTCAGGTCGTCGAGCCTACCTGCCGAGACGTCGAGCCTGTCGGCGGCATCGCCCAGGGTGTCCTCGATTCCGGCGAGGCTGCTGTCGGCAGACCCCGCAGCGGCGTCGAGCGACCCCAGCGTCTGCCTGAGATCCCCTCCGACGTCCGAGACGTCCCGCGCCGCGCCGTCTATGGAGTCGGCGAGGTTGGAGAGCCTGCCCTTGAGCGTCGCCTCGTAGTCCGTCTGGACCTGGGCCAGGTCGGTGCGCGCCTTGCCGACGAGTGCGCCCAGCTCCTGGCGCGCCTGCGTGGCGTCGGCCTTGTCCTGGGATATCTGGTCCATGACCCCCGATATGCCGCTCGAGAGCTCGTCGGCGCGTTGCGTGGCGGACTCCAGGCTCGAGGCAAGGTCACCCGTCGCCTGCTCCGCCCGCTTGAGCGCCAGGTAGAGTGGCGACCCCTGGTCGGCAACGGCGTCCAGGGCCGCAACGAGGGCGTCGTGCGTCGCGCGCGTTTGCTGGGCTGCGTCGCGAAGCCCCTGTGCACGCTCGTCCGAGATCGTCTTGACGTCGGCAAGGCTGTCCACGAGCTTGTCGCTCTGCCCGTCGGCAACCTCGAAGGCCTTGTCGATGGCGTCCGAGACGGAGTCGATGCCCCCCTCGCCCGTCCGGATGGCATCGTTGACGGATGCGGTGGCGCCGTCCAGGGTTCCGCCCAGCCCACGCACGCCGCTGGCGGCGTCGCCCAGAGCTAGGTTCGCATCGAGCGCCGACGAGAGCGAGGTGTCGATCAGCCTCGACGAGTCCCCCAGCAGGGTTCGGGTGGACGAGACGAGCGTGGCGTAGCCCCTCATTGCGGCGCCCGTCGAGCGCAGGGCCCCGGCACTGTCGGCGACGGCGCTGTCCAGCTGGCGCGCGACGGACGCGAGCTGGTCGTCGTCCAGGTAGTCATCCAGGTCCGAGAGGGTCGAGGCACCCACCTCGAAGACGGCGTCCGCGAAGGTCTCGTCGATGGTCTGCCGAACGGAGCTCGAGGCCTTGCTCGTGACGATCGACGCGATGGCGTTCTCCTTCTCGTTGCCATAGAAGAGCACCTGCGGGCGATGCGGGTCGGACGAGAGCACGGTCATCATGTCGGCGCTGAAGTCCTTCGGGATCACGATGGCGGCATAGTACTCCCCGCTCCTGACGCCCTCGACGGCGTCGTCCTCGGACGTGACCGTGTAGCCGATCTTGTCGCTCGCGCGCAGCTTCGACACGACGCTCTCGCCTATGTTGACGCGCACGGGGACCAGCCTGCCGGAGTAGCCGGCGTCAGAGCAGGCAAGTGCGACCTTGAGGTTCCTCGTGTTGCCATAGGGGTCCCAGCTGCCGGCGATGTTGAACCAGGCGTAGAACGACGGTATGACGACCATGCCCACGCAGACGACCAGGCTGATGACGTTTCTGCAGACGTTGCGCGCGTCGCGTCGGATGAAGCTCCAGACCCTACTCATCCCCCTCGCCCCCCTTCCGCTCCCCGTTGCGTGTCGGGTGTCCTATCCTGCCGAGCACGTGGCCCCTCTCGTGGAGCATGACCTCGATCGGGGCGAAGGCGAAGACCTCCTGCCTGAGGCTGTCCCCAAGCATCTCGTAGAGCTCGTCCGTCGACTTGTCCGCCAGCCCCGTCTTGTCGCGCACGCGACTGTGGAGGTACTCGACCACGATCAGGAACGTACAGATGACGACCAGCGAGACGATCCAGAGGGCCAGGATCGCCATCTTGGCCTCGACGACGAACAGGAGCAGCAGCAGGGCGAGGGGAACGACCATCAGGGCCACGAAGCCCCTCCTCACGAGTATGGGGTACCTGAGCTCGAAGCTCGCCACCCGCGCCTGGAACGCCTCGCGATACTCCCCCGAGTTGGTGAGCGCCTTGATGATGGTCGTGAGCTTGAACTGCGCCTCGTCCATGCCCACACGCTCAGCTATCAGCAGGTCGGTCTCGGTGAGCCTGCGGTCGAAGAGGGCGTTGATGTTGAGCAGGTGCTTGCGCGCGCTGACGCCGATGAGCAGGGATGGGATCAGGTAGACGAGAAGCACGACCAGGTTGGCGGCGTAGTAGTCGCCATAGAAGCCGGCAATCGACTCGCGCATGGCGTTGATGCCGTAGGTGAAGGGGAGCCACGGGTGCAGGGCGCGGAAGAAGCCGGGCATCATCTCGATGGGGTAGGTCCCTGCGGACCCGGGGATCTGCAGCACGACGAGCAGGACCCCCAGGGCCTTGCCTATGTGCTTGAACGCGACGGAGAGCGCATAGATGAGGTTGACGTAGACGAAGGAGGCCATAAGGCCCGCGAGGACGAAGGCGACGGGGCTCTGGCACTGCACGCCGAGTGCGAGATCTCCCACGCAGCAGATGACGGCCTGCAAGAGGCCGATGCAGACGAGGAGCGTGCCGCGCCCGAAGTAGCCCTGCCAGGGCTTGTACTCGCCGACCCCCTCGCGGTCCACCTCCAGCTTATATATGGCGACCAGGACGAAGCCGCCCACCCAGAGCGCGAGGTTGGTGTAGAACGGCGCGACGCCGGAGCCGTAGTTGGCGACGGGGAAGAAGCTCTGGCTCCGCAGCTCGACGGGGGAGGCCATGAAGTCGCCGATGCTCTGGGCGTCTGTGCCCACGAGCCTCTCGAGGTCCCCGAACGCTGCGGAGCTCTGTATGGCGGAGAGGTCGCCTGCAAGCGTCCCGAGCGTCCTGCCCGCGGCCGAGACGCTGTCCTTGGTGGAAGAGAGGGTCCCGGTCGCCTGGTCGAGCGTAACATCCAGCTGGACCATGACGCCGTCTGCCTGGGAGAGCAGCGGGGCAAGCCCGTCCGCCGAGCTTGCCAGGCGCTCACCGGCCCCGGCGAAGTCGTCGAGTGCGCCGGACATCTGGGGCAGGGTGGTGGTCAGGAGCGTGCTCTGGGCGGACGAGAGCGTGGCGGCACCGTCCTGGATGGCACCGTCGACCGAGCCGGACAGCCCCTCGATGGCGGAGCTGCCAGCCTTGATGCCGTCCGAGACGCCCTGCGCCCGGTCAAGTCGCGAACCCTGGTCGCTCCGGAGCTTTGAGAGGAGCCCGTCCACGTCGTCGAGGGCGGCCGCGACGTCTTGGATCCTCGCTGCGAGCGCGGGGTCCGACACGAAGGGCAGCACGTTATCGACGAGCTCGTGCCGCACGTCGGAGATCTGCTGCTGGACCTGCTGGGCCTCGGCGAGGGCGGCGCGAGAGGAGGCTATCGAGGAGTCCACCTTCCCCTGGGCGAATCCTATGGTCCCCGCAGCCTTCCCTATGTCGTAGTTTGCCTGGGAGGACAGGCCGGAGAGCGTGCCCGATCCGCTTGCGAGCGCACCCGAGAGCCGCGTGGCGAGGGCGTTGGCGTCGCTGCGGGTCTGTCCGAGCCCGTCCAGCGCGTCGCGCAGGCTCCCTGCGACCTTGCCGCTGCTTTGGGAGAGGTCAGAGAGGGTCTGCCGTGCGCTCGCGACGGACGTGCGCGCCTCGGCCACGGTCTTGTCGGCGTCGTCCAGGAGGGAGCACAGCCTGTCGAGGGATGTCTGCACGTCGCGCACGTCGCCGAGGGCGCCGTCCAACGAGGAGTCCGCATCGCCCAGCACGCCGGTGGCCTTGGATATGACCTTCTCGGACACGGTCTTGCTGACGGTGCCGACGAACCCCTCGTTGACCTGGGCCTCCAGGGTGGTCGCGCCGGTGTCGGTGACCTTGGGCGCGACGGCATTCGCCTTCTCGTTCACGTAGTACGCTATGTCGCCCTTGCGCACGTCGCCGTCGAGCACGTCGGCGAGGGATGCCGTGAAGTCGGGCGGTATGACGAAGGCGGCGTAGTAGTCTGCCGCCCTGACGCCATCGAGGGCCTCCCGCTCGCCCACGAAGGTCCAGCCCAGCTGGCCATTCTCCTTGAGCTCCCCAACGATCATGTCGCCCGCGTTGATGGGTCCCAGGCCTGCGACCTCCGCCCCCTCGTCCTCGTTCACGACGGCGACGGGCACCGTGCTCGTGTTCTCGTACGGGTCCCAGTTCGCCACGATGTTGAACCAGGCATAGAGGGAGGGTATGAGGGCGACGCCAAGGGTGATGACGATGGCGACGGGGTTGCCCGCCAGGCGTCTCACGTCCCGGCGGAAAATCTTGAGTACCGTGCGCACGGAGGTGCCTCCTTGGGTCCTGACCAGGGTCACCGAAGCTGTGACCACGAGACTATATCCCAAGTCGGCCCATTTTGAATGAAGTTCAAAAAAATCTGACGCGTATGTGAAAAACGGAGGATGGAGACATGGTATATGCGTGATGAAGATAGGCGTAATCCTGCTCGTATAGAGTGAATGCTGATTTCGAATCAAGGTCGACATATTTTGAATGGGTGCTATCATTGCGACGGGTCGTCGCACAGTGAAGGGTTGGGACGTGAGCCTCGTGAGAGAGTCAGCTGCCAAGCAGGCCACCACAGAGATCGTGGGGGAAGTCCGTTCGGCGCGCAAGGTCGCCCACGCGGCCCTCGAGACTCGGCTCGTCCGACAGCATGTGCGCCTCCATGGGCCCTCGAAGACTCGCAAGGGACAGGCGACGCGCGATCGCATCATGACTGCGGCCGGCGAGCTCATGATCGAGCACGGCGGCACCGACTTCCAGATGAGCGAGGTCTCGTCGCGCTGCCGCATGTCCAAGGGTGCTCTCTACTATTACTTTGCGGACAAAGACGAGCTGATCCAGGCCATCTTCTCGGCGGAGAGCGACGACCTGCTGGCCTCCATGGAGAAGCTCGTCTCGGAGGCCGCGACGGCCCGTGACGCGCTCTCGGGCCTCTGCGCGGAGTTCGGTCGTCGGCTGCGCACGGGGAGCCCGCTGGCGCTCGCCATGACGCGCGAGCTCGCCGGCACCAAGGACGCCGTCCTTCCCGACGTCAGCGGCAAGCTGTCTCGCACGATCACGATCATCGCCGCCCAGCTCGAACGTGCCAAGGCCGAGGGCATGGTCGCCCCCCAGGTGGACTCCGAGCTGGCGGCCTCGTACGTCACCGGCGGCTTTTTGGTGACCTCCCTGGTGTCGGCCGGCACGAACCGCCTCGCCGACAAGGACGCCCTCGCGGAGTCGCTGTTCGACCTCACGATGGGTGGCGTGGGGCTCCCCGGTGGGCATGCACGGGGGTAGGGCCATCCTGGGCGGCGGCATGTTTATGCGACGTCTGGAATGGGTACGTAGGGACTGCTCGTCAAGAGGCATCCCCAGGGATGCGTAGAGCTGAGGGACCGAGCCCTTTGAAGCTCCGGCAACCGCCGCCCACAGGCATGGTGCCAAGTCTCGGCAGGCCGCACGGCCTGGAAGACGGGGGAGGGCGTGTTCGCGACACGGAGGCCCCCTTGGATCCAAGGGGGCCTTTCCTCTTTTGGCCCCACGTCGGCGCCGGCGCGCCAGGGAGGAGCCACCATGGCCCACAAGAGCTACCTGTTCACCTCGGAGAGCGTGACCGAGGGTCACCCCGACAAGATATGCGACCAGATCTCCGATGCCGTCCTTGACGCCATCCTGGCCAAGGAGGCCAAGCTCGAACGCGACGGCTACGTCTCGCCGACGGGCGTGCCCGCCAAGCTCTCCGACGTCCGCGTCGCATGCGAGACCTTCGCGACGACCGGTACCATCGTCGTCATGGGGGAGGTCCGCACCCAGGCCTACGTCGACGTGCAGTCCATCGTGCGCGAGACGCTGCGTCACATCGGCTACGATCGTGCCAAGTACGGCTTCGACTGCGATACCTGCGGCGTCATCAACATGATCCACGAGCAGTCACCCGACATCGCCCAAGGCGTCGACGGCACCTTCGCCCGTGCGGACGACACGGACGAGGTCGACCGCATCGGGGCCGGCGACCAGGGCATGATGTTTGGCTATGCCGCAGACGAGACGGACGTGCTCATGCCCATGCCCCTCTACCTTGCCCAGCGCATGGCCCAGCGCCTTGCCGAGGTCCGCAAGGACGGCTCGCTGGCCTATCTGCGCCCAGACGGGAAGACCCAGGTGACCGTGCGCTACGAGGACGACCGTCCCGTCGAGGTCACGGCCGTCGTCGTCTCCACCCAGCACGCCGCGGACGTCGCGCTGAACCAGATTCGCGAGGACATGATAGAGCACGTCATCAGGCCCGTCCTCGAAGCCGAGGGCATCGGCTGGGATGCCGCGAGAATCTACGTCAACCCCACCGGCCGCTTCGTCGTGGGTGGCCCCATGGGCGACACCGGCCTCACGGGGCGCAAGATAATCGTCGACACCTACGGCGGCATGGGCCGCCACGGAGGCGGCGCCTTCAGCGGAAAGGACCCCACCAAGGTCGACCGCTCCGCCGCCTACGCCGCACGTTGGGTGGCCAAGAACGTCGTCGCCGCAGGGCTGGCCCACAGGTGCGAGATCGAGCTCGCCTACGCCATTGGAGTCAGCGAGCCCCTGTCGGTCATGGTCGACACCCAGGGGACGGGCACTGTCGCCGACGAGGTCATCGAGCGTGCCGTCGAGGGGGTCTTCGACCTTCGTCCCGGCGCCATCATCCGCGATTTGCGCCTACGCCGCCCCATATACGCAAAGACGGCAACCTATGGCCACTTTGGTCGCGAGGACCCGGACTTCACCTGGGAGCGCACGGATCGCACCGAGGAACTCAAGGCCGCCGTCCGAGCCCTCGGGGCATAGCGGGGGCGCACGTGGCCTATGCCTCCGTCGTCGTCGACATCCCCGCACGGACGCTCGACCGCCCCTTCGACTATCTGATACCACCCTCGCTCGACATGACCGCTACGGTTGGCTCGACCGTGCTCGTGACGTTCTCGCACCGCGCCGCGGTGGGCTATGTGCTGTCGGTGTCGGATGAGCCGGCCCCGGGCGTCGACGCCGCCCGCCTGCGTCCCATCGAGCGCGTCCTGGCAGCGTCCGCCTTCGACGAGATCTCGGGTGGGGTTGCCCTGTGGATGGCGCGCGAGTACGCCTGTGCGCCGGCGGATGCCGTGCGTCCCTTCCTTGCGCCCGGGCAGACCGTGCGGGTCAGCCGTGCGGGCGAGGATGACCCCTGGGAGCTCGTCTGCGAACAGAGCGGCCCCGTCGACGAGCGTTGGGCGTCCCTCGTCGAGGGGGGGCCTGCCTTCGCGCCTCGCGCCAACGCCGTCCGCCAACGCCAGCTCCTCGAAGCGCTTGCCCAGGGTCCCGCGCGCGTGTCCGAGCTCAAGGCGACCCTCGGCCCGGTCACGGGCGCCCTCTCGGCGCTCGAGCGTCGTGGCGTCGTGCGCCTCGACGCGCGCCGCCGTGTGCGGGGAGGCCAGAAGGGGACGAGCCTCTCGAGTGCGCGTGCCCCGCGACCCGAGCGCCTCACTACCGGCCAACGCGAGGCCCTTGCCGCCATCTCCTCCGCGCGCAGGAGAGGCAGGGGGGACGTCGTCGTGGTCGATGGCGTGACGGGTTCCGGCAAGACGGAGGTCTACCTCGACGCCATAGAGGAGTCCCTGGCCGAGGGGACCGGCGCGCTCGTGCTGGTGCCCGAGATCTCCCTCACGGCACAGACCGTGGGACGCTTCCGCTCGCGCTTCGGTGACGACGTCGCCATCCTGCACTCGCGCCTCTCGGTTGGCGAGCGCTTCGACCAGTGGGACCTCGTTCGCTCCGGTCGCGCTCGGGTGGTGGTGGGCGCACGCTCGGCGCTCTTCGCGCCCCTTCGCGACGTCGGTCTCGTGATCATCGACGAGGAGCACGAGTGGGCCTACAAGCAGGAGTCGCAGCCTCGCTACCACGCGCGCGAGGTCGCCGCCCGCATCGCCGCCATGCGCCATGGTGCCCTGGTGCTGGGTTCGGCAACCCCCTCGCTCGAAGCTCAGGCCCGTTGCCAGGCCGGCCGTTGGGGTGGCGTCAGCTGGCGGCGCGTCCAGATGCCCGAGCGCCCGGGCTGCGCCCAGCTGCCCACGGTCGAGGTGGTCGACATGACGCAGCAGTTCGCCAGCGGCAACCACTCCATCTTCTCGACCCCCCTCGTCACGGCGATCGAGGGGGTGGTGGAGCGTCGGGAGAAGGCCGTCCTGCTTCTGAACCGCAGGGGCTTTGCCAACTTCCTGATGTGCAGGGAGTGCGGTGCCGTGCCCGAATGCCCGCACTGCTCCTGTGCGCTCACCTACCATGAGCGCGGACACGTCCTCATGTGCCACTCCTGTGGCCGCTCGTGGCCCGCCCGCGCCTACCCGGACCCGTCGACGCGCTGCCCCAACTGCGGGAGCCGCTACATGGCAGCGTTCGGGGTGGGGACCCAGCGCGTCGAGGACGAGCTCGGGATGCTGGTGGGCGAGCGGGCCAGCATCGTTCGCATGGACGCGGACACCACCCGGGGCAAGGGCGACCACCAACGCCTGCTGGAAGCCTTCGACGGCGCGGAGTGCGCGGTCCTCGTGGGCACGCAGATGATCGCGAAGGGGCTGGACTTCCCCGAGGTCACGCTCGTGGGCGTCGTCAACGCGGACACCACGCTCAAGCTACCGGACTTTCGTGCCGCAGAGCGCACCTACGACCTCCTCGAGCAGGTTGCGGGTCGTGCCGGACGCGGCGGGGCGAAGGGGCGGGTCATTATCCAGACCTACTGGTCCGCCCATCCCGCCATCCAAGCGGTGCTCAGGCACGACCGCTCCCTCTTCGTCGACGCCGAGCTCGCCGACCGACGCGAGGGAGGCTACCCGCCCTTCGCGCGCCTGGCCAACGTGATCGCATGGGGGACGGACGCCGCCGTCGTCCGTCGCTGCATGGACGCCATCGCGACGGAGCTGCGCCGCCGTACCGCCGGGGCGAGCGCGCCCTGGGAGGTTCTGGGGCCCGTCGACTGCCTCAGGGCGCGCGTCAAGGATCGTGTGCGCAGGCATGTCCTGGTGAAGGCCCCCTCCGAGGCGGAGCTGGGGACGCTGCTCGCGTCCTGCGTGGACGCCGCCGCTCCGCCGAAGGGCGTGAGCGTGGCCATTGACGTCGACGCCTACGACATGATGTAGTCCCTGCTCCCACTTCGGCCGCACCGCCGCAGGACCCCATTGCCCGTCTCCTGTGACCCGCTCGTGGGGTCTCGGTAGAGAGGGGGGTGCGCCGCAAGGACAAAACGTGCGCTGGGGTACCCTTTACGTCGTGAAACGATGACAGAAGGCAACGACGCGCGCCCGCGGCCGAGCCCCTTTGCGGCGGGCGCGCATGCGAGGAGATGCCATGAGCGCCTTTGAGGAAATTGTCACCGCGCCGGACGAGCGCCTGAGGACCGAGTGCGCCCCCATCGAGAAGATCGACAACAAGGTGCGCCTGCTTGCCAAGCGCATGCTCGAGGACATGTACGCCACCGAGGGCGTCGGTCTTGCCGCGCCTCAGGTGGGCGAGCTCGTCCAGCTGGTCGTCATCGACGTTGACTACGCGGACGGGAAGAGGAGCCCCTACGTCCTCATCAACCCCAGGGTCGTCGTCGCGGACGGCGACGAGGTGGTCGGTTCCGAGGGCTGCCTCTCCTTCCCGGGCATCACCGTCCAGGTGAGCCGTCCCAGCCATGTGGTGGTGGAGGCCCTCGACCTCGACGGCGACCTCATGCGCTACGAGGCCCGCAACAACCTGCTCGCCGTCTGCCTGCAGCACGAGATCGACCACCTGCATGGCATCACCATGCTCGACCACCTCAGCCCCGCCCGCCGCGTCGCGGCCATGCGCGACTACCAGGAGGCCAAGGCCGCAGGCGCCCTTCCCGGCGACACCTCGACCGAGTAGGGGGTACGCATGCGCATCGTCTTCATGGGGACGCCGGACTTCGCCGTCCCCCCGCTGCAGGCCCTCGCCGCCGCTCACGAGGTCGCGCTCGTGGTGACCCGCCCGGATGCGGTGCGCGGTCGAGGCCGGCGGCTTGTGCCCTCGCCCGTGAAGGAGAAGGCCCTTGCGCTGGGACTTCCCGTAGTCGAGGCCACGCGCATCACCGACGAGCTCCTCGCTCGCATCCGTGCCCTCGCGCCCGACGTGATCTGCGTCGCGGCCTTTGGCTGCATCTTGCCTGACGAGCTCCTGTCCGCAGCCCCCTTGGGCTGCGTGAACGTCCATGGGTCACTCCTGCCGCGCTGGCGGGGTGCCGCGCCCGTCCAGCGCGCCATCCTCGCGGGCGACGAGCGCGCGGGCATATCAATCATGCGGGTCGTCCACGAGCTCGACGCCGGCGCCTATTGCCGCCAGGCCTCGGTCGAGGTGGGCGAGAGGGGCTGCGAGGAGCTCATGGGCGAGCTTGCGTCCCTTGGTGCGCGCGAGCTTCTCGGTGCGCTCGCGGACATGGAGGCCGGCATCGCCGTCTGGGTGGAGCAGGACGACTCTGAGGCCAGTTACGCAAAGAAGATCGCGAAGCAGGAGATGGGCCTCGACCCTGCCGCCACTGCCCTCGCCAACCGCCGTTGCGTGCAGGCATCCGGTGCCACCGCCCCGGCGCGCCTCTCCGTGGGTGGGTGCGGGTTGCGGGCGCTGTCCGCCCGCGTGGCGGGCGAAACCGCGAGCGATGTGGGCGACGTCGCGCCCGGACAGGTCGTGGCGCGCAAGGGGCGGGTGTTTCTGGGCTGCTCGGACGGCGCCCTCGAGCTTTTGCGCGTGAAGCCCGACGGCAGGCGCGAGATGGACGCCTCTGCCTGGGCCCAGGGCCTGCATGGCGATTGCGGCTGGGACCGGGCATAGCGTGGCGGCCATCACGCCCGCCCGTCGCGTTGCCGTGCGGCTCCTGCGCGACCAGCGCGTGCGAGACGGCCGCTCCCGCGAGCTCCTGCGCTCCTCCGATGCGTTGTCTGCTCTCGACGAACGCGACCGTGCGCTTGCGACGCGCCTGGTCCTGGGCGTGGTGGCGTCCCGTGGTGCGCTCGACGCCGCCATCGACTCCCACCTCCGTCCGCACTCCCACCTCGAGCCCAAGGTCCGAGACGCCCTGCGCCTGGCCTCCTTCGAGCTCATGTACCTGGATACGCCCCCCTCGGCTGCCGTGAGCCAAGGGGTCGAGCTGGTGCGCCTGGCCAGCCGCCGCGCGGCCGCCCTCGCCAATGCCGTCCTCCGTCGCGTGGCCGAAAGGGATGCACCGTCCGCCGCTGCGGCCCGTGCGCGGGTGGTAGCGGACGACTGCTCCCTGGAGGACCTTGCGCTTACGGCCGCCCTGCCCATCTGGCTGGTCCGCGCCCTCGCGGCATCACGCGGCGAGAGCTTCGCCCGCCAGCTCGCCCTCTCGCTCGCCGATCCCGCTCCCGTCTACGTCGTGGGCAACGCCGCCCGCGAGGACGCCACGGTCACGCAGGCCCTGCTGTCCGCCGCCGGCCTTGGGCCGCTTCCGACGGGCCTGCCTGCGTCCTTCGAGCTCGCCCACCCCTCTGGCCTCGCCCGTTCGGACCTGGTGGGAGGCGTGCGCGCCGTTCCGGCGGACCTCGCCTCCCAACTCGTCGCGCTGATCGCGGCACCCGCCCCAGGGGGGTCCCTGCTCGAGGTGGGGCAGGGCCGTGCCACCAAGACCATCCTCCTGCAGGGCGCAGCCCTGCGCGGGGGAGCGTCGGCAGACATCGTCTCGGTCGAACTTGAGACCGGAAAGCTGCGCCTCGCCAGAGAGCGCCTCGCACGCGCGGGGCTTTCCGACCACTGCCGCAGCCTCTCCCTCGACGCGCGGCGCCTGTCCGACGACGACATCCCCGCAGAGCTGCGCCGTGCCTTCGGGTGCGTGTTCGTGGATGCCCCCTGCTCGGGCGCGGGCACGCTGCGCCGCCATCCGGAGATCGCCTGGTCGCTTGATTCGACTGCCGCCCTGGGCACGCTACCCACCCTGCAACTGCAGATCCTGTCGGCGGCTTCCTCCCGCGTCGCTCTCGGGGGCAGCCTCGTCTACTCGACCTGCTCGCCCCTCGTGTCGGAGGACGAGTCCGTGGTCAGGGCCTTCCTTGCCAGCCCGGCGGGCCAGGGCTTCTCGGTCGTTCCCGTGGCCTCGGCACCAGGTCTGTCGAATGCCGGGGCTACGGCCGCGCGGCTGGTCGCAGAATCCATGAGTGCCGAGGGCTTCTTCGTGGCCCGGCAGCTTCCGGGCTCGCATGACGCGCACTTCTGCGCACGGCTCGTGCGCAAAGGGGAGTAGAGCGGGGAAGCGGTGCTTCGGAAACGGTGTGCCGGGCACGAGCGAGAGGACCTATTCCCTCTTTCCGCGTTGGTCGGTGTTGTAGAAGCCCGAGCCAGAGAACACGATGCCAGAAGGCGAAAACGCACGCTCTGCCCTCTTGCCGCACTTGGGGCAGGTGACCTTGGGGTGTGCGCTCATGGGATGCTCGACCTCGAAGACCTCCCCGCAGGAGCCACACTTGTAGTCGTAACGAGCCATTTTCCCTCCGTAGGTGCCTTGAACATGAAACATGGCCTCGCGGCCACGTCACCTACTGTACCCAACGCATGCACCTCCGGACGCCGCACTCGTCCCCATATGGCTGTTATCATGGAATCTGCTTGTGCCGTGCCCGCGTCACCAAGGAGCCCCCATGCCCATCAAGGCCGCCATCTTCGACTGTGACGGAACGCTGGTCGACTCCATGCCCCTGTGGCATGACGTGACGGTCGAACTGCTGCGCCGCCACCATGTCGCCGACGCCGAGGAGGCGTTCGTCCGCACCGAGTCGCTTCCCATGGTCGAGATGTGCCATGCCTTCCACGACGAGTGGGGCGTTGAGGCCGAGGGCGAGGAGCTGGTGCGCGAGCTGGTCGATATGGTCCGCGAGGGGTATCGCAGCCGGGTTAGCCTGCTGCCGGGCTGCCGGGCGTTTCTGGACGAGCTGGCGTCTGCGGGCGTCCGCATGGTCGTCGCGTCGTCGACGGCTCCGGAGGAGCTCTCCGTCGCGCTATCGGCGCAGGGGGTCGACGGCTACTTCGAGCGGGTCTTCTCCACGGGAGGCCCCATACGCAGCAAGGACTACCCGGACATCTGGGAGCTGGTCCTGGACTACCTGGGCACCGACCCGGCTGACACCTGGGTCTTCGAGGACGCCCCGTTTGGGATGCGGACGGCCCGATCGGTCGGCGCCAACACCGTCTGCCTGTTCAGCCCACACGGGGACCGCGACCTTGCGGCCTGCGAGCGCTACGCTGACATACTGGTCCACAGCTACCACGAGCTATCGCTCGCCCTGCTGGACGACTACGCCCGTCCGCCGCAAGCGTCCCCCTCGGCCCACCCTCGCCTCGCGCCGCTTCGCGTCCTCGTCGTGGGCGCCTCGCCCGAGCGCCCGTCTTCGGCGCTGCTCCGCTCCCTGGCCGCCAGTACCGACTACGTCATCGCCGCCGACGCCGGGGCCGACGCGCTGCGCTCCTGTGGCATCGCCCCCGACGTCTTCTGCGGCGACGCCGACTCGGCAACGGGCGAATCGGCTGCGTGGGCCCGCTCGGTCGCCCGTGCGGACATAGAGTTTCCCTCCGAGAAGTACGCGACCGACCTCGCCCTCGCCATCTCCTGCGCCCGCCATGAGGCCGCTCGACGCAACGCGCGGCTGGAGCTCACGCTGACCGGCGTCACGGGCGGCAGGCCCGACCACGCCCTTGCCGTCGTGGGTCAGCTCGCGCGGAACGCTGACGCCTCGCCGCGCATCGTGGAGGACGGCTTCGAGTGCCGACTGCTCAGCCCCTCTGGCACTGCGTGCTGGGAGCTGGGTGGGGCCCACGTGCCAGCCGCCGGGGTCGAGGGGACGCTCTTCTCGGCCATTCCCGTGGCAGAGGGGACCATGCTCTCCGAGCGGGGCTTCAAGTGGGAGCTGGATCATCGTGAGCTGCCCCTTCTGGGGGATGAGGGAATCTCGAACGTGGTCACGTCCGCGACGGCCAGCGTCGAGTGCCATGCCGGCGCAGTTGCGGCGTTCCTGTTGGCATAGGTTGTTGGCGTAGCCTGCAGAGCCAAAAAAGAGGCCCCGAAGGGCCCCTCGCGAGTTCATGGTATGCGTGCTAACGGGTGGCGCTTAGCTGCGGCGCAGCCGCGCCGGGTCACGCCGCAGCTACGCCTGCTCGGCGGAACGCGCGACCTTGCCGCTCTTGAGGCAACGGGTGCAGACGTTCTTCTTGACGGCCCTGCCGTTCTCGAAGACGGTGACGCGCTGGATGTTGGGCTTGAACTTGCGGGTGACGGTGCGGTGGGAGTGGCTGATTGAGCGACCAGCAACGGCGTGCTTACCGCAGATATCACAGACCTTCGACATGTTTACGACCTCCAATGGTGGCGCAAGGGCGCCGAAATTTCCAAAGTGCCGTGTAAATATAGCACAGGCCCTCGCGTGCGCAAGCAATATGCGGCCCTTCCTGTGGTGGTTTGGTGGGGAGTTCTGGAGGGGTGGTGGCGTGCCGCCCATCGTGGGGCGTGCGCTACAATGGCAAGGATTCATGCTCCGGTCGCCTCGCGCGGCCTACGAGAGGAGAAGACATGGCACATGCCGTTCCCGGAACCCTCAAGGTGTCGAACGACTGCATCGCCGACCTGGCTGGCTACGCCGCTCTCGAGTGTTACGGCGTTGTGGGCATGGCCGTCACGGACCAGCAGGAGGGCGTCGCACGCCTGCTGCCGACCTATCGCCTGCGCAAGGGCATCGGCGTCACGGCCGAGGGCGACCACGTGGTCGTTGACCTGCATGTAGTGGTCGAGCAGGGGGTCAACATGTCATCCGTCTCCGGCAACCTCGTGAGTTCCGTCAAGTTCATCCTGAGGCAGATCGCCGAGCTCGACGACGTGGAGGTTCTCGTCCACGTCGAGGGCATGCGTACCCACTAGGCGCCCGCCCGGCGTCCCCGCCCACAACCCCGTAAGGAACCGAGGTCCACCAAATCATGATTGCCAACGTCGTTCGTAACTGCTTCCCCGTGGCCGCCCAGGTCGTCGCGGACAAGGCCGACGAGATCAACAAGCTCAACGTCTTCCCCGTCCCCGACGGCGACACCGGCACCAACATGTCGCTGACCCTGGGCACCGTCGTCAAGGAGATCGAGGCGCTTCCCCAGGGAGCATCCATGGATGACATCGCCAAGGCCATCACCCACGGCTCCCTCATGGGCGCGCGCGGCAACTCGGGTGTCATCACCAGCCAGATCCTGCGCGGCGTTGCCGAGGGCCTCGCCTCCTCCAAGGGCGCCCAGGCCACCACGGCAGACATCGCCTCGGCGCTGCGCAACGGCGTGAAGGTCGCCTTCAAGGCCGTCCGCAAGCCGGTCGAGGGCACCATCCTCACCGTCCTCAGGGACGTATCGACCAAGGCGGACCAGATGGAGAGGGCCAAGGCAACCCCTCAGGAGACCCTCGACGCCATCGTGGTCGAGGCCTATGAGTCCGTGGCCCGCACGCCGGACCTCCTGCCCGTCCTCAGGGAGAACGGCGTCGTGGACTCCGGCGCCTTCGGCCTGGCCACCTTCATCGAGGCCTTCGTGAACGCCTACAACGGCAAGGCCGGCGAAGTCTCCGACTTCAGGACCACCGTCGACTCCGAGGGTGCCAAGGCCCAGGTCGCAGGCGTCGTCGACATCGAGATCAACGAGGACTGGGAGGGCTCCGAGTTTCGCTACTGCACCGAGTTCCTCTTCCACGCGGACAGCCCCGACTTCGACGAGTCCGCCAACCTCAAGTACCTCTCCTCCATGGGCGACTGCGAGCTCCTGGTTGGCTCCAATCCCGACTACAAGATCCACGTCCACACCAACCGGCCGGACCGTGTGCTGCGCCACATGCTGCACCGCGGCCAGATCTTCAACGTGTTCGTCCACAACATGGACCTCGAGGCGCAGGAGCGCACCGAGTCCATCCGCGAGGACAAGCAGGCCGCTTCCGGCCCACGCAAGCCGCTGGGCTTCGTCGCCGTCGCCGCAGGCAGCGGTCAGGCCGACATCCTGCGATCGCTCGGTGTCGACGTCATCGTGTCCGGTGGACAGACCATGAACCCCTCCACGGCGGACATCCTGGGGGCCATCAAGGAATGCAACGCGGAGGGCGTCATCGTCCTGCCCAACAACGGCAACATCCGCATGGCCGCCGAGGCCGCCGTCAGCGCCTGCGAAGGCGTCCGCGCCGCCGTCGTCCCGACCAAGACCGTCCTGCAGGCGTTCGCGGCCATGTTCGCCGCCGATCCCGAGGGGGAGCTCGACGCCAACGTGGACGAGATGAGCGATGCCATCGCCCAGATCCGCGACGGCGAGATCACTACCGCCGTGCGCGACTCCGCCGCCGCAGACGGCACGCCCATCCACTCCGGTGACGTCATGGGCATCGAGGGCGGGTCCATCGAGGTCGTCGGCAGTGACGTGGAGCAGGTCACCATCGAGGTCATCAACCGCATGCAGGCTGAGGAGGAGGGTGACACCCTCACCATCCTCGCTGGCTCCGACCTCGACGACGATGCCTTCCAGCACCTGCTGTCCGCCATCGAGGAGGCCCAGCCTGACCTCGAGGTCGACGCGCACCGCGGCGAGCAGCCCCTCTATCCGGTCGTCTTCTCTATCGAATAGCCGGACGGCTTTTCGGGCTGTGGGCAGCGTCCCCACAATCGCAGAGGTCGGCGAGCGCCTGAGCAGGACCGTCTCGCTCGATGACGACGTCGCACGCCTGAGGTACGTCTCGGGCGCACGCCGCGACGCCCTCCTGCGCGTGGGCGTCCCGACCGTCGGCGCGCTCCTGCACCATATGCCCCATCGCTACCTGGACTTCAGTTGCGTCACGGACATCGCGCACGCAGACGTGGGGGACGAGGCCACCGTCGTGGCCGTGGCAGACAGGGTCCAGCTCAAGCGCCCCCGGCCGCGCATGCAGGTGGTCGAGATCTTCGCCCTGGACGCCACGGGCGTCATGCAAGTGAGCTTCTTCCGCCAACCGTGGATTGCCGAGCAGGTCAAGGAAGGGGACCGCATCGCCCTCTCGGGCAAGGTGACCTTCGGGTACGGCTTCAAGCAGATGAGGGCCCCCCTCCTCGAGGTTCTGGGTCCCGAGGACGACAGCGCGGACTTCGCGCGCATCCTGCCCGTCCATCCCGTGGCCGAGGGCATCACGGTGCCCTGGATGCGTCGCATCGTCTCGGCGGCCCTGGCAGATGCCGGTGACGTCTGCGACTTCATGCCCTCTCAGCTCCTTACAGGGCACAGGCTCATGGGCGAGGCACGTGCGCTGCGTGCCATCCACTTCCCGCGAACCCTCGCCGAGAGGGACGGCGCTCGCAGACGCCTCGCCTACGACGAGCTGCTCTGCCTCCAGCTCGCCCTCGTCGCGCGACAGCGCATCGAGCTTCGTGGCATAGAGCCCACCTGCCATGTGACCTCCGGACCCAGGATGCGCTCACTTCTCGAACAGCTTCCCTTTGCCCTGACCGACGAGCAGCGCCAGGCGGCGGATGACATCCTGGCCGACATGGCGGCACCGCGGGTGATGGGCCGTCTGCTCCTGGGAGACGTCGGCACGGGCAAGACCGTCGTGGCGGCCCTGGCCCTGGCCGCCGTTGCCGACAGCGCCACGCAGGCGGCCATGATGGCGCCCACCTCCGTGCTGGCGCGCCAGTATGCCGAGAGGCTCGGACCGCTGCTGGACGCAGCGGGCATCAGCTGGGGACTGGTCACGGGGGCGACCGCCCCCGAGGAGCGGGCCGCCCTCGCGCACGGCGTCGCGGACGGCACGGTGACGGTAGTCTTCGGCACGACGGCGGTCCTCTCGG
Source organism: Olsenella uli DSM 7084 (assembly GCF_000143845.1). Taxonomy (NCBI): domain Bacteria; kingdom Bacillati; phylum Actinomycetota; class Coriobacteriia; order Coriobacteriales; family Atopobiaceae; genus Olsenella; species Olsenella uli. Next base: position 1,207,469 of record NC_014363.1, on the reverse strand, counting down.
ACGACATGGACTTCTCCCGCCTCACGCTCGTCGTGATCGACGAGCAGCATCGCTTCGGAGTGGGACAGCGCACGAGGCTGCGCCGCAAGGGCGCGGCGGCGGACCTCCTGGCCATGACGGCCACCCCTATCCCGCGTACGCTCGCGCTCTCCGTATACGGCGACATGTCGTGCTCACGCATCCGTCATCGACCCTGTCCGGGCGCAAGCATCGAGACGCATTGCATTGCCCCCGAGAGCCTGGACCTTGCCTTCGGGGCCATCCGCGAGGCGGTGGCGGTGGGGCACCAGGCGTACGTGGTCTGTCCGCTCGTGGACGAGCACGACGACGGCTCCGGGCTGGACGACGTGCCCGAGCGGGAGCGCTCCGGCGCCACGGGCGCCCATGCCGCCACCCAGGTCGCCTCGGACCTCTCCCGCACGGCGCTCTCGGGGCTCAGCCTGGACCTTCTGACCGGGCGCATGGGTTCCCAGGAGAAGGACGAGGCCATGGAGAGGTTCCGTGCGGGCCGCACCGACGTGCTCGTCTCGACCACGGTCATCGAGGTGGGCGTGGACGTGCCCAACGCCACAGTGATGCTGGTGTTCGACGCGGACCGCTTCGGCCTGGCCACGCTCCACCAGCTGCGGGGTCGCGTGGGTCGCGGGGACAGCCCGGGCGTCGTGTACCTCTCCTGCGCCGCGCGCAAGGGCACGCCCGCGCGCAGGAGGCTCGCCGCGCTCGAGGCCACCTCCGACGGCCTCGAGCTCGCCGAGCTTGACCTCAGGCTGCGCCATGAGGGGGAAGTCCTGGGGTATCGTCAGAGCGGTGGCCCCACGCTCAAGGCAAGCGACCTCGTCGCCGACGCCGACCTCGTCGAGTGGGCGCACGAGGACGCGCGCAGGATCGCCGAGGAGGACCCCACGCTCTCCTCGGATCGGCTCGCCCCGCTCGCATACGAGGTGACGCATCGCTTTGGAGCCTATTTCGAGGAGGTCGAGCAGGCATGAGGATCGTGGGGGGGAGATGGCGGTCGCATCCCCTTGAGGCACCGCAGGGTCGCGACGTGACGCGGCCCACCACCGACCGCCTGAGGGAGTCCATCGCATCCATGCTGCTGAGCGCGTTTTGCCTGGACCTCTCGGACGTCTCTGTGCTCGACGCCTTCGCCGGCTCGGGGGCCGTCGGCCTCGAGCTGCTTTCGCGCGGGGCCCTGCGCTGCACCTTCGTGGAGCGCGATCGCCGAGCCGCCGCGCGCGTGCGCCGCAACTGCGAATCCGTAGGCGCCTCTCCCGAGGAGGCCCGCGTCGTGTGTGCCGACGCGCTCTCCCTCGCGCGCAAGGGTACCCTCGCCGGGGGACCCTTTGCGCTGGTCGTCCTCGACCCACCCTACGCACTCGAGGCATCCGCCGTGGCGCGCATGGTCGAGGACCTCGACGCGCACGGGCTTCTCGCGCCAGGGGCCCTCGTGCTGTACGAGCATGACAGGAGGCGCGCGTCCCTCCCGCTTGCGAGGATGCGGACCGTCAAGGAGAGGACGCATGGCATCACGACGGTCACGCTGCTTGGCAGGGGAGGAACCGATGAGTGACACCAAGGTCGACCACGTCGTCATACCCGGCACCTTCGACCCGGTGACCTATGGCCACCTCGACGTCGTCAAGCGCGCCCATAGGATGTTCCCTCGCGTGACGGTGGGGGTCGCCGCCTCTGCGACCAAGCACGGCACTGGCCCCGTCTTCTCGCTCGAGGAGCGCGTCTGCATGATCGAGGAGGCGCTCGACGAACTCGCGCTCGCGGACGCCGTCGACGTGAGCCCGTTCTCGGGGCTTCTGGTGGACTTCTGCCACGAGGTCGGCGCGCGGGGCGTGGTCAAGGGCCTGCGCGCCATGACCGACTTCGAGTACGAGCTGCAGCAGGCGGACCTCAACAGCCATATGGCTCCCGACCTGGAGTCGATCTTCGTCATGAGCAGCCCCGAGTACGGCTACGTGTCGTCCTCGATCGTCCGCGAGATGGCCTCCCTGGGCGCGGACGTGTCGTTCCTGGTGCCAAACGTGGTGAGTGAGCGGCTCCGGGAGCGCTTTGGCATGTAGCTGCACGCAATCTGCTAACATGGCTGCGATGCGGCCTGAGGCACACGGGAGGGCGGCAGCAGGTCGCACGTTGTAGCGAAAGGAGACCCGTATGCAGCCGGGTGAGGAGATCGAGAGCCTGATCGGCGAGCTCGAGCAGATAGTGAGCGAGGGAAAGAGCCCGTTTGCCAGCGGCGCGGGCAAGAAGATCGTCGACGCCCAGGACATATACGAGATCCTCGACGAGATCCGTCGCGTCTTCCCCCAGGAGTTCGCCGATGCGCGGCGCATCGTCAAGGAGGAGGCGGAGACGCTCGAGCACGCCCAGCTGCAGGCCGACTCCATCATCGCCGACGCCCAGCAGCAGGCCATGATCCTCGCGGGTGACCAGGAGGTCGTGCGCCTCGCCCAGCAGCAGGCCGACGACATCCGCGACAAGGCCGCGCAGTACGAGCGTGACACGCGCTACAACGCCGAGGAGTACGCGGACACCGTCCTGGCGCACCTCGAGGACAACCTCAAGTCGCTGACCAACTCCGTCAGCCGCGTGCGCCAGACGCTGGACGAGAACTCCGGGCCGCGCAACCAGACCAACAACGTCCCCTGGTAGGTGCCTTGCAGAGCGTGGTGGCCATACTCGACGAGCGTCTCGAGGGCGCGGGTGACACCCTCGCCCTGGCGGGCCACCTGGACGAGAGGGGCTATGAGCTGGGCGGGCACCGCTTCTCGCTCCCTTTGGGCCTCGACTACGACCTGGTCCTCACCAACGCGGGCGAGGGCATCCTCGCGACCGGCATCCTCAAGGGCCGTGTCGCGGGCACCTGCGACCGCTGCCTGGGCGAGGCTGAGTTCGACGTCGCGGGCGAGGTGGACGAGTACTTCCTCTTCAAGGCCCCCGACAGCTCCGAGGGCGGGGCGGCTGCAGGGGAGGAGGACGAGGTGGACTACGCGCTCGTCGGCGCGGACCACAGCATCGACCTCACGGACGCGCTCGAGTCCGCGCTGCTGATGGACACCCCCTTCGTCGTGCTCTGCCGCGAGGACTGCAAGGGCCTCTGCCCCGTCTGCGGCGAGAACCTCAACGAGGTCGACTGCGGCCATGCTGCCCAGATCGAGGAGCGCCGCGCGCAGGAGCGCCTCGAGGGCAGCCCGTTTGCTGCACTCAGGATCCTCAAGCTCGACGACACCGAGCACAGTGCCGGGAGCGATGCCGGAGGCGATGTCGAGGGCAATGCCGGAGGCGAATCCTAGGGCGTTGGGCCGTGGCCTGTGACAGCTGCGCCCCGTGCACACGATTTCAAAACGTGTGCACGAGGCGTTTCGTGACCTGGGCAAATGCCGACGGCGTGCATGCGATTTCAAAACGTGTGCATGTTTCTATGCATGTTTCGCGAACGGTAGCACACTGTGACGGGTGCTACACTGGCTCCAAGTGGCCGACGCCTGTCCGTCCAACATAAGGTAGGGATGCCACCTCGGTGATTCTTAGGGGTGATGCCGATGCTTATCAACGTCACGGCACTCAAGGAGACAGTCGGCGGAAATCGTCAGCTGGTAGGCCAGCAGGCACAAGAGTGCCAGTCGCAGATAGACAGGCTCAACGGCCTCTCCACCGAGCCTGGCGTATGTGACAGTGCTGCCTACCGAAGCATGTTCGAGTACCTCCGCCGGGTCAAGATACCCGCCCTCATGCAACAGTCCGTCTTCCTCGATGCGTATGCTGCGGACATGCAGGTTGACCTCGAGCGTTTGGCCGAACTCGAGACCGATGGCTCTGGCGTCATAGATACCGATGAGCTGGCCAACCGCATCGTCAGCCTCCAGCGCGTGAACGACGAGCTAAGTCGCTGGATCAGCAGCAACGGCGAGCAGAATCCCGATGCGTGCAACTACGCAATCCAGGTGATGCAAGGCAACCAAGACTCCGTTGCACGCTTCCAGCAGCAGCTCGATAAGGCACTTGCGTATGCATCCGATTCGTCAATCTATTCCTCCTCGTCGACAGAGATGGACGTGCTCGGCGAGGCCTCGGCAGCCATGTAGGCGGTGTGCTACAGCCCCGCGTCCGGCACATATGACCTGTCTGGCGCGGACCTCTCTTGGGTGACGCTCGACCTTGTCGGCAAGTATGCGGATGCTGCGCAGAGGCTGGGTGCCGTCGCATCGTCCGGAGGCCTCATGGCCGTCGTCGTCATGGCACTGATGGGCGAGGGCGGGGACTGCTGCGCGTACGGGGGCGACCCGGTCAACCTTGCGACGGGTAACTTCATCTATGCCTATGACTACCTTGCGTTTGACAGCAGACCTCGCATGTCTCTGCGCCTGTTCTACAACTCCCATGGTCGCGGGACGTCGCCGCTGGGGATGGGCTGGACGCACCCCTTCGCCGTCTCTCTCGCCGTGGAGCTCAATCGGGCGGTCGTCAGCATGGAGGACGGGCATGCCGAGATATTCCTCGGTACGCCCGAGCGGGGGTTTGCCTACCTGCTGGGCAGGGCTGATGCGCTTTCGTGCGAGGACGACGGGTACGTCTACGTGTCGGCAGCCGGCATCAGGACGGAGTCCGGCACGGCAACGTCGTTTTCGTATGACTCAAACGGATACCTCGCTTCCGTGACGAACGCGCGTGGCATTGCCGAGCTTCGCAACACGTTCGATGAGAGGGGTCGCGTCGCGCAGCAGGAGTTTGCCGACGGCGGGGTGATCTCGTACGCCTATGACGACGGCCTCATGCAGGTCGTCGTGACCGACCAGCTCGGCAACGAGTCGACGTACGTCCACGACGGGCTGTTCCGTACGGTCGAGGTGCGCACTGGCGACGCGGTGGAGCGCACGAGCTACAACGAGAAGAACCTCAAGACCCGTGTCGTCAATCCGCGCGGCCTTACAAGCAGCTACCAGTTTGATGCGGTGGGCAACCTCGTCTGCGTCAGCAATCCGGTTGGCGAGCGCACCACGTACGAGTACAACGTGCTCAACAAGCCGGTTCGTGCCGCCGTGAACGGCACGACGGTCTTTCGCAACGAGTATGACGACCTGGGACGAATCACCAAGACCATAGACGCGGTCGGGAACGAGACGCGCTTCCTGCACGACGAGTCAGGAGATCTCCTGAGCGTCACGCGCGCGGATGGCTCCGTGACGCTCTTCGAGCACGACGCGCTGGGCCTGGTGACCGCAGCCACGGGGCCACAGGGTGCCACGGAGCGCCGCGAGTTCGACGAGTGTGGCATGCTTGCGGCATGGGTGGATGCCAACGGCAACAGGACGTCGTACGAGCATGATTCGCTCGGAAACGTCACGGCCATGACTAACGCCGAGGGCAACCGCCGCACCTATGAGTACGACGGCACGGGCCTGCTCGTGCGCATGGTCGACTACGATGGCGTGCCCGTATCGTACGAGTACGACTGCATGGGACGACCCGTTCGCTTCGTGGACAAGGACGGCAACGAGAGCCGACGCGAGTATGATCTCGCCGGGCGCTTGGTAAAAGACGTTGACGCCACCGGAGCGGCGACCATGTTCGAGTACGACGCCGCGGGAAACGTGACCAAGGCGACCGATGCGCTTGGCGCCTCGACAAGCTTCAGGTACGACTTCAACGGCAACCGCACGAGGGTGCTCCTGCCCGACGGTACGATCCTGCGTGCCACATACGACCAGCTCGACCGCATGCGCTCCGTGCGTGACGGCGCGGGCAGCGTGACGTATTACCAGTATGATGCCATGGGAAACCTCGTCCACGAGGTGGACCCGATGGAGAACCACCTCTGGTGGGAGTACGACGCTGCCTGCAGGCTCACGTCCAGCACCGACGCCATGGGTCGCACGACGGGCTACGAGCATACGTCGCTCGGTGCCCTCTCCCGTGTGACGGACGCGGCCGGGAGGGTCACGAGCTACGACTACCTTCCTGGAGGCTTGCTGCACCGGATCGTGAACCCTGATGGCATGTCCCTCGCCTTTGGCTACGATGCGGCGCTCAACGTCGTCACCAAGACGAGCCAAAGCGGCTACGAGCTGCGCTATGCCTACGATTCCATGGGCCGGGTCACTGACATCTCCAACAATCAGGGGCAGTCGAAGTCCTACCGCTATGACGCGATCGGCAACAGGGTCTCCAAGACCGACGGGAGGGGCAACGTCACCTCGTACGCCTACACGCCAGGCGGCGAGCTGAGGGAGGTCGTGGAGGCCTCCGGGGCGGTGACGCGCTATGACTATGACGCTCGGGGCGGCCTGGCGCGCGTCTGTCGCCTGGGTGTGCCCGGCCTAGATGGGGACGTCTCCCCGCGCACGACCACCTACGGGCGCGACGCGCTCGGTCGCGTGACCACCGTCACGGATGCCCTGGGCAACCGTGAGCGGATGTCCTATGACGCCATGGGCCGCCTCGTCTCGCGCACCGACGCAGACGGCTACGTCACCTCGTTCGGGTTCGACGCGGCAGGCAGGGCGAACGACGTCACCTTCGCGGATGGCCGCGAGGTCCATATGGGATACGATCGCCTCTCACGTCTCGTAGAGCTGCGCGACTGGCTGGGCACGACGACCTACGAGTACGACGCGGCAGGCAACGTGACTCGCACATGCGACCATGCCGGCCGCGAGATGCGCTACGGCTGGGGCAGGGCAGACGAGCTCCGCGACATCACCTATCCCGGCGGCATGCGGACGTCCTACGACTACGACGACGCCCTGAGGCTTGTCGGCCTGCATGCGAATGGCCTTGACGCCACATACGAATACGACGAGAGCGGCAACCTGTCCGCACGCGGCTACTCCAACGGAACGGGAGTGCGCCTTGGCCATGACGCGCGCGGGCGTCTCACCCATCTTGCAAGCTATGACGCCACAGGCCCTCTGGACGAGCTCTCGTATGCGTACGACCTCTGCGACAACAAGAGCGTCGTGCGCGCGACGCGCCGTGGCATGCCCGAGCTCTCGGGTGAGTATGCGTACGGCTACGACGAGCTCAACCGACTGACGTGTGTGACGCGGAACGGCCAGGCCGTGCGCTCCTACGAGTACGACGCCTTTGGCAATCGCGTGCAGCTGACGGACGGGACGGAGGGCGTGACCGGCTACGCCTACAACGCGCTCGACCAGCTCGTGTGCTCCTGGAGCGACGAGGGCGAGCGCAGCTACCGCTACGACGAACGCGGCAACCTGGTCTCGGAGGGCATCGTGGGGCGTGAGGCGGAGGCGACGTACGAGTACGACGCCTTGGGTCGCCTCTCTCGCGCGCGCATGGCGGACGGCAGCGTGGCGAAATACACGTATGACGGCATGCTTCACAGGCGCGCGACGCAGAGGCAAGAGGCTGACGGGGCGACGAGCATGACCGAGTACGTCCTCGACCCGACAAGGCCCTGCAACAACCTGGTGCAGACCGTCATTGACGGGAGGCTGGGCCAAAGCTACCTGTGGGACGGCGATGGACTCGCTTCCGTGTGCACGGATGACGGGAAGGTGGCGTCCGTCATCCAAGATTCCCTTGGCAGCGTCACGCGCATACTTGACGGGCAGGGCGACCTGCTCTCAAGCTTTGGATACGACGAGTTTGGCAACAGCGCGTACGAGAGCGATGTGCTGGGCGTCCCGTTTTCATACGCTGGCTACCTGAAGGACGGCGTGACGCAGGCGCTCTACGCCCAGGCGCGTCAGTACCTGCCCCGCACGGGCCAGTTCATGTCGGCGGATCCGCTGCATGGGTATGTTCGGAGACCGGCCACGATCAACAGGTACTCCTACTGCTGCCAGCAGCCTCTGGACTTTGTTGACCCTCTGGGCCTGAGTCGCCAGGAGGCGGTTGACTATGCAAAGAAGTGGGCAGCTGACGATGTAGATGGGCGGAATCCGTCGTATCCCTCATACGATCAGAACTGCACTAACTTCGTCTCTCAGGCACTTGCGGCGGGTGGCGTCCGGCCGGCCGGTAATCGATACGAATGGTACTGTGATTCGGTTCAGACGACTGCGAATCTCTCGCTTTTGCCGCTTAGCATGCTAACGGCAGAGATTATCACAGGGATGTCCCGTATGGCGGGGGTGGATGCGCATCCGATACATGATGAGCGCGGCGACCTTTATGTGGCTAGCAGTACCTGGGGTGCCGCACAGAACCATTATGATTATTTCAGCAACCCCGAGAATGGCTTCATGAGCGGACAGGCAAAAGTTGTCCTTCCCGTTGAGGTTGTTGGTGAGGATAGGGTGGAAGAGCAGCTCCTTGACTACTCGGATGAAGTGGAGAAGGGCGATATTGCGTATTGGGGATACTATGATTCCGACGGCCATTTCGTAGCGGCGCATACGACTATCGTGACTGATGTGCGCGGTGGGCAGATATACATCGCAAGCAATGATGACGCTTATTCAAAAAGATTGATTTTCGAGCGCATGTGCAATGGGAATAGTGGAAGCGCAGTCGTCATCGTCCACCTGAGGGACGAGTGCTTTGGAGAATAGGGGGCGTGGACCGGATGAGCAGAACGAGACGTACGGCCATCGTGGCCACGTTGCTGACCTTGTTGTGCGCGGGTGCCCTGTACGGGCTCTACCTCAGGCACCTCGGGGAGGTGCAGAGGGAGTCCGAGCGCCTCGAGTCCTTCCGCCGGGAGTTCCGGCCTCTGCTCGATCGGGCGCGGTCCATCATGGACGACACGGCCGACCCCCCGTCCTCTGAGGAGCTCGACGGGGCGCTGGCCGGGCGCAACAGGTTCTATCCCGAGTTCTACCCCGAGGTGACCCGCCCCGAGGTCGAGTGGCTGGAGCTCACGGACGCCGACGTCAACGGCGACGAGGCGGCGCTCTCTGTCTCGTACGTGATTGGCTACTACGGGCCGGACGGGTCGAGGGTGGACTGGTTTGAGTCCCGCGACGTCGAGACGTGGCACGCCAGGAGGCGGGACGGCCGCTGGGTGGTCTACCAGGTCGACGCGCCCCTCGGCTGACGGCGGGGGGGAGGTTATCGCATGGGGAAGGGGAAGGCGGTGGCTGCCGCGGTCGCCCTGCTCGCGGCGGCCCTCCCCCGGGCGCTGGGTCTTCTGTAGGGTCGAGGAAAGGCTCGAGGGGTGACGCGCGGCCTGGCCTTTCGCGCCGGGAGCGGAGGCCGCCTGTCAGATGGGGCCAGGCCCCAGCAACCTGCGAGGGAGGTTATCTTGAGGAAGAGGGCGCTTATATCGGTTGTTGCCGCGCTGGTTGTCATCCTCGCGGCTGTGTACGCTCCCCGCGTCTGGAACACCTGGCAGGCCGAGCGTGAGCGCGCGGGGCGCACCGAGCGCGTCGGGCGGTACCGCGGCGAGCTCCAGCCCCTGCTCGAGCGCGCCCGGGCCATCATGGACGGCACGGCCGACCCGCCGGCGTCGGAGGAGCTCGACGGGGAGCTGTTCTACTGGGGCTGGGACCACAGGCGCGGCGCGTATCCCGATACGACGCGCGTCGAGGTCTCGCCGATCGAGGTCACGGACGTGGCTCCCGACGGCGAGGGAGGCCTGACCGTCACGGTGAGCTTCAAGGTTACGCAGTACCGAGCCGACGGCGGGGTTGACAGCCATGCCTCCTTCGTGGGCGACACGTGGCACGCGCGAAGGGGTGGGTCCGGCTGGGTGGTCTACCGCATCGAGACCAGTCCCTAGTGGGGCTGGCAGAAGACGAGCGGAGGAAGGGGCGTTGGCATGGGCAATGAGATCGCGTCGAGCGCGGAGGCTGCCTCACAGAAGAAGGCCGAGATTCTCTCGTCCCTCGACGAATATGTGTCTTTCGAGGCGCAGAGCGCGGCCGGCTCCTCCGACGGCGTGCCTCCTGCCGACCACGACGACCGCGCGAGCCGCTACCAGGGGGCCCTCTCAAGGTACGCGTCATCCCTCTCGCGCGACGCGGACGCCTTGGAGCAGATAGGCCTCACCTTCCAAGAGGGTGACGAGGCTGTCGCCAGGTCCTTGCTGGGGATCGGGGGATAGCTGGCATGGCTGGGGCCGAGGGAGAGGGCGAACTGCTGGGCAGGGTTCGTGCACTGCGCATGCGCTACGAGAGGCAAGAGACCGCTCTGCGCGAGGCCGTCGCGTCCAGGGACGAGCTCGCCGAGCTCCTTGATGCCAGCACGCTGTACGGCGAGATGGAGATCGTCGAGGCGCTGCGCTGGTCCATGAGCCAGGCCATGTGCGCGTGCGACGAGCGTGTCGAGGGGTCGCGCGCACGTCTTCGTCGTGCCGAGGACGAGCTTGACGACGCGCTGGACGAGCTGAGGCGGACAGGCAGTCGCTAACGCACCCGTGAGGACGAGCTGTTGGCAAAGGGTCTGGCGATCCGTCCCGTGCACACGCTTGCCGCTTCCAGCCGCACGCGTCCCACTTGACCGCCGCCCGCGACGCCCGTCCCGTCCGCTCCCCACGCGCCGGCGCCGCCGTTTGCCGCCAGCGCCAGCCGACCACGCCCATCGTTTCGCCAGCATGGCATGCCCTCTTGCAGGTGTGCCGTGTAGAATTTTCTGTCAACGCCCACGGGCTCGACGGGCATGGTATAGTCTCTTCTCGTGTGTTCGCAGGAAGACCTCCCAGGCGTTGGTCCGCCTGGCGTTAGGTGAGTCTAAGAGAGGTTCATGATGGCAGTTCCCAAGCAGAAAAAGGGCCGCGGCGCAACGCACACTCGTCGCTCGGCCAACAGCAAGCTCGCCGCTTCGGCTCGTTCCGTGTGCCCGCAGTGCGGCGCCCCCAAGCTTCCGCATCACGTGTGCCCCAACTGCGGCTACTACAAGGACCGCGAGGTCGTTGTCACCGAGTAGCAATCACAATGAACGTGGCCGAGGAGGCCGGTCCCTCCGGGGGTCGGTCTCCTTTTCGTGTCGAGCGGCACTGCCGCCCAGGCTGGAGGAGAAATGACAACCATCTGCGTCGACGCCATGGGAGGGGACGAGAGGCCCGAGGTCGTGCTCGAGGGCGTCGCGGCCGCGCTTGCGGCTGACGGCGAGCTGAGCGTCCTGGTAGCCGGCGACGAGGACGTCGTCGTACCGTTCTGTGCCGCTCACGAGCGTGCGCGCGCCCTCGTCACCACCCAGTCCATCGGCATGTCCGAGCACCCCACGGATGCCGTGCGCGCCAAGCGCGACTCGAGCATCGTGCGCGGGCTCGGTGCCGTGCGCGCGGGAGAGGCGGACGGCTTCTTCTCGGCGGGCTCCACCGGTGCCGTGTTTGCCGCCGCCACGCTGGGCATCGGACGCATCCGCGGCATCAGGCGCCCCGCCCTCGCCTGCGCCGTGCCCGGCTCCTCTGGCCGCATGACGGTGTTTTTGGACATGGGCGCCAACGCCGACGTCCGTCCCGAGATGCTGGTGCAGTTCGCCCACATGGGACGTGCCTACGCACGGGTCGCCCTGGGGGTCGAGAGCCCACGGGTCGCCCTGCTCTCCAACGGCAGCGAGGACAGCAAGGGCTCCGAGGCCGCCATCGCGGCCCACGAGGCGCTCGCACAGGCGGGCCCATGGTTTGCCGGCAACTGCGAGGGGACGGACATCCTCGCGGGCCGCTTCGACGTCATCGTGTGCGATGGCTTCTCGGGCAACGTCGCCGTCAAGACCCTCGAGGGCACCGCCAAGTTCATCATGGCAGAGGTCAGGCGGGCGGTGGCCGGCTCCAAGAGGGCGGCAGCGGGCGCGCTGCTCCTCAGGCCCGCCCTCAAGTCCGTCGCGGAGAGCCTCTCGGGCGACAGGTACGGCGGGGCAATCCTCCTGGGTGCCAAGGCGCCCGTGCTGATAGGGCACGGTGCCACTTCCGTCGAGGCCGTCAAGAACGGGACGCTCGCCGCAGCCAAGGCGGTCAGGGGCCATCTCGTGGACAAAATCTCCGAGGGCATCGGCCAGGGCGAGTAAGCGCGCGGGGCGGGGTATACTGGGACGCGTCCGAAACGGGACGCGTCCGGGACGCCGCGGTCACAACCGGAGCGCCGCAGCCGCAACCGTCATAGCCACAACACAAGGAGGACCCCATGGACCGTGCGGAGATCTTGGGCAAGGTCATCGCCCTCACGAGCGAGGAGCTCGAGGTCGACGCGGAGGATCTGGGCGAGGACAGCGAGTTCAAGAGCCTGGGCGCGGACTCGTTCGATCTCCTCGAGCTCGTCACCGCCTTCGAGGAGGAGTTCGCCACGACGATGGACGACGACGCCCTCCAGGGCATCGAGACCATCGGCGATGCCGTCGACGCCATCTGCAACGCATGCTAGGGGGCCCGTCTCAGTGAAGCTCCATCAGCGCGTGGTCGCGGTCGAGCAGATCGTAGGCCACCACTTCAGCGACCAGCGGCTGATCACCTCGGCCATCACGCACCCCTCGGCCGTCGAGGGCAAGCCCGTCTCGGCCTCCTACGAGCGCCTTGAGTTTCTGGGGGACTCCATCCTGGGAGCCATGGTGGCGACCGACATGTTCGAGCGTTTCCCAGGCATGGACGAGGGCGAGCTCACGCGTCTCAAGATCTCGCTTGTCAGTGGCAAGACCCTCTCCGAGGTCGCGGGGTCCCTGGGCATAGGGGAGCTCATCGTCTTCGGCGAGTCCGAGAGGGGCACTGGCGCGCGCGGCATGCACTCCGCGCTCGAGAACGTCTACGAGGCCATCGTGGGCGCCCTGTACCTGGACGCGGGGTTCGAGGCCACGCACGACTTCGTGCGCAGGACGCTCTCCCCGCATATGGTTCCCGAGCTGGCCGCCCGACCGCTCTCGCCCAAGTCGCGCCTGCAGGAGGTGACCCAGCGCGAGTTCCGTTGCGCCCCCGAGTATCGCCTCGAGGGGGAGGAGGGTCCCGCGCACAGCCCCACCTTCACGACGGTCGTCCTGGTGGACGGTCGCAGGGTCGGGCGCGGCAGCGGTCCCTCCAAGAAGGAGTCCGAGTCCCAGGCGGCGCTCGACGCCCTCGATCGCCTGGGCCTCTCGGCCGAAGGCACGACCGCGCGTGCGGGTGACGGCGCCTAGGCGTCGCCAGAAGGGTACGGGCAGCCGTGTATCTCAAGTCGCTCACGCTCAGGGGCTTCAAGTCCTTTGCCGACAAGACCCAGATGGCCTTCGATCCCGGCCTGACGGTCGTGGTGGGTCCCAACGGCTCCGGCAAGTCCAACATATCCGATGCCATCCTCTGGGTCCTGGGCGAGCAGAGCGCCAAGATGCTGCGCGGCCAGGCCATGGAGGACGTCATATTCTCCGGCTCGTCGGGCCGCCCGGCCGTCGGCCTCGCCGAGGTCACGCTGGTCCTGGACAACGCCGACCACACCATCCCGCTAGACTTCTCCGAGCTGGCCGTGACGCGCAGGATGTATCGCTCGGGGGAGTCCGAGTACCTCATCAACGGGGCCCCCGCGCGCCTGAGGGACATCACGGACATCCTGCACGACTCGGGGCTGGGCAAGGACACCCATTCCATCATCAGCCAGGGAAAGCTCGACTCCATCCTGGCGAGCCGTCCCGAGGAGAGGCGCGAGCTCGTGGAGGAGGCGGCAGGCATCTCCAAGCATCGCCGACGCAAGGAGCGCTCACAGCGCAAGCTCAGGGCGATGCAGGAGAACCTCACCCGCGCCAAGGACATCGAACGCGAGATAGGACGCCAGCTGAAGCCCCTCGAGCGCCAGGTCGACAAGGCCAAGCGCCACCACGACCTCGCCAGCGAGCTCTCCCTGCTCACGACGACCCTCGCCGTGGACGACCTCCGCCAGCTCCAGCAGCGCTGGCGCCTGCTGACCGAGCACGGCAAGGAGGCCGATGCCGCCATTGAGCTGGCGCAGTACCGCCTGGACGAGAAGAGCTCCGAGCTCGAGAAGTACCAGTACCTCCTCGAGCAGAAGGGCATCTTCGTGGGCGACCTCGGCGAGCAGCGCCGCCGCATGCAGGACATCCTCGGACGCATGGACTCCGACATGCGCCTCCTCGAGGAAAAGGGCAAGAACATGGTCTCGCGCCTCTCCGAGATGCGCATGAGCCTCTCGTCCATGGATCGCCAGGGAAGGCAGGCGGCAGCAGAGCGCGAGCGGGTGGCAGCAGGGCACAGCGATGCACGCCTGGCATGCGAGGAGCTCCAGGCAAGGGTGGACGAGCTGGGTCCGCTCGCACGCCAGGCGAGCGAGCGGAGGCGCGCCCTCGGCTCGAAGGTGGCGCAGCTCACGGCCGACCAGCGCGGAGCCCAGAGGACATCCGACCAGGAGACGCTCGCCTATGCCAAGCTCAAGGACCAGATCTCCAACGCGGAGGTCGAGGACCAGATGTTCGAGAGCCGACTCGCCCAGATCTCCGACGTGGCGGCGACGGCCGAGGAGGCCCTCCTCGAGCGTCGTGCGCGCAAGGAGGCGGTCCTAGGCGAGCTCGAGGCCATGCGTGCGGCAGACGCAGGCGCACAGGCGGCCATCACCGACTGCAAGCGCGCCCTCTCGCGGGAGCGTTCGCGCGAGGACGACGCCCGCAGCAGGCTCTCGAGCGCACAGGCGACGCTCTCAGCGCTCGAGGCCGTCGATCTCGAGGCCGAGAACTCCTCGGCCCTCACCGCCCTGCTCGCGAAGGAGGGCTCGGGGTACGTGAGCGGCCGCGTGGCGGATCTGCTTGAGGCCCCGCCTGAACTCGAGGGCGTCGTGGAGGCGCTCCTCGGCGATGACCTCTCGGCCCTCGTCACTCCCGACGCCGACGCCGTGGCCGCCCTCGCCGAGCGTGCGTCGCGGGAGCGTGTGGTCGGCAGGGCGACCGTCGTGTCACTCTCCGAGAGGGCGAGCAAGGAGGCCTCTGGCATGCCTGGTCGCAGCCTCGTCGACGAGCTCGTGGTGACGGAAGGCGCCGAGGGGCTCGTGAGCGCCCTTCTTGGCGACGTGCGCATCGTGGACGACGTCCGCTGCGCCCTGCGTGCCCACGAGGAGAGCCGCCCCTACACCTACGTGACTCCCGACGGCGTGGCCGTGCTCCCCGACGGACGGACCACGATGGGTCTGTCTTCCGCAGCCGAGCAGGGGGCCCTCGAGCGCAAGCGGCGCATCCGTGCGCTGCGCGACGGCATGGCGGCCCTCGAGGAAGAGCTCGCGCAGGCATCATCGGCCATAGCAGTGGCAGAGGAGGAGCTCTCGGCCGCCCGTGACGGGAGCGCCCGCACCAAGGGCGAGCTTGCGCGTGCGGAGGGCGAGCTCGCCTCCGTCAACTCGGACATAGGGCGCCTCGAGTCGCAGCTCCGGCAGGCAACGTCCGAGGAGGCGCAGGTCACCAAGGGCCGCAGCGCGGCCGCGCAGCGCGCCGCCGCCGCCCGTGAGGAGATAGAGCTCCACAGGAAGGCCGCCGAAGAGGCCCAGAAGCGTGCCGGGAGACTGGCCGAGGAGCTTGAGGAGGCCCAGGCGGAACGCTCGCGTGTCTCTCACGAGGAGAGCGAGGAGTCCGCCAGGCTCTCCGAGGCCAAGCTCAAGCTCGCGACCGTCACGGAGCGCAGGAACCACCTCGCCATCCGCGAGGAGGAGCTCGGCCGTCAGGTGGCCTCGCTCGAGAAGCGCCGTCGCCAGGTCGAGGAGAGCGCCCGCGCCCTCGACGTCATGCGCCTGCGCATAGATCCGCTCCACGAGCGCTACGCCGCCATTCGCGACCATGCCCTCAGCTGGGCTGCACGTCTGAAGGACCGCAGCAAGCTCGCCGAGGCGGACTCCGAATCCCTCAAGCGGACCATCGCCGATGCGCGTGAGGCGGTTGACGTCGCCTCCGGCGAGCTCGATCGCGCCAGGGGTGTCGCAAGCGACGTCAAGGTCGAGCTGGGCCGCCTCGAGGTGCAGGTGGAGAATGCTATAGCTGCCATCACGGCCGACGGCTACCTCCTCGAGGACGCCCTCGAGCTGCCCGAGCCGGAGGACCGCGAGGCGATGGAGCGCCAGGCGGAGCGCCTGCGCAAGCAGATCGCGACGATCGGCCCGGTCAACGAGGTCGCCATAGACGAGTACACGGCCCTCAGGCGACGTGCCGACTACATCGGCGAGCAGGTGGAGGATCTCGAGAGGGCTCGCAAGTCCCTTCAGAAGATCACCGCCGCCATCGAGCGCAAGATGCGCCGGCAGTTCCTGGTGGTCTTCGACCAGGTCAACGCGAACTTCTCGGAGATGTTCGGCCTGCTGTTCCCCGGAGGGAAGGCCCACCTGGAGCTCTGCGACCCCGATCATCTGGACGAGACCGGCGTCGAGATCGTGGCGCAGCCCAGGGGCAAGCGAATCCAGAAGATGACGCTCATGAGCGGCGGCGAGAAGTCGCTCACGGCGCTCGCGCTGCTCTTCGCCGTCTACAAGACGCGCACGGTGCCGTTCTACGTGTTCGACGAGGTCGAGGCGGCGCTCGACGACTCCAACCTCTCGAAGCTGCTCGATGCCATCGAGCGGCTCAAGGACACGACCCAGCTCATCGTGATCTCCCACCAGCGGCGCACGATGGAGCAGGCCGACGTCCTCTATGGCGTTTCGATGCAGGCCGACGGCGTAAGCCACGTGGTGAGCCAGCGCCTCGACCGGACGACCGGAAAGGTGGTCGAGCTGTGATGGGCTTGAGGGAGCGACTCAGGGCAGGACTCACCCGCTCGCGCGAGGCTCTGAGCGAGGTCTTCTACATGGGCGGCGAGGTCGACGAGGGCTTCTGGGAGGACCTCGAGGACCGCCTGGTCATGGGTGACATGGGCGCCGAGGTGGCCATGGGCGTGACCGACGACCTACGCGAGCAGGCCGCGCGCGAGAACCTCACGACGGCCCCGCGCCTGAGGCGTGCGCTGGCCGAGCGCCTGGCTCGCGAGTTCTGCGTCCCCGAGCGCGACCCGTTCGAGGACCTGCCCTCCTGCGTCGTCTTCGTCGGCATCAACGGGGCCGGCAAGACCACGACCGTGGGCAAGCTCGCCGGTGTCGCCCGGCGTGAGGGTACGAGCTGCCTCATCGGCGGCGCCGACACCTTCCGTGCGGCCGCCATCGAGCAGCTACAGGTCTGGGGCGAGCGCTCGGGCACCGAGGTCGTGACGCGCGAGCGCGGCGCCGACCCGGCAAGCGTCTGCTACGACGTGATCGAGCGTGCCGAGAGGGAGGGGACCCAGCTCGTGCTCGTGGACACGGCCGGGCGCCTGCACAGCTCGCCCGAGCTCATGCGCGAGCTCGCGAAGGTCGTGGGCGTCACCCGCCGCCGCTCCTCCACGCCCGTCTCGGTCGTCCTCGTCATCGACGCCACGACCGGGCAGAACGGCCTGGCGCAGGCGAAGGAGTTCAACGACGCCCTCGACCTGGACGGAATCGTCGTCACCAAGCTCGACGGGACCGCCAAGGGCGGCATCGCCGTCGCCATCTCCCACAACCTCAGCCTCCCCATCTACCGCATAGGGGTGGGGGAGGGCATCGACGACCTGCAGGCCTTCGACGCGCTCGAGTTCTCGCGCGCGCTCGTGGGCGACGGAGAAGGGATCTAGCCCATGTTCAACAGCCTTTCCGACCGCCTCCAGTCGACCTTCGACGCGCTGCGCGGCAAGGGCCGCCTCACCGAGGACGACATCAACAAGGCCATGCGCGAGATTCGCATGGCCCTCCTCGAGGCGGACGTCAACTATCGCGTCGTGAAGGGCTTCGTGGCGTCGTGCAAGGAGAAGTGCATGACCGCCGAGGTCCTGGACTCGCTCTCACCGGCACAGAACGTCGTGCGCATCGTGCTCGACGAGCTCACCCGCCTCCTCGGCTCCACCGAGTCCAAGCTCGTGCTCGCCCAGAACCGTACGCCCAACGTGATCATGATGGTCGGCCTGCAGGGCTCCGGCAAGACGACCGCCTCGGCCAAGCTCGCCTACCTCCTCAGGAGGGAGGGACACAGCCCCCTTCTGGCCGCCTGCGACACCCACAGGCCCGCCGCCGCCGACCAGCTCGAGACCCTGGGCTCAGAGATCGGCGTCGGCGTGTACCGTGGCGACGGCAAGGACGCCGTCAGGGTGGCCACGGAGGCCATCCGGGCCGCCGTCGACCACCTCAACGACATCGTGATCGTCGACACGGCCGGTCGCCTGCAGATCGACGAGGAGATGATGCAGGAGGCGGTGGACATCAAGTCCGCCGTCAAGCCCGACCAGATCCTCATGGTCGTCGATGCCATGACCGGCCAGGACATCGTCAACGTCGTCCGGGAGTTCGCGAGCCGCGTCGACTTCGATGGCGTCATCATGTCCAAGCTCGACGGCGACGCCCGCGGCGGTGGCGCGCTCTCGGTCCGCGAGGTGACCGGCAAGCCCATCAAGTACGTCTCCCTGGGCGAGAAGCCCGACTCCCTCGAGGTCTTCCATCCCGACCGCATGGCCAAGCGCATACTGGGCATGGGCGATGTCTACGGCATCATCGAACAGGCCCAGCGCGTCGCCGACGAGAAGGACGTCGAGGATGCCGAGCGCATGCTGCGCGAGGGCTTCACGATGGACGACATGCTCTCCCAGATGCAGCAGATCCGCAAGATGGGCGGCCTCCAGAAGATCCTCTCCTCGCTGCCCGGCGGGGACCGCGCCATCCAGCAGGCGGGCGGCAGCGTCTCCGACGACCAAATCGTACGTATCGAGGCCATGATCCGCTCCATGACGCGAGAGGAGCGCCAGAGGCCCAAGACCATCAACGGCCAGCGCCGCAAGCGCATCGCGCGCGGCTCGGGACGCAGCGTCCAGGAGGTCAACCAGCTCCTGAGGCAGTGGGGCGAGATGAACAAGATGATGGGCAAGATGCGCCAGCTCGCCGGCAGCGGCTCCAAGAGGCAGATGCGCCAGATGAAGGGCATGCTGCGCAACGCCGGTGGCAGCATGGGTGCCCTGGGCGGCTTCGGCGGAAAGATGCCGTTCTAGCGAGTCCCTGCCAGAGAGCCTCGGCCCCTATTCGGGGTCCTGGTCCCGGTCCCGGGACCTTGGGACCGCCGTCGCCCTAGGAGTGGACCACCACCACGTCGCCGACCTGCACGAGGCCGTAGAGCGCCTGTGCGTTCGCCGAAGGCAGGTTGATGCAGCCGTGGGAGCCGTTGCCCCGGTAGATGGTGCCGCCAAACGTGCCACGCCACGGCGCGTCGTGGAATGCGACCATGTTGTCGACGAAGGGCATCCAGTAGGAGACCTTCGACTTGTAATCGGGCTCCCCGTCGTGGTTCTCGTCCAGGCCGATGAGGGTCTGGTTCGTGCCCATGTTGCCGTTGATGGAATAGACGCCCTCCGGCGTCCCACGGTCCTCGGTGACGTCCCCCGTCACGCAGTCGGACTCCCAGATGACGGAGCCGCTGGCGTCGTAGAAGCGGACATGCTGCTCGGTGAGGTCGACGTCGATGTAGCGCGCCCATTCGGCCCCGCCGGGATTCCAGCTGGCCGCAGTGGCCTTCCAGGGGACCTCGACGGTCGCTGCGGTGCCGGCCTGGATGTTGGCCGCGATGGTCTGGGCCAGTGCGGCGCCGTCGACGTTCCAGCCGTAGGTGCCGCCCGAGACGGTGCAGGACTTGCCGTCGGGTCGTGTGTAGCTACGTGTGGTTCCCACGGTGTCGAGCTGCTTGGAGAGCTCGCCCTGCGCCCAGTCGGTCATGGCTGCGGTGTCGAGCGAGACGGAGAGGTCGTCGCCTACGCTGACCCATTGCGCGATCTGGTCGGCGGAGACGGTCGCCGCGACCGAGCCGTTGGCCGTGAGCGTCTGCGCCGCCGTGAGGTAGGCGTTGGCCTGCCTGGCCGCTGCGGCCAGCTGCGCTGAGTCCTTGGTCACGGCTGGCTTCAGGATCTCCTCCTTGCCCAGTTCGAGGGAGGGCTGGCCCGTGGAGAGCGCCGCGACGATGGCCCGCTTGGTGGCCTCGGCGTCGAGGGCGGTGCCATAGGTCTCGGGTGTGACGGAGAAGGACTTGGCGCTGGGGTCGTAGTCCAGCCGTGCGTCGGTTGGCTGGGTCGCACTGGCATTGGCCTGGGTCACGGCGTCATCGACGAGGGTGCCAAGCTTCCCCTCGTCGTAGCCGATGCCCCCCTCGACCCTCACGTCCTCTCCCATGAGGGCGGTAAGGGGCCAGGCCCAGGCGTTGGACTGGGCCCGCGCGCTTGCGGCATAGGAGTCGGCGTCGACGGTGAGGTCGATGTCGGATGCCTTGACCGACAGGCTCAGGCCATCCCCCGTGACCTGCATGCTATAGTCGCTGACGGAGCTGTCCACCTCGGAGGAGAGGGCCTGTGTGCTCTTGAGTGCGACGCTCTGGCCGTTGACGCTGGTCCCCGGGGCAAAGACGTTCGCAAAAACCGCGACGCCGCCCAGGTAGAGCGCACCCAGGACGGCGGCGGCGACGCCCGCGGCCCTGAGGGCGCGCCTGGTTCCCCGCCCCGCCTTGGGGCGCGCCCCGGACGAGGGGCGCTCCGATGCCCCGTGTGCGCCATGGGCCGGGTGCGCCCCGTGAGGGCCATGGCATCCGCCTGCGGCATTCCCCGCCTCTGGCGCGCGCGTCGCCGTAGGTGCAGGCGCGCGGCGCGTGCCCCGTGCGGCCCGCATCGTTTGCCCCCTGAGGCCGTTGCCGGGCCTCAGGGTCTCGAACTGCCGTGTGCCTTGGTGCCCGTCCTGGTCATTCTTCATGTCTCGGCTAGCCACGTGTCTTCTCTCAAACTGTTCGCTCGACGGCAGGGCGCCGCACCCGTAAAATTCTTTCTCGGACCATTCTATCCCTAGACGAGGAATCCTCGGCAATAGCAGGTATTTCAATGACAATTACAAACGTCTCAGAAATAGGTGACATAGGCGACCCCCGCATCGACGCCTACGTCCGTCTGACGGACCGTCAGCTCAGAAGCGTGCTCGACCCCAACTCCGCGCTCGTCATCCTCGAGTCCCTCAACGTGATCACCCTCGCCGTTCGGGAGGGTGTCGAGCTCGTCTCCGTCTTCGTCGAAAGACGCCACCTCGAGCGCCTCCTCGCGGAGCTCCCCTCCCTTTCCGAGAGGGACATCGAGGTCTTTGTCGCGTCCCGTGCGGTGATGAGCGAAGTCGTCGGGTTCAACGTCGTCCGCGGCTACCTTGCCGCAGCCAGACGCCCACACCCGCGGGAGGCGCAAGAGGTCCTCGAGGGGGCCTCCCGCGTTGCCGTCCTGGAGGGCCTCACCGACGTGAGCAACGTGGGCGCGCTCTTCCGCTCCGCCGCCGCGCTTGGGGTCGATGCTCTGCTTCTGGCACCAACCTGCGCAGACCCCTTCAACCGCCGAGCCATCCGCACCTCCATGGGGACGGTCTTCCAACTCCCCTGGGCTCCGGCGCCTCGCCCCTGGCCACAGGCAACCTTCGACGCCCTGCGCGCCGACGGCTTCACCTCCGTGGCCCTGGCGCTCGACGAGTGCGCCGTCCGCCTGGACGATCCTGCGCTCGCGGATAGCGGGCGCGTGGCGCTCTTTTTCGGCAGCGAGGGGACGGGCCTCTCGGACGACGTGCTCTCGGCGGTCGACCGGTCGGCCATCATCCCCATGTCACGTGGGGTCGACTCGCTCAACGTCGCCGCGTCCTCTGCGGTCGCGTTCTGGGAGCTTTGCGCGCGGAGGAGGTAGCGTTCGGGGGACCCTAGCCCTCGGGGGCGCTATTGTACTTGGGGGCGAAGCCGTCGTCTCGGTTGAGGATGTTCATGAACTCCTCGCCGGTGATGGTCTCCTTCTTCTGGAGGTAGTGGGCAATCTCGTGGAGCTTGAAGCGGTTCTCGTTCAGCGTCTTGAGCGCGGTCTGGTGACCCTCCTCCACGAGGCGCTTGACCTCCTCGTCCACGTCGCGCGCGGTGCCCTCAGAGCAGGTGAGTTCCGTTCCGCCTCCCAGGTAGCGGCTGCGCTGCTCGCCCAGGGCCATCATGCCGAACTTCTCGGACATGCCCAGCTGCGTGACCATCGCGCGGGCGATCTTGGTCGCCTTCTCGATGTCGTTGGCCGCGCCTGAGGTCATGTGCCCGAAGATGAGCTCCTCGGCAGCGCGCCCGCCGCACAGGACGGCGATACGCTGCTTGTACTCCTCGCGCGTGGTGAGGTAGTGCTCGTCCTCCTCGGCCTGCATGGTGAAGCCGAGGGCGCCCGAGGTGCGTGGGACGATGGTGATCTTGGAGACGGGCGCCTTGCCGTCCTGGACGGCCGCGACGATGGCATGGCCCGTCTCGTGATAGGCGACCACGTCCTTCTCGTGCTCGGAGAGGACGGTCGACTTCTTCTTCTCGCCGGCTATGACGACGTCCACCGATTCCTCTATGTCGGTCTGCGATACGCGCTTGCGGCCCATGCGTACGGCACGCAGGGCGGCTTCGTTGATCATGTTGGCGAGGTCCGCGCCGGATGCCCCCGGCGTCTGGCGGGCGACGGAGCCGAAGTTGATGCCCGGCTCCATCCTCACGTCGCCTGCATGCAGCTTCAGGATGGCCTCGCGGCCGGTGAGGTCGGGAAGCTCCACGGGGATGCGGCGGTCGAAGCGGCCGGGGCGCAGCAGCGCCTGGTCGAGGGACTCGGGACGGTTGGTGGCCGCGAGCACGACGATGCCCTTGTGGTTGTCGAAGCCGTCCATCTCGGAGAGGAGCTGGTTCAGGGTCTGCTCGCGCTCGTCATTCGAGTTGAGCGACATGTCACGCTTCTTGCCCACGGCGTCGATCTCGTCGATGAAGATGATGCAGGGGGCCTTCTTGTTCGCCTCCTTGAAGAGGTCGCGCACCTTGGCCGCGCCGCGACCGACGAACATCTCGACGAACTCCGAACCGGAGATCTGGAAGAAGGTGACGCCCGCCTCGCCGGCGACCGCCTTTGCGAGCAGCGTCTTGCCCGTGCCCGGAGGACCCACGAGCAGCGCTCCGCGTGGGCAGCGGGCGCCGATCTCGGTGTACTTGTCGGGGTTCTTGAGGAACGAGACGATCTCCTGCAGGGACTCCTTGGCCTCGTCCTGGCCAGCGACGTCCTTGAAGGTCGTGTCGACCTCCTCGCCCTTGACCTCCTTGGCGTTGGAACGACCCAGGCCGCCCTGGCCCAGGCCGAAGCCGCCACCGAGGTTCATGGAGGGGTTGTCGTCGCCCATCTGCCTCTTGAGGCGTCGGTTGAGCAGCCAGCCGCCGCCAAAGATGATGATGAGCGGGGCGAGGTTTATGAGGACGTACAGCCACATGCTGGCGCTGGTGTCGGGGATCTGCGCCGAGAAGTCCACGTCGTGCTTCTCGAGACGCTCCACCAGCTTGTCGTCGTTGGGGAACTGCGTGGTCTCGAAGACCTGCTCGCCGTCGCCCTCGCCGGTTGTGAAGCGGATGGTGTTGTCACCCGTGGTGAGCTGCACCTGCCTGACCTGGTCGTCATCCACCATCTCCAGGAACTCGCTGTAGCTCTTCTTCTGGACCTGCATGGTGGCGATGCTGGGGTAGAGCAGCGTGCGCAGCGTGACCGCGACGGCGATCGCGATGATCAGGTACAGGATCAGCGACTGGCGCTTCCTCTTGTCGTTCATCTCCATCTTGGGGTGACGCTCCTTCGTCGTGTCTGTGGGTCGCGGGACAGCCCCCGTTGCCTGGCTGCGTCTTTAGATACCCAAACGGTTGTGCCGGCCTTCCGCAGTTCACGCTTCCGTCACAAGAAGGATGTGACGCAAGAAGGACGTCCGCCGGCCCCATCGACGAAACCGTGGGGCGCGCCTCGTGCCAACCGCCTAGCGCTCGCACTCGGCGATGGCGCCCGTACGATAGGCATGCAGCAGGCGGCGCAGGTCGGCGATCTGCGCACGGATCTCGCGGCCCGTGTCGGTGTCGCGGATCTTGAGCGGGACCTCCTCGCGCTCTATCACGGTCGTGCTGCTCTCGATGTCGACGTTGTCGTCGAGAGCCGCCTCGACGCTCTGGAACGGTCGGTGCGCCTTGATGCGCATGCCGTCGCTCGCTGCCGTGAGCGTATAGCCCGCTATGCCGGTCTTCTTGTGGTACGCCTGGCAGAAGCCCCCGTCGATGACCATGAGCCGCCCGTCGGCCCGCAGGGGGCTCTCTCCTGCCTTGGCCTTCACGGGAACGTGCCCGTTCACGATGTGGGCACCCGAGGCGTCCAGGCCGAACTCCTCGAGGACGTCTTCGCAGACGGCGGGGGAGCGCGTGAGGCGGTAATAGGGATCCTCTGGCTCCACCCAGGTGGACTCGTCCTCGACGAAGCTGCGTTCGAAGGTCTTCACCACGCGTCCCGACAGGGGCGAGTGGCGACCGCACCAGAGGTACCACATCCAGTCGAGGGCCTCCTGGTCGCCCTCGTGCCATGCGCGGCGCGCGATACGGTCGCAGAAGTCCATGTACGCGCGACCCGAGATGGAGCCACCTGCCGCCTCGATGGCGGAGAAGGACCCGTCGGCATCCAGCGGCAGGCAGCCGTGGAAGAGGAGGACGTTGTTCCACACCAGGTAGAGCGTGCCCTTCTCGTACAGGAACGAGACGTGTCGCCTGAGGCGGTCGGACTCGTGGAACGCGGTGACGAGGCCGTCAAGCACCCGGCGCTCCCCGTCCGTGAGCTCGTAGGGCCGCTCGGGGTCGACGGTGGGAAAGTCGCAGGTCTTGAGTTCGCAGCGCCTTCCGTCGATCGTGACGGACGCGTCCTGCAGGTCGATCTTGTCCAAGAGCAGGCGGTCCTCCATCTGGAACTCGGGGTGCCGGACGATGAGCTGACCCTCGAGCTTGAAGAGCATGACGTCGATCGCCTTCTCCATGGCCGAGATCTCGTCATCCGCACGGTAGCTACGCCCCGCGAAGAGCGCCAGCTCGCGCAGGGAGATGCCGTAGGCGCTCTCGAGCATGTCGAGCGTGCCGTAGCGCACGTTGGTGCGTACGACCGACGCGATGCACGCCTCGCTTCCCGCCGCAGCCCCCATCCAGCAGATGTCGTGGTTGCCCCACTGGATGTCGAGCGAGTGGTAGCCCATGAGCCTGTCGATGATGCGGTCCGCGTGCGGGCCGCGGTCGAAGACGTCACCCACGATGTGCAGGCGGTCGACGGCGAGTCGCTTGATCAGGGACGCCAGCGAGCAGATGAAGTCGTCGGCCGACCCCGTCCCGATGATGGAGTAGAGGATCTGCACATGGTACTCGTGGCGGCTCGTCTCGCCCGCCCCCGACGCATGGAGCAGCTCGTCGATGATGTAGGCGTAGGCGACGGGCATGGCCTTGCGGACCTTCGAGCGCGTGTAGAGCCCCGACAGCAGACGGGCGATGCGGACGAGCCTCATCAGGTTCTCGGCATACCATGCCTCGCTTGCGAGGCCGCTGTCGTGGGCTCGCCGCAACTTCTCGTGGGGATAGTAGATGAGCGTGCAGAGGTCCGCCTGCTCGGCAGCGGAGAGCTCCCCTTGGAACATGGCGCTCACACGCTCCCGTATGACGCCCGAGCAGTTGTTGAGGATGTGGACGAAGGCCTCGTACTCGCCATGGACGTCACTCATGAAGTGCTCGGTGCCCTTGGGCAGGTTGAGGATGGCCTCGAGGTTGATGATCTCGGTGAAGACGGACTGAGAGGTGGGGAAGTTTCGGGAGAGGAGCGTCAGGTAGCGCTCCTCCGCGCAGGGCAGGGCGCCGGTCCCATGCACTGACGAACGTGCCGATGGGTGCTGCGCCGCCGTGCGTTGCGACGTCGGGTGCTGCGGTATCGGGTGCCGAGACGTCGGGTGCTGCGTCATGGGGTGCCTCCTTCGCGTGCGGAATCCTCGCGTGGGCGAGTGAATGGTGGACGTGCGCGGGCGACGACGCGAGCGACGTGCGCGGGCGAACAAGCTGTGCGAGCGAGCAGGTTGTACGGGCGAGTGAGCGCGGACAAGCCAATCTTGCCATTTCGGACATCCCCTGGGACACGGACCTCCCGACCGGACCTGCGAGCGGTCCAACTTTCTTGCCCTCAGGTTCAGGGCCCGGGTGGGAGCTCGTCCACCGCGGTCGCGACATGTCCGTTCTTGCCCTCAGGTTCAGGGTCCAAGTAGCAAAAGCTCCTGAGGGACTTTTGGCACTTTCGTCAATTTATAGATATCTACCTGCGTGAATGCATAAAAGTAACAAAAGTCACTCAGGTACTTTTGTTACTTTTCCGCTCGATCGCCTTTTCGCCTGGTCGCTTTTCCCCTTTCGGCTGTGCGGGCCGTCTTGCCGCCTGCTCCTTGCGTCATCGCACGCCAGCACTACGGAAGGGCTGCAGGAGGTCCAGGTTGGCTGCGGCGCGCCGAGGCCGCGCCGGGGGCGTGTATGGGCGTCAGGGCACGCTGCCCTTCGTCGTGTTTGGTCCGCTTGCCGGGCCCGTGCTATCATCTCGTCCGAACCAAAGGCTGTGAAGGGGACGAGTACCCGGGGCAGCGTGGCCCACAGAGAGCGGGGGAGCTGAGAAACCGCAGCCACGTCCCAGGGAAGATCACCCCAGAGCTGCGGCCCCAAAGCCGTGGGTGTGCGCGCAGGCGTCAGGACCCTCGGGCGAGTAGGCGCCGTCGGAGTGGTCGCCGTGACAGGCCAGCCGAGTAAGGCGGATACATCCGCTCGCTGGGTGGTTACAAGCGAAGTGTGAAACGAGCGCTTCGTCCCAGCAGAAGGGACGGGCGCTTTTTGTTTCGAGTGCCCCAGAAGGAAGGACGGAAGGTGGCAAACGAGTTCAAGAGGACCATGAACCTGCCCCACACCAGGTTCGCCATGCGCGCCAGCCTTGCCCAGAACGAGCCCAAGAGGCTTGCGAGCTGGGAGGAGAACGACGTCTATGCCCAGATGATCGCCAAGAACGAGGGCCATGACAAGTTCGTGCTCCACGACGGCCCCCCTTACGCGAACGGCCCCATCCACCTGGGTCACGCACAGAACAAGATCTCCAAGGACATCATCAACCGCTACTGGTCCATGCGGGGCTACCAGACCCCCTACGTTCCCGGCTGGGACTGCCACGGCCAGCCCATCGAGCACAAGGTGGAGGAGATGCTCGGCACGGCGAAGTTCAACCAGCTCCCCACCGAGAAGATCCGCGAGCTCTGCCGCAAGCTGGCCGTCGAGCAGGTCGACACCCAACGCCAGGGCTTCAAGCGCCTGGGCGTGCTCGGCGAGTGGGATGACCCCTACCTCACCTACGTCAACGACTACGATGCCACCGACGTCGAGATCTTCAAGGCGATCTTCGACAGGGGGTCCATCTACCGCGGTCGCAAGCCGGTGCACTGGTGCAGCCACTGCCATACGGCCCTGGCCGAGGCGGAGATCGAGTACGGCGACGAGGTGTCGCCCGCCATCTTCGTCCGCTTCGAGATGACCACCGTCCCTGCCGGCCTCGAGGCCTACGAGGGCAACCTCTGGGTGGACATCTGGACAACCACGCCCTGGACGCTTCCCGCAGACGACGCAGTGATCCTCCATCCCGAAGCCGACTACGTGGCCGTACTGGTGGACGGTCGCGCGGAGCTCATGGCCGAGGCCCTTGTCGAGAAGGACTGCGCCAGGTTCGGCTACGAGTCCTGGGAACTCGCGAAGGCCGGCGACGGCACCGCCTGGCGCATGAACGGCGCCGAGCTCTGCCACAACAGGTACAGGCAGCCCATCTTCGGCGACCAGGGGGTCGAGGGCGAGTTCATCTACGCCGACTACGTCACCCTCGATGACGGTACCGGCATCGTGCACTCCGCACCTGGCCATGGCGTGGACGACTACAACGCCGGCGTGCGCTTCGACATCCCCATCGTGATGCCCGTCGACGACGACGGCCGCTTCTACAAGGGCGACGGCATGGGTAGCGGCGGCCCCTGGTCCGGCATGGAGGTAAACGAGGCCAACCCCAAGATCATCGGGTGGCTGCGCGAGCGCGGCACCCTGATCATGCACGAGGACATCAGCCACAGCTACCCGCACTGCTGGCGCTGCAAGAACCCCGTCATATTCCGCGCCACCAGCCAGTGGTTCGTCTCCATGGACCAGACGGGTCTCCGCCAGCAGGCGCTCGACGAGCTCGAGAGGGTCGACTTCTATCCCGCGCACGCCATCAAGCGCATCAGGTCCATGGTCGAGGGCCGTCCCGACTGGTGCATCAGCCGCCAGCGCAACTGGGGCGTCCCCATTCCCGCGTACAGCTGCGAGGACTGCGGCGAGACCGTCATGAACGACGACACCCTCGACAAGGTCATCGAGCTGTTCCGCGAGAAGGGATCCGACGCCTGGTTCACGGACGATCCCGCCAGCTACCTGGGCGACGCCTGCGTCTGCCCCAAATGCGGGGGGCGCCACCTCAAGGCGAACAGGGACATCCTGGACGTCTGGTGGGACTCCGGCGTGAGCCACACGGCCGTCTGCAAGCACCGCAGTAACCTGCAGTTCCCCGCTGACATGTACCTGGAGGGATCTGACCAGCACCGCGGATGGTTCATGAGCTCGCTCATGACCTCCGTGGGCGCCTATGGCGTGGCCCCATACAAGTCCGTCGTGTCCCAGGGCTTTACCCTCGACGGGCAGGGGCGCAAGATGAGCAAGTCGCTCGGCAACGTCATCGACCCCAACGAGGTCTGTGCCACGAACGGTGCCGACGTCCTGCGCCTCTGGGTCTCCTCCGTCGACACCTCCACCGACGTCCCCTGCGACGAGACCATCCTCTCGCACGTGGGCGATGCCTACCGCAAGATCCGCAACACCTTCCGCTTCCTTCTGGGCGAGCTCGAGGACCAGTTCGATCCCGAGGCCGATGCCCTGCCCTTCGACGAGCTTTTGCCCTTCGACCGTCTGACCCTCGCACACATGTGCGAGGTCCACGACGCCGTGAGCAGGGCGTACGAGGGCTACCGCTTCAATGCCGTCTACCGTACGCTCTACGACTACGTGACCGAGCTCTCCAACGGCTACCTCAACGCCACGAAGGACCGCATGTACTGCGACGAGCGCGGCTCCCGTGGCCGCAGGAGCGCCCAGACCGTATGGGCGCAGGTCCTCTCGATGCTCGTCCACGACCTGCAACCCATCCTGGTCTACACGACCGACGAGGCCATGGAGTTCATGCCGGCGGCCCTGCGCGACGGCCAGGACTTCGCGGCACTCCTCGACTGGTACCGAAATCCCGTGGAGGAAGGTGCCTGGCGACCGCTGCTGCCCACCTACCGTGCGCTGGGGGAGGTGCGCGGCGCCTTCACCAAGGCCTTCGAGGAGGCAAAGGATGCCGGCGTCGTGACCGAGCAGTCCACCCAAGCAGCCCGCGCCGTCCTGAGCGTCCCGGCCGAGCCCTTCGCGCTGCTCTCCCAGAGCGCCTGCGACCTTGCGGAGGTCTTCGTCTGCTCCGAGGTCGAGCTTCGCCCCTCCGACGAGCTCTCCTGCGTCGTCGCGCCTGCGGACGGCGAGAGGTGCCCTCGTTGCTGGAACTGGCGAGAGCTGGGCGAAGACGGCCTCTGTGGGCGCTGCCACGGTGCCGTCGAGCACTGCGACTGCGAATAGGAGGTCCACTTGGACATCAGCCGTCCCCTCTCGCGCCGCGGCGGGCGCACCTTCGCGTTCTGGTTTGCCGTCCTGGTCGTGGTCACCCTCGACCAGGCGGTGAAGGCCGCCGTCAGGGCCAGGCTCGCGGTGGGGGAGGTGGCCCCCCTCCTTCCGGGCGTGTTGCGGCTCGAGCACGTCGAGAACACCGGCGCCGCCTTCTCCATGGGCGAGGGTGCGGGCGTGCTCTTCGTCCTCGTCGCCCTTGCCGTGCTCGTCGCGTGCGTGCTGCTCGTCTGGCGAGAGGAGCTCCCGCTCCCGCTCGCGGCCGCCGTCGGATGCGTCGCGGGCGGTGGCGTCGGCAACGCGGTCGATCGCGTGCTCTTCGGCTCGGTGACCGACTTTTTCGCGACGACCTTCGTGAGCTTCCCGGTCTTCAACGTCGCCGACGTCTTCGTGACCTGTGGCATCGCCCTCGCGCTCGTCGGCTACTGCCTCTGGGACGCGCGTCGGACGCGTGAGGAGGCCCTCGCCCACGAGGCCTGCGACGGCAGGTCCTGACCCATGTCCGAGACCCTCGTCAGCGCCCTCGTCGGCCCCGACGCCGACGGCATGCGCCTCGACGCCTTCCTCGCCACGGTCGACGGCTGCCCCTCCCGCAGCGCCTGCGCGCGCCTGATAGGGGAGGGCGCCGTCACGATCAACTCGACGCCTGCGACCTCCAAGAGCGAGTGCGTCTGCCTGGGCGATCGCATACAGGCTTGCGTACCGGTGGCGCAGGGCGGTCCCGGTGCGCTCAGTCCCAACCCCGACATCGAGCTTGACGTGCGCTTCGAGGACGAGCACCTCCTCGTCCTCTCGAAGCAGGCGGGCCTCGTCTGCCACCCGTCGCCGGGGCATGTCGATGACACGCTTGCCAATGCGCTCGTCGCGCATTGCGGCTATGGGCACCTGGGCATGCTCCAGGGCGACGACCGTCCCGGCATCGTGCACCGGCTCGACATGGACACCTCGGGCCTCATGGTCGCCGCCAAGAGCGACGAGGTGCAGCGCGCGCTCCAGGACCTCATCCGCCTGCGCGCGCTCGACCGCCGCTATGTGGTGCTCGTGCAGGGTTACGTCGCCCCCGACGCGGGGACCGTCACCACCGGCATAGCCCGCTCCACCCGCGACCGCCTGCGCATGGCCGTCTCCGACGACCCCATGGCCCGCGAGGCCATCACGACCTTCGCCACGCTCGAGCGCTTCGAGGCCTCGCGCTCAGACGAGGGCTACTCCCTTCTCGAGTGCCACCTCTACACCGGCCGCACGCACCAGATCCGCGTCCACATGCGCCACATCGGCCACCAGGTCGTGGGAGACCAGCTCTACGGTCGCGGTGGCGATCGGCAGAACCGTGGCCTCAGGAGGCAGTTCCTCCACTCGTGGCACATCCGCTTCGACCATCCCGTGACGGGCGCGACCATCGAGCGCGCCGACGCCCTGCCAGACGATCTTCTCGGTATACTGGAGTCGCTCAAGGGCAGCTCGATGGGCCGTACCGAGGCGGGGGAGAGGATCTGCCCCCAGCTGGGGGTCGGCGACCTCTCCTGATGCCGGCTCGCGACCGAGAGGCAGGTTCACGTGAACTTCCTGAAGATCGGGCTCACGCCCATCGTCATCTTCAACATGGTCCTGATGGTCTTCTTCACCTTGGCCTACTTCTACCAGCTGGTCTACATCATCCGTGTCTGGAGGCGCGGCGACGTCGCCCTGCCCAAGGCGAAGAGGAACCACTCCTACGCCTTCGTGATCGCCGCCCACAACGAGGAGCCCGTCATCGGCAACCTCGTGCGCTCCATCCTCAGTCAGAGGTACGACGGCGTCATCGACTGCTTCGTCGTGGCGGATGCCTGCACGGATGCCACCGCAGCGGAGGCCCTCGAGGCCGGCGCCATCACCTGGGAGCGCAACGACCTGGTGCGCAAGGGCAAGAGCTGGGTCCTGGACTACGCCTTCAACCGCATCCTCGACGAGTATGGCGACAAGTACGAGGCCTTCTTCGTCATGGATGCCGACAACCTGATCGCCCCCAACTACGTGGAGGTCATGAACCGTGCCTTCGACTGCGGCTACCTGGTCTGCACCAGCTACCGCAACTCCAAGAACTTCGATTCCAGCTGGATCAGCTCGGCCTACGCCCTCTGGTTCCTGCGCGAGGCGAAGTTCCTGAACAACGCACGCATGATGTTGGGAACCAGCTGCGCCATCTCGGGGTCCGGCTGGATGGTCTCGGCCTCGATCATCCGTGGCATGCATGGCTGGCGCTTCCACACGCTCACCGAGGACATCCAGTTCTCCACCTTCTGCTGCGCCCATGGCATCCAGATCGGCTATGCGCCCGCCGAGTTCTTCGACGAGCAGCCGCTGACCTTCAAGGCCTCCTGGACCCAGCGCATGCGGTGGACCAAAGGCTTCTACCAAGTGTTCTTCTCCTACAACAAGAACCTGCTCACGGGCATCGGCAAGGGGCAGTTCGCTTCGTACGACATGCTCATGACCATTGCCCCAGGCATGATCCTGACCCTGCTCTCCGCGTTCGTGAACGCGACCTACCTCATCATCGGCACCCTGAGCCACGGCTTCATCGCCACCCAGGGGGAGCTTGCCATGTGCGTGGGCTCGCTCGTCATGACCTTTGGCTCCATGTACGTGGTGTTCCTCCTGCTTGCCATCATCACCACCGTCTCCGAGCGCAAGCATATCCACGCCAAGAAGAAGTGGCGCATCATCACGAACCTCTTCACGTTCCCCCTGTTCATGATGAGTTACATCCCCATCACGGTCGCGGCACTCTTCAAGCGTGTCGAATGGGTTCCCACCAGGCATGACATCGCCGTCAATGTCGATGACGTCTTGAGCGAGGGCGCCCGCTGACGTCCCCGAGCGCCTCGATTCCGTGATCCTGGCCGCAAGCCGGCGTGTAGTGCTTCGATGGTGGGCCGCCCGGCTGGGCCGTGCCCTGTCCGCGAATGGTAGAATCCGTGCAATATTCGGCATCGCTTGTCGACAGTCGCATGAGCACGACGGAGGGAGACGCATCCATGGCAACGTTCTTCGAGGGGGAGTCCCACACCTTCTCCGAGTACCTTCTGGTCCCTGGCTACTCCTCCCACGAGAACGTCCCCGCAAACGTCTCCCTCGAGACCCCCCTGGTCAAGTTCAGGCGCGGCGAGGAGCCGCCCATCAGGATGAACGTCCCCATGGTGTCCGCCATCATGCAGGCCGTCTCCGGACCGCGTCTGGCCATCGCCCTTGCGCAACAGGGCGGCATCTCCTTCATCTACGGCTCCCAGACCCCCGAGTCCGAGGCGGCCATGGTCCGCGAGGTCAAGACCTACAAGGCGGGCTTCGTCGTGTCCGACTCCACGCTGACGCCTGACATGACGTTGGCGGACGTCCTCGAGATGCGCGACCGCACCGGCCACACCACCATGCCCGTCACGGCCGACGGCAGCCCGACCGGTCCCTTCCGTGGCATCGTCACCTCGCGCGACTACCGCGTCTCGCGTGACGACCGTGGCAAGAGGGTCTTCGAGTTCATGACGGGCGCCAAGGACTGCGTCACGGCCGATCCGAGCACCTCGCTCAAGGCCTGCAACGACATCATCTGGGACCACAAGATCAACACCCTGCCCATCGTGGACGCTCAGGGGAACCTCGTCTCGCTGGTCTTCCGCAAGGACTACGACTCCCACAAGTCCCGTCCTGACGAGCTCCTCGACGAGCACAAGCGCTACATCGTCGGTGCCGGCATCAACACCCGTGATTATGCCGAGCGCGTGCCCTTGCTCGTCGAGGCCGGTGCCGACGTCCTGTGCATCGACTCCTCCGAGGGATTCTCCGAGTGGCAGAAGCTGACCCTCGACTGGGTCCGCGCGAACTACGGTGACTCCGTCAAGGTGGGCGCCGGTAACGTCGTCGATGCAGAGGGCTTCCGCTATCTCGCCGACTGTGGTGCCGACTTTGTCAAGGTCGGCATCGGTGGAGGTTCCATCTGCATCACCCGCGAGCAGAAGGGCATCGGCCGTGGCCAGGCGTCGGCACTCATCGACGTCTGCCGGGCACGTGACGAATACTTCGAGGAGACGGGCGTCTACGTTCCGGTCTGCTCCGATGGCGGCATCGTCTACGACTATCACATGACGCTCGCCCTCGCCATGGGTGCCGACTTCCTGATGCTCGGCCGCTACTTCGCGCGCTTCGACGAGTCGCCCACCCGCAGGCTCAACGTCAACGGTTCCTACGTCAAGGAGTACTGGGGCGAGGGCTCCGCGCGCGCCCGCAACTGGGCCCGCTATGACTTGGGCGGAGACAAGAAGGGCCTCTCCTTCGTCGAGGGCGTCGACTCCTACGTCCCCTATGCCGGGCCGCTCAAGGACAACGTCGAGAGCTCGCTCACCAAGGTCCGCTCCACTATGTGCAACTGCGGTGCCCTCGACCTTGTGCAGCTGCGCGAGAAGGCCAGGATCACCCTCGTGTCCGCGACCTCCCTCGTCGAGGGCGGCGCGCATGACGTCATGCTCAAGGACTCGAACTCTGACGGCAACTTCAGGTCGTAGGCGCATCGCCGCCGCGACAGGTGGCTGACACCCGAGGTGTGGTGACGATGGACGAGAAGGACCAGGAGATCCCGGGCGGCGGCGTCGAGCGCCAGGTGGGGGAGTCCGTCTCGAAGATGGGCCTGGAGGACCTTGTCGACTCGATGGGGCGTGTGGCCCAGGGCGCCGCCCGTCAGCTGGGCCTCGTCGGTGGCGACCCCTCTCCCTATGTCATCTGCGAGCGGAACGCCACCAGGCGTGCCGTTGTCAGGACCGTCGGAGGCGTGGTCCTTCTGGCCATCGCCTTCTCGCTTCTGCCCGTCTCCGGTGTGTTTGCCCTGCTCGGGACCTCTGCATCCGTAGTTGTCCTCGCCATCGCCATCGTCTTCGCCGCCCTCGGTCTGTGGGGGATACTCCAAGGGAGTCGAAGGCGGAGACTGGCCAAGGCGCTCGCGCAGGTGGCCAAGGCGGTCGGGGAGAGGCAGAGCGTCCCGCTCGTCGAGCTTGCGGGTCGCGTCGAGGTCCCCGTCGGCCAGCTCGGGCTACTCGTCGGTGAGGCGATCAAAAGGGGGCTTATCCCCGAGGGGCGCCTGGACGCGCCGCTGGGGACGCAGACGCTCTACCTCACCACCTCATCCTGGGAGGACGACTGCACCGCTCGCGACGCCGTGACGGCGGCACGGGCGCAGGCCGAGTCACGGCGGCAGGAGCTCACCGAAGACGCGTGCGAGGTGGTGGAGGCCTGCTCGTCGTTCGTGACACGCATCCACGCGCTTGGGCCGAGGGTCAGCGACGGGAAGGTCTTCCTGTCACTCGAGGGCATCGCATCCAAGGTCGCAGGCCTCTCTGATTACGTGGCGGCACACCCCGAGGCGGCATCCCAGCTCCGTCGTGCGGTCACCTACTACCTGCCTACCACCGCCAAGCTTGCGAGCTCGTACGTGGAGCTCGAGGGCTGCTCCGAGAGCCCCGAGGCAAGCTCGACGAAGGAGGAGCTGAAGAGGACCATCGCCCTAGTCGATTCCTCGCTCGCAAGACTCTCGGACGAGCTTTTGCGGGAGCAGTCGTGGGACCTCAGGGGGGACATGAAGGTCATGCGCACGATGCTCGAGCAGGACGGCCTTGCGGACGGCAGGGATGATGTCCCGCGTGCGTAGAGCCGCGCGCCGAGGACGTCGCACCGGACCTGCGGGGATGCTCAGTAGTTCGAGGCCTCGATGAGCTTGGCCTTCAGCTCGCCCTCTATCTTGGAGAGCTCGGCCTCTGCCTGGCGGCGGCGCTCGCGGCCCTCGGCCTGTACGCGGGCCACCTCGTCGAGCGTGGAGATGAGCTGCTCGTTGGTGTGCCGCAGCGTCTCGATGTCCACCACGCCGCGCTCGGCCTCCTTGGCGGCGTCCACCGTCGCCACCCTGAGCTGATCGGCGTTCTTCTTGAGGAGTTCGTTGGTCATGTCCGCCACTTCGCGCTGCGCGCGGGCGGCCTGCGTCGCATGCTCGATGCCCAGGGCGATGACCATCTGGTTCTTCCAGAGCGGGATGGTGTTGACCACGGTGGACTGGATCTTCTCGGCCATCACCGCGTCGGAGCTCTGGACCATGCGGATCTGGGGTGCCGTCTGCAGTGCCACCTGGCGCGTGAGCTCCAGGTCAAAGATACGCTTCTCGAAGCGGTCGCACTGCTGTGTGAGGTCACGGGCCGCCTGCGCGTCCTCTGCGAGGCCCGTCCCCGCCGCCCTCGCCTGCAGGGCCGCAAGGTCGCCCTCGCGTACCTGCGCGAGCTTCTCCTTGCCGGCGACCACGTACATCGTCAGCTCCTTGAAGTACGCCTCGTTGAGGGAGTAGAGCTGGTCGAGCATGGAGATGTCCTTGAGCAGCGTCCGCTGGTGGCCCTCGAGTGCCTCCGATATGGAGCGCACGTTCCTTTCCACCTCGCTGTAGCGGGCCTTGAGGCCCTCCAGGCCATTCCGTGCCTTGCGGAAGATGCCGAACAGGCCACCCTCGTCCTGCTTGGGGTCGAAGTTCTTGAGCGTGACCACCAGGGAGCTTATGTCGTCGCCGATCTCGCCCAGGTTGCTCCCGCGCACCCCCGTGAGGGCCCGCTCGGAGAACTCCGAGACCTTGCGCTGGGATCCTACGCCATAGGAGAGGACGCCTGCGGTGTCGGTGACGTCGATCTTCTCCACGAAGGAGGACAGCTTCTCCCGTTCCTGGGGGGTGAGCGATGCGGCTGGGTCACTCTTGGGAACAGCCTCGGAGTCTGGCGAGACCTCGGAGGCGCGGGGCATGGGGTCACCGAACTCGAGGCGTGGCTCGGGAACTTCCATCTCGAAGTCCTGGACGGCGTCTGACATGGATCCTCCTGCGATGGTCGGGGCACGCACGGCATCGAGAGAATTCTATCGCAGGGAAGTCTCCCTCGCCTCCCATGAGTCCGGCCACTGGCAGGGTGACCCGACCACACCGCCCTTGGGCTGGCCTATACCGGGGCAGCGGCGCCTCTCCCGCACCCGCCTCCCGAGGGAGCGCGCTCAGTCCTTGGGGGCGTGCCTCAGCATGAGCTGGGTTACGAGCCTCGACGCCTTCTCAATGGCGATGTCCTCGCGCACCACCGTGGCCTCGCCGCCCTTTTGGAGGAATCGCTCAAGCTCCTCACGTGAGAGGGGATAGCGTGTGGAGAGACGCTCGACCTCCCTGGCGTACTCCTCGTCGGTGGCGTCTATGCCTTCGGCACGGGCGATGGCGAGGAGGACGGCCCGCGACTTTATCTGCTCGGTGGCCTCGCGTTCAAGGTCGGCTATGAAGCCCTTTTCGTCTGTGCCCATGGCCTTGTAGTAGTCCTCGAGCGAGTGCGAGTCGGCCGCGAGACGGCTCTCGATCTCCATGGCCATGGCCATGGCACGGCTGCTGGCAAGTTGCTTGGGAACGCTGACGCTGCTCTGCCTGGTCACCTTTCTCACATAGTATGAGCAGAGGAAGTGTCCGTACATGGTGTCGCGGAACTCCTCGGGACCACTCTCGGCCTCCTGGCGTGCCAAGGCATAGTCTTCGTTGCTCAGCTGGATGGCCGAGTAGTCACAGAGCTTGACGCGAACGTTGGCGAGGCCTCCCTGGCGGGGGACGGCGCGGAACCTGCCTGTCATAGCGATCTCCCTTCGGGGCGTTCTCTCGTCTCTCCCATCGGCATGTGCCGTCGTCGCAGTCTGTGCATGGGATGCACAGACTGCGCGTGGCGCGCCAGGGTACCGTCAGAGCTCGTTGTTCATGAAGGCTGACACGGGTGCGGCCAGCTCCTCAAGTGCGTCCTGGTCAATGATTGTGATTTCATTGGGGGACGAGCGCTCTATTATCCCGTATTCCTTGAGCTTGGAAAGTATGTTGTAGAAGTTACGCCGACTCATCTTCAGCTTCTTGCTGGTGGTGCTCGCGCTGGAGATCTCGCATACGCCATCCCGTGCGTTCTCCATGAGCCAGTACGAGAAGACCCTCTTGTCGCTGAAGAGGTCGTACGTCAGGTTGAGCTTGAACATCTCGTACAGTCGGACGCTGGTCTTGAAATAGAAGAGCATGCGAAAGCCCGGATCCTTCATCAGCGTCTCGTTGAAGAACCTGGGCGATATCCTCACGAGGTCGCAGGGCGTCCGTGCGATGGACGAGCAATAGAAGTTCTGCCCGTAGTGGTTGCTCAGGTGCCCCGTGAACTCGTCATCGAAGTTGGTGTCGACGATGATGGTGCGTCCCCTGTGCGAGGTGGCACAGTCATCCACCACTCCCGAGACCAGGTACCAGATCGGATAGCTATTGTCGTACGCGGGGCAGAAGTTCGTGCCCTTCTCGACATGAATCAGCCTGTAGCCATCCGGGTGTCCCGCAATGAACGGATATATCTGAGTTTCCTTGAACTCCAAGGCCACCTCCCATCCTCCTTGTTTGGGCTGGTGCACGACGCGCTCATCCTGCATAGGATATCCAGGCTCAAGACAATCCCTCACTAACATAGCCACAAACGCTTCCTCTGGCCAGCCGAACGGTGCAACTTGCATCCCTTTGCCGCGTGCGAGACTTCCGTAGCCCCATAATTGACGAAAGCGTGCCCAACCAGGAGGCCCAAATGAGACTCAGCAACCTGACCAACGGTGCCGAACAGGCGATGGCGCGGTCCAGAGAGATCGCAAGCTCGCTCGGCCAGCATCTTGTGGGCTCTGAGCACCTGCTCCTCTCGCTCCTACGGGACGAGGGCGCCGCCTCAAGCGTCCTTGGCGCCTTCGGGGTGCGCTATGGCAGCGTCATGGCCGCCCTGTCCAGGACGGACGGCGAGCTTGCAAGCCAGCATGCGGGTTACCTCGGCCTGAGCTACACCCCCAACGCCACCCATGTTCTCGAGCACGCGAAGCGCCATGCGGAGGAGATACGTTCCATCCTCATCTCCACCGAACAGATCCTCTGGGGCATCCTCGATGTCGAGGAGTGTCTGGCCTTTCAGATCCTGTCCACCATGGGCGTGGACATGCACCAGCTGCGTCGCATCCTCGAGGAGGATTCGCTTGCCGCCGTGTCGGCCATACGCAGCAGCGGCATCTCGGAGGACGAGGGCTCGTCCTTCGGCACCCTGGAGGAGTTTGGCACCGACCTCACCGAGCGTGCCGCCAAGGGGGAGCTTGACGAGGTCATCGGCCGCAAGGACGACATGCGCCAGCTGATGCAGATCCTGGGCCGCCGTCGCAAGAACAACCCGCTGATCCTGGGCGACCCTGGTGTGGGCAAGAGCGCCCTGGTCGAGGGCCTGGCCGACCTCATCGTCGTCGGCAAGGTTCCCTCCTACCTCAAAGGCGTCAGGATCATCACCCTTGACCTTGGCAGCATAGTCTCGGGCAGCAAGTACCGCGGCGACTTCGAGAGGCGCATGCGCGGCTGCATCCAGGAGGCCATGCGGGCAGGCAACGTCATCCTCTTCATCGACGAGATTCACTCGGTCATCGGCGCCGGCGCCGGAGAGGGCTCCGTGGACGCCGGGTCCATCCTGAAGCCACCCCTCTCCCGTGGCGACATCCAGGTGATCGGTGCCACCACCATCGACGAGTACCGCAAGCGCTTCACCAACGACCCCGCCCTCGAGCGCAGGTTCCAGCCCCTTACCATAGAGGAGCCCGACTCCGACGAGACCCTGCTCATCCTCGACGGCCTGAAGGAGCGCTACGAGAGCTTCCACGGCGTGAGCTACACGTCCGAGGCCCTCGAGTCCGCAGTCGGGCTCTCCGGCCGCTACCTCAGCGGTCGCCACCAGCCCGACAAGGCCATCGACGTCATGGATGCCGCCGGCGCCCGTCTGTGCTACGAGTCCACCATGGGCGAGGCGGGCGAGACCGGGCTCGCTTCCGAAGGCGCCGTCGTGGTGGACAAGCACCTCGTCGCCGAGATCGTGAGCGAGGCCTCGGGCGTGCCCGTCTCCCGCCTCACCGAGGAGCAGTCCAAGCGCCTGCTCAAGATGGAGGAGGCGCTGGAGCGCAGGGTGGTCGGCCAGGACGAGGCCGTGTCCGTGGTGTCCAAGACCATACGACGCGTGCGTGCCGGCCTGTCCGACCCGCGCCGTCCCGGCGGCTCCTTCCTCTTCCTGGGCCCCACTGGCGTAGGTAAGACCGAGCTGGCAAAGGCGCTGGCCGAGTTCCTCTTCGGCAGCGAGGGCTCCCTCATCACCTTCGACATGTCCGAGTACATGGAGAAGTTCGCCGTCTCCAGGCTCATCGGGGCCCCTCCCGGATACGTGGGCTACGACGAGGGGGGTCAGCTCACCAAGGCGGTGAGGCTGCACCCATACTCGGTCATCCTCTTCGACGAGATGGAGAAGGCCCATCCCGACGTCTTCAACATCCTCCTGCAGGTGCTTGAGGAGGGCAGGCTCACCGACGGCCAGGGGCGCAAGGTCAACTTCCGCAACGCCATCGTCATCATGACCAGCAATGTGGGTGCCCGCGACATCATGCGCGACCGTACCGTGGGCTTCATGCCCACCACCGAGGAGGCGGACGCCCTGGCCGTGCGCAAGGACGTCACCAGCTCGCTTTCCAGGATGTTCCGCCCCGAGTTCCTCAACCGTATCGACCGCCAGGTCATCTTCAATCGCATCACTGGTGAGAACGGCATCAAGATCGTCGATCTCATGCTGGGCGACCTCCTTGAGAGGCTCGGAGGTAGGGGTCTGGGCATCGAGGTCACGCCGGAGGCCAAGGGGCTCCTTGCCAAGGAGGGCATAGACGAGAAATATGGCGCCCGCTCCCTGCGCAGGGTCATCCAGCAGAGGCTGGAAGACCCGATAAGCGAGGGCATCCTTCGCGGCGACTGGGACGACGGTGACGTCATCCACGTTGACTGCGAGGACGATGGCCTCCAGATCAGCTAGGTCGCGGCGCGCAGGGCACCGCCAGGGCACCCAGGCCCGAACGGATCCAATGCGGTGCGACCCTATTCCCAGGCTCTCGCCCTCTCGAGCGACCTCAGCACGATGTGGTTGTCCCCTATGCCAGGCGTCGCGGCAATGTGCCCGAGCTCGTCTTTGATCTGCGCGAGCCGACTGGTGTCGCCCGTCCGGTGGAAGAAGTCCCCTGCGTTGGCAAAGGACACGGCAGCGTCGACAGGGCTCACGGGCGTTGTCCGCATGGCATCGATCTCCTCGAGGTAGACCTCGCGCGCCTCCCCGTCCCTCCCAAGCCGTTCGAGGGCCAGGGCGATGCTGTTGAGGAGCGACACGTAGTGCGCCCGCGGGGCAAGCGCCCCGTCATCATAGAAGGCCTTGGCACGAAGCAGCAGCCCGTAGGCCTCCTCATAGTCTCCCAAGGCCTCGCAGGCGCTCGCGAGGTTGCCAAGGGCTGCTTCCACCTCGTACTCGTGCCCCTCGATGGCCGACACCAGCTCAAGGGCATGCCTGTAGTGCCTGCGGGCGTCCTCTAGACGTCCCATGGTGGAGCAGAGGTGCCCGCGGTAGTTGAGGCAGGCGGCAAACTCGGCCGAACCCTTGTCCTCGAAGCAGGTCTCGGCGATGTCAAGGCAGCGCCCCGCATCCTCGGGCCTGCCCCAAAGGCGATAGAGCTCGCCAAGGTTGCCCATGCAGATGGCATAGTAGTCGCCGCGCCCCACCAGCCGCTCTATCGAGGAGAGGGCGCGCAGGAAGGCCTCTTCGCCCTTCTCGTACATGGCATGTGTGCGGTAGAAGGACCCGAGCTCGTTGGAGACGGTCACGAAGTCAGGTGAGACGGCACCCCGCTCCCGCTCGATCTTGTCAAGCAGCTCGGCAAGATAGGTCTCGAGCCTCTCGGGCTCCCTGCGAAAGCGCTCCCAGGCCTCGTCGATCATCTCGAGGGAATTCGGCACGCCTGTCTCCTTTTCTGACGATGGGCCTCTCAAAGGAAGGCCCCCTGAGTATATACGTGCCGGGGGAGAGGCAATCCAAGCGGTTGCCAGGCGGACGATCGAAGCCCCCTGTGGCGGGGCGGCTGCTCCGAAATGCATCTTAGGAAGTGATCGACGCTTACCGCCCGTCGTTCGAAAAGTACCGTTTAGCGCAGCGAAATAAGCTAATGTGCAAATTTCACTCTGGCAAGTAATCCGAGGCTTTCAAATAAAGAGCAGGCAGATGCCATAAAAATGAATAATGTTTACATTATCTAACTTCAGGCCGTATCAATCTGTGCAATTTGCCCTACATTACGCAAATTTGGGAACGTAGACTGGCAGCCAGTGACGAGAGGGAAATTTAAGTTCTTATTTTATGTATGAAGGGCGGCATGCACGCTGCTCTTTCGAGGTTTTGGGTCAGCCCGTCGGCTGACCGTTGGTGCGTACGATGGCGCCGGACTAGGGGGGTGAAGGGCATGGGACGCCATCGGCATCTTGGCATTTCGTTGCTGGTGCAAGTTTTGAGGGGGTAAGAAAGTGGATAGCAAACAGGCAAAGATCAACGAGATCCTTGAGGACAGGAATCGCTTCCGCTCCTTGGACGTCGACGCCATGGAGGATTACTCCGAGGAGCCCATTCCTGATCCGTCTCCGCGTTTCACCAAGCTCATGGACATCTACTATGTCCTGAAGAACACCATCGACATGGAGTATCCGTACTGGTACAACCGCACTTGGTGGCAGAACGACGGCGACCTTCCCGAGATCCGCCGCGCCAAGTCCGAGGCAGCGGCCCTCTCGCACATGACTCCGACCATCTGGCCGGGTGAGCTCCTCGTCATGAACAAGACCAAGAACTGGCGTGGCGCCTTCTGCTTCCCCTGGGTCGACGCCTCCTTCTTCAACGCCCAGGCCGAGGCCCTTCTCGCCCAGGCCGACGCCCCCGCCCTCTCCGCCGCCGACAGCGTCTCCCAGGTCGGTGCCGGCGGTGGCAACGTCACCAAGTCTTTCGGCAACGTCGTCTCCATCGCCCAGAAGTTCGGTCTGCGCAAGGAGGAGATCCCCGTCCTCGTCAAGGTCGCCCGTTACTGGATGACCAACTCCGTCGAGGTCAAGACCGCCGAGTACTCTGCGATGATCCCTGATTACTACAAGTACAAGAGCTATCGCGACACCGTCCTGGTCATGTTCGACTCCTGGGCCATCCCTCAGGGCCGCGAGGTCATGAACTACTACATGCCTCTCGAGTACGGCTTTGACCGCCTGCTTGAGATGTGCGACGAGAAGATCGCCGATCTCCTGGGCGAGGCTGACAACGGCGACGGCGTCCTCGGCATGAGCCGTGGCTACTACTACATCGCCATGAAGGAGATCATCAAGGGCCTCATCCAGTGGGCCGAGAACTATGCCAAGAGGGCCACCT
Source organism: Olsenella uli DSM 7084 (assembly GCF_000143845.1). Taxonomy (NCBI): domain Bacteria; kingdom Bacillati; phylum Actinomycetota; class Coriobacteriia; order Coriobacteriales; family Atopobiaceae; genus Olsenella; species Olsenella uli. The sequence continues at coordinate 1,164,663 of NC_014363.1, read as the reverse complement.
TCCAGGCTGAGCTCGAGACCGACCCCCAGCAGAAGAAGGATTACGAGGATATCGCTGTCGTGATGCACAACATTGCTCACAAGCAGCCCTCCAGCTTCCGCGAGGCCCTTCAGCTCACCTTCCTGCTCCACCTCGCCGTCGTCAACGAGGACCCCCAGTCCGGTCAGTCCATCGGCCGCATCGGCCAGGTCCTGCAGCCGTTCTACGCCAAGGATCTCCGCGAGGGCAAGATCACCGAGGAAGACGCCATCGAGCTGCTCGAGCTCTACCGCATCAAGATCACCTCGATCGAGTGCTTCGCCTCCTCTGGCGTCACCGGTGGCGTTCTCTCGGGCAACACCTTCAACAACCTTGGCCTTGGTGGCCTGGGCCTTGACGGCCTGACCGCCGTGACCCCGCTCGAGTACCTCATCGTCGAGGCCGGCACGCGCGGCAAGACCACCCAGCCCACGCTCTCCGTCCTCTATGACGAGAAGACCCCCGAGGACTTCCTCATGAAGGCCGCCCGCTGCTGCAAGGGTGGCATGGGCTACCCCGCGTGGATGAACAACCAGACCGGCATGAACTACATGCTCCGCAACTACCACGACGAGGACATGACCGTCGAGGACGCCCGCGCCTGGATGCTCGGCGGCTGCCTCGAGTCCTCTCCCGGGACCTTCCTGCCGCTGCACTATGACGGCAAGGTCACCATGGTTCCTGGTGGCGCTGGTCCCACCGCTGGCACCGGAATCCACTTCACCGGACTGCCCAAGATGCTCGAGCTCGTCCTCACCAACGGACGTGACGTGCGGACCGGCATCCAGGTCTTCGAGCCCCACAACAACAAGCTCGAGACCCTCCAGGACGTCTGGGATGTCTGGAGCGCCTACATGGAGGAGCTCCTCGAGATCTCCAACAGGGTCAACAACATCCAGATGGACATCTGGCGCAAGATCAACCCGCCGACCGTCGCCTCCCTGCTGAAGCCCGACTGCTTCGCCAAGGGCCAGACGCTCTCCAACATGGGCTGCCGCTATAACGCCACCATCAACTTCGAATCCTGCGGCACCGTCACCTTCATCAACGCCATGGCATCGCTGAAGAAGAATGTCTATGACGAGAAGAAGTACACCATCGAGGAGATGACCGACGCCCTCCTCAACAACTTCGGGTTCAAGACCGCCTTCGAGACCGGCGTGTTCTCGCCCGACCATCGCGAGGCCACCGAGGATGCTCCCAAGTACGAGAAGATCTTCTTCGACTGCGTGAACGCCCCCAAGTTCGGCAACGCCGACCCCTACGTCGACAGCCTCATGGTCGACTACGAGATCCTCATGAAGAAGCTTGTCCCGGCCTGCAAGTCCTACATGGGCAAGCCGCTCTACATGTGCCAGATCTCCGTCTCCACGCATGGTCCGCAGGGCGCCATCACCTTGGCCGACGCCGGTGGCCGCCTTGCCGGCACCACCTACTCCGACGGCTCCGTCTCCGCCGCCGCCGCCACCGACAAGAACGGCATCTACGCCGTCTTCGAGTCCGCCACCTGCTATGACCACTCCATGTGCCAGAACGCTCAGATGAACGTCAAGATTCACCCGACGGCCGTCAAGGGCGCCCAGGGCACCCGCAAGCTCCTCGACGTCATCCGTGCCTACATGCGCAAGGGCGGCTTCCATGTGCAGTTCAACATCACCAGTTCCAAGGTGCTGCGCGCTGCCCAGCAGAAGCCCGAGGAGTACCGCGACCTCATGGTCCGCGTCGCAGGCTTCACCCAGTACTGGTGCGAGATCGGCAAGCCCATCCAGGACGAGGTCATCTACCGCACCGAGTACGACCAGTAGGAAGACGCACCCGCATCTGACGCTTACGACGATTGGTTGGTGAACATAATGGCGCACTACAACTACGAGAGCCTGTACTATCTGCCGCTCGACTGCGAGAAGGGCATGGACCTGCGCACCCGGGAGATTATCCCGTACGATGGCGAGGCCGACCCCGAGACCTTCAAGGAGGGCTTCCTCTGCAAGTTCTGCAAGTGCTTCTGTGACCCCGACTCCCACGGCATTGGCGTCTGCAAGGGATTCGACAAGGAGGAGTGGGCCTATGGCGACTGCGGCTCCTTCTCGTGCGAGAAGTTTGCCCGTAACTAGGTAGGCCCCGTCCGACCCTGCCATCGGACTGGTTCCGATGGCAGGGGGCGTCGCTGGTCCTTACCCTTTGTCCATTGCGAGGAACTGCAGGAGCGATTCCCATGAGTGAACAGCTCACTGGCATGGTCTTTGATATCCAGAGCTATTCCGTCCATGACGGACCTGGCTGCCGAACCAACGTCTTCCTCGACGGCTGTCCGCTCGAATGTCGCTGGTGTGCCAACCCGGAGAGTCAGAGGCCCAGGAAGCAGCTTATGTTTGCCGAGCGTACCTGCAAGTGGGACCAGGGGTGTCGGGCATGCCGCGACGCGTGCCCCCACGGATCCCTGGCGGTGTCCGACGAGGCCGGTCCCTCCTTCAACTGGAAGGCCTGCCTCGAGTGCGAGACCATCGAGTGCGTCAACAGCTGTGCCGCCGGCGCCCTCAAGCAGCCGGTTCGCGAGATGACCGTGGACGGGCTCCTTGGGGTCCTCGACCGCGACCGCAGCAACTGGGGCTCTGATGGCGGCGTCACCTTCACCGGTGGCGAGCCGCTCATGCAGTCGGACTTCCTGGTCGAAGTCCTCAAGGGCTGTCGCAAGACCTGGATACACACCGCGATCGAGACCTCCGGCTTTACCTCCACCGAGCGTTTCCTGGAGGTTTTCAAGCGCATCGACTTCGCTTTCGTCGACATGAAGAACATGGACGACGAGGCTCATGTATGGGGTACCGGAGTCAGCAACAAGCAGATCCTCAGGAACATATCTGCCCTGGCCCAGACAAACTGGCCGGGTCGTCTGGTTCTGCGCGTGCCCACCATCGCCGGATACAACGACTCCGACGAGAACGCCAGGCAGGTCATCGACTTCATGAACGAGAACGACCTCTATGAGATCAACCTCCTGAAGTTCCACAGGATGGGCCAGACCAAGTGGGAACAGCTCGGTCTTGAATACGAATACGCCAATAAGGGCGACATGGACGACGAGCGCATGAGCGAGCTCCAGGACATGTATCTCGATGCCGGCATTGCCTGCTACGTTGGCGACGACACTCCGTTCTAGGGCGGAGTGACCCACTAGCCCACTAGGCCGACAGGCCCCGACGGGGACGTGAGGAGATTGATTCCCATGCTCTTTGATCCGACAAGCTTTGCCGCGTCCGTGAACAAGTACACCACCACCGGAGATCCCACCGCTCTGGAAGCCTATCTTCTAGGCGAGATCAAGCGCCTCGAAGACGGTGGGGTCATGACCTGCAGTGGCGCCTCCTGCCCCTGTGGGAAGTCCGAGGAGACCATGCAGAGGGAGGATGACGCCTTCCGTCACAACCTCTACAGCGGCCTGATCAGCTGCGCAAGCGAGCTGGCCAGCCTCTATCGCGGCCTCTCCCTGTGGGACAAGTGCCTCTCCACCTACAAGGAGATCGGCGGGTATCTCGAGCAGGCAGGCCTTCTGGGAACTTTCGCGCAGGTGCGCGTCCAGGTGAACGAGGCCTACGCTCGCATCGATGCCAATGATCTCGAGGGTGCCTCCAAGGTCCTGGACGCCGCCGAGTCCATCGCCGAGAGGACGGACAATGACAAGGACGTGCTCGAGGTGGTGTCCAGGCTCCACGACGCAAGGGCGGTCATCCTTGCCCGCCAGGGTGACGAGGAGGGCGCAAGTGCCGCCGCCAAGAAGTCCGTCGACGCCATGGGCAAGATTGGCCTGGGATCGAGCGAGTTCATATCGATGGTGCTCAACCATGCCGCCACCTTGGCACAGCTTGGGAGTCCCAAGGAAGCCCTGGACTCCGTTGAGGGGCTCCTGGTCGATGGAACCCCCGACGCGCTTCGCGGGGACCTGCTCTATCAGGCGCTGAACCTCAGGGCCATGATCTTCTTCCGCATGGGCAACTTCGTGGCGGCGGCGGACGCCTTCGCCGACCTGATCGACCAGGCACGGCAAAACGGTGCCCTCGAGGACCAGCTGCCAATGCTCTGCATCAACTGCGGCCAGATGTACCAGCGTGCTGGCAACCAGGAGCTCGCCTCCAAGTACAGCTCGCTTGCCGCAGCCCTCTCCTCTGATGGTCGCTAGCTTTACCCAAAGTCACGCAACATTACCAAAGGACAGGTGTTGTCAATGGAAAAGATTTCCAAGGAGACCGCGAAGAGGTTCGGTACCCTTACCGTCATCGCCGCTTGGCTCGCAGTCTTCTGCCTCTTTGGATACCGCTCCTCCTTCTCGATCATGCAGAAGGACCTCATGGGCGCCATGGGTTGGACTTCCACCCAGGCCTCCCTCGGCTACTGCTTCATGATGACCTTCTACGCCATCACCGCCTTCTTCAGTGGCAGGCTCATCGACTCTCGCGGTACCCGTCCCACCTACTTCATCGGTGCCATCTGCTGTTTCCTCGGCTTCTTCCTGACCTCGTTCATACCAGAGGGCGCCCCGTTCGCCTTCCCGGTGTACCTGGTCACCTATGGCATCTTCGCCGGCATCGGCACGGGCATGCTCTGGGTCTCCTCGACCATCTCCTGCCGTAAGTGGTACGTCGGCGCAAAGTACGGCTCCGCCTGGGGTCTCGCCTTCATGGGCGCTCCCATGGCCCAGCTTCTCCTCACCATCGTGATCTCGCCTGTCCTCAAGGACGCCGGTTGGTCCGTGGGCATGAAGATACTGTCCGTCATCATGGCCGTCATGCTCATCGTCGCCGCGCTGGTGGCCAAGCCCATGCCTGACAAGCTGGAGGACGAGGGGGGCAGCCCTGTCAAGCCCTTTGGCTTTGACTCCCTGCCCAAGAAGGCCGCCTCCGCAAAGCCCGCCCGCTCCTGGTCCCTTGGCGAGGCCTTCAGGACCAAGGCCCTGTGGCTCGACATCTTTGCGTTCATGTTTGCCGTCATGGGCGAGTTCCTGATCTGGTCCCAGATCGTCCTGTTCTTCGCCAACAACTTTGGCTGGGACAAGATCTTCCCGATGGAGGGCACGCCACTGCTGGGCACCATCCCCCTGGGCAACCTCATCTACATGCTCATCGGCCTGGCGGGCATCTTTGCCATGCCACTCACGGGAAAGTTCTCTGACAACCTGGTCCGCAAGATGGGTGACGAGCGTCGCGCCCGTAAGATCATGCTCGTCATCGCTCCCGCCTGCGGCATCATTGGCTGCCTGCTCGCCCTCACCGGCAACATCCCCCTGGTCTGCCTCGGCATGATCATCCTTGCCATCTACTGGGGCATCGAGCCTGGTGGTGCGGCCGGCTATGCCGGCACCGTCTTCGGCGGCGCCTCGCTTGGCAAGATCTGGGGCCTTGCCACCCTGATCATCATGGGCATCGGGCCCTCGTTCGGCACGTTCATGGGCGCCTTCCTGCCCAACGCCACCGGCATCCAGTCCTCCACGCTATTCTTTGGCATGGGCGCCTTCGTGGTCTCTCTGCTCTGCGGTGCTCTCCTCCCGACCAAGGTCGAGGAGTGACGACCCGGAATTGACCCAAGCGCCCCTCACGACTCCCAGCCGCAGCCGAGGGTGCGCGGCATAGAGGTGCTCAAAAGGTGTCGGGAAAAAGCTTGACCGCCCCAAAGCCGCCTCCCATTCCCATGTCCAAGGAATGGGAGGCGGTCCAGCCATGTCCAACGGGCTCGTCCCGTCAGGTTCCGTTCTCGGATATCGCGTGCGCCGATGCGACCCTTGCGCCCGGGATGCGGATAGTGAAGGTCGTCTCGCCCAGCTTGCTGGCTGCACGGATGTCACCACCATGGGCCACGACCAGCTCCTTGGCGATGGCAAGGCCCAATCCGGCCCTGCCACGCTCTGCCGGGCGTGCGCCATCCTCGCGATAGAACTTCTCGAAGATCAGTCCCAGGTGTTCGGCCGATATCTCCCTGCCGCAGTCGGTGACGCAGACCACGAGCCCCCCTTCCTTGGTCCGAGCGTCCACGTTGACCGTGGTTCCTGGCGAGGCGAAGGCGATGGCGTTTCTCAGGACGTTAGAGAGCACGCGGGCAAACTTCTCGGGGTCGATGAACCACACGAGCTCGTCCGGTCCGCCGTGGGCGATGGCGACCCCCCTTGCCTGCGAGTCCGGATGAAGCTCCTCCTCCACCTGCCGACACAGGAGCGCGACGTCCGTGTCCTCGCGTTTCAGGGGAATTGACTGCAGGTTGTAGCGGGTCACCTCGAAGAACTCGTCGAGCAGATCGTTCAGCCTGGTCGCGCTGTCATAGCTGATCTGGGCGTAGCGCCCTCGCGCGTCGCTCGGAAGGTCTGGCGTGGATCGCAGGATGTCAAGATAGCCGAGGATGGTCGTGAGAGGCGTCCTGATGTCATGGGCTATGTAGGCGACGAGCTCGTCCTTCCTCTGCTCGGCCATCTTGGCCGCCTTGGCATCTGAGAGGGCCCTCCGTTGGATTCGCAGGAGGTCGCCCTGCGTGAGGGAAAGGTCATCGGACAGCTCTATCTGCCTTTCGGGATCGCCCAGAAGGGATGTGACCCCGTTCGAGAGCTCGTCGAAGTACGAGAAGGAGCGGCGGAGCGTGACAAACAGGAGGGCTACGGCGCCAAGCGTGTATGCGACGGACACGGCGGGCATCTTCAGCTGCTGGAATCGCCGGTAGTCGCTAAGGTCGCGTGCCATGTACCTACCATCCGTCGTCGGCCAGGCGTCGAGTGTCGTGCTTTGGCCCATCGCGTTGATCTGTCGGTAGCGCTCCTGGCTGACCTCGGTCCAATGGGCGCTCTCGGCGATGCCCTCCGCGATCGAGGGAAACACCGAGAGGTTTGCCCAGAGCGCGAGCGCGGCAAACGCCGCCGTGTACACGACGAGTGCAACGAGCATGCGCACGAACGTCTTCCTGAAGAGCTGCTGGGACTGCCGGTTGAGCCTCTGCCTCATTCGCCTGCCTCCAGCCTGCCGTCAGCGACCCTGTATCCGACGCCCCACACGGTCTGGATGGGGTGTGCCGAGGAATCGATGCCGGCCAGCTTGTGCCTCAGGTTCCTGATGTGCACCATGACCGTGTTGTTGGCCGAGGGGAGGTACGCATCGCGCCATACCTCCTCGTATATCATACGGTTCGGTACGGGCCTGCCTGCGTTCCTGAGCAGGAGTTCGAGGATGCCGAACTCCTTTGGGGTGAGCGAGAGTTCCAGGTCGTGCAGGGTGGCCCTATGCGTCAGGGGTTCGAGCGCGATGCCCTGGGCGCAGAGGATGCCGTCGGGCCGGGCGGCCCTGCGTAGCCGCGCCTTCACGCGGGCGATCAGTTCGAACGGCTTGAAGGGCTTGGTGATGTAGTCGTCCGCATCCAGGGAGAAGCCCCTGACCACGTCCATCTCCTCGGACTTTGCCGAGAGGAACAGGACGGGCACCGCCGAGGTCCGTCGAATGCGCCGACAGACCTCCCACCCGTCCAGGCCGGGCATCATGATGTCGAGGATCACGAGGCCATAGCCCCTCTCGGCAAAGCGCTCAAGGGCGCTCTCCCCGTCGTGGCACGCATCGGCATGGATGCCCTCGGCCCCGAGCAGCGTGGTGACGAGGTCCGCAATCTCCCTGCTGTCATCTACAACGAGCACATGTTCGGACATATCGGTTCCTTGTCGGTCTGCGTATTTGCCAATCTGGGTGCGGGCGACCCCAAGGGTCGCTCCTGGCTCCGAGCACCCGCACGGCCCTGATTATCCACGAACTGCCGTGGGGTGGCCCCAATCTTCAGAATGGCTTAAGGGCTTGCTGAGAGATAGTTAAGGGGCAGCTCCTGACAATGGGGATGTCGATGAGGTCCCGTTGGGAGGGGTTGGCATGAGCGTTGGCGCACACTACCGTGGGACGCGTGCAGGGAGAGGCCTTGCGAGAAAGGTCCCCGCCCTCCTCCTGTCGACGGTCGCTCTCGCATGTGCCGCCGGGCCTGCAGTCCTCCAGGAAGGCCGGCGGCCCCTGCATCCCGGTGCCTGGCGGTCGCAGAGCGTCTACGTGTACGACGTGACCGACGACAGGGAGGTCATCAGCGTGAACGGAGACCAGAGGCGCGCCCCCGCCTCGCTCGCGAAGCTCATGACGACGTATGTGGCGCTGCGGCACGTGGACGACCTCTCGTCCTTGGCGCCGGTATCGAGCGAGGCCTACGCACGTGCCGTCACGGGGAACTGCTCCATGGCGGGGTTCGTCCCGGGCGAGCGGACGACCTTCCGGGACCTCATGTATGCGACCATGCTCGTCAGTGGTGGCGAGGCGGCCATGTCCCTGGCCGAGAACGCATGCGGAAGCACCGACGCGTGCGTGGCCGAGATGAACGAGGTGGCAGGGCAGTGGGGCCTCAGGGACACCAGTTACAGGAACGTGGAGGGCTTGGACGCCGAGGGGCAGCACACGACGGCGCGCGACGTCGCCTCGCTTGTCAGGCATGCCCTTGAGGACGGGAACTTTCGCACCCTATTCTGCACGCCGCAGTTCGGCAGCTCTCCCACCACCGCCCATCCGGATGGCGTCCTGCTCGAGAGCACGGTCCTCTCGAAGCTTGGGCGTTACGACACGCGCGGCTTTACCATCTTGGGCGGCAAGTCGGGCACGACGGGCGATGCGGGGCTCTGCTGGGCGACCTTGGCGGAGAAGGGCGGCCACCGCTACATAGTGGTCGTGATGGGCGCTCCGATAGGTGACCTGGACAGCCCCGATGACGGGCAGATTGTCGACACGCTGGACGTCATGAGATCGCTGTAGAGCCCGACTTGGACGATGTGACATGCCTGGCTGGTGCGCATGACAAAAGATGAACGCTGCACCGGGAGACGAGCACGAGAGCTGCTCGCAGGTCGTTTTCCGGAGCCTGTGGACAGCTGGCGAGTTTTTGTGAGTCTGCGGCCGCCCGTTTTCACAGAAGTTGCCCACAGGTCCGCTCTCGAGGACTCGGCGGACGGGTGAGTAATTTTTGTGAAACGTTTTGCAACTACCACTCACAAAAGCTCCCCTGCCGTCCAGCCGACAGCGGCGCATTGCAGCGGCAGCGATACGTTGCAGCTGACAGCGACATGCCGCCTCGCTGGCTATCAGCCGTCCAACCCGTCCACCTACTGCCTGTCACGTGCCTGCGCACATCACTTGCCATCCAAGGCCTGTGGGCGACCGTCGTTTGGCTACTATCTGTGCGCACCCTCTCTCGATCGCCTTGATCGAACGGTGACGTCCCCGTGGCGCATACCTGCTAGAATCATGCGGTCACAAGATGCGACGCATGCAGCGAGGAGCTTCCACCATGAGCGAGGGCAAGACCGACAACAGCAGCTACCCTGCCTACGATGCCGAGGCCATCGAGACCAAGTGGCAGCGCGTCTGGGAGGACGAGGGCCTCTACAAGACCGACGAGGACCCCGCCAAGCCCAAGAGGTATGTGCTCGAGATGTTCCCGTATCCCTCGGGCGACCTGCACATGGGTCACGCGCGCAACTACACCATCGGCGACGCGATGGCCCGCCAGGCCCGCATGCGGGGCTTCGACGTGCTGCACCCCATGGGCTTCGACGCCTTCGGCCTTCCTGCGGAGAACGCCGCCATCAAGCACCACACGCAGGCCTCCAGGTGGACGCACCAGAACATCGCCCAGACGGTCAAGACCATGAGGCGCATGGGCTTCAGCTACGACTACGACCGCATGTTCAACACCTGCGATCCCGAGTACTACAGGTGGGGCCAGTGGATGTTCATCAAGATGTGGGAGAGGGGCCTGGCGTACCGCGCCACGTCCCCCGTCAACTGGTGCCCCACCTGCCAGACGGTCCTTGCCAACGAGCAGGTCGTGGACGGCAGGTGCTGGCGCTGTGGTTCCGTACCCGAGAAGCGCGAGCTCTCCCAGTGGTACCTGCGCATCACCGACTACGCCCAGGAGCTCCTGGGCGACCTCGACCGGCTCGATGGCTGGCCTGAGAACGTCAAGGCCCAGCAGCGCAACTGGATCGGTCGCTCCGAGGGTGCCGAGATCGACTTCGCGCTTGCCGCCGAGGACGGCGTGACGCCCACGGATCGTAAGGTGACGGTCTTCACCACGCGTGCGGACACGCTCTTTGGCGTCTCGTTCATGCTACTGCCGCCGGAGTCCGCGCTTGCGGCGGAGCTGGTTGCGGGCACGCAGTGCGAGGTGGCCTTCAAGGAGCTCAGGGCGGCTACCGAGAAGGTCTCCAGCGTCGAGCGCCAGGGGTCCGAGCGCGAGAAGCACGGCGTGCCCACCGGTCGCTACGTCATCAACCCCGTCAACGGCCGCCCAGTCCCCATCTGGGTCGCCGACTACGTCCTGATGGACTACGGCACCGGTGCGGTCATGGGCGTCCCCTGCGGTGACCAGCGTGACTTCGACTTCGCAAAGAAGTACGGCTTGGAGATCGCCCCCATCATCTGCGAGAAGGACGACCCTCTCTACGCCGAGCTCGGAGACGAGCGCGAGCTGCGCATCCGCTCCGTCGACTGGGACCGCGCCATGGTCGCCGAGGGCTACCTGGTCCAGTCCGGCGAATTCACCGGCCTCAAGGGCGGCAAGCACTCCGAGGCGGTGGACGCGGTCGTCAAATGGCTTGGCGAGCATGGCTGCGGCCGCGAGACGGTGCAGTTCCGCCTGCGCGACTGGCTCATCAGCCGCCAGCGCTACTGGGGCAACCCCATCCCCATGATCCACTGCGATGACTGCGGTGACGTGCCCGTGCCCGAGGAGGACCTGCCGGTGCTCCTGCCCGACGACCTCGACCTGGGGGCAGGGGAGACCCTGGCCGAGTATGCGCCGTTCTATGAGACGACCTGTCCCAGGTGCGGCAGGCCAGCCCGGCGCGTCACAGACACGATGGACACCTTTACCTGCTCCAGCTGGTATTACCTGCGCTACGCCGACCCTCACAACGACAATCTGCCCTTCTCGCGCGAGGCCGCCCGTCGCTGGATGCCCGTCGACAACTACATCGGCGGCATCGAGCATGCCATCCTGCACCTGCTCTACTCGCGCTTCTGGACCAAGGTCATGCGCGACCTGGGCATGCTCGACGTGGACGAGCCCTTCACCAACCTGCTCTGCCAAGGCATGGTCAAGGACGAGCATGGCGACACCATGTCCAAGTCCAAGGGCAATGTCGTGCCGCCCTCCAGCGTCATCGAGCCCTACGGCGCGGACACGATGCGCCTGGCCATCCTGTTCATCGCCCCGCCAGAGAAGGACTTCGACTGGGACCCCGAGGCCGTGGCGGGTGCCAACCGCTTCATCAAGCGCGCCTGGCGCGTTGTCTGGACGCTCGCCCGATCGGCCGACAGGGGCGTAGTCCTCGATGCCGCCGCCCTCGGCCCACAGGCGCGCGAGCTCAACCGCGTCTTGCACGAGATGGGCCTGCGGTGCACGTCAGACTTCGACCGCGGCCAGTTCAACACCGCCATCTCGGCCGTCATGGAACTCGTGAACGCTGCCTCCAAGTACGCCAACGAGGTCTCCGCCGAGAGGCGTGACGGAGCCCTCTGCTGGCGCGTCGCCCACGACATCGTTGCCATGCTCGCACCCATCTGTCCGCACTGGGCCGAGGAGCTCCACCATGAGGCGCTGGGCCTTGCGGGCTCCGTCTACAACGAGCCTTGGCCCTCCTTTGACGCCGAGCAGGCGAAGAGTGACACCATCGAGATTGCCGTCCAGGTCAAGGGCAAGGTCCGCGCACGAATCCAGGTTGCGGCTGACTCCTCCAAGGACGAGCTCGAGGCTGCTGCCCGCGAGGCCGTTTCCAGCCAGATCGAGGGCAAGGACGTGCGCAAGGTCATCGTCGTCCCCGGTCGCCTGGTGAACATCGTCGCCGTGTAAGCTTTGTCAGGTACGTCATTTACCTCGAGCTTGAGGCCCCTGAGGTGATGAAAGGGACCGGACCCGAGAGAACTCTCGGACCCGGTCCCATGCCATAGGGGCGAGGCGAGCCTTATGCACTTGCGGCAGCGAGGACGGCGCCGCCGAACTTCTCGGCGTTGACCGTCGCCATGGCTGCGGGGGTTGCCACGTTGGCGCCCGTGCAGCTCGAGATGGCTGCTCCCGCGACGCCCGTACCCCCGTGAGGCGGTCGGCGCAGACGTTGATGATGGCGCCGCCCACGGAGCAGATGACGCCCAGCAGGATGCCGGGCAGGCCGACATCGGCGATCTGGCCCAGGGTCATGGTCGATCCCATGGCGAAGAAGACGATCATGATGATGCCAGGCAGCGCTGCCGAGAGGGTCTTCTTGAGGCTGGGGAAGGCGTTGCCAAGGATGATGCCCACGATGATCGGTAGCACGGCTCCCAGAAGGCTCCAACCAAGGGGCGCCTGTCCGGCGGCTCCGAGGGCGATCATGGTGACCGGAGGCCCGACGACCAGCGTGGTGATGGCCACGGCACCACGCTCGACCTCGGTGCCATAGTCGCCCATGAGACCGGCGTAGAGCGAGTTGTTGGCTCCCGAGCAGGCGGCGAGGATGACCATGGAGGAGAGGCCCAGCAGGTTGTCACCCAGCGCGAACGCCTGGGGGAAGAAGGTGTTGATGACGCAGGCGCTGAGCAAGGGGACGAGGATGTTGGCCCCGGGAATCTTGCCGAGCTTCTTGAAGAAGCCTCCCCTCTGCTGGAGTACGGCGGTTGCTTCTGGCATGAGGTGATGCCTTTCTGTATGCGGGAAACGGAGGTGGTCGGGCAACCCAGGACGCCGGGGACGCCGCGCGTCTCCCTGGGTCGGCGCCTCCTGGGCGAACCCGTACGAGGATGGGACCCGGAGCCATCTGGTTCCGGGTCCCACAGGGAGATCCGGGATGGGACTTAGCCGTCCATCACGATGCCGCCGTCGCAGTCGCCGATCTCGCCGTTGACGAAGCTGGCAAGGTCGTACGCGAAGAACAGCACCATTTGGGCAGGCTCGGACGGGCATGCGGCGCGACCGAGGGGAATCATACCGATGACCTTGGCGTTCTTCTCGGGGTCATCTTGGAGTGCGGTGGTCATGCCCGTGATGGTGAACGAGGGGCACACGGCGTTGCAGGAGATGCCGTACTCGCCGCCCTCCTTGGCGATTGCCTTGGTGAGGCCGTTGACGCCGGCCTTGGAAGACGCATAGGCCGCGGTGCCCAGAAGGCCGCCGCCGAGCTTGCCGGCCACGGACGAGACGTTGACGATGCGCCCTCCGCCAATCTCCCTGAGGTGGGGGAAGATGGCACTGCACATGGTGAAGGTGCCTGTGAGGTTGATGCCGATGGTGCGGTTCCATTCGGCGTCGTCGATGTCCTCGAAGGGCTTGGCCGAGATGATGCCCGCGACGTTGATGAGGACGTTGATACCCGGGATGTCACTGACGATCCGCCCCACGGTCGAACGGACCTCGTCCGCATCGGCGATGTTGAGTTTGTAGAAGTGGCTGCCCTCGCCCAGGGACGAGACGAACTCCCTGCCGGCTTCCTCGTTGATGTCGGTCACGACGACGTGGCCGCCGCCCTCGACGATGCCCTTGGCGATCTCGCTGCCGATGCCACCGGCTCCGCCGGTGACGATGGCGGTCTTGCCTGTGAAGTCAAACGCCATGCCAGTCCCTTCCCTGTATGCCTGGGCCGGCAGATGGAGGCGTCGGCCCGGGGGGCCTTCAAGTTGAAGCCGAGAATAGCGCTGCGAATTCGATGCTGCGGACGCACATGGCTGTAAGGGGAGACGGCTCTCGCCTTCCCCTAAGCGAAGGGCGACCTTAGTTAACTTTCTTCACACTTACTTCATATCTATACAAGATGTGCGAGAAGAAAACCCGTCTGCCGAATGTATGTGACCGACTGTCGATTTACTGATGCGTTCATATGGACGGAGACGATCGGCCTGCCAGAGATGGAGGGCATCGACGCAAGCGATTGGTGGCTGTCATTGTATGGGCGCACAACAGATGACCTGTGACGCCCTCTTTTTTGTGCCAGGGAATATGAAGGGGTCATGGATCTCTCTGTAAGCTAGCAGCAGCTTGGACCTGCTTGCCACCGGCAGCGGCAGGCAGGGGAGTGCGTGGGAAGCGCACGCTTTGGAGAGGACTTGATACACAGGAGGTTTCCGCCATGCCCATGAAATGGTCCACACGCTTCGTCAAGGCAGCGCTGCTGAACATCCTCACGGCCTGCGTGCTGTGCGCGCTCTGTGAGTGGTTGGCCATCTACGTCTGGAAGCAGGCCCCCGCGGATGTCATCGCCGCTGGTTGGAGCTGGCCGATGTTTGCCATTAACTTCGTGGTCGCCTGGGCCTGTGCCACCGTCATCGGCATGGTCCCTTACATTCCCGATGCGGGGTTTGCGTTCGGCATGAGGCACGCGAAGCCCTCCGATGGCGCAAAGTTCGGCCTGTGGGTCAACGCCTACATCAACACCTGGTATGCGGTCATCCTGAACATCGTGATGACGCTGCTCGACTCCGTCGTGCTGGGCGGCGCCCCCGTCTTTCCGGTGCTCTTCATCGGCTGGGCGCAGAGCATCATCCCCGTTTGGGTTGCCTGCTACATCGTGACCTTCCTCACGCAGGGCCCGATCGAGAGCCTTGCCCGCACTGTTTGCAGCGATCCTGCGCCCGAGGGCGACATGCACTAGAATCAGCCGGCAACGGCCTGGTCGACCTGCGTGCGCAGGCAGGCTTTTATATGGAAGCCCGTATGGAAGGGACGGCGGTGGCTGGCGGACTCTTTGAGGTCGAGGAGCTGGGCGAGAGGCTCTGGCGCATCGGGGATGCGCTCGGAGACCTATGCTACCTTGTCGAGGGCGAGCGCGAGGCAGCGCTCGTCGACACGCTGGCGGGCCTGGGAGACGTCGTCTCCCTCGCGCGCGGCCTTGTGGGCGAGAAGAAGCAGCTGCGCGTGCTGCTCACGCATTGCCATCCCGATCATGTGGGAGGCGCCTACTTTGCGCGCGAGTGCTGGGTGGGTTCGGCGTGCGCGGGCGCGTGGAATGCCTGCGAGAGGCAAGGCCTCGAGCTCGTGGCAGGCATGGCCGACGAGGCGGGTGTGCCGTTCGGGCCTCGTGACGGCGTTCGCCCCGTCGTGCGCCGCGTGGCGGAAGGCACCTCCTTCGACCTTGGCGGGCGCACGCTTGCGGCGGTCGAGCTGCCGGGGCATACCGCGGACTCGGTGGGGTATCTGTGTCCCGAGCTGGGGATCCTCTTTTCTGGAGATGCCGTCACACCCATCATGTGCCTATGCTTTCCCGAGTCGCTTGGCCTTGACGGCTGGCTCGCGACCCTGCACAAGATGGAGAAGCTGTCCTTCGAGCGCTTCTGGACGGGCCACCACCGCCATGACTTCACCAATGCAGACCTCGCCTCCTTCGAGGAGGCCGCCGCCTTCACACGGACGGACCGCGGGCACAGCTGGCACCACATGCTCGTGAGCGACTGGGAGGGCACACTGCACCTCTGTCCCTGCCCGACAAGCGACCCCGACAGCTGCGACTTTCGCGCCGTGATCACCCGGGGCCTGCCACCCGTACGCACACGCCAGGCGCGACGCGTGCGGACGTAGCGTCGCAAGACGAGGTCTGCGCAAAACGACCCTGTCCGTAGATGCTCCCGGCGCTGCCCGCGCGCCACGTCGTCCAAGAAGGCCGCCCCCGGCCTAGCCAAGCCGAGGGCGGCCTCCTTCGTACGGCCAAGCACAGTCGGAGGCGGCGGCACAGAGGCCGCCTTGCGGGCAGTCCCTTACGTGGCGTTTCGCCTCGCCTTCCAGTGCAGCGAAAAGAGCGCGAGCGCAAGGCAGCCGACCATGCAGACGTAGCCAAGGGCGAACATGAGCGGATAGCCGCCTGCCGAGTCGACCACGAGGCTCCAGAACACGGCGGCGAAGGTGCCCATGAACGACCCGACCATGCTCACGCACGAGTAGACGTTCGTGTAGTCGGCGCTTCCGAAGACGGTGCGGACCAGTAGCGGTGTCTGGACCGTGGTCTCTGCGTAGGCGATGCCAAAGAGGAAGGCTCCTACGAGCAGCAGCGCGAGCTGGCCGGGCAGCAGCCACATGAGGGTGACGCCCGCGACGCCCGCGCCGATACCCATGACGGCTCCGAGCTTGACGGACCTGTCGTTGACGACGCCGAGCAGCACCTTGCCGATGGCCTGGCCTGCCATGGCCGCCGAAGCCACGATGCCAGAGGCCGCGGCGACGGCAGGCAGCGTCTGTGCGAAGGACTGCGCGTAGCCGGCGAGGTACTGGTAGATCGTCTGGTTGAGCGTGATGAGGCCGCTGAAGGCTGCGAGTGCGAAGAACGCCGAGGTCCTCATGGCGGCGGAGGCCTCCATGCTGTCGTCGGGTTCCGGAGAGGCGCCGTCTGTGGCGGAGGGAGCGCTCTCGTCGGCCTCGTCCGCGCCATAGGGGAGAAGCCCCTTGTCGGCGGGGCGGCTCCTCACCACAAGGGTGGTGAAGGGTAGCGTGCCCACGAGGATGACCACGCCGAACACGAGGTAGGCGGTCCGCCAGCCCTCGGCGCCAGCGTTGATGAGCGCGGTACCGATGGGGTTGAAGATCACGCCGCCGATGCCCGTGAATGCCATGCACAGGCCCACGAAGAAACCCACGCGTTTGACGCACCACGCGTTGATGAGCGTGGGAACGGCCAGGTAGATGCAGGGTGCGACGCCGATGCCCATGATGGCCCCGCAGACGTAGAACTGCCACATCTCCTGGCAGGCGGACATCCCAAGGCAACCTACGCCAGTCGCGACGACTGCGGCGGAGAGGGCGACGCGCAGGTCCAGCCTGGAGAGGAGCTTGCCCCATACGGGCAGCGTGACCATCATCGCGAGGTTCACGATGGAGAAGTACAGCGTGAAGGTGGCCTTGGGCACGCCGAAGAAGGCCGAGACCGGCGTGAAGAAGATGCCTGCGCAGCTGAGCACGAGCGCGCATGGCAGGCAGGTGATCGCGACACACGACGCGACGATGGCGAAGGCGTAGTGGAAGCCGCGCGTCACGCTGGCGACGGCCCGCTGCGAAGAGGACCCCACGTCTACGCCTCCACGTCCGCGATCGCGCCGTCCATCGAGAAGCCCTTCCAGGAGGGTTCGCCGGTGAAGGCCATCACGGGCTCCTCACCGTCAAGCGCCCGGATGGCACCAGAGGCCAGGGCGTCCATCTCGAAGTCGCCCGCGTAGACCTTCACGGGCGCGATCCACTCGACCCGCTCGGTCACGTAGGAAACGAAGCGCGGGTCATGGGAGACGCCGCCGGTCAGGACGATGCCGTCGACCTTGCCCTTGAGGACGGCCGCGAAACCCGCGACATACTTGGAGACCTGGTAGGCCATGGCGTCATAGACGACTTCGGCCCATGCGTCGCCCTGCTCGATACGTGCGAGGATCTTGCGGGCGTCGTCGGTTCCCAGCAGGCCGACGAGGCCGCCCGTCTTGCCGACCACGCCGTCCATCTGCTTCCTCTGGGCGCCCTCGGCAAAGGCCATCCTGACCACGGGCTTCGCGGGAACGTCGCCGCAGCGGTTGGGCGCGAAGGGGCCGGCGCCCTCGAGGACGTCGTTGGTATCGACCATGCGCCCCCGCTCGTGGCATGCGACGGAGAGGCCGCCGCCTACGTGCGCGACGATGAAGTTGCCGTCCTCGTAGCCCATGCCCAGCTCGGCGGCGCAGCGGATGGCGCACTCCTTCTGGTTGAGGCAGTGGACGTGGCTCTTACGGTAAACGCCCGGCCAGCCGGTGATGCGCGCCACGTCGCAGAGCTCGTCGGTGTCGGGCTGGTTGACGGCGTAGGCAGGGCGTCCCACCTCCCGCGCAAAGGCGTAGAGGAGCGGGGCGCCGAGGATTGCCGGGTGGTTCACGCCGGCGTCCAGCACGTGGTCGCAGACCTTCCGGTCGATGGCGAAGATGCCGCCGACAGTGGGTCCCATGGCCCCGCAGTAGCCGGAGAATGCGTCGATGTCGGCGAGCCTGACGCCGTTGCCCTCGAGGGCGGAGAGGATCGTCCCCTTGCGGTACTCGAACTGGTCGGCCGCCATGTCGTACTTGGCGAGCTCCTCGGAGGGATGGGTAACGTTCAGGCGAAAGAGCGCCTCGGTGCCGTCGAACACGGCGACTTTGGTGGACGTCGAGCCGGGGGAGAGGGTCAGGATCTTGTAGCTCATAGCGGACTCCTTGCATCGGAATGAGTTATCGGCTTTGGACAGCGAAGAGGATGAGGGACGTCACGTAGCCAATCAGCACGAGGCAAACGTACGTCGAGAGCCAGGCGGCAATGACGTCGCCGCCCGCCGGGGCCTGGATGAACGCCATGGTGAGCGAGATGCACGTCACAAAGATGAGGTTCTCGACGAACACCCGCACGATGGGGCGCCAGCGATGCTCGCCCACCCACGCCGTTACGGCAGCCGCAATACCCGGTACGGGCAGTACCAGTTGCAACAGCACGTTGGTGAAAAAAGCGGATGCCACACCCGGATACCATGCCTGGAAGGTGAAGACCGCGCTGCCGAGCAGCATGGCCGACGTGTTGATGACAAGGGAGAGCACCAGGTCGCACAGGATGGTATCGATATTCCATTCGCACATGGGTTGCTTCCCTTCTTCCAGACCTGGAGACGACACGTCGTGCACGACAAGCCCGAGCATGGACCGCGGCAAGGTTGGCTCCAGCACTGCAGCCCATAGGCACAGCGCCACCAGGATCCGACGACAACTTCATCGCCCGCGACGACCCAGCGAACCAAACTCAGTGGCAGCCACCGCAGAACCTAGCGGGCGGAAAGGACGAGCATCGCGATGTCGCCGACGATCTCGTCGACTGTGGCACCGCGTGACGAGTCGGCGACCGGGCATTTAAAGCCGGAAAGGTTATGACCATACGCGGCACCGTGGGCAAAGCGCTGGATGAGCTTGACGGCGATGTTGGCGGCGTTCAGATCGGGGAACACAAGCACGTTGGCGCGTCCGGCCACGCCGCTCTCGTGCTTGACCTTCTTGGCGGCAACGGCCGGGTCGATGGCAGCGTCGAGCTGGAACTCGCCATCGATCGCCAGATCGGCACGACGCCCGCGAGCCAGCTCGATGGCCTCCCTCACGCGGTCGACGGACGTACCCGCACCGGAACCGTCCGTGGAGAATGACAGGAACGCCACGCGCGGCTCCCAGCCCATGATGGAGCGGACGTTATCGGCAGCGGAGATGGCAATCGAGGCCAGCTCGGTAGCCGTCGGCTCAGGGTTCAGGCCGCAGTCGGTAAAGGCGATGACGCTGCCCTCGGGACCTTCGAACGCCGGCGTGTCCACAAGCGCCAGGATGCTCGGGACATCGACGCCCTCGGCTAGGCCGATCACCGTCTGCGCCGCCATGAGTACGTCGCCCGTGGTGTTGACGTGACCGCAGAACGTGCAGTCCACATCGCCCAGCTCCTCCTTCATCATGGCGTAATACATGGGGTTCTTTATCTTGCGGCGGCTGCCCTTGGCGCTGATGAGGCGCGGGCCACTAGACATGTAGCGCTCGGCGAGCGCATCGGCCGCGGCCTCGTCGGCGTTATCGACGATCTCCATGCCCTCGAGCGACACGCCAGCCCGAGCGGCCGTCTCCTCGATCACGGAACGCGGGCTCACGAGCACAGGCATACCGATGCCCTCGTCGAGCACATGGCGGGCAGCGAGCAACGTCTTCTCGGCCTCGCACTCGGGCAGCGCAACTCGCTTGGGCGCACCCTGGGCATCCTGGATGAGCTTATCGATCAGGGTTGCCATGCCGGCATCATCCTTTCTCGTTAAAGAAGAGGGGGCGGACGTGAGTCGCTCACGGCCGCCCCGGAGGGTAAGACTACATGGACAGAGCGTCATCCACGAACTGGGCAGCCTCGGCGAAGGTCCTCTTCTTGTTCAGCTCCATGAAGGGGATCTCAACCTCGTACTCGTCCTCGAGGGCAGAAGCGAACTGGACGATGTTGACGGACTTGCAGTGCAGGTCGTCGACGAAGGAAGTCTCACCGGAGAGACCGTCACGGTCAACACCGAAGATCTCGACGGCCTTGTCCTTGAGGACGTCGACGACTTCTTCCTGGAATTCGTTCATGATGCAATCCTTTCGATCGGGTGGTTGCTGCTGGGCCCAGGCTCGGCCGAGTCACCGAAGGTCTGTCTGACGGCTGCGGCGCCCCGGCCCAAAAAAGGACGCGCAGCTGCCGGACGGCTACTCTCCGCAGATGTTGGATGCGATCTGCTTGTACGGCAGCACAATCACCGGGACGAGCGCGATAAGGCAGATGGTGAATACGGCGAGCATGACGTTCTGCGGACCGGCAACGGCGGATACCGTGGACATGACGGAGACGCCGGCGAAGTTCAATACGTTGAAAATCACCTGGATGGGCGTGTAAGCGACCTCGAAGTCGGCGCGACCGTAGATGGAAGCCGTCAGCGACATGCAGACGTTTGCAGCACCCGAAAGACCGAACATGAACATGCCGGTCGCAATGGCGCACACCACGGAGCTGGTACCGCCCATCTTCACGAACAGGCTGCCGAGTCCGAGCACGCAGATCACGACGAGCGTGGTCTTCTTGGTGCCGAGCTTCTGGTCGAGCACACCGATGAGGTAGTGACCCAGAAGACCGATCGGCCACATGGATGACAACAGCACGACGCCAAACATGGAATCTTGGCCGTAGGACGCGAGCGTCGGGACGAGCAGGGCGATAGTACCGGCGCCGACCATCATGGGAAGACCGGTTCCGAGACCGATAAGCCAAGTCTGCGGGGTCTTGAGCACGCGAACGGTGGTCCAGGGACTTGTCTTCTTGTACTCAAGCGCGGCCCTAAACTCGCCCTCGAGCTCCTCGCGGCTCACAGACTGATTGTTATCGGGATACGCACCGGCTTCCTCGGGATTGTCCTTGACGAACAGGAACACCACGATGGCGGTAATGGCAACGATGGCTGCCATAGCCCAGAAGAATCCGGAGATACCGAAGGCACTGCTGGCGAACCCCAAGATGATAGGGTTCAGCGTGGCGGACGAGATGGTCATGCCCATGGTGGCGATGCCCATGAAGGCGCCCTTGGTGCGCGGGAACCAGGCAGAGCCCAGAAGGCCCGTACCGATGGTCGCGTAGGCAACCATCGAGAAGTTGAAGATGACAACGCCGGCCACGAACAGCTCGAACGTACTGGCGCAGGCAAGTGCGGCAAACCCAAGGGCGGAACCCGCAAGGCCAATGGTCGAAACCATCCTGGCACCGATCTTGCGGCCAAGCGTGCCGAACAGCACGACGGCGATCAGGCTAATCCAACCCGCAACGGTGATGACATAGGACATGTCAGTCTGCTGCCAGCCGTACATCTCGGTGTACAGGCCGAACAGCGTGTTGGTCGCCGCGTTCCAGAACGAGTAGAAGTAGAAGAACACAAAGCAGGCGATGGTGATGCCCCAGCCCTTGGCACCGAAGTTCGGCAACCAGGCGTTGAATTTCTTTTGGTCAGACATTGTTGGCTCCCTAGAGGGGGTGGGAGGTGGAGAGGGGTCAGAACTCCCGCTGTCGTCGCTCCGATGACGGGACCGATGGGCGTGCCTTTAGGGGACACACCCCGGTATACAGACGATTGAGCCGCAGTGGACTAGCGGCAATCGCCACGCCAGATATAGTCGCCAACCTGGTATTTGGGCGGAACGACCGGAATCTGCAGGTAGGACTGATGGCGCCCACCGGTGTGGATGACGTGCATGCCGTCACCGTTATCGGTCTTGTGGTTCATATCGTTGTCATGGAACCACTCGGTCTTGATGAAACGGCCGGCGATAACGACCTGGAGCTTCTCGCCCTTGTGCCAGAAACGTGAGTGCGGGTACATCTCGACGTCGACGGGAACGATCTCACCGGGCTGCATGCGCTCCTCCTTCTCATGGCTGTGCACGGGCTGGAAGTCACTTGCGTACTTGGGATCGAGATCGCGGTGGCTGCAGCGCAGGAAGCCCCATGCACCGCGGTACGGAGCGCCCATGACGCGGATGGGCACGTAGTTGCCTTCGTGATCGAGCTTGATGACCCAGGGAAAGAGGTCCATGTTATCGTAGCCACGGCACTCGACGTTAAGGTGCAGCTTCATGAAGCCGGTGATCTCGGTGTCCTCGGTGAACTCGTAGGTGAACGTGGTGGTCTCGGCCTTGGGATCGTAGACGACCTCGGCCTCGCTCTCGAACTCATCGAAGCCCGCAGCGCCGTTCTCGGCGTCGAGGTAGAGCCTCTTGTACTCGGTGCGCTTCAGCGGGAAGGTGTCCTCGGCGCGCTTGTTGGCGTAGTCATAATCGTAGGCGTCCATGACGTCGAGACGAACGCGTGGCGTCATCTCCCAACCGTTGTGGATCTCCTTGCAGTAGCGGTCAAAGAACTTGCGTACGTCCTCCAGGTTGGCGGGCGTATAGGTGTCAGGCCACTCGAAGTCGCGGTGGGCGCGCATCCATTTCTTGGGGGTGCGGATGCGGCGGAAGCCCTCGAAGGCACCGCGGAGGTGGTGGTGGACCCAGCCGGCAGTGACATAGGTTGGGACGCGGATCTTGTTCCAGTCGACGACCTTGTCCCTGTAATAGGCGTTCATGAGAGGGTATTTGGCGACCATCGCCGGGGTGTCCTCGATGTAGTTGTTCACGGCGAGCGCCTGGATGATGTGGGTCTCGTAGTCGGGGTTGGGGATGCCTCCGCAGTAGTAGGACTCGCGGTAGAGGTCGCCCTGACCCTCCCAGGCTGCGAGACAGGCGAGATGGGGCGGACGGGTTGCGGCGATGCGCCAGTGGGCCATGCAGACGCCGGAGTTGCCGATCATCGTAGCACGACCGTTGCACCACTCCTGGGCCGTGACCCACTCGATGAAGTCATAGCCGTCCTGGGCGTCCTGGGACCCCCAGAGGTAGACGTCGCCCTCGGAGTTGCCGACGCCGCGCGGGTCGACGTTGGCCACGGCATAGCCATGGTGGCACCAGTAGCCGGGGTCGGGGGCCTCGAACTTGGCGTACTGAGAGACGGTCTTGGGCGGGACGCCCATAAGCTGCCAGGAGTCCATGCCCTCAGATGGGTTCTTGCCAAAGGGGGCGAAGACGCAGATGACAGGCACCTTCTCGCCGATGTTTGCCGGGCGGTAGACGTCTGCGTAGATGGTCACGCCATCGCGCAGGACGCACGCCACGTCACGATCGCACAGCACGCCCGGGATGTCGGTCATGTAGGTGTGGGGATCGTACTTGGCGCAGAAGCCCATGGTGGCGACCATCTCTCCGTCGCCCGCGTCAGGGTCCTCGGCGAGGCGTCGCTTGATCTCGTCGAGCTCCTCGCGGGACTTGCCCGGGTTGCCCTTGGCGAAGGGCACCTCGAACTCCTCGCCGCCAAAGGTCATCTTCTTGTAGATGCCCTTGTACTCCTTCTCTTCGGCCATGGAAACGCTCCTCTCGGGAACCTCTCTCGACGCACTGCGGGCGCCGTCTCCGTCATGGAAAAGTATCCGGTCTTGCGCTCCCGGGGTCATTGGACTAGGTGACAAACTTTGGTGCGAACGCGGACGTCTGCCGGTACCCGTGACCAACGGCGGCACAATGGGTGCATCCTCAGGGGTATGATGATTTGTGCCATCGCATGAGGGGGTACCCATGAAGCTGAGGACGGTCCTGTACGAGCTTGCCTGCGCCGACTGGCGCATAGGCAGGGAAGGGATCCTCGACGAGGACGTCCTGCTCACCCCCGAGTACGAGACGAACGTCCCACCTAAGGCGAGGCTGCTGAGGGTGGTGCGCCTCTTCGACTTCCGCGCGGGCAGCGTGCGTCCTGGTCAGCGCCATATCATGCTCGTCCATGCCGGGTCCCAGATCCCGGTGGACCTTCGCGTGATGGGCGACTTCGTGGCGGTGGCGCATAGCGCAAGCTACGACGATTTCCGTGCGGCCTTCCTCGACTTGCCTGCGAAGGCGGCTGTGCTGGAGCTCCGACGGGACCGCATGTTCGATGCGTTCCTCTCCAGCTACGACCTTGCGCAGTTCGCGCGCCGCTCCTCGGCCGTCCTTGGTAACCCCGTGATCATCGCCAACGCGGATATGCGGCTGCTCGCCACGGCGGGTGAGTTCCCGGCCGACGCGCCCGACGTCCAGGAGGTCCTCTCGCAGGGCTATCTCACCGAGGAGGTCAACTCGGCGCTCGAAGGTGACGGCACGCTGGCTTCCGTGCGCCATGCGCGCCACTCTATCATGAGCGGGACCCAGCGCTACGGCCGCCGGTGGGTCACGTCGATCATCTACTACCATCACCTTGAGATGGGTCGCTATGACGTCCTCGAGAAGGACAGCCCCATCACGGGCTTCGATCTAGAGCTCATCGACTATGCAGGTCAGCTTGCGGGTGTGATGATCGAGCGTCTTGGTGCTGCAGGGGAGCGCGTGGGTGCCGGTTCCTCGGTGCTGCACGATCTCGTGGAGGGCTCCTTCGTCAACGAGCGGACCATGCGTGCCCAGATCCTGCTCACGCGCCTGCCCATCGGGGAGTCCTACGTGCTGCTCGCCCTCACGGGCCAGCGTAACGCCGACAAGGAATACCACGCCCGCGTGGGCGCGATGGCCGTGCGCGCGCTGTGCAACTGCCTGTGGTATGCCCGCGAGGACTGCCTCGTGGTGCTTGCGCCCATCGGGAGGAATGAAGCTGTGGGCTACGATGACTACGCTCGCGCCCAGAGGCAACTCCGGACCAACGAGGCCTTCGTTTCCATGCTCCAGAATAACGGGCTCTCGGCCTTCGTGAGCGAGCCCTTCGACGACCTCTCCAAGTGTCCGGAGCGCCTGCAGGAGGCGCTTGACCTCGGCGAGACCATCCGCGAGCCGGGGCCTGGCAGGATGTTCTTCTACTGGGAACACCGCTTCGCCGCCCTCGCAGCCATTGTGGGCTCTCCCGAACGGCTCGAGATGCTGCTGGACAAGCGCGTGGTCGCAATGGCCGACTACGATCGCGATCATGGCACCTCCTACCTGCGGACGGCCATCATGAGCGTGCGTCACCCGGGAAGCCCGGCCGACGCCGCGGCGGCGCTGAGCGTGCATCGCAACACGTACTTCTATCGCGTGAACAAGATACGCGAGCTGTTCTTCGTCGACCTCAAGGACGGCGACGACCGGCTGGCGCTCAGCTTCTCCGCCTCGCTCATGGAGGGCGTGGGGCATTAGCCCTGAGTCATGGCTAACATGCCTGCCTGCATGTTTGTCAACGAGCACAATGCACGTGATTTCTTCTCGCACGTTTACTGGGCATTCGCATAACGGCAGAAACACTCCCGAAATCTACCCTGTATGGCAAGGGCGACGTCAGGGGGATGTCGCTCGCCGCACCGTTCGGGAGAGGAAGCTGATCGCCATGACCAAGGTTCTGGGCATTTCCTTCGGCACCAAAAACGGCAACAACGACAGCATCTGCAAGGAGGCCCTGATGGGCGCTGCCGAGCGGGGCTGCGAGGTCGAGTTCATCCGTGCGATGGACCTGGACATCAAACACTGCACGGGCTGTATCACCTGCGTCAAGATGCTGATGAGCGGCCGCGGCAACATGTGCATTCACAAGGACGACTTCGATTGGCTCTTCTTCAAGATGGCCGAGGCCGATGGCATCGTCATCTGCGACCCCATCTTCGAGACCGGCGCGTCGGGCCTGTTCCACACCATCATGGACCGCTTCGGGCCCCGCATGGACACCGGCAACAACGTCATCTCGACCCAGATAGCCCAGAAGATCATCGCCGAGGGAGGCAAGGCGAAGCTGCCCGACCCGCGCATCATCTGTCCGGGCAAGCCCATCTCCTACATCGGCATCGGCGGGTCCGACTGGGGCACGCACGTCCAGTCCGACCATGCCATCCAGGCCATGACCCCCACCTGGCGCGTCATCGATAACGAGTGGGTGCCCTGGTCCAAGCGCGCGCTGCTCGACGACGAGGTCGTCGCGCGCGCCCATCAGATCGGCACCAACATGGCCAACGCCGCAAAGGATCCCGAGCACGCGGCGTACCAGGGCGAGGACGGCACCTGCCCGCACTGCCATGCCAACGACTACTACCTGGTCCCCGACACGGACAAGGCCATCTGCTCGGTCTGCGGCCTCGAGGGCCATGTCACGCTCGAAGGCGGCGTCGTCAAGGTGGTCTACCTCGACGAGGAAACCCACGACGAGCGTGGGCTCTTCCGCGCCCACGACACCGCCGAGGGCAAGCAGATCCACGGCGAGGACATCGGTCGCATGGAGGGCGAGCTTTCCCAGCTCCAGAAGGGCGACGAGTACAAGCGTCGCGTCGCGCGCTACAAGGCGTTTGTCTCGGCCAGCATGCCCGTGCGCGCCTAGCTGCCCACACAGGGAGCGGGCGGGACAGAACCGCGAGCTTTGTCCGATTGCACATGGCCCCGCTGACGGCATTCTGGGAAGGTAGACAGCAACGCTGCCGTTCGCCACGAGGTGGGCGGCTTCAGGTAGGCAGACACATCAGGAGGAGTACATGGCAAAGCAGCTTGAGTGCGACGTCGTCGTCGTTGCCGCGGGCCTCTCGGGCCTGGCGGCCTCCATCGCGGCGGCCGAGGGCGGCGCGAGCGTCATCACGCTGGAGAAGGCCTCCAACACCGGCGGCGCCGCCAACATGGGCATGGGCCCCTGTGCGGCCGGCTCGCCCGTGCAGCGCGCGTCCATGATCGAGGTCACGCCCGGCGAGCTCTTCCGCCGCCACATGTTCTATACGCACTATCAGGTCGATCCCCGCTTGGTGCGCGCATACTACTTCAAGAGCGGCGACACCATCTCATGGCTGCAGGACATGGGCGTCGTCTTCAACTCCGTGCGCCCGGCGTTCCGCGCCCGCGAGCGCACCCGCGCCTACGCCGACGGCGAATACACCTGGCATGTCGTCCAGCCCGAGGACGGCTCCGAGCCGGGCCCGCGCGCCGCGACCACGATGACCAAGCGCATGACCGAGCGCGCCCAGGAGCTCGGCGTCGAGTTCCTGTTCGAGACCCCCGGCAAGAGCCTCGTCGTCGACGGCGGGGGTGCCGTCGTAGGAGTGCGCGCCGCCGACAAGGACGGCGGGGAGGTCGAGGTCTCCTGCAAGGCGGTCATCGTCGCCACCGGCGGCTTCGGCGCCAACGCCAAGATGATCCAGGAGAAGATCGGCCTCGACTGGGGTAAGAACCTCTACTCCTTCGCCGTGCCCGGCATGGACGGCGACGGTTACAACATGTGCCACGCCGTCGGCGCCGGCCGCACGCCCGTCACCATGGAGATGATGTACCAGCTTCCTGACAACATGAACCACTTCTACGTCGAGGGCGCCTTCCGCCAGCCCACCTATTGGTGCGACCGCAACGGCGAGCGCTTCATGCCCGAGGACGACATCTTCAACACCACCTTCGTCGGCAACGCCATCAACCACCTGCCGGGTAAGGTGGGCTTCGCCCTCTTCGACTCCAGGATGCTCAAGAACTGGAAGAAGAACGGGCCTGACATCGTCTCTCACGTCCACCCGCACGACCTCTACGAGCACTTCGAGGAGCAGTTCGAGCAGGATCTCGACACCTATGTCGACGGCAACGGCGACCATGTCATCGCCCGCGCCGACACGCTCGAGGAGCTCGCCGAGAAGATCGGTATCGACCCCGAGGGCCTGTCCAAGAACGTCGAGGCCTACAACGAGATGTGCCACGCAGGCTACGATGAGCTCTTCGAGAAGGAGCGCCAGTTCATGCAGCCGCTCGAGAGCGGCCCGTTCTACGCCTGCCGCCAGTACATGGGCGCCTACGGCACCCTGGGCGGCGTGCTGGTCAACGACCGCATGGAGGTCATGAACGACGAGTACAAGGTCATTCCGGGCCTCTACTGCGTCGGCACCGACGCCTGCACCATCTACGGTGACTCCTACAACTACTCCATCCCCGGCAACACCATGGGCTTCTGCCTCAACTCCGGTCGCATCGCAGGCGAGAACGCCTCCATGGCAGCGTTCGATTACGCGGATGGAGACGAGGAGGAGTGGGACTAGCTCCCAGCACGCCTCGTCTGAGCGGGACCCTCGCTCGAGGGTCCCGTCTTGCCCTGTGCGCGCCTCAGGGGAAGGGAGCGCACAGGGCTCGACCCTAGGAGAGACATAACGTGAAGCTGACTATCAACGGCCGGGAGGTCAAGGCCGAGGGGGGCACCTCCGTTCTGGATGCGGCCCTGGACAACGGCATCTTCATCCCGCACCTGTGCAAGCACCCCGACCTCGAGGCGGTGGGCGGCTGTCGTCTCTGCGTGGTCGAGGTCGACGGTGACGGCGAGGCTGTGCCGGCCTGCAAGACCACGGTGCGCGAGGGCATGTCCGTCGACGCCGAGAGCGTGGTGGCCGACAAGGTCCGTCGCATGGCGATGGAACTCATCCTCGCCACACATCCCGCCGACTGCACGGGCTGCCCCAAGTACGGTGTGTGCGAGCTGCAGTCCATGTACCAATACATGGGCGTCTCGCCCGCGCGCTGGCGCTGCAAGATCCGCTCCGTCCCGACGGACGACTCCAACCCGCTCATCACGCACATGTTCACCCGCTGCATCCGCTGCGGCCGCTGCGTGCGCGCCTGCCGCGACCTGCGCGGCGTGGGTGTCCTTGACTACCAGCGCACCGAGAGCGGCATCCGCATCGGCATCGACGGGGGCGTCTCTCTCGAGGAGGCGGGCTGCCGCTTCTGCGGGGCCTGCGTCGAGGTATGCCCGACCGGCTCGATTGTCGATGCCCTCGGCCTGGCGAAGCCCGAGCGCTCCAGCGAGGACAACGTCGTCCCCTGTCGTTTCGGCTGTCCTGCGCACATCGAGATCCCGCGCTACCTGCGCTACATCAAGCAGGGAGAGTGGGAGAAGGCCACGGCCGTCGTGCGCGAGAGGGTCCCCTTCCCCGAGACGCTGGGTTCCATCTGCACCCACAACTGCCAGGGCGAGTGCAAGCGCAACGACCTGCACGGACCGCTCTCCATCTGCCGCCTGAAGCGTGCGGCAGCAGTGCGCGACAACGGCGCCTGGAAGAGCCGCGTGCGCCACGATCCCCTCACGGGCAAGTCGGTTGCCGTCATCGGCGCAGGCCCCGCAGGCCTCACCGCCGCACTCTACCTCGCCGAGAAGGGCCATCGCGTCACCGTGTTCGAGGCCAATCAGAAGGCCGGCGGCCAGCTGCGCTATGGCATTCCGGCCTACCGCCTGCCCGACGAGGCCATCGACAGAGAGATCGATACGATCCTCGAGGTCTCCCAGGGCACAGACCCTCGGCCGCGCATCGACCTCAGGCTGGGCGAGCGCGTTGTTGACCCCGTCTCGCTCAGGGGCGACTTCGACGCCGTCCTCGTCACGGTGGGGACCCACCAGGGTATCGTGCTTCCCATGAAGGGACATGGCCTCAAGAACGTCTACGTTAATACCGCCTTCCTGAAGGCCGCTCGCGAAGGCAAACCCCTTCCCGTCGAGGAGGGCCGCGTCGTCGTCCTCGGTGGGGGCAACGTCGCCTATGACTGCGCACGCACGGCGGTTCGCCTGGGCGCCAAGAGCGTCGACGTGGCGTGCCTCGAGGCCGAGGACAGGATGACCTCCACCCCCGAGGAGCGCAAGGAGGCGGCCGAGGAGGGTATCGTCCTGCATGACGCCCACGCCTTCAACTCCATCGACGAGTCCCCCGAGAAGCCGGGATTCGTGGGAGGAATGACTATCCAGAAGATCTCCCGCTTCTACTTCGACGAGAACCACCGCGCCGTGACCGAGCTCGTGGAGGGCTCCGAGCTCACGCTCCCGGCAGACTACGTCATCTTCGCCGTGGGCCAGAAGCCCGAGGATACGCCGGTCATGGGCCTCGCGCTCACACACGGTCCCTACGTCGTCGCGGACGGTTGCCTCATGACCTCCGTCGAGGGCGTCTTCTCCGCTGGCGATGACGTCACCGGTACCAAGTCCGTGATCGCCGCCATCGCCCAGGGCCGCGAGGCCGCCAGCTCCATCGACCGCTTCCTGGGAGGCGACGGCGACATCAGCGAGGAACTGCTGGACCGCGAGGAGGGCGAACAGCGTATCGGCAAGGCCGCCCCCGGCTTCTATGACAGCCCGGTCCTTCCCCAGTTCGTTCCGGCATCCGAGCGCAAGGGCGCCCTCGAGCCGTTCGAGTGCCCGTTCAGCGAGTCCGAGGCCAAGCGCGAGGCGAGCCGCTGCCTGCAGTGCGACCTGCGCCTGACCCTCGAGAAGCCGCGTCTCTGGAACGAATACTAGGGAGGGGACGGACCACATGACCATCATCAACTTCATGCCCGTCTACCGCCAGGCCCCCGTCTCCCTGAGGCTGCTCGAGGAGCGCCTCGACGAGGCCGTCGAGCGGGCGGCATCCGAGGACGTCACGCTCATCCTGCCCAAGGGCCGCACCGACCTTGCGAGCCGCTTCGGCGAAGGCAAGGTGGTCCTTGCGGACGAGACGATCGGCTTCCTCTATGGCAACGACACGGCGGCTGCCAAGCTGCTTTCGGGCGAGAAGCCCGTACCATCTTCCGTGACGGGTGCGGCCGAGGACGAGGTCGTCTCGGGTGAGGCGTGGCTTTGCGGCCAGGACGGCACCAAGCGTGTGTGGCTGGAAGGCGCGAATGACCCCGTCGAGGTGGATGCTACGACCACGGCTGCGGGTCTCCTCTCGGTCACCGCCGTCCCCACCGAGGGGCTCAGGGCCGTCTACTTAGGATATCCGCAGAGCCGTTTTCTGGTGCCCGGCGAGCTGGACGAGCCTATGGAGCTCTCCTGCGACTACATGTGCGTCTACACCGATGCCAACTGCATGGCGAACGCCCTGCACGAGATCGCCACAACCTTCCACCGGGAGTGCTGTGGGCGCTGCGTCTTTGGCTACGAGGGCGGCTATCAGCTCGAAACGATCCTGGGTGACGCGGTGGGGAAGAGGGGCCGCATGGGCGACCTCGACCTCATGCGCGACCTCTGCCCGACCATGTCCACCCAGTCGCTCTGCGAGCTGGGGCGCATCATGGCGCGTACCGTGCAAGAGGGCATCGACCTCTTTGGCGACGAGCTCGATCGGCACGTCAGCAAGAGGAGCTGCCCTGCGGGCGAGTGCAAGGCGTTCATGACCTACCACATCCTCGTGTCGCGCTGCACCGGCTGCGGTGACTGCCTCGCCGCCTGTGAGGAGGACGCGATCACGGGCAAGGACAAGTTCGTCCACGTCATTGACCAGAAGGCCTGCATCCAGTGCGGCAGGTGCCTGGAGGCTTGCGGGGAGGGCGCCGTCGTGATGGCGGGTGCCAGGAAGCCCAAGACGCCGCCACGCCCCATCCCCTGCAAACGGAGCTAGGGGCATGGCCGTCGGTCCCGAATGCCATCGCTCGTGCGGGTAATATGTGCGTGATTCCCCCTTGCCACCGGTGGCGACGTTGGCTATATTATGTGAAGCTCAATTGTGAACGTACGAGGAAGTGGGGCAGCTCCTTTGCCCTGCTTCCTTTTGGTATGCAGACGGTCCGTCTGCCGGGAGGAGTATCGCGTGGCAACGACCGACCTTGAGAGGCAACTGGTGACCGCGCTCGAAGATGCGGCTCGGTCGCATGGCATCGACGTCGTGGACGTCGAGGTCGTGGGCTCGAGCAAGGCCCCCGTCGTGCGCGTGAGGATCGACCATGCGGACGAGGGGGTCCCCACGATCTCGCTCGACGAGGTTGCCGCCCAGAGCGGCTGGATCAACGAGGTCCTGGACGACGCGGATCCCATCGCGGGATCCTACGTCCTCGAGGTGTCCTCGCCGGGTCTCGCGCGACCGCTGCGCAAGGAGCGCGACTTCGAGCGCTTTGCGGGCAGTGACGTCTCCCTCAAGACCTTCGCTCGCGAGGGTCGCCGCCGCTTCACGGGCAGGCTGCTGGGCGTCGAGGGAGGCAGGGTCGTCGTCGAGTGCGGCGAAGAGCGCGTCTCCCTCGCCCTCGACGACATAAAGTCCTGCCACGTCAGACCCGACTTCGACTAGCCGCAAGGCGTCTCGAGAATCCGTTCGCCCCTCCCGGGAAGGAAGAAACATGGCATCCGAAATGATGGAAGCACTGATGGCGCTCTGCCAGGAGAAGCACATCGACGAGCTCTACCTCATCGACCGCCTCGAGCAATCCCTGGCCAAGAGTTACGCCGAGATCCTGCACCTCGACTTCGGAGCACGCGTCACCATTGACCGTGCGACCGGACGCGTCTACGTCTACAAGCTCGTTCCCGAGGGGGACATCAACGACGAGACTGGCGAGTTCGACAACTTCGAGGAGGTCGACGTCACGCCCAAGGACGCCTCGCGCATCGCCGCGCAGCACGCCAAGTCCGAGATTGCCGAGATCGTGCGCAACTCTGCCCGTCAGCAGATCTTCGAGGAGTTCTCTCAGCGAGTGGGCGACATCATCACCGGCACCGTGCTGCAGACCACCCCCGACTTCGCCTTCATCAAGATCCGCGAGGGCGTCGAGGCCGAGCTGCCCTACTTCGATCAGCGCCGCTACCCAGACGAGCGCAACGAGCGGCCTGTAGGCGAGCGCTACATCCACAACCAGCGCATCCGTGCGATCATAGTCGACGTGCGCGACCCCAACAGCAACCAGCCGCCCATCCGCGGCGAGCGCCAGCGTCCCTCGATCGTCGTCTCCCGTACCCACCCCGACCTCATCCGCAGGCTCTTCGAGCTCGAGGTTCCCGAGGTCTACGAGGGTGTCGTCGAGGTCCGTTCCGTCGCGCGCGAGGCGGGCGTGCGCTCCAAGGTCGCCGTGTCCTCGCTGGACGACCGTCTCGACCCCGTGGGTGCCTGCGTCGGCCCCAAGGGCAGCCGCGTGCGCACCGTCGTCTCCGAGCTGCGTGGGGAGCGTGTCGACGTCGTGCTGTGGAGCGACGACCCCTCACGTTGCGTCGCCAACGCTCTCTCGCCGGCGCGCGTCTCACGCGTCATCGTCGATCCCGAGAACAACTACGCCACGGTCATCGTCCCCGACGACCAGCTCTCCCTGGCCATCGGCAAGGAGGGGCAGAACGCCCGCCTCGCCGCGCGCCTGACCGGCATGCACATCGACATCAAGAACGAGTCCCTGGCGGCCGACATCCTGCGTGACATGCCCAAGGAGGTCGAGCTTGCCGGGGAGGACGGCGAGTACCGCTGCGAGTACGTCGGGGCCAACGGGGTCCAATGCCGCAACATGGCCCGCCCTGGGTCGCGCTATTGCGGCGTGCACGAGAAGCTCGCCTCGATGCCCGCGGATTCCGTCAGCGACGACCCCGACTCCCTGATCTAGCACGAGGGTCCCACCTCGTAGTCCCCAAGACCCTCGTCCCAGAAAGGTTGGTCACATGGCAAAGACGCGCGTACATGACCTCGCCAAGGAATATGGCATGACCAGCAAGGAGATGCTCGGCCATCTCGCAGACATGAAGATCCCGGCCAAGTCCCCGTCCTCGACTTTGGAGGATGCCTACGTCTCCATCGTGCGCAAGAAGCTCAAGCCCATCCTCGAGGCCCGTGCGGCGGAGATCGAGGCCGCCAAGAGGGCCGAGGCCGAGGCCGAGGCCGAGCGGGAGCGCGTCGAGGCGGAGAAGGCCGAGCGGGAGCGCATCGAGGCGGAGGCCCGTCGCGAGCGCGAGCGAGCCGAGGAGGAGCGCAAGCGCGCCGCCGCCGAGGCCGCGCGCAAGAGGGCCGAGGAGGAGCGCCTGGAGGCGGAGCGCCTTGCCGCCGAGGAGGCCGAGCGCAATCGCGTGAAGGACACCGCCCCCAAGTCGGTCCCGTCCTTCACCAGCCTGCTCGACCAGATCGCCCAACAGGAGAAGGTCCTGCAGCAGCAGGCGGAGGAGGCCTCCAAGAAGAAGGACGAGGCCCGTGGCGGCAAACGTGACGACCAGCACCGTCCCCGTCGCAGCGCCGCGCCCCGCCCCTCCGAGGGTGCCGGCGCCCCCTCGCCCGGAGACGAGGGCCGCAAGGGCAGGGGCAGGGGACGCAAGACCACTCGCAGGGGAGGCCAGGAGGAGGACCGCTACAGCCGCATGGCCCGCGAGGCGGAGGAGTACAACCGCTCCCACGTCCTCGAGGAGGCCCGTGTGGCCGTCGAGGAGGCCACCCGCGAGTCCACCGGTCGTCGCAAGAAGCGCAAGGAGCGCAGGAAGCAGCAGGCCGAGCAGGCCGCCGAGCAGCAGCGCATCGAGGAGGCCATCGCCAACGACCAGGACGTCTCGCAGCTCGACACCGTCAGGGTCCCACAGGGCTCCACGGTCACGCAGCTGGCCGGGCTCCTCGGCGTCCCCGCCAACGACATCATCAAGCGCCTGTTCCTGCTGGGCACGCC
This sequence comes from Olsenella uli DSM 7084, assembly GCF_000143845.1. Taxonomy (NCBI): domain Bacteria; kingdom Bacillati; phylum Actinomycetota; class Coriobacteriia; order Coriobacteriales; family Atopobiaceae; genus Olsenella; species Olsenella uli. Next base: position 1,130,242 of record NC_014363.1, on the reverse strand, counting down.
CCTGACCCTGACCGAGTCCATGTCCGACGAGCTTATCGAGCTGGTCGCCGATGACCTCGGCCGGGACGTCAAGGTCATGACCAAGGAGGAGGAGAACTCCTTCACCTTCTTCGACAACCCCGAGGACCTGGTGTCCCGTCCCCCCGTCGTCACGGTCATGGGCCATGTCGACCACGGCAAGACGTCGCTTCTCGACGCCATCCGCCACACGGGCGTCGCCGCAGGGGAGGCCGGTGGCATCACCCAGGCCATCGGCGCCTCGCAGGTCAAGATCAACGGGCGCATCATTACCTTCATCGACACGCCCGGTCACGAGACCTTCACCGCCATGCGCGCCCGCGGCGCCAAGGTGACCGACATAGTCATCCTGATCGTCGCCGCCGACGACGGCGTCATGCCACAGACCATCGAGTCCATCAACCATGCCAAGGCTGCCGGCGTGCCCATCATCGTCGCCGTCAACAAGATCGACAAGCCCGGCGCCGACCCCACGAGGGTTCGCCAGGAGCTCACCGAGTACGGCGTCATCCCCGAGGAATGGGGTGGCGAGAACATGTTCGTGGACATATCCGCCAGGCAGAACCAGGGCATCGACACCCTGCTCGAGAGCGTCCTGCTCGAGGCGGACGTCCTCGAGCTCAAGGCCAACCCCGACACCTTCGCGTCGGGCAACGTCCTCGAGGCCAAGCTGGACCGTGGCCGTGGCTCCGTCGCCACGCTGCTGGTCAGCCGAGGCACCCTGCATGTCGGCGACGCCATCGTCGCGGGCCTGGCCTTCGGCAAGATTCGTGCCATGGTCGACCCCCGTGGCAACAGCGTCACCGAGGCGGGACCCGCCGATCCGGTCGAGGTCCTCGGCCTCTCGAGCGTGCCGATGGCCGGTGACGAGTTCCGCGTGTTCCAGGACGAGCGCGATGCGCGCGGCCTGGCCGAGCAGCGCCAGCTGAAGGCCCGCATCGAGGAGCAGAACCGGGTCAAGCACGTGACCCTCGAGAACCTCTTCGACACCATGGCCGACGCCGACGTCAAGGAGCTCAACCTCATCATCAAGGCCGATGTCCAGGGCTCCATCGAGGCGCTCCAGGACTCGCTGGACAAGATGGACCAATCCGAGGTCCGCATCAACACGATCCACTCTGCCGTCGGCGCCATCTCCGAGACCGACGTCGTCCTCGCCGACGCATCGAACGCCATCATCATCGGCTTTGGCGTTCGCCCCGAGGCCAAGGCGCGCACCGCCGCCGAGCAGCAGGGTGTCGAGATCAGGACCTACAGCGTCATCTACAAGGCCATCGAGGACATCGATGCAGCCCGCATCGGCATGCTCAAGCCGACCGAGGAGGAGCGCCAGACGGCCTCCGTCGAAGTTCGTAACACCTTCAAGGTCCCCAAGGTCGGCATCGCGGCGGGCTGTATGGTCCAGGACGGCGAGGTCTCCCGGGATGACCTCTGCCGTCTCGTCCGCGATGGCATCGTCGTCTACGAGGGCAGGCTTGCATCGCTGCGTCGTTTCAAGGATGACGTCAAGACGGTCAAGGCCGGCTTCGAGTGCGGCGTCGGCCTCGAGAACTTCCAGGACATCCACGTCGGCGACATCATCGAGGCGTATCGCGTCGAGCAGGTCGCCCGCACTGAGTAGGCTGACATGAAGCAGAACAGGAACTCCCGGCGGAACAACCAGATCGCGCGCGAGAAGCTCGCCAGCATCCTCCTCTTCGAGGTGGCCGATCCCGACCTGGCGCTCGTGACCCTCACGGGCGTCGAGGTCTCGGTCGACAAGTCCGTGCTCAAGGCATACGTGAGCTGCGAGAGGGATCGCTACGACTCCGTCGCCGACGCGCTCGAGCGTGCCAGGGGCCGCATCCGGGCCCTGCTTGGACACGCCCTTGGCTGGCGGGTCACGCCAGAGCTTATCTTCGAGATAGACACGACTGCCGACGAGGCCGAGCGCATCTCCATCGCGCTGGAAAACGTCCCTCCGACCCTCTCCGTCGAGAAGGACGATGCGGGCTACCCCGTCGGTGACACACCTGGGGACGAGGAGTAGCGCAGCTGCCATGGGCCTGATCGCACATCCGGAGCAAGAGGAGAAGTTCGATGCCATAGCGGCCCTCATCGAGGGCAGCGACAGCGTCGCGCTCTGCGCCCACACGAGTCCGGACGGAGACGCCCTGGGTTCGTGCTTGGGACTGTGTGGGGTCATCGAGGCGCGCTGGCCGGGCAAGCGCGTCACCAGCCTGCTCGCCGACTTTGCCCCCGTGCCACGCATCTACCGGTTCCTGCCGGGTTGCGAGCGCCTGGTCAGCGCCCGTGACTACACGGAGGATCCCGACCTCTTCGTGAGCGTGGACCTCTCGGTCGCGCATCGCCTCAGCGACGGAGAGGCGGTCATGCGCCGCGCCCGCCACACGGCCATCATGGACCACCATCCCTGTGACGACCCCTACGCCGAGGTGAACCTGATACGACCCGACGCCGCCGCCGTAGGCGTCATCGTGGCCGAGTTCGCGCTCCATCTGGGCGTGGACATCACCCCCGAGATCGCCCAGTGCCTCTACTGTGCGGTTGCGACCGACACCGGGCGCTTCCAGTACCAGAACGCCGATGCCGAGGCCTTCTCGGTCGCGTCGCTTTTGGTCGATGCCGGCGCCTCGCCCTGCGAGGTCTCCCTCAACGTCTACCAGAACTTCAGCCTCTCGTATCTGCACCTGGAGTCTGCGGTCATGGGGCGCATCGCCACCTTCGCAGGCGGTCGGATCGCCTACAGCTATGCGACCGCCTCCGACCTGGAGCGCACTGGCGCAAGCCTAGACGAGTGCGACGGCCTCATAGATGTCGTGCGCAGCGTTGCCGGCTCCGAGGTCGCACTCTTTCTCAAGGAGGTTCCGGGAGGCCGCGTCAGGGGCAACCTGCGCTCCAAGGCCGATCACGACGTCGCGGCCATCGCCCGCGGCTTGGGCGGGGGAGGCCATCGTGCTGCCGCCGGCTTCACTCTCGACGGAGACCTAGACGAGGCCCTCTCGTCCGTCCTGCCCCAGCTACGTGCATTGTTCGAGAACGGGACAGCCGTCTCGTGAAGCGTGGGCAGAGCGGCATCAACTGTCTCGTGGCCATCGACAAGCCCGTCGGCATGTCAAGCCACGACGTGGTGAATCGCGTTCGCCGCTCACTGGGCGAGCGTCGGGTCGGGCATGCCGGCACGCTCGATCCCGCCGCCTCGGGCGTGCTGGTGGTGGGCGTCGGCCAGGGTACGCGCCTGATGGGGCTGCTCAGCTGTGAGGCCAAGTCCTATGAGGCCCTCATCGCGTTTGGTGCCGAGACGGACACCGATGACGCCGAGGGGGAGGTGACGCGCCGCGCCGCCGTCCCTAGGCGACTGCGCTCGGCCGAGGTCGCGGAAGCCATCGTCCGGGACCTCGTGGGACCTCACGACCAGGTGCCACCATCCTTCTCGGCCATATCGGTCAATGGCGAGCGCGCCTATCGCCGCGCCCGCTCGGGCCAGACGGTCAGGATCGCGCCGCGACACATAGAGATCCTTGGGGCGGACCTGCTCGCGGTCGAGTCTGCCGAGGCGCTCACGTGGCGCGTCGCGCTTACGGTCTCCAAGGGCACCTACATACGCAGCATCGCCCGTGACCTGGGACGCGAGCAGGGGACGGCGGCGCACCTGAGCGCGCTGCGTCGCACCGCATCCGGCGCCGTCGGCCTCGGGAACTGCCTGTCCCTTGACGAGCTGCAGAAACACGGCGCCCGCGCCCTCTCGGGCGGCATGCTCGATCCCGCGTCGCTGCTGGGCCTGCCCGTGCGCCAGGTGGGCGATGCCGAGCTCGCGTCGGTCCTGTGCGGCAGGGCGCTTCCCGCAGGCGCCTCCCGCGCGGGAGGCGGAGGGGTGCAGGGGCCCGCCTCTTCCTGCGAGCGCGTCGCGCTCGTCCGAGACGCTGCCCTCGTGGGCATCTGGCGTCGCTCTGGCCACCTCCTGCGTTGTGACGTCAACTTTCCGGCGGGCATCGCGGGAGTCTGCTTATGAGCCTGCGTCTGGCATGGCCAGGGCCCCTCCCTGCCGAGGACGTCGCCCGTCTGGCGTCTGCGGCGCTTCTCGGACGACCTGCGCGGCGCTACGAGGCCAAGGGTCTCGGCGGCGGCCGCGCGCTCGTCGCGGAGGGCGTCGATCTGGGGCCCGATGTCGCAGCTTGCTGCGTCATCGGGGTATTCGATGGCTTTCACCGGGGGCACCAGGCGCTTGTCGCCACGACGATCGCCGACGCCCGCGCGCGAGGCTGTCTTTCCGCCGTCGTGACGTTCGACCCCGATCCCGCGTCGGTCTTGGGTCACAAGGCGATCTCCACGGAGCTCCTCTCCGCACGCGACCGCGTGAGGGCGCTTGCCGCGGCGGCACCCGATGCGATTCTCGTGCTCGACTTCACAGAGGAGCTGTCTGCGACCAGCTACCGGGCGTTCTTCTCGGATGTGCTGGGGGAGGCCCTGAGACCCGTCTCGCTGCACGTGGGCAGCGACTTCAGGCTCGGTGCCCAGGGTGCGGGTGACGTCTCGGCCCTACGGGAGCTGGGGAGGTTCTGCGGCATGGACGTCTTCGGGCACGACCTGGTCGCTGAGGGTGACGTGAAGGTCTCGTCCACGCGCGTCAGGAACCTCCTCCACGAGGGTCGCGTCGAGCGCGCGGCACAGCTGCTCGGGCGCTGCCACTTCGTGCGTGGCGTCGTCACGCATGGCAGGGGAGAGGGGAGTTCCCTGGGCTTTCCCACTGCGAACGTACGGGTGCGCCCCGAGGCCTGCATGCCGGCGGAGGGCGTCTACGCCTGCCTCTACATCGAGGGAGGGCGGGCATGGCCCGCTGCCGTCAACGTTGGCTCACCTCCCACGTTCGCCGACCCCGACCCCTCCTTCCTCGAGGCCAACCTCATCGGCTTCGACGGCGATCTGTACGGAAGCGAGGCGACGGTCATCTTCGTGAGATGGCTGCGCGCCTCTCGGCCGTTCGATTCCACCGAAGAGCTCGAACGCGTCGTCTTGGGCGACATCGACTGGGTACGTACCAACATAGGCGTCGGCGGGGCGGAGGTGAGCGCGTGATCACGGACGAGGACAGGGAGCGGGTCCGCCAGGCGACCGACATCGTGCGGCTCGTGGGCGAGACGGTGGAGCTTCGCGAGCGCCGTGGCGACTTCTGGGGTTGCTGTCCCTTCCATCACGAGAAGAGCCCGTCGTTTCACGTCAACCCCGCCACCGGGCTCTGGAAGTGCTTCGGCTGTGGCGAGGGAGGCGACCTGTTTGCCTACGTCATGAAGCGCGAGGGCCTGGACTTCCCGGATGCCATCCGCTACCTGGCCGACCGTGCGGGCATCGAGCTCCAGGAGGAGCGCGGCGCCGCAGGACACGGCCCCAAGCGCAACCGCTTGGTGGAGTGCCTTGCCGAGGCCGAGGCGTTCTATACGACCCAGCTGCTGCGTGGGCGTTCGGAAGGGGCTGGCGTGGCACGGGGCTACCTTGCGGGGCGCGGGTTCGGATCGGCGGTCTGCCGCAGGTGGGGCCTGGGATTTGCCCCCGGCCACGGTGCCCTTGCGGCACACCTGCTCGGGAGGGGCTTCACGCGCCAGGAGATGGTCGCCGCAGACCTCGCATTAGAGGGCCGCAGCGGCGTCCGAGACCGCTTCTTCGACCGCGTGATGTTTCCCATCCACGACGAGCTAGGGCGTTCCATCGGCTTTGGCGGTCGCGTGCTCGCCGATGCCAAGCCCAAGTACCTCAACACCAAGGAGACGGCCGTCTTCCACAAGGGGAAGCACCTCTTCGCGTTCGACCGTGCGAAGGACTCCATGGTCGCAACGGGGGAGGCCATCGTCTGTGAGGGTTACACCGATGTCATCTCCATGCACGAGGCGGGCTTCACCAACGTCGTTGCCGCGCTCGGTACGGCGCTCACGCTCGATCACGTCAAGATGATCGAGCGCTTTGCCAAGAGTCGCATCGTCTGCATGTTCGACGGTGATGCCGCAGGTCAGAAGGCTGCGGAGCGCGCCGTTCAGTTCGTCGACAAGACGGGGGCCGACCTCCTGTGTGTCACGCTTCCCGACAACCAGGACCCTGCCGAGTTCCTCGCGGACAAGGGGGCGGGCGCCCTGCGCCCCATCATCGACGCCGCCCGCCCCCTCATGGAGTTCGTCTTCGACAAGCGCATGGCAACCTACGACCTCTCGGTTCCTGGAAGGCGCGTCCAGGCGATGGACGACATGGCCGCGCTCCTCGCGCCGCTCAAGGGCTCCATCCTCCTCGATGGCTATGCCACCCAGCTTGCGGACATGCTTGGCGCGGACCTCGGCGAGGTGAAGCGCCTCGTGCGAGAGAAGCCTGTCGCATCCCCACGCGCAGGCGGGCGATCGCAGGGGATGCGCCGCGCGGACGCCTTGGCCGTGCCTCCCCCCCCGCCTTCGTCAGAGCACGTCGCGATCCACGCCTCCGGAGGGGAGCAGCCTTACGACCATCAGCCCTTCGATGATGGGGGGGAGGCGACCGGCGCACCCGTGCCCTCGCTCGCGATGCTCTCGAGCGACGAGCGCATGCGGGTGGTTGCCGAGCGCGAGCTTCTGTCGATGCTCGCGTCGCACCCAGACGCCATCAGGCCCCATGCCGAGAGGATCGCAGGCTTCACCTGGACTGATGCACGTTACGAGTCCATGGCGTGGGCCATGCTCGCGACGCCCGAGGGCACCCCTCCCGCCGACGTGGTGGCGGCCGCGTCGGGTGTCGTCGCGGATGCGCCGCGCATCCTGGCGTCAGGCAGCCTCGAGGTCACCTCGAGGCTGTCCAATGCCGACAAGGTGTCGTTCTTGCTTGACACGGTGGAGCTCTGGTCCAAGCGACGCGAGGTTCGCGAGATCAAGGCGCGCCTGCGTTCCGCCTCGACGTCCACGCCCGACGCCGCGGCCATCGGGCTCTTCCAGAGGGCGACCGGGCTTCAGCGACGCATAGGCGAGCTGACAAATAGGCTCTCATCTGTTGTCTCGGCCTGAAAATGGGTATCATTCCAACCGCACGTGCGTCGAAAGGAAATCCGTGACAACTAACAAGGCTGCCAGCGACCTTGAGTTCTCCGACGAGCTCCAGGTGGTCGTTACGAAGCTGATCAGGTCCGCCTCCTCGTCCGACAGTTCCATCACCGAGGATGACATACAGGTCGCCATCGCCGAGATGGATGTCGATGACGACGAGCTCTCGGACATCTACGAGGCCGTTCGCGCGCGGGGCGTGAGCATCGTCGCCTCCGGGGAGAGCCAGCCCGTCTCTGCCGTCGACGATGAGGACGGCCTCGATGCCCTCGAGGCCGACGGGAAGGCCGCCCTCGACGATGAGGATGACGAGGACGATGAGATTTCCAAGGCACGCAAGGAGGCGCGCGTCGCCAACGAGGTCCTGCGGTCCGTGCCAAAGCCCAAGGGTCGCAAGCGCTCTTCACGCGCACGAGCCCACAAGCTCGACAGCTCGGCCGTCATGCTCACGGGCGACCCCGTCCGCATGTACCTCAAGGAGATCGGCAAGGTCGACCTGCTGACCGCCTCGGAGGAGGTCCATCTCGCCATGAAGATCGAGGCTGGCACCGAGGCCACGGAGCGCCTTGAGGCCGCCGATCGCGGTGAGATCGAGCTCACCCGCGCCGAGCAGAGGCGCCTCATGCGCATCGAGCAGGTCGGCCTGGAGGCAAAGCAGGCCCTCATCAGCGCGAACCTCCGCCTCACGGTCTCCATCGCCAAGCGCTACGTGGGGCGCGGCATGCTCTTCCTGGACCTCATCCAGGAGGGGAATCTCGGTCTGATCCGTGCGGTCGAGAAGTTCGACTACACCAAGGGCTTCAAGTTCTCCACCTACGCGACGTGGTGGATCCGTCAGGCCATCACACGCGCCATCGCCGACCAGGCACGCACGATCCGCATCCCGGTCCATATGGTCGAGACCATCAACAAGCTCGTCCGTGTCCAGCGCCAGCTGCTCCAGGACCTGGGCCGCGATCCTACGCCCGAGGAGATCGGTGCCGAAATGGGCATCTCTGCGGACCGCGTGCGCGAAATCCAGAAGATCAGCCAGGAACCCGTCTCGCTCGAGACCCCCATCGGCGAGGAGGAGGACTCCTCGCTCGGTGACTTCATCGAGGACTCCTCGGCCGTCGCCCCTCCCGAGGCCGCGAGCGACTCCATGCTTCGCGAGCAGCTCGAACAGGTCCTCGACAGCCTGGCAGACCGCGAGCGCAAGGTCATCAAGTTCCGCTTCGGCCTGGAGGACGGCCATCCCCGTACGCTCGAGGAGGTCGGTCGCGAGTTTGGCGTCACGCGCGAGCGAATCCGCCAGATCGAGAGCAAGACGCTGGCCAAGCTCCGTCATCCGTCGCGCTCTGGGCGCCTGAAGGACTACATGGAGGACTAGGCCGCCCCCTTCCTATGCGTCATGCGTCCGGGGGCGTGGGAGGAGCGTCCCCAGGCTCTTCCTGGGGCATGATGGAGCCGCATGACCGGCGTGGAGCGGGACTTCGGGCGCCTGCGACGGTGTGTGAAGGCTCCTCGGTCGCGAAAGCGCCTGATTTTTTGGGTTGCACAATCAGTGAGGTCTGTTATAGTTTCTAGCGCACTAAACCATTCCCCGGTGGCGCAGTGGTAGCGCAGCTGACTGTTAATCAGCGTGTCGCAGGTTCGAATCCTGCCCGGGGAGCCAACGGCCCAAGGGCCCACCGCAAGGTGGGCCCTTTTTTCACACGGGCTGCCATCCGGCGAAGGCCGTCCCGGGGACCCTTTGCGGCTCTGCCGTTTGTATGGGCAAGATGGCTGGGAGGGGGCCTGTGCTAGGATGGGCAGGGTCTGTCTGGCGGGCGTATCGGACGGACGCATGTCACCGGTCCGGTCCCTTGGGAGGGTTTCTTGGAAGCAGACGTCGTCAGGGGAGAGGTCCCTCCAACGCAGTCACACAAGCGGGAGGACGCCTGGTACACCTCGTCAAAGCGCGATGCCTTCATCCTCAGGCAGCTCGTCGCCAAAGACTTCAAGCTCAAGTATCGCCGCAGCGCCCTCGGTGTCGTCTGGAGCGTGCTCAACCCGCTGCTCATGATGATCGTCATGTCGGTGGTCTTCTCCACCCTGATGCGCTTCTCGTCCGACAGCATCCCCAGCTATCCGCTCTATATCATCCTGGGCAACATCACGTTCCAGCTCATGAGCGACTCCACGAGCCAGGGCATGACCTCCATCATCGGGGCGTCCTCGCTTCTCAAGAAGGTGCGCATCAACCGTTGGGTGTTCCCGGTGGAGAAGGTCCTCTTCGCCATGGTGAACTTCGCCTTCTCGTTCGTCGCCGTCATCCTCGTCATGGTCGTGGCCGGCGTCGCGCCCACGCCCTGCATGCTGCTGCTTCCCCTCTGGCTCGCCCTCGTCGGCATCTTCTGTGCCGGTCTCTCCCTGTTCCTCTCGACGGCCTCGGTGTTCTTCCGTGATGTCATCCACCTCTGGGGCGTCGTCCTGACCGCGTGGACCTATGCCACGCCGCTGTTCTACACGCAGGAGCTCCTCCCGCCCTGGATGCTCGAGGTCGAGCTGGCCAACCCCATGTACCACTACGTCAACGTGGTGCGAGACCTCGTTCTCTATGGGCGCATGCCCAATCCCAACGCCTTTCTCGCCTGCGCCTTCTTCGCGCTGTTCTTCCTTGCGCTCGGCTATGTGGTCTTCCGCAAGAACGAGCACAAGTTCATCCTCTACATCTAGCCCCGTCCAGCGCCAAGCCCCATGACAGGAGTCCGTGTGGCAGAGTCCAACGACAGCCAGAAGCTCACCCGCCCGATCTACCCGGGCGACGACGCCGAGACCATCATCGACGTCGACGGCGTCTCCATGATCTTCAACATCGCCTCCGAGCAGTTCAACTCGCTCAAGGAGTACTTCATAGCGCTCATGCGCCACGAACTGGCCTTCAAGGAGTTTCGTGCGCTGAACGACATCAGCTTCCAGGTCAAGCGGGGCGAGGCCTTCGGGTTGGTGGGGACCAACGGGTCCGGCAAGTCCACCATGCTCAAGATCATCGCGGGCGTCCTCGAGGCGTCGGAGGGGAGCTGCACGGTCAAGGGGACCATCGCGCCTTTGATCGAGCTGGGGGCGGGCTTCGACATGGAGCTCACGGCCCAGGAGAACATCTACCTCAACGGGGCGCTCCTCGGCTACAGGAAGGAGTTCATCGACACCCACTTCGATGACATCGTCCGCTTCGCCGAGCTCGAGGACTTCATGGAGATGCCGCTCAAGAACTATTCCTCCGGCATGGTCGCCCGCATCGCCTTCGCCATCGCCACCATCACCGAGCCCGACATCCTCATCGTCGACGAGACGCTTTCCGTCGGCGACTTCCTCTTCCAGCAGAAGTGCGAGCAGCGCATCAAGGAGCTCGTCGAGAGCGACAACGTCACCGTCCTGCTCGTCAGCCACAGCATCGACCTCGTCGAGCGCATGTGTGACCGCGTCTGTTGGATCGAGCACGGCCAGCAGCGCATGCTCGGTCCCACCGACGAGGTGTGTGCGGCCTACAAGGGCCTCGGGAGGTAGGTCCCATGTCTTACCAGCCTGACGTCACCGTCGTGGTGCCCTGCTATAACACTGAGAGGTACCTCGACCAGGCGCTCTCCTCCGCCGAGAGGAACGATCGCATCGCCCTCGAGATCATCGTGGTGAACGACGGCTCGACTGACGGCTCGCTTGCCATCATGCGTCGGCACGAGGCGCGCGATCATCGGGTCCGGGTCATCGACAAGCCTAACGGCGGCTATGGGCAGGCTGTCAACCGTGGCTTCCTTGAAGCGCGTGGCACCTACGTCGCCATCCTCGAGCCGGACGACTACGTGCTGCCTCACATGTATGATGACCTCTTCGATCTCGCGAGGTCAAACGCCTGCCCCGACATGGTCAAGTCGTCCTACTGGCGCGTCTGGATGCCGGGCACCCCCCGGGAGCGCCTCTACCACTGTGCGTATTACAAGCGCGTCAGACCGGTCGGGACTCCCTTCACGCTGCGCGACTGCCCTCGTGTCATCCAGCACCACCCATCCATCTGGTCGGCCATCTATCGCAAGGGGTTCCTGGACGAGCGGGGCATCCTCTTCAAGGAGGTCCCTGGTGCCGGCTGGGTCGACAATCCGTTCCTGATCGAGACCTGCGTCCAGGCCTCCTCCATCGTCTATACCGACCAGGCCTACTACTGCTATCGCGAGGACCTGCCTGGCAGCTCGTCGGTCTTGCGCACGGCTGGCCTCTCGTTCGAACGCTGGAACGACATGGCTGACGTCATCGAGCGTTGCGGGGTCACCGACGCGGGCATCCTCGGCAGCCTCTACGTCATAGGATTTCGCTACGCCGGTGCGGCGATCGGCGAGCTTGGGCTTGGGGACGAGCGGTGCCGGACTTGGGTCACGCGAATGTTCAGGCGCATGGACCCGCAGGTCGTCGTCCGGATCGCGACGCTCTCGGGGTCGTTCAAGCGGACCTTCTTCGAGCTCACTGGCTACGACCCCGTTCCGTTCTCGGACTGGCCCTACCGTCGGGCCCTCATGTCCGAGTTCCTCTACAGCTGGAAGACCAACGGGCCGGGCTTCGCCTTCTCGCGCGTGGGCCTGTTCGTCAGCCGCCGCGCCGCCGAGAGGGGCCTGATCAAGCCGACCTCGACCAAGTCGGCATCCATCTAGGGCTTCGTCCCATCGGCGCTCGCTCGTGCCATCTTGTGCCGCTTGCGTCTTGGGTATTGCCACTGGCGGGCACCTGTGCTGTACTGTGACGCGAGATAGCCTTTAAGCGCGGTACGAGATACCGGTAAGGTGGATGGGTCCCGCAGGGCCAAACACAGGTTTCTTCCGGTGCCCTGTCCGCGCGTGCGGGCAGGGCACTTTTGTTGAGGAAGGAGCGTCATGGGACAGTCCGGGCTCAAGGCGGTCATCATGGATGGCCAGGCTATGGAGAGGGCGGTGACACGCATCGCCCATGAGGTCATCGAACGCAACGAGGGGGCGGATGGCATCGCCCTCGTGGGGATCATCCGCCGTGGGGAGACCCTTGCCAACCTCCTGGCGGATGCGATCGAGCGGATCGAGGGCACGCGCCCCCAGATGGGCTCGCTCGACATCAGCTTCTATCGTGATGATGTGACGCGCGCCATCGCTCCCGTGCTCCATGCCACCAACATCCCCTTCGTCATCGATGGCGCCAACATCGTCCTGGTGGACGACGTGCTCTATACGGGCCGTACGGTGCGCTCGGCCCTCAACGCCCTCATGGACTACGGGCGTCCCAAAACGGTGCGGCTTGCCGTTATGGTTGACCGCGGCCATCGCGAGCTGCCGATCCGCGCCGACTTCGTGGGCAAGAACGTCCCGTCGTCTCACGAGGAGGACGTGCGCGTCTGCATCCGGCCCCTCGACGACCACGACGCCGTCGAGATCTGGGACGTCAACACCGAGAAGAACGCGGGAGGCGCGAACTAAATGCTCTCTGTCAAACACCTCATCGACACCTACAGCCTCACGGCTGACGACATCACCCAGATACTCGACACCGCCGCATCGTTCGAGGAGGTCAACAGGCGCGCCATCAAGAAGGTCCCCGCCCTGCGCGGACGAACCATCGTGAACCTCTTCCTCGAGCCCTCCACGCGCACCAAGAGCTCCTTCGAGCTCGCCGAGAAGCGCCTGTCCGCAGACAGCCTGAGCATGGGCGGCTCCACCTCCTCGGTCGTCAAGGGGGAATCCCTCGCCGACACCATCCAGACCATCGACGCCATGAACGTCGACATGTTCGTCTGCCGAGCCCGCCTTGCCGGGACCCCGCGGAAGATCACCGAGAACACCGATGCCATCGTCATAAACGCGGGCGACGGCAAGCACCAGCATCCCACGCAGGCCATGCTCGACCTCTACACCATCCGCAAGCACTTCGGCCATCTTGCGGGCCTCAAGGTCGCCATCGTCGGCGACCTCGCGCACAGCCGCGTCTGCGGCTCCCTTGCGCCGGCCCTCAAGACCATGGGCGCCGACGTCACCCTGGTGGGCCCCCCGACCTTCCAGGTGGACGACCCCGATTGGTTCGGCTGCCCGCAGACCTCCAGCCTCGACGAGGTCATCGAGGACATGGACGTCGTCTACATGCTGCGCGTCCAACTGGAGCGCATGGAGGGCGCCGCCATCCCGTCCCGTCGCGAGTACAATCGCCTCTACGGCCTTGACGTGAGGCGCGTGGGCAGGATGAAGGACAACGCCATCATCTGCCACCCGGGTCCCATGAACCGGGGCATGGAGATCAACGCCGACGTTGCCGACTGCGCGCGCTCGAGGATCCTTGACCAGGTCAATGCTGGCGTTCTCACCCGCATGGCCGAGATGTACCTGCTTCTGGGAGGAGAGAACAATGGCATTTCTGCTTAAGGGCGCCCATGCCGTGGATCCACAGGTCGGCCTGGACGGCATGACCGACATCCTCGTGGAGGGAAGCGACATCGTCGAGGTGGGCGCGGGGCTGGCGCCCGCCGATGGCGTCGAGGTCATCGACGCCACGGGCAAGTACCTCGTTCCCGGCCTCGTTGACATGCACGTCCACTTCCGCGACCCAGGCTTCGAGTACAAGGAGACCATCGAGACCGGCAGCCGCGCCGCAGTCCACGGAGGCTTCACCGACGTGGCGACGATGCCCAACACGGATCCCGTGACTGACACGGGGACCGGCATCCGCTACCAGATCGACCGTGCGCGTGCCGCCAACCTCTGCCACGTGCGTCCCATCGGCGCGCTGACGCGCGGACAGAGGGGCGAGGCCCTGGCCGAGATCGGTGACATGGTCATGGAGGGTGCCTGCGCCTTCTCCGACGATGGCCATGGCGTGCAGAGCGCCGGCATGATGCGTACCTGCATGGACTACGTCTCCCAGTTCGACCGCGTGGCGATCGCCCATTGCGAGGACGAGTCCCTCTCGTCGCATGGCGTCATCAACGAGGGCAGGGCGTCGACGCGGCTGGGCATGTTCGGCTGGCCGGCGCTGGGCGAGGAGATGGAGATCTATCGCGACATCGAGCTCTGCCGCCTGACCGGCTGCCCGCTGCACATCGCGCACATCTCCACGGCCAAGGGCCTCGAGCTCGTCAAGGCCGCCAAGGCCGAGGGGCTGCCCGTCACCTGCGAGGTCACGCCACACCACCTCTTCCTGAGCGAGGAGGACATCACGGACGCCTTCGACACCAGCCTCAAGATGAACCCACCGCTGCGCCTTCCCTCCGATGCCGAGGCGCTGCGCCGGGGCATTCTGGACGGGTCCGTCGACTGCGTCGTCACCGACCATGCTCCCCACGCCCAGCACGAGAAGGACTGCGAGTGGGAGATCGCCTTCTTCGGCACCATCGGCCTGGAGACCTCGCTTCCCCTCATGCTCAACAACATGGTCCGCACCGGTCTCATGTCCTGGCAGCGTCTGGTTGAGGTCATGGCCGTAAACCCCCGCTCCGTCCTCAGGCTGCGGCCCGTTAGCATCGAGGCCGGCTCGCGCGCCGACCTCACGCTCATCGATCCCGACCGTGAGGTGAGGGTCACGACCGACTACTTCGAGAGCCTCTCGAAGAACTCGGCGTTTATGGGCGAGACCCTCGTGGGCGCCGCCACCGACGTCTTCGTCGACGGCAGGCGCGTGCTCGAGGGCGGCCTCGTCGCCTAACCGTTCGTCCGAACGGGACGGCGCGGCGGCAGCTGACCGGCGCGCCGTCCCATCGTCTTGATCAGGGGGCACGCGTGATTCCCACTTCCTCCGTACGGCTCCATGACTTCAGGGTCGCCTCGAACGACGAAGAGGCCGATTCGGTCTTTCGCCTCGTCATGGAGGCCCCCGCCCTGGCCCGGACCATCGAGCCGGGACAGTTCATGAACCTGAACGTCCCTGGCGACGCCTCGCACATCGTGCGTCTGCCGCTATCCTTCTCGCGCTCCGATGCCCGGGTGGGAACAGTCGAGCTGGTCTACGCCGTGGTGGGGGAGGGCACCCGTCGCCTCTCCACGATGCGCCCCGGTGACTCCTCCGACGTCGTCGGGCCCTGTGGCCACGGCTGGCAGACGCCGACGGACGCCCGGCGCTGCCTTCTGGTCTCGGGGGGCGCCGGCATAGCACCCATCATGGCGGCGTCGCGCATGCTGGCCGAGAGGGGCGTGCCCTTCGACGTCGTGATCGGAGCCCAGGACGCACGACGGCTCTGGGGCGTCGAAAGGGCGCGCGAGCTGGACGGCGGCGAGGTCGTCGTCACGACCGACGACGGTTCGGCGGGCATGAGGGGACTCACGACCGACGCCATGGGCGCCCTCCTCGGAAGGAGGGCGTATGGGATGGCCTACGCCTGTGGACCGGCTCCCATGATGGCGTCCGTCGCGCGACTGGCGGCCAAGGCGGAAATCGCCTGCCAGGTCTCGCTGGAGAGGATGATGACCTGCGGCTTTGGCGCCTGCAACACCTGCAACGTCGCCATGGTGTCGGGCGGCTACAAGGCCTGCTGCACGGATGGTCCCGTCTTCGATGCCCGGGAGGTCCTCTGGTGAGTGACGTGAGCATGTTCGTCGACCTCGGCGGAATCAAGATGAGAAACCCCATCAACACCGCCTCGGGCACCTTTGGCTACGGCTGGCAGTTCGAGGGCTTCTACGACGTGGCTCAGCTGGGTGCCATAACGACCAAGGGCTGCTCGATCGATCCCTGGGACGGCAACCCCGCCCCACGCATGGCCGAGATCGCTTCGGGGCTGATGAACTCAGTCGGACTCCAGAACCCGGGCATCTCAGAGTTCGTGCGGCAGGACGGGGAGTACCTCCAGGGCCTACGTGAGCGGGGCTGCCAGGTCATATGCCAGGTCGTGGGCCACTCCGTCGAGGAGTGCACGCGCGCCGTCGAACTCTACGACGACCTTGCGCCATTCGCCTCGGGCCTTGAGCTCAACATCAGCTGTCCCAACGTGAGCAGGGGCGGGGCGGCGTTGGGGGCCACGCCCGCCGCCGCAGCCGAGGTCATGCGTGCCGTGAGGCCGCACACCAAACTGCCGGTCATCGTCAAGATGGCGCCGCATGACGTGGGCGAGACCGCACGCGCGCTCGAGGCGGAGGGAGCCGACGCCCTCTCGCTGATCAACACCATACCGGGCATGGCGATCGACGTGCGCACGAGAAGGAGCAGGCTGTCACGCGCGACGGCCGGCATATCGGGCCCTGTCGTGCACCACATGGCCGTTCGCATGGTCTGGGAGGCCTACCATGCGGTAAGGATCCCCCTGTGCGGCATCGGAGGCGTCACGACGGGTGAGGACGCCGCAGAGTTCATCCTTGCGGGTGCGACGGCCGTGTCTGTCGGAACGGCAAACCTCTGTGATCCCCGCTGCGCCCCGCGCATCCTGTCCGAGCTGAGGCAATGGGCGTCCGAACAGGGCGCCAATGACATCAGAGAGTTGATTGGAGCCGTGGAATGCTGACAGACGAACAAGCACGCGAGTCCCTCGTCGTTGCGCTCGACCTCGACCGTGGCGACGCGCTCGGGCTGGCTGACAAGCTTCGTGGGAAGGCTCGCTGGGTAAAGGTCGGCATGACGCTCTTCTATGCCGAGGGACCCTCCATCGTGCACGAGATGCGCGAGAGGGGCCTGAAGGTGTTTCTCGACCTCAAGCTCCACGACATCCCCTTTCAGGTCAGGGGCGCCGCGCGCGCCGCATCCCTTGCTGGTGCCGACATCCTCTCCATCCATGCCATGGGATCTGCGGACATGGTCGCGCAAGCCCGTGCCGGTGTGGAGGACGCGGCCCAGGTGCGCGGCGGTCGCGCCCGGCTCGTCGCCATCTCGGTCCTGACGAGCATGGATCAGGATTCCCTGGCCGAGATAGGCGTCTGTGGCACGGTTGCCGAGGAGGTGTCCCGCCTCGCGGGCCTGTCCGTGCGGGCCGGCTCCGACGGCGTCGTGTGCTCTCCCCAGGAGGCCTCTGCCATGCGTGCCCTGCTGGGCGAGGGGGCCCTCATCGTCACTCCCGGCATTCGCCCCAAGGGCGCCTCCGTGGGGGACCAGAAGCGCATCGCCACCCCGTCTGCGGCCATTGCCGCAGGTGCCACCAAGCTCGTCGTCGGCCGGCCCATCACGCAGGCGACCGATCCCGTCCGTACCTTCGAAGCCCTCGTCGGGGAGCTTTTGGGGGCATGAACGACCAATTTGGGGCATCCAAAAGGGTCGTTTTGTGTGGATGGCCGCCTTTGACATGCTGATTTGGGAAGAAGTACTTGTAAAACGGCCGCTCAATTGGCAAACTATGTGACTGCCAGTTTGTGACCTGCTATTTTGCAGAATCATACTCAGCAAGATAACGATGTTTGGAGGAACCATGACACTACCTCAGCTTACCGACGAGCAGCGCAAGGCAGCCCTCGAGAAGGCCGCGGCCGCCCGTCACGAGCGCGCTGAGCTTCGCGAGAAGATCAAGAGGGGCGAGACCACGCTCGAGGACGTCCTCAACTCCGATGATCCCATCGCAAGCCGCATGAAGGTCTCCGCCCTCATCGAGTCCCTTCCCGGCTATGGCAAGGCCAAGGCCTCCAAGATCATGGACGAGCTGGGCATCTCCTCCACGCGTCGCGTCAAGGGCTTGGGTGCCCGTCAGCGCGAGCAGCTCATTGAGGTGCTTTCCAAGTAAGTGTCTAGGACTCCTCGTCTATTCGTCATTTCCGGACCGTCAGGTGCAGGCAAGGGCACGCTGGTTGCGGTTGTTCGCAACCAGCGCCCGGGCTTGGGCCTGACGGTTTCGGCTACCACCAGGAGTCCCCGTCCTGGCGAGGTGGACGGTACCTCCTACCATTTCCTCACCGAGTCGGACTTCGCAGACCGTCTCGCGCGCGGGGAGTTCCTGGAGTGGGCCAGCGTCCATGGCCACCGATACGGGACTCTCAGGAGCGAGGTTGACGAGAGGGTGGCCGCTGGCCGGTCCGTCATCCTCGAGATTGACGTCCAGGGTGCCCTGAACGTACGAAGGGTCTATCCCGACGCGGTGCTCATCTTCATCGAGCCGCCTTCGATGGAGGCCCTAGAGCAGCGACTGCGCGCCCGCGGCACGGAAGACGAGTCCTCGCTGGCCCTGCGCCTTTCCAACGCACGCCACGAGATGGAGCTTGCCGACAAATACGACGCTCGCGTCGTCAACGATGACCTTGACGTTGCGGCAGGCGAGCTCTCCGGCCTTCTTGAAGCATTCGAAACGAACGGAGGGGACTCCTACAATGGCAGTCACTGAGCCCGAGATCGACAACCTGCTCGACAAGACCGAGCACAACCCGTTCCTCCTCTGCGCCGTCGCGTCCAAACGTGCCTGCGACATCAACAACATGGTGCGTGGCCAGCACCTGCGCGTCACGGCCATCCAGGACTTTGATGACATCACGACCGTCGTGTCCGGCACCGACCCCGTTTCCGTCGCCATGGAAGAGATCGATGAGGGGACCCTGGGCTTCGTCAAGGAGGACTTCGACGAGGAGATCAAGGGCTCCAACGCGCGCGTCGAGCACAACCTGTAGGCCATGGCGCGCAAGGTCTGCCTGGTCCACTATCACGAGATCGGTCTCAAGGGGAAGAATCGCTCGACCTTCGAGAACCGGCTCGTGACCAACCTCCGCCGCTCGCTCGGCGACTATCCCGTTGAGGGCGTCAGGCGCATCTCGGGCCATGTCCTCGTCACCTTCGAGGGTGAGGCCACTGTCGAGGAGGCGCATGCCATCTCCCGCGTGCCCGGCGTCGCTCGGGTCTCGCTGGCATACCTCTGCGGGCTCGACGAGGGGGAGTATTGCGCAGCTGCCGTCCAAGCCCTGCGCGAGGCGGGTGACTTCGTCTCCTTCAAGGTGCATGCCCGCAGGTCGTCCACGACCTATGGGCTCCATACCCTCGACATTAACCGCCTCGTCGGCGCCGCCCTCTGCGAGGAGTTCCCTGACAGGCGGGTCGAGATGCACAAGCCGGACGTCACGGTGATGGTCGTCGTGGTCAACGGAAGCGTCTACGTTTACGCTGCCTCCGAGCCCGGTGTCGGTGGCCTTCCCGTGGGGACGGCGGGCAAGGTCGTCACGCTCCTCTCGAGCGGGTTCGACTCTCCCGTCGCGACATGGATGGTCGGACGCCGGGGAGCGACCTGCGTCCCGGTCCACTTCTCGGGTCGTCCCATGACCCCCGATACGAGCGAGTACCTCACACAGGACATCGTGCGCGCACTGGCCCCCTCGGGCGTGGTCGGAAGGCTCTACGTGGTCCCCTTCGGGGCGAGGCAGCGCGAGATCTCCCTCGCGGTGCCCCAAAGCCTGCGCATCATCAGCTACCGGCGCGTCATGTTCTCCGTGGCGGAGCGCATCGCCCAGCTCGAGGGTGCCAAGGCGATCGTCACGGGCGAGTCGCTCGGTCAGGTCGCCTCGCAGACCCTCGATAACATCGCCGCCGTCAACGAGGTCGTCTCCCTTCCCGTCCTGAGGCCCCTCATCGGCTCTGACAAGCAGGAGATCATGCGTCGTGCCGAGCAGATCGGCACCTATGACATCAGCTGCGAGACGGCACCGGACTGCTGCACCCTCTTCATGCCTCGTCGTCCCGAGACGCATGCCCGCCTCGACCAGGTCCACGAGGCTTGGGAGAGCTTTGACCACGACGCCATGATCGAGGAGCTGGTCAATGGCATCGAATACGTCGACTACGACCAGTGTCCGTCCTACCGCCCGCCCCGCATGCTGCGCCGGAGGCATCACGTGCTCGGGCCGCGCTCGCAGTAGGGCCTGGCAGGCCGGCTTTGCCCTGGCCGCGTGCTTCGTGCAATACATGCGCGATCTTCGTGCGGAGCAATCTTGGATTCGCCCGCCTGATCGCTACCCCTGCCCCGAGAATGGGGGTGGGGGTAGTTTGCTTTGGCTCAGATCGCGCGACGTAGGCATCAGTCGAAAAAAGCCCTGTCGCTCTTGGGGTTCGCTCCACCTGTGACGGCCTTGGTTGCCTTTGTGCTCTTTGCCGCCGTCCTTGTGGCCGTGGGGGCATATCGGCAGCTGTCTGGCAGCAGCTTCGAGGTGGTGCGGGGGGAGGGTCTCACGCCACCTGCCGCAGAGGAGCTCGATCCGACCGCATCGTCAGACGACGGGAGGGGGACGGGCGACGCCTCGATGAAGGAGGTCCTCGTTCATGTCGACGGTGCGGTCGAGAGCCCGGGAGTCTACCAGATACATGCGGAGTCCCCTCGTGTCAACGATGCCATTGAGGCGGCGGGTGGGCTGCGTGAGGATGCCGACACCGCCGCGTTGAACCTTGCGGCGCCCGTGACCGACGGAAGCAAGGTCCATGTGACGGCCGCAGGGGAGGCGTCGGCCCCGGAGGGGCCATCGGGAGCCGAGGATGCCACTCCGTCGGCAAGCGGGCTCGTGAACATAAACTCCGCAGGTGTGGACGAGCTCAAGGGTCTCAGCGGGGTTGGGGAGGCGACCGCCAAAAGCATCGTGGAGGATCGCGGCAAGAACGGACCCTTCTCGTCACCCGAGGATCTCATGCGGGTGTCCGGCATAGGGGAGAAGAAATTCGAGAAGGTCCGGGACCAGATCTGTGTCTGAGACGAAGGCCCCGCTGCCTGCGCGTCCCTACGTCCCCTTCACGTTCTACCTGATGGTGACGGACATCCTCCTCGTCCGTCTCGTACTGTCGAGGGGTGATGGGTGGAGGGCCCTTGGCGTCATCGCCTGTCTGGGGACGATTGCCGGGGCGGGACTTACCCTCGTCGCGCGCCACCATCGCCACAAAGGTGGCCACATGGGCACGATGGCGCGCATGGTCTGTGTCCTGGCGCTGTCCTCACTGCTTGCCGTGCTGGTGGCGACCACGGCGCTTGGGCGCCTGGACGCCTGCGAGTCCCTGCTGTCAGAGAGACCTGTGAGCGAGTGGGAGCTGCGCATCACCACGGAGGGACGCGCGACGGTCGGCGGACAGCGATGCCAGGCCAGCGTCAGCGTTGACGGAGTGTGCCGCGGTGACGTGTGGGTGACGACCCAGGATGAGTATGGCATCGGAATGACGATCCGAGGCGTGGGTCGCTTCTCTCCCAACGCCAATGACGAGTCCTCGCGCTCGAACCGCCTCAGGGGCATCGCTGGGAGCGTGCGCATGGTCAGGGTCCAGGAGACAAGGGAGCCGGAAGGCGTCTACGCCCTGGTCATGGCGGCCAGGGAGGGAGCACTCAGGCTGATCGACCCGGATGCCGACGACGCCCGGGCGATCGTCGCCGGCAGCATATGTGGATCCCGAAGGGCCATGGACGCGCGAGGGCTGACGGACGACTTCGCGACCTGCGGCGTCGCCCATCTCGTCGCAGTCTCGGGCGGCCATCTCGCCATCGTGTCATCGGTGGCCGCGCGCCTGCTTGCCCTGACGGCGCTCGCCCCTTCCGCGCGCGCCGTCCTCCTCCTTGCCTGCGACGTGCTCTTCGTCGTGTTCTGCGGGGCCCCTGTGTCTGCCGTCAGGGCCCTTCTCATGGTCCTGGCGTCATCCGGGGCCCAGCTCGTTGGCAGGCGGAACCATTCCCTTTCCTGTGCCTGCGTCGTCGCGGCGAGCATGGTGCTCGTCGACCCCTTTGCCGCTGGGCAGCTGGGGTTCCTCCTCTCCGTCTCCTCGGTCGTCGGGCTCTGTCTGTTCTCCCCCTACGCGGCATATGCCCTCAGGGCCCTTCTGCCCCGCCGGCCCCAATCTGTGCCATGGCGCCTGCCCTGCGGTCGCGCTCTCTCTCGCGCCTTCGACGCCTTTGCCGACATCACGGCCGCGACGCTCGTCGCCCAGGTGGTGACCCTGCCGATCGTAGGCCCTGCCTTCGGGTCCTTCGCGCTGGTGTCCACTGTGGCGAACCTGGTGCTGGGGCCACTGTTCGAGCTGCTCATCACTGCGGGGCTCCTGGCGTGCGTCGCCCCCCTCGCTCCCGTGCGCGTGGGCGCCTTGCTGGTCTGCGATGGTTCGGGATCCCTTGCGGCTGATGCGGTGAGGCGCATGTCACGCATTCCCCTTGCCTCCCTGCGCGTGGACGTTCCCGGATGGGTGCTCTGGCTTGTCGTGGTGACCGCCTCTGCCCTGTTGGTCTGGAGGTGGCCAAAGGTGAATCCGCGCAAGGTCAGGATCGCTCTCGGGGGAGCCGCTGCCGTGCTCTCCGTCCTGCTTGTTCGCTGGGCGCTCTTCGCGCCGCCCAGCGTGCGCATCTTGGATGTGGGACAGGGCGACGCCATACTCGTCCAGGACGGGCCGTCGGCCGTCCTGGTCGACAGCGGACCCGACGAGCGCGTGGCGGACGAACTTGCCCGCCTGCATGTCTTTCGCCTGGACGCCGTCGTACTCACCCATCTGCATGACGATCACTACGGTGGGCTGTCGTCGCTGTGTGGCGTCGTGCGGTGCGACAGGGTCATCGTCGCACGGGGCGTGCGGGAGCACCTGTCAGGAGAGGCGGCAGAGGCCGTCCGCCGCCTGGTGGGCGATCGCGTGGAGGAGGTCTCATGGGGGGACGGACTGCGTGTGGGTAACTTCGGCCTGAGGGTCATCTGGCCCGAGCAAGACGTCGACGGATCACATAACGCCGACTCGATAGAGCTGTACCTCAGCTACCGGGACGGGGACCGCATCCTCACGGGCCTATTGACGGGCGATGCCGAGAGGGACGAGACGGGCCCGGCCGTCTCCCACGCCCATCTGGGAAAACTTGACTTCCTGAAGGTTGGGCACCATGGTTCCGAGGTGTCAATCGGTGACGGGACGGCGCGCACCATCAGCCCCGAGCTGTCAGTGGCGAGCGCGGGGGAGGGCAACCGCTATGGCCATCCCAGCGCAACCTGCGTCGACACCCTCGAGCGCGTCGGCTCGCGCTTCCTCTGCACCAAGGACGTGGGGACGGTGGAACTGCTGCCGGAAGACGGCGGCTTTCTCGTGCGCACGGCGCGCCCCCGGCTGGCCCCTGATGTGGCATAGTGGGGAGTGTCAGAAGTGCACGCCATGCCGTCGCGAGAGGATGCGCCTTGGCTTCCAAAAAAACCGTGCTCGCACCTGCGTACCTCGTCGTTGGCTCTGACGAGCTGAAGAGCCGGCAGGCCGTCACGCGGCTCAAGGGTCACCTCGACGCGGGTCTGGCCGCGTTCAATCTGGACGAGCGGGCCGCCAAGGCCGACATGGTGCCCGCGGACATCGTGGCCTCGCTCAACACGCTTCCTGTTGGGAACGGCTTCAGGCTCGTACTGGTGGAGAATGCCGAGAGACTCCCCAAGGCGGCCTCGGAAGCCATCGTCGCCTACCTCAGGGACCCTAACCCCGCCTGCGTCCTCTGCCTCGTCGCGTCATCGCTCGCCAAGTCGACCCGCCTCTACAAGGCGGTCAAGTCTGCGGGGGAGCGCACGATAGTCGACTGCACTCCCAAGAAGCGCTGGGAGCTGGCCCCTACCGTAGGGCGCATGGCCGCCCGCTATGGGATGAGAATGGGCGAGGAGGCCGCCCGGGAGCTCGTGAGCAGGGTGGGGGAGTCGACCACTTTGCTCGATACCCAGGTGAAGACCCTGGCAGCACTCTGTCGTGAGACGGGCGCCATCACGCTCTCCGACGTCGAGGCCCACGTCGCCCGGACGGCGGAGGTCAAGCCCTGGGACTTTCTCGATGCCGTCTCGGCACGGGATGGGCGCAAGGCCCTGGTGCTCTACACAATGATGCGGAAGCCGTCCCAGGTGGCGCTCCTCTCCCTGCTGACGGGGAGGCTTCGCGAGCTTATCTGTGCCCGGGCGCTTGACGAACGGGGCGAAGGGTCGCTCCTCCCGAGCGCCTTGGGCAAGCAGGGCTGGCAGGTGAAGAGGCATCTGGTCTGGGCGCGGGGTTTTGCCGCCGGCGAGCTTGAGAGGGGCCTCGTGCTCTGTGCCCGCTGCGACCGGTCATTGAAGAGCGCATCGGAACCCGACCTCGCCTTCGTGCGGCTCGTGGTACAGCTATGCGGCTACGCCTGACGCCCATCTGTCGGCGTCCGACAGGCGCCCAATCGCGACCGTCCAAAAAAAGACGGCGACCCGAGGGCCGTCGTCCTGCATGCCGCAATCTTGTCTGCCTTGGAAGGAGCTAGCCGAGGGTGTTGACAAGCCTCTGCACGCCGCTCTTGCGCTCCGCCGCCTGGTTCTTGTGGATGATTCCCTTGGAAGCGGCCTTGTCGAGCAGGCGATTGGCCTTGCAGGCCGCAGCCTGGGCCGTGTCGGCATCCTTTGCCTCGACGGCCTTGCGAACATCCTTGACCGCGGTCTTCAGCTCCGAGCGGACGGCCCTGTTGCGGACGCGCGCCTTCTCGGCGGTGATGATGCGCTTCTTCTGAGACTTGATGTTAGCCACGTGCGATTCCTTTCGGTTCTTATCCCTGAGGCCCCTGTATTTGAGGTGAAGGATGTGGGGAATCCAACACCTGACACGGCAAGGTCGGTTCGCAAGTATAGCATGCTGCGCCCAAGATGGGCTATCATCATCGCCATGTCTCGCAACGATACTTCACATATACGCAACTTCTCGATCGTCGCGCACATCGACCACGGTAAGTCGACCATCTCGGACCGCATCCTCGAGCTCACCCACACGGTGGAGGAGCGTGACCTCGCGTCCCAGATGCTCGACTCCATGGAGATTGAGCGCGAGCGCGGCATCACCATCAAGAGCAATGCCGTGCGCGTGGAGTACGAGGCCGAGGACGGCGAGACCTACCAGCTCAACCTCATCGACACTCCGGGGCACGTCGACTTCACCTACGAGGTGTCCCGTTCCCTTGCGGCATGTGAGGGCGCGATCCTCGTGGTCGACGCCACGCAGGGCGTGGAGGCCCAGACGGTCTCCAATGCGACGCTCGCCATGAACGCGGGCCTTGACATCGTGCCGGCCATCAACAAGATCGACCTGCCCTCGGCGCATCCCGAGGAGGTCAAGACGGAGATCGAGGACGACCTTGCCATCCCCGCCGACGACGCCGTTCTGGTCAGCGGCAAGACGGGTGAGGGCATCCATGACCTGCTCGAGAGCGTCGTGTTTCTGGTCTCGCCCCCGCGAGGCGATGCATCGGCACCGCTCAAGGCGCTCATACTCGATTCCTACTTCGACGAGTACCGTGGGGTCATAGCCATGGTCCGCGTCTTTGACGGCCATATCAGGGAAGGTCAGGGACTCAGGATGATGGCCCTCGGTGACGAGTTCCTCTGTGACGGCGTCGGCTGCAAGCGTCCCCTCGAGACCCCCCTCGACGAGTTGGGTGTAGGTGAGGTGGGCTATGTCGTGACGGGCCTCAAGGACCCGTCGATGGTCAAGACGGGGGACACCATCACCTCCGTCGAGAACCCCTGTGCTGAGCCGTGCCCCGGCTACCACGAGGCCAAGCCGATGGTCTTCACGGGACTCTTCCCGATAGACAACAAGCAGTACGAGAACCTACGTGACGCACTCGAGAAGCTCCAGGTCAACGACCCGTCACTTACTTGGTCGCCCGAGGTGTCCGTTGCCCTGGGCTTCGGCTTCCGCGTGGGCTTCCTCGGCCTCTTGCACATGGAGGTCGTCAAGGAGCGCCTCGAGCGCGAGTTCGGCCTGGACCTCATCGCCACCTCGCCCTCGGTCGACTACCACGTGTTCAGGACCGATGGCGAGATGGTGAGCATCACCAGTCCCCAGGACCTGCCCGACGTCACGCGCATCGAGCGCATCGAGGAGCCCTACCTCAAGGCCAAGGTCATCGTTCCACCCGAGTTCATGGGTGCCGTCATGCAGCTGGCCGTCGATCACCGCGGCATCACCCGGGACATGGTCTACCTCACGGAGAGGTCCGTGGAGATGCACTTCGACATCCCGCTCGCAGAGCTCATACTGGACTTCTTTGACCAGCTCAAGAGCCGCACCAAGGGCTACGCCTCCCTCGACTACGAAATGGGCGACTATCGCTGCTCGGACCTCGTGAGGCTCGACATACTGCTGGCAGGCGACGAGGTCGACGCACTCTCGTTCATCGTGCACAGGGACAAGGCCTACGGCATGGCGCGCGCCCTCTGCGACAAGCTGAAGGAGATCATTCCGCGCCAGCAGTTCGAGGTCCCCATACAAGGTGCCATCGGCAACAAGATCATCAGCCGCTCGACCGTCAAGGCGCATCGCAAGGACGTCCTCGCCAAATGCTACGGCGGCGACATCTCTCGCAAGCGCAAGCTCCTGGAGAAGCAGAAGGAGGGAAAGAGGCGCATGAAGTCCATCGGCTCGGTGGACGTCCCGCAGGAGGCGTTCCTTGCCGTCCTGAAGGTGGAGGACCAGTGACGCCCTCGGAGGTCCTTGCGGCCTGGGGCCCCGCGGCGGGCCTGACCGCAAGGGTCAGCCCCTTCCCCCCGACGGGGAGCCTCTCCGAGCGCCTTTCGCGCAACCCCTACTTGATGGCGCCCATGGCGGGCGTCACGGACGCCGCCTACCGCCTCATGGCTCGTGCGGGTGGTGCGGGACTCGCCTACAGCGAGATGGTGTCGGTCGCGGGCATCCATTACGGCGGGGAGAAGACCTGGGATCTCGTCTGTCCCCGGGACGGCGAGAGCGAGCTGGCGGTCCAGCTGTTCGGCTCGAAGCCCGAGCAGTTCCGCGAGGCTGCCGCGAGAGTCCAGGAGCGCCTGGGCAGGCGCCTGGCGCTCATCGACGTCAACATGGCCTGTCCCGTGCCCAAGGTCACCCGCAAGGGCGAGGGGTCGGCATTGTTGGACGACCCCGCCCTCGCCGCCAGCATCGTGAGGGCCTGCAAGGCCGAGGCCACAGTGGACGTGACCTGCAAGATACGTCGCGGCCGCAGGGCGGGGGAGGAGGTCGCCCCCGAGTTCGCGCGCGCCATGGAGCAGGCTGGGGCATCTGCCATCGCCGTGCACGGAAGGACCGCGAGCCAGCTCTATCGGGGAGAGGCCGACTGGGGCACCGTCTCTCGTGTGGCCCGGGCCGTGGACGTTCCCGTGATCGGGTCGGGTGACGTGACAGACGCGGCGACTGCCCGCAGGATGCTTGCCGAGACGGGTGCCGCAGCCGTGATGGTGGCTCGGGGAAGCTATGGCAACCCCTGGCTCTTCGCCCAGGCGCGGGGCATCTCTGCCGCGTCCGGTACGCCGTCGTCTCGACTCTCGGCGTTCGAGTGCCACCTGCGCCTCCTGGAGGCCACCGGTGCCCACATGGCCCGGGCCCGCAGCCTTGCCGGCTGGTACTTCAGGGGGCTACCCCATGCCGCAGCCTGGCGCGAGCGCTCCATGCATTGCGCGGACCTGGGGGACTACCTGCACGTCATCGAAGAGCTGCGCACGCTCCTTGCCCAGTCCCCCGGGAGACGTGACCGATGACTGGCGCCGTCCGTCACGTCCGGGCGACCAACGCGCCGGGGGTCCCTTCGGGTCCTGGCACCGTGGCCGCACTCTACGTCCACATCCCCTTCTGTGCCCACAAATGCCCCTATTGCGACTTTGCGTCGAGGGCCACCGCGCGCAACGACGCGCGCATGCTGCCCTACCTCGGGAAAATCCTCGAACAGTACTCCGAGCTGCGAAGCGTGGGGTTGCTTGAGGGTTGCGATACGGCCTATGTCGGTGGGGGAACACCCCCGATGCTGGGTGGGGGGCTGGTCGATCTGAGCCTCGCCATCGGCGAGCTGGGCACCCTGAGCGAGTTCTCGATGGAGGCGAACCCCGAGTCGCTGCCTGCGGACCTGGTGGGGGAGCTTGCCCAGACGCCTTTGACCCGCGTCTCGCTCGGCGTGCAGAGCACGGACGACGTCGAGCTTGCGGCCTTGGGCAGGACCCACGGCGCACGGGACGCCCTGGCGGCGGTGGAGTCGGTGGCGTCCTCGGGCCTTGCCGTCTCCTGCGACCTGATGTGCGCGATTCCCCACCAGAGCGATGCCACCTGGAGGCGCTCCCTTGCCGACGTCCTCTCGGCCGGGGCGACCCACGTGAGCGTGTACCCGCTCTCCATCGAGGAGAAGACCCCCTTCGGGGCGCGCTACGCAGGCACTCGCCCGGACTTCAACGATGAGGCCGTGCAGGCGCGGCGCATGGAGATCGCGTGCGACGCGCTCGCCGCCGCCGGGCTGCGGCGCTACGAAGTCGCAAGCTACGCACGTCCCGGTCGTGAGTGCCGTCACAACCAGACGTACTGGGAAGGGCGGAGCTACCTCGGAATCGGCGTCGCGGCGGCAGGCATGCTCGATCGCACGGGATACGAGTCTCTGAGGCGAGCCTGTCCGCAGCTCCCCGTCCCCCTGCCCGGCATCGCGCGCGTCCGGCTCGTGGTCAAAGACGACCTGGACGCATTCCTCGCCTCCTCCTCCTGCGCAGACCTGCACTTCTCCGGTGAGATGCTCACCGAGCGGCAGGCCGTGGCCGAGGACCTCATGCTGGGGGCACGCCTCGCGCGCGGCATCGGGGAGGACCTGCTGTCCCGCGCGCGGGGAGTCGTCGGCGCAGATGCGCTTGACGCCGCCCTCGGACGCGTGCATCGGTCGGGGCTGGCCACGCGCGAGGGCGGCTCCCTCGTGCCGACCCGTCGTGGATGGCTTCTGGGAAACGAGCTCTACGGGGAATTGTGGGGCCTCTCGGAGGGTACAATCGCGACGTTTGCATGCTGACGACCCGCGCAATGCGCGGCTGGGGAAGTAGGGTGCCGCCCATATGGCGTCGATGAACGAAAAGGACTACTACGCCATCCTCGGTGTGGACAAGGATGCCACGACGGATGACATCAGGAGGGCCTTTCAGAAGAAGGCGCGCAAGCTCCATCCCGACGTGAACAAGGACCCTGGCGCCGAGGAGCGCTTCAAGGAGGTCTCCGAGGCCTATGCCGTCCTCTCGGACGACGCCAAGCGCAGGCGCTATGACGCCCTGCGCTCCGGCTCCCCGTTTGCGGGCTATGCCTCCCCGGCTGGCTCTGCGGGCGGCGGCTATGGCGGCTCGCCGTTTGGAGACTTCCCCTTTGGCTGGGGCTTCCCCTTTGGCGGCGGCTACGGCCGGGGGAGGGGGGAACCGTCCGCACGCTCGCGTGCGTACAACCCCCGCGCGGGTGCCGACGTGTCGGTCCGCCTCGACCTGGATGGCGACGTGGCGGCGCGGGGCGTGCGACGGGGCGTCACCTACCAGCGCTATGTCGCCTGCGACGTGTGCTCTGGGCGCGGCTCGGTGGAGACGAGCCACTCCGAGACCTGTCCCACCTGCGGCGGCAGCGGCAAGATGCGCGTCGACCTCAGCGGCATCTTCGGGTTCGGCGTGATGGAGATGGAGTGCCCCGAATGCGAGGGCACGGGCAAGGTCGTCGCCGATCCCTGCGGCAACTGCGGCGGCTCGGGTCGCGTGCTCTCGGCGAGCGAGGTCGTCGTCGAGATTCCCGCTGGAAGCCACGATGGCGACGAGGTCCGCATCGAGGGCATGGGCAATGCGGGGACCAATGGCTCCGCTGCGGGCGACTTCGTCTGTCACATCGGCGTTCCCAGCGAGCGGCTGACGCAGCGTCAGTCGATGGGCTTTCAGGTTCTGGGCTTCGACCTGCCGTTCATCGTCTTCGGTGCGATATCCGGCAATCTTGCCGCCTACAGCGTCTTCGTGGTCATGCTCCTGGTCGCCGGCGTGCTGCTGGCCTTCAGGGATGGGATCGCCCACGAGCGCGCCTGGTGGAGGAACGCCCTCGCGACGCTCGCGAACGGCGTGGCGACGGGAACGTTCTTCGCGATCCTCACCATCGCCATGTACTCGTGCACCTCGTCGCTCGGCCGGGCGGGCTATACCGGCTCCGCGTTGACGCGGGGGTAGCATCACGGGCGCGGCGGCTGCCGTGCGCCCTTCTGGCATGTTTCGTATACGTTCTGGCATAAGCAGTGGGAGACGGACAGAGTGGCTGGTAAGGACTACTACGAGGTACTGGGCGTCGATCGTGGCGCCGACGCGAAGACCATCAAGCGCGCGTTCCTCAAGAGGGCACGCAAGCTCCATCCCGACGTGAGCAACGACCCTGACGCCGAGGAGCGCTTCAAGGAGGTCAACGAGGCGTATTCCGTCCTATCGGACGAGCGCAAGCGTGCGAACTACGACCGCTTTGGCACTGCGGAGGGCCCTGGCGGCTTTGGTTCCGACTACGTCGACATGTCGGACATCTTCGGCGGCGGCTTCGGCATCAACGACATCTTCGACTCGTTCTTCGGTGGGCCCGCGGGACGCTCTTCCGCAAGACAGGCGTCCACACGTGGTCGTGACATGGGCCTCACCCTGCACATCACCCTCGAAGAGGCTGCGGCTGGCTGCAAGAAGAGCATCGCATACGAGCGCCTGGCTCCCTGCGACGACTGCGGGGGCACGGGCGTCGCCGAGGGCGGACACGAGAAGGAGTGCGGACGCTGCCATGGCACGGGTGTCGTGAGGGAGGTGCAGCGCACCATCTTCGGACAGATGCAGTCCCAGTCCGTCTGTCCCGACTGCGGGGGCAGCGGGAAGGTCATCGACAAGCCGTGCGAGACCTGCGACGGCCAGGGTAGGGCGCCCTCCCGCGAGACCGTTGACATCGAGATCCCGGCAGGCATCCACTCCGGCCAGTCACTCTCCGTCTCGGGCAGGGGCGAGGCGGGCGTGCGGGGCGACCGTGCTGGCGACCTCATCGTGCGCCTCGAGGTCGACCAGCATGCGACCTTCGAGCGGCAGGGCGATGACCTCCTCTGTCGCGTCACCGTCGACTCACTCGAGGCGATCGTCGGCAAGTCCGTCGAGATGGACGGCATCATGGCGGGCGAGAGGGTCACGGTCACGGTTCCGGCGCTCTGCGAGTTTGGCCAGCAGGTGCGCGTCGGCGGCAGGGGCATGCCGCGGATGGGCATGCGCGCACGCGGCAACCTGATCGCCGTCGTCGAGATCGTCCCCCCCGAGGGCCTCACTCCCGAGGAGAGGGGCGACATTGCGGCCATCGTGAACGCCCGTGCCGACGCCGACCCGGCTGCAGCGGAGGCCAAGTGAGCGCACCCCGCGTTGCCTTCGTCAACCTGGGCTGCAGGGTCAACCGCGTTGAGGTCGACCTCATCGCCCAGGAGCTCGCGCGTGCGGGCTGTGTCATCGTCAAGCCCGAGGAGGCGGACGCCGTCGTCGTCAACACCTGTGCCGTCACGGCCGAAGCCGAGGCCAAGACGCGCAAGGTCGTCCGCAGGGCTGCGTCGCTGGGGCAGGTCCCCGTGGTGGTCGCCACGGGCTGCGTCGCCAGCCTCTTCTCGGACGAGCTCGCCTCCATCGCGCCCAACGTCACGGTCGAGGCCGACAAGTCGCGCGTGTCCGAGACGGTCCTGGGCGAGCTGGGACTGCCCGCAGGCTCCGTCGGCGACGACGGAGAGCTGGTCGCGACACCCACGCCGACCGGCCGTGCGCGACCAGGCATAAAGGTGCAGGACGGCTGCGACAATCGCTGCACCTACTGCATCGTCTGGAAGGCGCGTGGGGCCGCGCGCTCGATGGGCTCGGGCGAGGTCGTCTCGGCGGTGCGTGACGCGCTTTCGCGTGGCGCACGTGAGGTCGTGCTCACTGGGATCAACCTCGGCAGCTTCCGGGGTACCTGCGCGGGCGGCGGGCGCATCGCGCTGCCGGGCCTGCTCGAGCTGGTCCTACGCGAGACGACTGTGGAGCGCGTGCGCCTGTCCTCGATCGAGCCGCCCGACGTGGACGGGGAGCTCCTTTCCGTGATGGCGGCCAACCCCGCACGCATCGCCCCGTTCCTGCATGTCTGCCTGCAGTCCGGCTGCGATGCGACCCTCAGGCGCATGGGGCGCGTCTATGACACCGCCCTCTATCGCACGGCGATCGCCCGGGCGCGCGAGATGGTTCCCGGCATCGCTGTCGGTTGCGACCTCATCGTGGGCTTTCCTGGTGAGACGGACGATGACTTCGAGCGCTCGCTGGCGTTCTGCGCGGAGATGGACTTCGCCAAGATGCACGTCTTCCGCTACTCGAGGCGCCCCGGCACCCCTGCCGCCAGCGCGCCAGATCAGGTTGGGCCGGACGTCATGGCCGCGCGTAGCTCCCGCATGCGCGCGCTGGCCGATCGCATGCGCCACGACCAGGCGGCGCGCCGCGTGGGCCAGGAGGAGCTCGTCGTGGTGCAGCGTCCCGGCAGGGGCGTGACGGGCGGGCTCTTCGACGTGCGCCTGGACGCGTCCGTCCCCGTCGACGCGCTCGTCCGCGTGCGCATCGGGGCGGTCATGGAGGACGGCACGCTCGTGGCCGTCGGCGCATGACCGCGGGCCGGCAGACGTCTATCATAGATGCAGCTGCCACGGCATGCACCCCCGTCACCCCGCTTGGAGGAACATGGAGCCAACTCACGTCAGACTGACCATTCCGGACTCGGTGGACCCCACCGCACTGATGGGTCCCTCCGACTCCCTCCTGCGCCGCGTCGAGGCGTCCTTCGATGCCATGATCGCGGTGCGTGGCAGCCAGGTGAGCGTCATCGGCCCCAACTCTGTCGTGGAGCAGGTGACCTCGGTGTTCTCGCGCCTCATCAGCATGGTCGAGGCGGGAGACCTTCCCACCGCGGATGACGTGGAGCTCCTGATAGGCCAGGTGACCCATGGGGCGACCCGCGAAGGCTCCGTTCCCGACGAGATCCTACTCACGTACCGAGGCCGGGCCATCCGTCCCAAGACGGCTGGGCAGAGGGGCTACGTCGAGTCCATAGGCACGCACACGATAACCTTCGCCGTCGGTCCGGCGGGCACCGGCAAGACCTACCTCGCCATGGCGATGGCCGTCGCCGCGCTCAAGCGGCGCGAGGTCAGCCGTATCGTGCTGGTGCGGCCGGTGGTCGAGGCGGGGGAGTCCCTGGGGTACCTCCCCGGCACGTTGGAGGAGAAGCTCGACCCCTACGTCCGGCCACTCTACGACGCCCTGTTTGACATGACGGACAGGCAGCGGGGCAACGACCTCATCGAGCAGGGCGTGATCGAGGTCGCACCGCTCGCCTTCATGCGCGGGCGCACCATGAATGACGCCTTCGTGATCCTGGACGAGGCGCAGAACACCACTCCCGACCAGATGAAGATGTTCCTGACGCGCCTGGGCTACGCAAGCAGGTTCGTCATCACCGGCGACATGACCCAGCATGACCTTTTGGGACCCAACGGCCTGGAGTCCGCCCGCAGAGTCCTCTCGGAGATCGATGACATCGCATTCGTCGACCTCGGCCGCAACGACATCGTGCGTCACGCGCTCGTGGCGCGCATCGTGGACGCCTATGACGGCGCAGGTGGTGCTCTCGCGCCAAGAGGGGAGAGGGGCCATGGCAACTAACGACTACGACCTGACGGTCGAGGGGGGTGTCAGACCCATACTGCCAGAGGGCGAGCTGTGCGCCATCTGCGACCTCGTCCTGGAGCAGGAGGGCGTCGGGAGGCCCTGTGCGGTGTCAGTCTCCATCGTCTCCGACGAGCGCATGCGTGAGCTCAATCGCACGTGGCGCGACCAGGACCGGGCCACGGACGTCCTGTCGCTCGAGTGTGAGCGCCCCGGCGATCCCGACCTCGCGCCCGGAGAGCCCTGCGAGCTGGGAGACATCGTCCTCGCCCCGTCCTACATCCGCCGCCAGGCCCAGCGCCTCTCCACCACGGAGGCAGACGAGTGCCGGCTGTTGCTCGTCCACGGCATGCTGCACCTCCTGGGATACGACCACCTGGACGATGCAGAGGCCGAGGTCATGGAGGCGCGCGAGGATGCCCTTCTCGACCTGGTTGCGACTGACGGGTCCCTGGGTCTCGTGACGGTCGCGCGGCATGGGGACGGTGAATAGGGCATGATTCCCGGCAAGAGGCCGAGCCACCCCACGTTCAAGCGCTCCTTCCTGTTCGCCGTCCAGGGCTTCAGGACAGCCGTCAGGCAGGAGCGCAACATCAAGGTGATGCTGGTGGGTGGCGCCGCGGCGCTCCTCTTGGGGGTCATGCTGAACATTGACCCCCTCAGCTGGGCGATCATCCTGTTGTGCTGCGGGGTCGTCATTTCGGCCGAGTTGCTCAACACCGCCATCGAGACGGTCGTCGACCTGGTCTCGCCCGAGTTCCACCCACTTGCCGGCCGCGCCAAGGACATCGCGGCCGCCTCGGTCTGGGTGCTTTGCGTGCTCGTCGCCCTCGTCGGTGCCCTCGTGTTCGCAAATGCCATCCTCTGACCGACCGCCCAAGGAGAGCCTCACATGACGGACGCAAGCCCTACCCCTTCCGCCCCCGCCGGTCCGACACCTTTCAGAAGCGGCTTCGTCGCCCTCGTGGGACGCCCCAGCGTCGGCAAGTCGACGCTGCTCAACGCCTGCTTCAAAGACAAGATCGCCATCACGAGCCCCGTGGCGCAAACCACGCGCCGCCGCATGCGGGCGACCATCAACGCCGAGGGATCGCAGCTCGTCATCGTGGACACCCCGGGCCTGCATAAGCCCAAGGACGCGCTTGGCAAGGAGCTCAACAAGGTCGCCCTGGGCGAGCTTGCCGACGTCGACGCCGTGGCCTTCCTCGTCGATGCCACGAAGCCGGTGGGCAGGGGCGACGAGTGGGTGGCCAGGCACGTGGCGGCGTCGCATGCCCCCTTCAAGCTGCTGGTGGTCACCAAGGCCGATCTGGCGTCGAGCGAGCTGATCACCTCGCAGCTGGCCGCCGCTTCGGCGCTCGCCGACTTCGATGACGCGCTCGTCGTCTCCTCGAAGGAGGGCTTCAACGTCGACGGCTTCGTCTCCCTCGTCTCGGCCCACCTGCCCGAGGGGCCACGGTGGTTTCCCGAGGGCATGGACACGGACATGAGCGACGAGGATCTCGTCGCCGAGTTCATCCGCGAGAAGGTCCTGCTCAACATGAGGCAGGAGGTGCCCCACTCCGTGGGCGTGCTCTGCGACGACATAGTGTGGGCCAAGGACGGACACGCCTCCATCACGGCGACCATCATCGTCGAGCGCGAGGGGCAGAAGGGTATGGTCATCGGAGGCGGCGGCCGCATGATCAAGCGCATCGGGACCCAGGCCCGTCGTGACGTCGAGCGGCTCCTGGGCTGTGCGTGCTTCCTCGACATCCAGGTGCGGGTACGACCTGCGTGGCGCCGCGACGCCAACGAGATCCGCCGCCTGGGCTACGAGGCCGACGAGTAGGGCGGAGGTTCGAGTGGCACCGCGCGGGACCTATCGCACCAAGGCGATCGTCGTCGATCGCAGGACACGGCTCAAGGAGCAGGATCTCATCCTGGTGCTGCTCGCCGAGGACGGCTCGGAGAAGAGCGTCGTGGCAAAGGGGGCGCTCAAGCCCGGAGGGCGCCTCGCGGCGCGCGTCGACTTCTTCGGCGAGACGGACTTCCTCCTCGCGCGCGGCCGCTCCCTCGACGTCGTGGCGGAGGCCTCCTCTACGAACGCCCATCTCGCCATCCGTGGCGACCTCGCTCGCATGAGCGCCGCTTCGGCCATCTGCGAGGTGGCACGGCTCACCTGCTTTGCCGACGTGCGCGACCCCTTCCTGTACCCCATCTGCTCGCGCGCCCTGTGCGCTTGCGAGGAGGCCGGGGACCAGGGGCACCTCGACCTCGTCGCCGCAGCCTACGCCCTCAAGGTCCTCGCACATGGTGGCTGGCGTCCCGAACTGCGCTTCTGCACGTCCTGTGGGGACGAGGACGTCGCGTTCTTCTCGGTTGCCTCAGGGGGCATGCTCTGCGCGAGCTGCGCCAAGGACGTCGCAGGGGCACGGGAGATGGGACGCTCGGGGCGCTTGTGGCTCGCCGCCTTGCTCCAGTCCACGTTCGACGAGCTCCTCTCGGCGCCCATCGATGTGGGGACCTCGACCGAGCTGGTGTCGCTCGTGCACGTCTGGTGTGCGACCCACCTGGATGCACGGCTCAGGGCCTTCGAGTTCATGCTGAGCATGTAGTCCTGTGGCACACTGGGATCCATCGCGCGCCGCGTCCCCTCGGGTGGCACGTGCGAGAATGTGTGGGCTATCGGTAGGACGGCGAGGCCATGCATGTCCGCTGCGAGGGTGTGCTACCCTCTATCAGTCCGTACCCCGTACCTGGTGGCCCGCCCTTGCCTGACGGCCAACCCGGTTCGGGGCGAATCTATGTGAAAGGTGGAAGTAACATGGCAGTCACCAAGGAGCGCAAGGCAGAGCTCATCGCCCAGTACGGCAAGGACGCCAACGACTCCGGCTCCGCGCCCGTTCAGGTCGCTCTGCTCACCGAGCGCATCAAGGGTCTCACCGAGCACGTCAAGACCCACAAGCACGACCACCACACCCGCCGCGGCCTGCTGATGCTCGTCGGCAAGCGCCGCAACCTCCTGTCCTACATCAAGAAGCAGGACGTCGAGGAGTACCGCGCCCTCATCAGGAGCCTGGGTATCCGCGACAACATTCAGTAGCTGAGCGTTGGTCGGGAGCGCCTGCGGGCGCTCCCTTTGTATGACGGCCCGCCTGCAACGGGGCAGGCGGAGATAAGAGGAAAAGAAATGGCAAAGGTCACGCACGAGTTCGATCTCTTTGGCAAGCACTATACGCTCGAGACGGGCGAACTCGCAAAGCAGGCAACGGGCGAGTGCCTCGTCTCCTGCGGGGAGTCCACGGTCAACGTCACCGTCGTCGTCTCGAAGGAGCGCAAGAACTACGACTTCTTCCCACTGACGGTCGACTTCGTCGAGAAGATGTACGCCGTGGGCCGCATCCCCGGCGGCTACCTCAAGCGCGAGGCCAGGCCCTCCGAGAAGGCAACGCTCACCGCACGCCTGATCGACCGTCCCATACGCCCATCCTTCCCGGAGGGGTTCCGCAACGAGGTCCAGATCGTCGCCATGCCACTCGTCGCCGACCAGGTGAACCCCGTCGACACCATCTCGGTCATGGGCGCGTCCGCCGCTATGACCGTGGGCGGCGTGCCCTTCGAGGGCCCACTCGCCTGCGTTCGCGTCGGTCGCGACGTCGAGACGGGCGAGTTCATCGTCAACCCCAGCTACGAGGAGCGTGATGCCTCCGATCTCGACCTCGAGCTGGCCGGCTCCGCCACCTTCATCTCCATGCTCGAGGCGGGCGCCAAGGAGGTTTCCGAGGATGACATGCTCGCCGCCATGGCCTTCGGTCAGGAGGCCATCGCCGCCTTCTGCGAGGAGCAGAGGGTGTTCTTTGCCAAGGTCGAGCAGGCAAATGGGTCCATCGTCGCGCGCGAGTACGTCCTCGACGAGCCCGTGCCCGAGGTCCACGAGCGCGTCTTCGCTCACTTCGACGAGATGCGCGCCGCCCTCACCGACGCCGACAAGCTCGCCCGCATGGGCAAGGTCGAGGCGCTCAAGGAGGCCATCCGCGCGGAGTTCAGCGAGGACGAGCAGCTCCAGTGGGATCGCGCGATCCCCGTCGAGCTCAAGAGCCTCGAGAAGCATGCCATGCGCAGGATGGTCGTGGAGTGCGGCGAGCGTGTCGACGGCCGCAGCGCCACCGAGGTACGTCCGCTCATGGTCAAGCCCGACTACCTGCCACGCGTCCATGGCTCCGGTCTCTTCCAGCGCGGTCAGACCCAGGTGCTCTCCATAGCCACGCTGGGTATGCTCAATGAGTGGCAGCGCCTTGACACCATCGAGCCCGTTGACGGCAAGCGCTACATCCACCACTACAACTTCCCGCCCTTCTGCACCGGCGAGACCGGCCGCATGGGCGCACCCAAGCGCCGCGAGATCGGCCATGGCAGCCTGGCCGAGAGAGCGCTGCTCCCGGTGATCCCCTCCGAGGACGAGTTCCCCTACGCCATCCGCGTGGTCTCCGAGGTCATGGAGTCCAACGGCTCCTCGTCCATGGCGTCCACTTGCGGCTCCACGCTCGCCCTCATGGACGCCGGCGTGCCCCTCGCGCGTCCCGTCTCCGGCGTGGCCATGGGTCTCATCCAGGAGGAGGGCAAGACGGTCGTCCTCACGGACATCCAGGGTCTCGAGGACTTCCTCGGCGACATGGACTTCAAGGTCTGCGGCACGGTCAAGGGAATCACGGCCATGCAGATGGACAACAAGGCGACCGGCCTCACGCCCGAGATCCTGCGCCAGGCCCTGATGCAGGCGCACGAGGGCCGCATGCACATCCTCGAGGCCATGCTCGAGCAGATTCCCGCTCCACGCGAGTCCACCAAGGAGTCTGCTCCGCAGATCATCTCCATCCAGATTCCCACGGACAAGATCCGCGACGTCATCGGCTCTGGCGGCAAGGTCATCCGCGGCATCCAGGACGACACGGGCGCCACCATCGACATCCAGGAGGACGGCACCGTCTTCATCGCCGGCACGGGTGGGGCCGCGGGCGAGGCCTCCGAGCGCATCAAGGCCATCGTCAAGGTCCCCGAGGCGGGCGAGGAGTACACCGGCCGCGTCGTGGGCATCCAGCCCTTCGGCGCCTTCGTCGAGCTGCTGCCCGGCAAGGACGGCCTGCTCCACATATCCCGTGTGGCCCAGGGTCGCGTAGACAAGGTCGAGGACGTCCTGAGCATCGGTGACGAGGTCAAGGTCAGGGTCATTGAGGTGGACGAGAAGGGCAAGATCTCCCTTGACCGCCTCGACAAGCCCGAGGCCCCCGCAGTCCCCTCCGGGCATGGTGAGCGCCCCGATCACGGCAGCCACGGAGACGGTCGCGTCGGCGGACGCCGGCGACACCCAGGCGACAAGGGCAGTGTCGGCACTCGCCATCCCCGTCGCCATCACGAGGGCTGATCGTAAGGGGCGACCATAAGGGTAGGCGCTGAGCGAGCCGCGTCCTGTGCAGGGGCGCGGCTCGTGTCTTGGTGGGGCGTCTTTGATAGAGGGGTTCTGGAATCGGCGCCTCGGGCGCATGCGCCCTCATCCGGGCGGATAGAATGGCATGATGCCAACTTCACGCGAAGCGATTGCCCAGACCGCCGGTCGGGGCATGTGATAGAACCTGTGGGAACACGTCCTGAAAGGATTGCTTCACCAATGGCAAAAAAATCTAGTCCGCTGCGGATCATCCCCCTGGGTGGTTTGGATGGCATCGGCAAGAACATGACCGCGTTCGAGTACGAGAACGACATGGTGCTCGTCGACGCTGGCCTGATGTTTCCCGATGACGAGCAGCCGGGCATCGACCTGGTCCTGCCTGACTACTCCTACGTCTTGGAGAACGAGGAGAAGCTGCGCGGCATCATCATCACGCATGGCCACGAGGACCACACCGGCGCCCTCCCGTATCTGCTCATGGACCTGGGCCGCAAGGTTCCCATCTACTCGAGCAAGCTCACGCTCGGGATCATCGAGGGCAAGCTTGCCGAGCACCGGCTGAACGCACCCAAGTTCCGCGAGGTCCAGAACGGAACCCATATCAACCTGGGTACCTTCAGCATCGACTTCTTCTCCATGACGCACTCCATCCCCGCTGCGCTCGGCGTGTACATGCGTACGCCGGCAGGCTCCGTCATGCACACGGGCGACTTCAAGCTCGACCAGACGCCCATCGACGGTGTCACTCCCAACTATCAGGCCATTGGCAGGTTCTCCTCGCTGGGGGTCGACCTCCTGCTCTCTGACTCCACCAACGCGACGCGTCCGGGCTTCACCCCCTCGGAGTCCGCCGTCGGCCCCGCCCTGCGCCACATCATCAAGAACGCTCCCGGCCGCGTGTTCGTCGCGTCCTTCTCGTCCCATATCCATCGGCTCCAGCAGATCTGCGACGCCGCGACTGCGGTCGGCCGCAAGGTCGTCGTCACCGGTCGCTCCATGGTCACCAACACCAAGATCGCCCGCGAGCTGGGCTATCTCAGGATCTCCGACGGGGACATCATCGATGCGTTCGAGGTCGACGACATTCCCGACGACAAGATAGTCGTCATGTGCACCGGCAGCCAGGGCGAGCCCATGAGCGCGCTCGCACGCATGGCGAACGGGGACCACAAGTCGCTGACGATCACCGCAAACGACACGGTCATCATCTCCGCGACGCCCGTTCCCGGCAATGAGAAGAGCGTCCAGTCCATCGTCAACTCGCTCGCCAAGATAGGCTGCACCATCTTCGACAAGTCGTCCACCCTCGTCCACGTCTCGGGACATGGGAGCCAGGAGGAGCTCAAGCTCATGCTGGCCATGGCGCGTCCGCACTACTTCATGCCAGTCCATGGAGAGGCGGTGCACCTGCGCGCGCACGCCCACCTGGCCGAGCAGATGGGCATCAGGAGCGACCACATCTTCATCGCGGACAACGGGGACGCCCTCGAGGTACGCAACGGCAAGGTCTCGTGGGGAGCCCCCGTCGAGTCGGGCATCGTCTACGTTGACGGCCTCTCCGTCACGGATGCCGACCCCATCGTCTTCCGTGACCGCCAGAAGCTCGCAAGCGATGGCATCGTCACCTGCGTCGTGACCGTCTCGAAGCGAACGGGCAAGGT
This sequence comes from Olsenella uli DSM 7084, assembly GCF_000143845.1. Taxonomy (NCBI): domain Bacteria; kingdom Bacillati; phylum Actinomycetota; class Coriobacteriia; order Coriobacteriales; family Atopobiaceae; genus Olsenella; species Olsenella uli. The sequence continues at coordinate 1,089,756 of NC_014363.1, read as the reverse complement.
GGGCGGCGTCGAGCTGTCGTGTCGGGGCGTCTCCTTCGCCATCGACGAGCTCATGGGCGATATTCAGGACAGCGTGCGCGAGTCCGTCGAGGGCAGCGCCCGCAAGGAGGGCATCACGATGGACACCCTCCGCAAGACGGCCCGCAACAGGCTCTCGAACTACCTGTGGGGCAAGACCCGTACGCGGCCGATGGTGATTCCGGTCGTGATGGAGGTTTAGATGTCCTCTGGTCACAGGTCAAACGCACAAAAGAGGAAGAGCAGCAAGGCCGGGGCAGGAGCCAGGCGCCGGGGCTCCGTCCCCGTGCCGCCCGCGCCCGTCAGGGGCAGCGCCGTCGGTGACGTCATCGCCGTCCTCATGATCGTCGTCGCAATAGCCATGGTCATCTCGATCGTCTCGCCCAGCAGCGCTCCCGTCACCCAGGCGACAGGCGAGTTCCTCGAGCTCTCCTTTGGTGTCGGGGCGCTGCTCCTGCCCGTCTCCATCATCCTGTTCTCGGCCACATTCTTTGTGGAGGAAGGTGAGGTGACGGGAGTCCGCGTCATCGTGGGGCTGCTCCTGGTCGTGCTCGCCGTCCTGGGCCTGCTCTCCCTGAGCTTGCCGGGCGCCGACAGCGACCCCTCCCTGGTGCTTGTCGCCGAGTCCGCCCGCGCGCGGGGGGGCTATGTCGGTGGCGCCCTGGCGTGGTCTCTGCTCCAGCTCGTCGGGCGTCCCGTGGGAGACGTCGTGCTCGTGGGAACGATCGTCGCCGGCGTGATCGTGTGCGGCTTCTCCGTATCGGATACCGTCGTGCGCCTGCGCCTGCGCCTCTCCGGCATACGGGATTCCCTTGGGGGCTCGCGCGAGCGCCCCCGCGCGGGCGCCCGCTTCGCCGATGCCTATGGCGGCGCGACGGCCGCGGGAGAGGTGGAAGGCGACCTCGAGGAGCCCAAGACCAGCTTTATCGGCTCCCGCAAGACGAGCGTCCTCGTCCGGGGAAGAAAGCCAAAGGCAGGGCATCAGGTGGATGCGGACCAGGACGAGGTCGAGCCCACGAGGCTCCTGCGTCGTAAGAGGCATCCGGACCTCGACGTCGAGATCGCCTGTCCGGCGGATGCGGTCGCGGCACCCACCGGAGGGTCGGATGGCTCCCCGGCAAGCATCCCTCCCGCACCTGTGGTCCCGGACTTCCTGCAGCAGGCGGTGCCGACGAAGGCCGTCGTCAGGCCCAAGCGGGGCAGGGCTGACCGTCGCGTGCCCAGCCCCCGGTCCGCAGCCCACGCGCACCCCCTCGATTCGTCTGCCGCCGCGGCGCCGAACGCCGCGGCTCCTGCGGTCACGACGATCCAGCCGCGTCCGGGTCGCGCCGCCGCAGGCGGCTCGAAGCGACCGGGCGACGCCGCCGAGGGATACGAGCTCCCCCCGTTCTCGATGCTCAGCTCCAACCCCAACAGCGCCCTCTCCTCCAGCTCTGCCGACGAGCTGGAGGAGACGATGCGGCGCCTCCAGGGGACGCTGCAGGAGTTTGGGCTGCGCAGCCGCGTCGTCGACTACGTCTCGGGCCCGCTGGTGACCACCTTCCGCGTCGAGATGGGGGAAGGGGAGCGCGTCAACAAGATCCGCAACCTCGAGGATGACATCGCCCTCACGCTCGCCGCCGAGAAGGTCCGCATCTTTGCGCCGATACCCGGCACCTCCTTCGTGGGCATCGAGATCCCCAACAAGGAGCGGCAGAACGTCCATCTTGGTGACGTCCTGCCCTATGCCTCGGGCGGCCCCCTCGAGGTCGCCATCGGGCGTGACTCCTCCGGGCGTCCGGTCATAGCGGACATCTCCAAGATGCCCCACATGCTCGTTGCCGGCACCACCGGCTCGGGCAAGTCCGTCATGATCAACTCCATGATCATGTCCCTGCTCATGCGTACGACCCCCAAGCAGGTCAGGCTCATCATGATTGACCCCAAGCGCGTCGAGTTCAGTGCCTACAACGGCCTGCCGCACCTCTATGTGCCGGTCGTGACCGAGCCCCGTCAGGCTGCCTCGGCGCTGCAGTGGGCCGTCTCCGAGATGGAGCGCCGCCTCAAGGTCTTCGAGCGCGCGGGCGCACGCGACATCAGGGTCTACAACAAGATGTGCGTGAGCGGAAAGCTCGCCGAGATGGACAACCCCCCTGAGCCCATGCCCTACCTCGTGGTCATCATCGACGAGCTCTCCGACCTCATGATGGTCGCGGGCAAGGACGTCGAGGCGTCGATTGTCCGCATCGCCCAGCTCGCGCGTGCCGCCGGCATCCACCTGGTCATCGCGACGCAGCGCCCGTCGGCAAACGTCGTCACCGGGCTCATCAAGTCGAACATCGACAGCCGCGTCGCCCTCAAGGTCTCCTCGGGCATCGACTCCCGCGTCATCCTCGACGAGACCGGCGCGGAGCGCCTGCTGGGCAACGGCGACATGCTCTTCAAGGACCGCGGCCTCACGCCCAAGCGCGTGCTGGGCTGCTACACCTCCGACTCCGAGATCAACTCGGTGGTCGAGTTCATCCGCGACCAGGCGGAGCCCGACTACCACGAGGAGATCCTCTCCCAGGTCGTCCCCGGGCAGCCCGGAACCGCGCCCGCGGACGTCGGAGAGGAGGACGATCCCCTCGTCTGGGAGGCCGCCCAGATAGTTGTGGACTCTCGCCTCGGCTCGACCTCGGGCCTCCAGCGTCGGCTCAAGGTGGGCTACGCTAGGGCGGGTCGCATCATGGACATGCTCGAAGCGAAGGGCGTCGTGGGCCCCCCCGATGGCTCCAAGCCCCGAGACGTCCTCGTCGACAAGGACGGGCTCGAGGAGCTTAAGGTGGCAGAGGCGACGTACAGGGAGGTGTAGCGCATGGCTCGACCTCGCTTCAGCGAGATGCTCGTCGACAGAAGGAGGCAGCTTGGGCTCTCCATCGCCCAGGCCTCCCAGGTCCTGCGCCTCAAGCAGCAGGTTCTCATGGCCTTCGAGGAGGGCGACTTCGCCAACATGCCCAAGAGCGGCTACGCCCAGGGCATGCTCTCCTCGTATGCTCGCTACCTCGGCCTGAACACCCGCGTCGTCGTGAGCCAGTTCACCTCCGACCTCTTCGAGCACGAGCGTGGCCGCGGTGCCGCTCCCGTGCGCAGGCGACGTTACAGCCGTGAGGAAGAGGTGGAGTACGAACTGCCGCGGGAGCGCCCCCGACATGAGAGCTACGAGGGGGGCAGGGGCCTCCTTCCCACCTCAGGTGGCTATGCGGGCGACCTCGGAAGCTTCGCCACCACATCGCCGCCGCGCTCTCGCAACGTCTCGAGCCCGCTCGTCAGCCAGCGTGGGCGTGGCTATGGCGGGGGAGGGGAGCGACGCTACACGGGCAGGGACGTCCCCTCCTACGGGACGAGGGCGAAACCCTCCCAGGCCCGCCCCCGGCTGCAGGACCCCTCGGGCTACCCCTCCCGTTACACCGGGGCCGAGGGCAGGGCCGAACGTGCGGGTCGCGATAGCGTGCTGACCCGCCGCGTCGGGACGGGCGAGTACGTGGACGACCTTCGCTACGATGACGCGCGTCCCTACGAGGCCGCGTCAACGACATCAGGCAGGCGCTCCTCACGCAACATCGCCAACGTCGACAGGCCCAACGTCCAGAGGCGCCGGAAGCCCCGCGACGCCGACCGGAGGGGGCGCCCACGGCGTAGGCAGCCGAGGCGCGGTGGCATCGTCGGCCTGGTGGAGGAGTTCTTCTCGGATGGCAGGAGGACGATGATCCTGGTGTCGGTCCTGGCCGTGATCATCCTCACGGTGATCATCATCACGTCGGTCAGCTCCTGCGTCAGCGCCAAGGCCACGTCGGGGAGGACGGTCTCGGTGAGCACGTCGAGCGACACGGGTGGGTCCGACCCGTCGGGCACCCCGTCGAACGGCAGCGCCGGCAAGAGCGACGAGGCGGCGGAGGCCGCCAAGGAGGCGGCGGAGGCCAAGGAGGCGCAGAAGCAGAAGGAGGCCAACACCGAGACCAGGGTCGAGGTGAGCGTGGCCGACGGCGAGGTCACCTGGCTCGAGATCGAGGTCGATGGCACCAGTGTCGTGGCCGAGCAGGTCACAGGGCCGTGGGACAACAGCTACACGGTGACGGAGTCCATGACGGTCCAGGTGAGCAACACCACCGCCGTGACGGTCACGAAGAACGGCACGACCCAGAAGTTCGACTCAAAGACGTCGGGCATCGGCACGCTGACGATCCAAGGCACCAAGCCGAGCCCGACTGATGCGACGGCCGAGGCGACCTCGAGTGACGGGGAGACGTCCGGCGCGTCGGCAGACGCCTCGGACGAGACGGCCCCCGAGGGGGCCGCAGACACGACGTCTGCGGCCACGGCCTCGGCATCCAAGCACACGACCGGTGGGCCGAAAGGCTCGGGCGGCCCGAAGGGCCCGAAGAGCTCCAACTGACGGCACAGACATCATGGAAAGGGGATGGCGATGGCAAAGGAGTCCAGTTTCGACATCGTCTCTACAGTCGACCTCCAGGAGGTTGACAACGCCTATCAGCAGGCTGCGCGCGAGCTCACGCAACGCTATGACCTCAAGCAGACGGGTGCGACCATCGAGTTCTCCAAGAAGGACGCCCGCTTCACGATAGGCGCCCCGTCGGAGTTCGTCGCCTCGCAGGTCGCAGACGTGCTGAATGCCAAGCTCGCCAAGCGTCGAATCGACCTCGGGGCGCTCGACTGGGAGCGGCCCCAGCCTGCCGCAGGGGCATCCGTCAGGCAGGGGGCTCACGTCGTCCAGGGCATCGACCAGGACACCGCGAAGAGGATCGCCAAGGACATCCGCGACCTCAAGCTCAAGTGCAAGGCAACGGTGGAGGGCGACAAGCTCCGCGTGAGCTCGGCCTCGCGCGACACGCTTCAGCAGGTCATCTCCATGCTCAGGGAAAGGGACTATGGACAGCCTCTCCAATACGTCAACTACAGATAGGGCCCCCTTTGGCTCCTGCCTCTTCGTGACTCTTGGTTGTGCCAAGAACGAGGTCGACACGGACCGCATGCGCGCCCTCCTCATCAACGCTGGCTTCGACGAGGTCCGCGACGTCGACGATGCGGATGTCGTCATCATCAACACCTGCTCGTTCCTGGCCTCCGCGACCTCGGAGTCCATCGAGGCGACCCTCGAGCTCGCCGACGACGTGTCCGAGGGCGTGCGCCGCCGTCCCATCGTCATGTGCGGCTGTGTCCCATCGCGCTACGGGGCGGAACTGGCTGCCCAACTCCCCGAGGTCGCCGCCTTCGTCCGCGCCGACGAGGAGGACGGCATCGTCGCTGTGGTGAGGGACGTCCTGGGCATGGGGGGCGCGTCCTTTTCGAACGAGGCGACGTCGCGGGCGCTGCGTACGGTCGAGGGCGCCAGCGCCTACGTCAAGATCAGCGAGGGTTGCGACAGGTTCTGCGCCTTCTGCGCGATCCCCCGCATCCGGGGACGCTACGCCTCGCGCCCTGAGGGCGAGATTCTTTCCGAGGTCGAGCGGCTCATGGAGGGCGGCGCCCGCGAGGTCGTCCTCATCGGCCAGGATACCGGCATATGGGGCTCCGACCTCGGTGGCGGGCGCACCCTCGCATGGCTCCTGCGCGAGGTCGCGGCGGCGGTCAGGCCCTATGGTGCTTGGGTGCGCGTGCTGTACCTGCAGCCCGAGGGGATGACCGACGAGCTCATCGCGACCATACGCGACACCGAGGAGGTCCTCTCCTACATCGACATCCCCATACAGCACTGCGACGAGCGCGTCCTTGCCTCAATGGGGCGTACGGGCTCGATAGACCGGCTACGCGCGCTCTTCGATCGGCTGCGAAGCGAGATCCCCGGCATGGTGCTGCGCACGACCGGCATGGTGGGCTTTCCGGGCGAGACGGACGACCAGGCGGACGAGCTGCTCGACTTCTTCCGGGAGCAGGAGTTCGACTACATGTCCGTGTTCTCCTATTCACGGGAGGAGGGGACCAAGGCGGCTCGGATGGACGGCCAGGTTCCCGAGGACGTCAAGCTCGATCGCACCCAGCGCCTCCTCGATGTGGCCGAACAGCTGGGCTTTGCCGCCACGGCACGACATGTCGGCGAGGTCGTCGACGTCATCATAGACGGAGTCGAGGACGCGGGCGATGGCCCCGAGCTGGTCGGCCATGCGTGGTTCCAGGCGCCCGACTGCGACGGTGCAGTCCACATCGCCTCGGGCGAGGCGACGGTCGGCGAGCGCGTCTGCGTGCGGCTCGTCGACTCGTTCTGCTACGAGCTGGTCGGCGAGATGGTGGGGGAGGGCTAGGACGGTGGAGAGAAGTACTGGCATCTGGACTTCCGCTAACATCGTGACCTGCGTGCGCGTCGCCCTTGTTCCCGCCTGGCTCCTCTGTGCCGAGCTCATGGGGTCGGGTGACGGTACCGCGCTGCACCTTCCGTCGCTCGCCGTCGCCCTGCTCTTCATGGCGCTCTCGCTGACAGACAAGCTCGATGGCTATCTGGCCCGCAGCAGGGGGGAGGTCACGACCTTCGGGAAGTTCCTCGACCCCATCGCCGACAAGCTCGTCGTCGTGGTGTCGCTCTGCTTCCTGCTCGAGGTGGGTGACGTCTCGGCGTGGGTGCTGCTCGTCATAGTGGCGCGCGAGTTCCTCGTCTCGGGCCTGCGCATGGTCGTGGCGTCCCGGGGCACGGTCGTGGCGGCGAGCAGCCTGGGCAAGTGGAAGACCGCCACGACGATGGTCTCCATCTCGGGACTGCTGCTGTGTCGCGCGTTGCCGGTAGGAGGTCCCTGCCTGGCACTCGCGACCCTCTCCCGGCTGCTGCTGCTGGTCGCCGTCGTCCTGACGGCGTGGTCTGGCGCCGACTACTTCGCCAAGTCCTGGGGGGTCATCTCCGATGAGACATAGCGACAGCCCCCGGGGCGACATAGCTACCCCCTCCGCAGACGAGCTCAGGGCCCTGGCCCGCAAGGTCGTCCGTCGGGCCGAGGGGCGGCGGCTGACGCTTGCCGTGGCCGAGTCCTGCACCGGCGGCCTGGTCTGCGGCGAGCTCACCGCCATCCCCGGCTCCTCCGCCGTGGTGCGCGGCGGCATCGTCAGCTATGCGCTTGCCGTGAAGCGCGATCTCCTGGGCGTTTCGTCCGAGGTCCTCGATGACGCTGCCGTGGGTGCCGTCTCCCCGGAGTGTGCCACGCAGATGGCCGCCGGCGTCCGGGCCGCGCTCGCCGCCGATGTCGCCGTCTCCGTGACGGGCATCGCGGGGCCCGGGGGCGAGGAGAGGGGCAAACCGGTCGGCACCGTCTGGTTTGGCGCCACCTCCCCCTCGACGGACTGCGCGCTCTGCCATCACTTCGGCGGGGACCGGGACGCGGTGAGGGCCAAGGCCGTGGCCACCGCCCTGTCACTGCTCCTCGAGGCTCTCGAGGAATGTTCCCCAGACTGAGGTGACGCGCGAGCCCTGTGCAAGCGTGCGTGGGTCGCATCGCAAGACGCATGGCATACCATCGTTCGGGAGGATTGACTACGAACGGTTGTTCGTATACCCTGCAAGTTGCAGTCTACGAAGGAGCAGCAATGGCCAGAAGCAAGGGTGCCACCCGCGAGGTCCACGAGAAGACCTACGGGGAAGAGCGCGAGAAGATGATCGAGGCCACAACCTCGGAGATAGAGAAGAAGTTCGGCAAGGGCGCCATCATGAAGTACGGCGAGGACGGTCCCGACCTCGAGATCGAGGCCATTCCCACCGGCTCACTTGCGCTGGATGCCGCACTGGGCATCGGCGGCGTCCCGCGTGGTCGCATCATCGAGATCTACGGGCCCGAGTCCTCGGGTAAGACCACGCTCTCCCTGGAGGTGCTGGCAGAGGCGCAGGCCATGGGTGGCGTGGTCGCCTTCATAGACGCGGAGCACGCCCTCGACCCGGGCTATGCCGCCCGCATAGGCGTAGACATCGACGAGGTGCTCATCTCCCAGCCGGATACGGGTGAGCAGGCGCTGGAGATCTGCGACATGCTCGTGCGTTCCGGTGCCATCGACGTGGTGGTGGTGGACTCGGTCGCGGCACTCGTCCCGCGCGCGGAGATCGAGGGTGAGATCGGTGACACGACGGTCGGACTCCAGGCGCGCCTCATGAGCCAAGCCCTGCGCAAGCTCGCCGGCTCCCTCTCCAAGTCCAAGACCACCTGCATCTTCATCAACCAGCTGCGCGAGAAGATCGGCGTGATGTTCGGCAACCCAGAGACGACGCCGGGGGGGCGGGCGCTCAAGTTCTTCTCGTCGGTGCGCATGGACATCCGTCGCATCGACTCGATCAAGAGGAACGGGGAGAGCGTCGGCAGCCGCGTCCGCGTGAAGGTCGTCAAGAACAAGGTCGCACCACCCTTCAAGCAGGCGGAGTTCGACATCATGTACGGCACCGGCATTTCCAAGGAGGGCTCGCTCCTCGACATGGCGGTCGACTTCGACATCGTCAACAAGAGCGGGGCCTGGTTCACCTATGGCACGGAGCGCTTGGGACAGGGGCGTGAGGCCGCCAAGGAGTTCCTGATGGCCAACCCCGATCTCATGGACGAGATCGACCACAAGGTGCGTGTTGCCTGTGGCCTCGAGCTGGGTGACGAGCGTGTCGGCGAGCCGCTGGATGCCTCCGGAGAGTCCGGTGTCGAATAGCGGAGCGTCCAGACGGGTCCCTGGGAGGCCGAAGGGAGGCACTCCCTCGTCTGCAGGCGTGAAGGCACTCTCGTGGGACGTGGAACTTCCCAGTCGCGAGCAGGCCTCCTTGGGTGGCATGAGGCCACGGGCCACGCTTGTCATCGAGGCGGGCACACAGCGAGAGGAGCGCCTCCTTGTCCCAAGGGCCGTCGGGAAGCGACTCCTTGCCCTCAAGGGGTCGGGCGGGCGCACCGTGGCAAGTCGTGAGGAGCTCCTCTTCGAGCTCCATCGCACGGAGGAGTCATGCTGTGGCCTGCGCGCGGAATGGCTCGTGGGCAGGCGCGACTACTCGGTGGGGGAGATGACGGATAGGCTACGTCGCGACGGCTATTCGCAGTCGGTCGTAGACAACCAGATCGAGCGCTACGTCGAGAGCGGAGTCCTCGACGACGCCCGCTATGCCGACGCCTTCGTCCGTAGCAGGATCTCCTGTGGTTGGGGTGCGCGCAAGATCGCCCTTGAGCTCCGGCGCAGGGGGATCGACGTCGACGGGCTCCCCGCATGGCCCGAGGAGTACTTCGAGCGCGACAGCGAGTACCGGCGTGCCCTTGGGCTCGCGTCGATGCGATCCTTCTCGGGGAGGGATCCCTACGCCCAGGTCGTGCGCTTCCTATGCACGAGGGGCTTTGACGTGGGCCTGGCACATCGGGTTGCCCGCGAGCTCGCCACGGGGTGACCCCCTTCCCGTCCGCCGTCTTTTCCGTGGATTATGGTGCCGCCTGGCGTTAGCCCAGGCTGATAATTTGACACTTTTGCCAAGTGAACTTACGATTTAGGAGCCGTTTGAGTCATTTCTCGTCTGCTGAATGCCGACGTCTTATAGCGTTCTGCACCTCTCGATATGCCTGGTTTTCACCAAGGGCGGGATGTACCTCGGATGGCGGGTTCCGGTACGCGTGCGCGCCGGTCTCCTGAACCAGTCTTTCTGCGCTACATCTGAGGGGATACAAATGGAAATCATCATTGCTGTGGTCTGTCTGGTCGTCGGTGCCGTGGCGGCGTACCTCTTTGCGACATCTGGAAACAACTCGAAGGTGCAGGAGGCCAAGAGTGCCGTCGAGACGGCGCGAAGCGAGGCGGCCAGGATACAGGACGATGCGCGCCGTGATGCCGAGACCGCCAAGAAGGCGGCCCTCGTCGAGGCGCGTGAGGAAATAATTCAACTCAAGCAGAGGTCCGAGGGCGAGGAGCGCAAGCGCAAGCAGGAGCTCCAGTCCATGGAGAATCGCATCATGCAGCGCGAGGAGTCCCTCGACCGCAGGAGCGACTCGCTCGACCGCAAGGAGCACCAGCTCTCCAGTCTCCAGGGCCAGATCGAGAAGCGCCGCGTCGAGGTGGACGAGCTCTTCGCCCGTCAGACCAGCGAGCTCGAGCGCATCGCCGTCCTCACCAAGGACGATGCCCACCAGGAGCTCCTGGACCGTGTGCGTGCCGAGTCCGTCCGCGACGAGGCTCAGATTCTGCGTGAGTCCGAACAGCGCGTTCGCGCGCAGGCCGACAAGACGGCCCGCGAGATCATTTCCTGCGCCATCCAGCGCTGTGCGGCAGATCAGGCGGGGGAGATAACCGTCACCTCCGTCCACATCCCTTCCGATGACCTCAAGGGACGCATCATCGGTCGCGAGGGCCGCAACATCCGCACGTTCGAGCAGGTCTCAGGCGTCTCCCTCGTCATCGACGACACGCCCGAGACGGTCGTCCTCTCCAGCTTCAACCCCGTGCGTCGAGAGACCGCCCGCGTCGCACTCGAGAACCTCATAGCCGACGGCCGCATCCACCCCGCGCGCATCGAGGAGATGTACAAAAAGGCGGAGACGCTCGTGAACGAGCGCGTGCGGGAGGCGGGCGAGCAGGCCGCGTTCGACGCGGGCATCCATGACCTTCACCCCGAGATCATCAAGGTGTTGGGTGCCCTGCGTTACCGCACATCCTTCGGCCAGAACGTCCTCCAGCACAGCGTCCAGGTCTCTGCCCTCTGCGGCATCATGGCAAGCGAGCTGGGCATCGACACCGCCCCTGCCAAGCGCGCGGGTCTTCTGCATGACCTGGGCAAGGCCATCGACCATGAGGTCGAGGGACCCCACGCAGTCATCGGCGCCGATCTCTGCCGCCGTTACGGAGAGCGTCCCGACATCGTCCACGCCATCGAGGCACACCACGCCGACGTGGAGCCGAACGCCGTCCTCGACGTGATCGTGCAGGCAGCGGACGCCATCTCGGCCGCACGCCCCGGAGCCCGCCGCGAGTCTGCGGAGAACTACATCAAGCGGCTCGAGAAGCTCGAGGAGATCTCCAACGCGCACGAGGGCGTCCAGCGCACCTATGCCATGCAGGCCGGCCGCGAACTCCACGTCATGGTCGAGCCCGAGAAGATCTCCGATGCGGAGTCCTGCGTCCTCGCCCACGACATCGCAAAGCAGATCGAGGACGAGATGGAGTACCCGGGCCAGGTCCGCGTCGTCGTGATCCGCGAATCCCGTGCCGTCGACATCGCCAAGTAGGCCCAGTCCCGTGGCAGCGGTCTCATCGGACCTCGCAGACTTCGTCGCCTCGCATGGTGGCGAGGGGTCGCTTCGCGTCGAGGAGAACCTGGGAGGTGGCTACGTCCGCCTTCGCGTTGCCGAGGCGGAGCGTCGCCAGGCCAAGCATGACATACGCTGCGTCGAGGACGTGGTCGTCGAGATGCTACGCAACTCGCGCGATGCCGGGGCCCGTCGTATATTCGTCGCCACGGCCCGTGGCGGGGACACCAGGACACTCACGGTCGTCGATGACGGCTCGGGCATTCCCCAGGACATGAGGGAGCGCGTCTTCGACGCGCGCGTGACCTCCAAGCTCGAGTCCATGCGCATGGACCGCTGGGGCGTCCATGGCAGGGGCATGGCACTCTTCTCCGTCAGGGAGAACGCAAGCTCCGCCCGGGTCATGGACTCGGCGCCTGACAAGGGCTCCTCCATTCGGGTTGTGACGGACGCCACGCGGCTCCCCGAGCGTGCCGACCAGTCCAGCTGGCCTTCCGTGGGCGCGGATGACGATGGCGTGCAGACGGTTGTCCGTGGGCCCCACAACATCATCCGCAGCTGTTGCGAGTTCGCCCTTGAGGAACGGGGCGTCTGCGATGTGTACGTCGGCTCCCCGGCGGAGATCGTCGCCACGGCACGACGTCGTGTCAAGCCGAGCCTCTCCTCGACCGACCTGCTCTTCGTCGACAGCCTGCGGGAGCTGCCCGTGCTGGAGCGCCTGGCCGCAGCCGCAGATGCCGGTGAGCTCCGGGAGGTTGCGGACTCCATGGGCCTCGAGGTGTCCGAGCGCACGGCCCATCGCATCATGGCGGGCCAGGTCAGACCCCTGCGCAGCGTCCTCTCCCGCCTCACGCACAAGCCCTCGGACGGGGGGGCTGAGGTGGACCTCCTCAGGGACAGCCGTGGGCTCAGGATAACCCGTGATGACCAGGACGAGTTCTCTCGAGTGATGGAGCGCGACTTTGCCCTGCTGGCCGACCGCTACTACCTCACGCTGCGCTCCGATCCCAGGGTGCGCGTCACACGGGGCAGGATAACCGTCACGTTCGAGGTGGACGAGGGCGACTAGTTGCAGGTAGAATGCAGCTACCAATCCATCGGCTTGTAGCATCGAAGCAGGAAAACGCATTAGTTTCATTGCCCAGGAGTAGTGCATGGAGTTTCTGAAGGTCTCGAGCAAATCCTCGCCGGCGTCCGTTGCCGGCGCCATTGCCGGCATGGTCAAGGACGGCGTCCCCGTCAACATCCAATCGGTGGGTGCGGGCGCCGTCAACCAGGCGGTCAAGGCCGTCGCCATCGCCCGTGGCTTCCTCATACCCACAGGAGTCGACATCTCCTGCGCCCCGACCTTCGCCGACATTGAGATCAACGGCGAGACGCGTACGGCCATCAGGATCGCCGTCTACGTGCACCGGCTCGTTCCCCAGGTGGGCACGGCAAAGTCCCCTGACGATGGCGCTACGGGGCTGATGTAGTGGCACGCGTCGGTGAGCTTGTGGGCAAGACTTACTTCGTCCGCACCTTCGGCTGCCAGATGAACCTGCACGACTCGGAGCGCGTCGCCGGCCTTCTGGACGATTGCGGCTGCGTGGCTGTACAGGGACCCGATGAGGCGGACATAGTCGTCTTCATGACCTGCTCGGTCCGCGAGAAGGCCGACACCCACCTCTTTGGGGAGGCCTCCAACCTTGTAAGGCTGCCTCGGCCGCCCTCGGGCAGGCGCGTCGTCGCCGTGGGCGGCTGCATCGCCCAGCGCGACGGAGATCGCCTCAGAGAGCACATCCCCAACGTCGATGTCGTCTTCGGAACGAGTGCCCTGGCATCTGTCCCCGCCCTTCTGGTCGAGGCGCTCGAGGAGGGGGGCGGCCGCGTCCACGTCGACACGTCCGAGGAGGGCAGGGGCTTCTCGGCCGAGCTGCCCAGCCATCGCGAGCAGGACTTCCACGCCTGGGTTCCCATCATGACGGGCTGCGACAACTTCTGCACCTACTGCATCGTGCCCCACGTCCGTGGACGAGAGCGGAGTCGTGCGTTCGAGCGCGTAGTCGACGAGTGCGCCCGCCTCGTTGCCGACGGGGTCCGCGAGATCACGTTGCTCGGACAGAACGTCAACTCCTACGGGCGAGACCTCTATGGCGAACCTCGCTTCGCCGAGCTTCTGCAAGCGGTGGGGGAGACGGGCGTAGAGCGCATACGGTTCACTTCGTCGAACCCCAAGGACCTCTCCGCCGAGACCATCGCCGCGATGGCGGGGACGCCCAATGTGATGCCGCATCTCCACCTCGCCGTCCAGAGCGGCTCGACCCGCATCCTCAAGGCGATGAATCGCAGCTACACGCGAGAGGGCTATCTCGACGTCATTCGCGACATCAAGGCCGCCATCCCTGGGATAGCCCTCTCGACCGACATCATCGTGGGCTTCCCTGGCGAGACCGAGGAGGACTTTCTCGACACGCTCTCGCTGGTGGAGGAGGTCGGCTTCGCGTCTGCGTACACCTTCATCTACTCCAGGCGCCCGGGTACGCCCGCAGCAAGGATCACCGACGACACCCCGCGAGAGGTGATCCAGGGCCGCTTCGACCGCCTCGCGTCCCTCGTGGAGCGGCTTGCGCACGAGGCCAATGTCCCGTACCAGGGCTCTCGGGTGGAGGCGCTCATCGAGGGGGCCTCCAAGAAGGATGATCGCGTGTTGGTGGGGCACAGTCCCCACAACCAGACGGTCCTCCTCGACCTTCCCGAGGGGTCTCATGCGGGGGACTTCGTCGGAACGCTCTGTGACGTGCACGTCACGGAGGCGCGCACCTGGTATCTCAGGGGTGAGCTGGCGGGCCTTCCACGATGAGCGCCATGCCCGTCATCTGCATCGTCGGACCCACCGCCTCAGGCAAGAGCTCGCTGGCAGATCGTGTGGCCCTTGCGCTGGGCACCTCGGTCGTCTCCGTCGACGCCATGCAGGTGTATCGTGGCATGGACGTGGGCACGGCCAAGACGCCGCCTTCCGAGAGGCGCGTCCCCCTGCTGATGGTGGACGTGGCGGACGTGGGCACGGACTTCTCGGCGAAGCTCTTCCAGCACGACGCCCGCCGCTGTGTTGACGACCTTCTCGCACGAGGCCTTCCCGCCGTCCTTTGCGGGGGGACAGGACTCTACCTCAACGCGGTGATAGACGAGATGGAGTTCCCACCGGGTGACTCCGACAACCCGCGTCGCGCACGCTATCAGTCCTATGCCGAGAGCAACGGCAGCCTTGCCCTCTATGCCCTGCTATGCAAGAGGGATGCGGCAAGTGCGGCGCTCATCCATCCCCACAACGTGCGTCGCGTCGTGCGCGCGCTCGAGCTCTGTGACGAGGGGGGGTCCTATGCCGTCCGGCACGCGGGATTGCACGAGCGCATGCCCCACTACCCCGCGCTGCTGTTTGGCATCCGCATGGATCGCCCCAGGCTCTACCGGAGGATAGGCCGGCGTGTCGACGCCATGTTTGAGGCCGGGCTCGTCGAGGAGGTCCAGGGCCTCCTCGGCAGGGGCCTGGGAGAGGCCCTGACCGCACGGCAGGCCATCGGCTACGAGGAGGTCATGGACTACCTTGCGGGCGCATGCACGCTCGATGCGGCGAAGGAGCGGGCCAAGACGAGGACGCGCAGGTATGCCAAGCGCCAGCTTTCCTGGTTCGAGCATGACGGACGCGTGCGGTGGCTCGACTACGACGAGCTGGACGAGGACGCGGCGCTGCAGGTCGTCCTCAGCTCTGTAGCCCCAACCGTGTCTCCAGGCGGGCTTGCCCTTGGGGGCGGGGAGGGCCGTGGGCATGCCTAGGTTTACGCCACACCCGACTGCCCCCGTGCCCGAGCGGGCTGTCCTCGTCGGCGTGGAGCGGAGGGAGTCCGACTGGCCGATCGGGGAGTCGATGGCCGAGCTCGCCCGCCTTGCCGAGACCGACGGCGCCGTGGTGGTCGCGACGATGGTGCAGAGGCTCGACGCACCCGTCCCCCGCACCTTCATCGGAAGCGGCAAGGCGGGCGAGCTGGTGCGGATGGTGCACTCGCTCGATGCCGACGTTGTCATCTTCGACGATGAGCTCACTCCCTCGCAGCAGTCTAACCTCGAGAGGATAGTTGGCGAGCCGACCAAGGTGATCGACAGGACGGCCCTCATCCTGGACATCTTCGGTGAGCATGCCACCACGCGCGAGGGTAGGCTCCAGGTGCAGCTCGCGCAGCTGCAGTACCTGCTTCCCCGTCTCCGAGGGATGTGGAGCCATCTCGTGAGGGAACAGGCGCGTGGCGGCATCGGTAGCAGGTTCGGCCAGGGAGAGAGCCAGCTCGAGGTAGACAGACGTCTCGTGAGGGACCGCATCTCGTGCCTGCGCAAGGAGCTCAGGAGGCTTGAGGGCCGTCGCAAGGTCCAGAGCAAGGCACGGTGGGACTCGGGCGTCTTCAGGGTGGCGCTTGCCGGCTACACCAATGCGGGGAAGTCCACATTGCTCAACAGGCTCACGGGGGCGGGCGCCTACGTCAAGGACGAGCTCTTCGCCACGCTTGACCCCACGACGAGGTCGATGGTGCTGGACGCGGGCAGGAAGGTCACCGTTACCGATACGGTCGGCTTCATACAGAAGCTCCCCACCACGCTCGTCGAGTCTTTCAAGTCGACCCTCGCGGAGGTCATGGCTGCCGACCTGGTCCTGCTCGTGGCAGACGCCTCGGACGGCAACGTCCGGAAGGAGATTGCCGCCGTGCGCCGCATCCTGGGGGACATCTCTGCATCGGAGACTCCGACGGTCGTCGTCTTCAACAAGATCGATGCCTTGGATGACGAGGAGCTCGCCCTGTTGCGCACGGGCGCCCCCGATGCCGTTCCCATCAGCGCCCTGACAGGTCGGGGTATCCCCGGCCTCCTGTATCGCATCGCCGAGGAGGCCGCACGGGGCGACGAGGTCATTACGGCGCTTGTCCCATATGAGAGGGGTGCGCTGCTCAGGCAGGTACATGAGCGCTGCCGGGTCATCCGGGAGGAGTATCGTCCTGAGGGGCTCCTGGCGACCGTGAGCGCGGACCCGCGCATGCGGGAGGCCCTGGCCCCCTATATCGAGGGAGCCGGTCAGTAGGTCATCGCCATCGCGATGGCCCTTGACGCCAGCAGGAGGACGGGCTGGTGGATGACATAGGCCTCGAGGGCATGACGGCCAAGGAACTCGAGCGGCCGGACACGAAGGCGCGCGAGCACGGCGGGGTGCCCGTTGCGTACGAGCGTCGCGCTCGTTGCCGTGCCGGCCAGGTAGAGAAAGAGATAGGGGAGGAGCGGATAGTAGTCCCCGGACGTAAAGAGGGGACCGGGAAGTCCCAGCCACGAGAGGTAGGGTGTGGAGAAGAGCGTCTCGGGAAGCTCGAGTCTCATGCCCGCGAGCCCCACCGAGCCGCTCTTGAGGTCCAGCAGGCAGACGAACGCGAACAACATCAGGCAGGCCGTGCCGGGACCAGAAGGCCTCAGGTGCACAAGTTCCAGCAGGCGGGCCGAGAGCGTGCAGGCGCCCATGCAGTAGATGATGCCGAAGCTGATGGGCGTGTCGACCCTGACCGCAGCCGTCACGACATAGATCGCGAGCGCCAGCGCGAGATACCTCCCCGCACGCCTGAAGTTGTCACGAGAGTGCTGATACATGCAGCCAGCGATGAGCACGAAGGCCCAGGAGATGCTGTTGCGCCACAGATCCAGGAAGGGGGACGCGAAGAACGGCAGGCTCACGCCATTGATGAACTTGAGGTCATAGCAAAGGTGGAACGCGACCATCGAGACGACGGAGAAGCCGCGCAACACGTCATAGAGATGGAGGCGACCTTTTGCGGGCTCGTCAGACCTGAGAGCCGACACCGTCGTCGAGGCATGCCCGAGCTTGTCGGCCATCATGTGCGGCATGTTGCGGGACCTGTGCTACGAGATGGAGCGGAAGAGTCCCGTGACCCTGCCCAGAATGGTCGGGTTTACAACATAGATGGGGTTCATCGTGTCGTTCTCTGGCTGGAGGCGCACCCGGCCCCTTTCGCGATAGAAGGTCTTGACTGTGGCTGAGTCATCGATCAGGGCTACGACTATCTCGCCGTCATGTGCCTCATGCTGCTCCTTGACGACTATGTAGTCGCCATCGAAGATCCCTGCGTTGATCATGGACTGCCCTCTGACACGCAAGACGAAGGAGCTCGAATCGCCGACTATGCTCGTCGGCAAAGTCAGGGTTTCCTCGACGTTTTGCTCTGCGAGGATGGGCGTCCCAGCTGCGACGCGACCCACCAGCGGAAGGCTGATGACGTTGGCGGATGCGTCTTCCTCGACCGTTGCAAGAGGCGTGGAGGGACTGGGGGGTGTGGCATCGCCGCCCTCGGACACAACCTCGATGGTACGGGGCTTCTTGGAGTCGCGCTTAATGTAGCCCAGCTCCTGAAGGACCTTGAGATGCATGTGGACCGTCGAGGGTGAGGCAAGGCCGACGGCAGCGCCTATCTCACGCACGGAAGGCGGATAACCGTGCTCACCCGTGTAACCACAGATGAACTCGTATATCTGGGCCTGACGCCTGCTGAGCCTGTCTTTTGGCATGATGTCTCCTCCTGTCAGGTCCCATTGTACAGGCCGTCTTCTGCGAACGCAAACAAATGTTCTAAACATATCTTGACCGAACAGGCGTACGTTCCTAGAATAGTACACGTGTTCCAAGAAAGGCATATCGAATTGTTGTCCGGCGTCTCGCTTACAACTATGGCGACAACTTCGAGAGGAGAATCAACCATGAGCCGCAGCACTCCCTGTTCGACAGAAGGCAGCCTTGCCCTTAAGTCCCTCCCTTCCACACGGCCCAGATTCACCCTTATCGAGGGAAGCCTCGACGCCGTCGTCATCCCGACCGCGGAAGGAGACGCGAGAGGGTCCACCCGCGCCCTCGCGGGTCCACTCTTCGCCCTGTGCGCCACGCTCGTCCTCATCGCGTGCGTCGTCATCTCCGTCGTCACGGCCGATGCGTCGGAATCCAGGCTTGCCGAGACCTTCGATGGCATCGGGACCGAGACGATCTCTGTCAGTGCGGGGGACTCCCTTTGGAGCATCTCCGAGGACCACGGCGTCGAGGGCGCATCCGTCCAGGACGTTAGCAGCTGGATTCGTCGTGCCAACCACCTGGGCACGAGCGAACTTGCTCTCGGACAGACCCTCGTCGTTCCCGTCAGGCGGTAACCAATCGGTTGCACTTCCCATCTCTTGTCGTAGCTGGTAACTTTCATGTGCTATCTTCCCATAGGGTATCCAAGAGATCGGGAGGGAAGATGCGCTGTCCCAAGTGCGGTTGTGACGAGTCCAAGGTTGTCGATTCTCGACCTTCCGAAAGCACGGATGCCATCAGGCGCAGGCGTGAGTGTGTCAAATGTGGCACGCGCTTCACGACGTACGAGCGTCGTGAAGAGATGCCCATCCTGGTCATAAAAAAGGATGGGCGAAAGGAGACCTTTGATCGCCAAAAGGTCATGCGCGGCCTGGTTGCCGCGACCGTCAAGCGCGACATCCCCATCGGGTCCCTCAACGCTCTCATTGATTCCATCGAGTCGGAGCTGAGGGACGGCGGGCACATGGAAGTCCTCTCTCAGGAGATCGGTCGGATGGTCCTGCAGCGCCTTGTGGATGTCGACAAGGTCGCCTACGTTCGCTTCGCATCGGTCTATCGAGACTTCAAGGACGTCGACGAGTTCAACGAAGAGCTTCGGAGCCTTTCCATATGACAACAGAACAGCTCGTGCTTCCCATCAAACGCCTCGACCCGACGGTCAGGCTGCCCACCTATGCCTATGCTGGCGATGCGGGGCTGGACCTACGCTCGAACGAGGAGCTTGTGCTCAAGCCGCTTGAGCGCCGTCTCATCGGTACCGGTCTGGCGATTGCCATTCCCGAGGGCTTTGCGGGCTTCGTGCAGCCACGCAGTGGGATGGCATACAAGGTGGGGTTGTCCATGGCCAACACGCCCGGCCTGGTCGATGCCCACTATCGTGGCGAACTCAAGGTCTGCGCCATTAACCTGAGCCCTACGGATGACATTTGCATCGCGCGTGGCGATCGAATCGCCCAGCTTGTCATACAACGCGTCCCCATCGTGTCCCTCCAGGAGGTCGATCGTCTGGACGAGACCGACCGCGGGGAGGGCGGCTTCGGTTCAAGCGGCGTCTGACGCCGATGGACACGCCGGCATTCTGAGCCTGGAATGCCGGCGTCTTCGTTGCACTCATGAGAAGGAAAGGATGGAAATGGAACAGTTCTTCAAGGCGGTAGAGAGGGGCTCGAGCACAGGTCAGGAGATCAGGGCCGGTCTCACCACCTTCCTTGCGATGGCGTACATCATCGCCGTCAACCCGTCGCTGATGGTCGCCGCAGGCATTCCTGCGAATGCGGCCGTCACGGCGACCTGCCTGGGCGCCGGCGTCATGACCATCCTCATGGGGACCTTCGCCAACCGCCCGCTGGCCTGCGCCTCGGGCATGGGCGTCAATGCCGTCGTGGCCTTCACGCTCGTCGGCGTTGCGGGTGGTGACTGGCACGCGGCCATGGCCGTCATCTTCGTCGAGGGGGTCGCCATCCTCATCCTCGTTCTCTGCGGACTGCGCGAGGCCATCATGGACGCCATCCCCGTCTCGCTGCGTCATGGCATCTCCGTCGGCCTGGGCCTCTTCATCGCCATGATCGGCCTCAAGGACGGTGGCATCATCGTCGCCAGCGAGTCCACCCTCGTCGCGCTCAACAGCGTCACCGACCCCACGTTCATAGTCGGCGCCATCTCGATCGCCGCCACCGTGGTCCTCTATTCCATGGACGTCAAGGGCTCCCTGCTCATCGGCATCATCATTGCCGTCATCGCCGGCATTCCCCTGGGCATCACCCAGATGCCGACCGGGCTCGTCGCCCCTCTCGACTTCTCCTCGTTCGGGGCACCCTTCATGAGCGATGCCACGGGCACCATGGGCATCGTCAAGGTCTTCGTGACCCCAACGCTGCTCATATTTGCGTTCTCCCTCATGATGTCCGACTTCTTCGACACCATGGGCACCGCCATGGCCGTCGCCAAGCAGGGTGAGTTCCTCACCGAGGATGGCAACGTCGAGGACATCAAGGAGATCCTGATCGTCGACTCTGCGGCCGCGGCGGTCGGTGGCCTCGTCGGAGCCTCGTCCATCACCACCTTCGTCGAGTCGGCGTCCGGCGCAGCCGACGGCGGTCGCACGGGCCTGACCTCCGTTGTGACGGGTATCCTCTTCATACTCGCGTCCTTCTTCGCACCCATCATCACCATCATCAGCTCTGCCGCCACCTGTGGCGCCCTGGTGCTTGTCGGCTTCCTGATGATGAGCGAGGTCATTGAGATCGACTGGTCCGACCTCCTCGAGAGCTTCCCCGCCTTCATGATCATCGCTGGCGTGCCCTTCACCTATTCCATCTCGAACGGCATAGGGTTCGGCTTCATCGCCTACGTCCTCGTTGCTGCCGTCACGGGGCAGATCAGGAAGGTGAAACCCCTCATGTGGGTCGCGACCCTTGCCTTCGTGGTGTACTTCTTCATCGCGTAGCCTCTATGCATGGTCTCCCTGTTTGGGGCCCGGCTTGCCGGGCCCTCTTTCCATGTCGTCACGTGCATGACGGGGGAGACGGGTTGCACCCTGTGGTCGAGGACGGGTTCCACGTGGCATTCCGTTGAGGCCGCCTCCTCGTCGTGCTTAGTATATAGGACGTATACAAATAGATTGTATACGTCCTTTTTATGGGCGAGAAAGCAAGACGTTGGGAGAGGGTAGGATAGCCCCAGGCAAACAGGCATCACATCTATCTCCAAGGAGTGCGCAATGGATACCGAAGTCAAGGATCTCGTGATCGTCGGTGGAGGACCTGCGGGACTGTCTGCGGCCATCTATGCCCAGCGGGCCCTGCTTGACACCGTCGTGCTGGAACAAGAGGCTGTTGGCGGGCAGGTCATCCTGACCAGCGAGGTCGACAACTATCCGGGAGTCCCGCATACGGACGGGTTCACGTTGACTGACGCCATGAAGGCGCAGGCAGAAGACCTTGGCGCCACCATCGAGATGTCAAACGTCGAGAAGATCTCGCATGACGACGATGCGGGTCTCTTCAGCGTCTCGACGCCTGTCGGATCGTACGTGAGCCGCACGGTCATCGTTGCGGGCGGCGCCACGCCGCGGCATGTCGGCTTCGATGGCGAGGAGCACTTTGGTGGACATGGCGTCTCGTACTGCGCTACCTGCGATGGCATGTTCTATCGTGGCAAGCGCGTGTTCGTCATCGGTGGCGGCAACTCGGCTGCCGAGGAGGCCCTGTTCCTCACCAAGTTTGCCGACCATGTCACGATGGTCGTCCGCAAGGACCACCTGCGGGCCCAGGCGTCCGTGGCGCGTCAGGTGGAGGAGAGCGACAAGGTTGACGTGATGTTCAACACGCAGGTCATCCGTCTCGAGGGCGACCGGCTTCCGCGCTCCATCACATTGAGGGACACTCGTTCTGGCGACGAGGAGACCAGGGAGTTCGACGAGGGGTCCTTTGGCGTGTTCGTGTTCGTGGGACGCGTGCCCGCCTCTGGGCTCCTCGACGGTCTGGCCGCGCTTGACGAGAGGGGCTACGTGGTCACGAACGATCGCATGGAGACGTCTACGCCGGGTCTGTTTGCGGCGGGCGACGTCAGGCAGAAGCCGTTGCGCCAGATCATCACGGCGGCGGCGGACGGGGCCGTTGCCGCAACGAGCGCCTCTGCGTATCTCGGCCAGCCCATCGAGGGCTAGCGCCTCGATCGGCATGGCCACCGGATCGGAGCGTCCCGTAGCGCTGGGGTGCGGACGGTCCCCCTTCCCGCTCCTCTTAAAACTGCGATAATATATCTTATGTAAAGTAAATTGGATAGGACGAGACTTTCCGGTGGCTCCGACCGTGGTGTCGCATTGCAATAGCCGGGGTCCCCTAGTGGAGGCCCCGGGTCGCTTCGGGCCCGTCCTAGGGCGTGCGCTTGGACTCGAGCGATCCGCGCAGGAGCTTGCGCAAGTCGGTCTCGGCCGCGTACTCGTCGCTCGACGAGATGATGAACACCAGGCTGTCCGAGGCTTCCAGACGTGTGTCCCCGGTCGGCAAAACCTCCTGGCCCGCACGTTCGATGATGACGATGCGCGCCCCATGGGGCCAGGAGACATCCCTGACGAGCCGGCCCTCAGCCTGAGATCCTGCACCCACCACGTGTGTCTGCAGTATCTTCTCGTCTGCATGGCTGGATGTGCCTCCAGGGCATGCCGTGGCATCCCCGCCCGCCTTTTGTGGGCCGCCCGCGCGTGGACCCACGGGCTGTGCGCCGATGAGTCTCGCGAACAGATGTTCGTAGAACGGATCGACGTGCAGAAGGTTGGCTGTGACGTATGCGATGATCGAGACGATGGACACGGATAGCAGTGCATCGAGGCTACCCGTGAGCTCGAAGGCCAGCACGACGGCAGTCACCGGTGCCCTCACGACGCTCGCGAACAGGCCGCCTATGCCCAGCACGATGAAGTTGGTCACGAAGATTCCGGGAAGCCCCATGCAGTTGGTCGCCGCCACGGCGAAGAGCGCGCCGCAGAGCGAGCCCATAACGCACAGCGGGAACAGCGTCCCCCCCGGCGCGCCCGAGCCGAAGCACAGCGTCGTGAAGGCATACTTCCCCAGCAGCAGGGCCGCAATCGTGCCCAGGGGAAGCACCCCGGGGGCCATGACGAGCTTGATGATGCGGTCCCCTCCGCAGGTGAGTTCGGGCCACAGGAGCACGGCCACACCGGCGAGCGCAAACGGCACGGCGAGGCGCGTGTAGGGGGCTCCCCTCCTGATGCGGCCGTAGAGCCTGGAGGCAAGGAACATGCCCTGGTTGTGCAGGGCCCCGGCAAAGCCGCAGAACAGCCCCAGTGCCAGGATGTAGGGGTAGTAGCCGTGCGGCAGGTCACGCGTGAAGGTGAACTCGAGCACCGGACGGACGCCCAGCACCTGCGAGACCAGGAAGTCCGATGCTATCGTAGCCGCCATGACCGCTACGAGGAGCGGGCCGCTGAACTCGCGGTGGATCTCCTCGATGGCAAAGAGCGTGCCCGTCAGTGGCGCGTTGAACGCCGCCGACATCCCGGCGGCGGCTCCGCAGGTGGTGAGGAGGCGCTCCTCCCCCCTGTCACGCCTCAGTAGCCTGGAGACCGCTTTGCCCGCGACGCCCCCCAGCTGAACGCTGGGCCCCTCCCGTCCCAGGGAGAGGCCTCCCAGGGCACAGAGGGTGCCCTCGACGAACTTGGCGAGGAGGACGCGCCACCAGGGCATGTCGATCCTCCCCATGACCTCGGCGTCGATCTGCGGTATGCCGGACCCCTGTGTGTAGGGCTCCCAGACCATGAGCCTGCAGACGATGGCGCCGAGCGCTGCGAGGGCGATGAACCATGAGGCGATGAGCAGTGGCGATCCGGAGATGGCCGTGGCGATGATGGAGAGCGCCTCCTCGGCCTTTCCCAGCGAGAGCCGGTAGAGCGTCACGACGCCTCCGCCGGCCAGGCCCACGAGCAGACCCTCCCCGACCATGTCGACTTGCAGGCGCCTGGAGAAGCGCCTCTGTATGTCGCGCTTCCCCGCCATGTCCCCTCGTCTCATCTCATGCGCCTGTGGCCCGTGTCGATACCTTGGGCCATGTCCTCACATCATAAAACGGCCACCTCCTTGAGGTGGCCGTCACAGTCCGAATGCATGCAAGGGGCTAGTAGGTACCGCCTCCGTAGAAGCCGTAGAGCGTCGTGATGCAGACCGTCCTGCCGGGACTGGGGGCATGGATCATCTGGTTGTTGCCGATGTAGATGCCCACATGACCACTGTGCGGAAAGACGAGGTCACCCGCCTGCAGCTGGTCGACGCTGGTCTTCCAGTCGCCGGAGGCCTTGAGCGAATCGATCATGTCATAGGTGGTGCGTCCGCGTGCGAAGCCATAGCAGTGGCAGACGAGGCCAGAGCAATCGACGCCGTCCGCGCTGGTGCCACCCCACTTGTAGGGGACGCCGATCATGCTGTAGGCGGTGCCGAGGCCACCGCCGGATGCGCCGCCGTGCGCCGTATTCGAGCTGTTGTTCGAATGACTGTCATTGTTCGAGTTGTTCGAGTTGTTGTTCTGGGCGTGGGAGCCGTTGTCGCTCCCGTTGTCATCATCGTTCGTGGCGTTGCTGGACGCGCTGTTCGACCCGTTGTCAGCGTTGTTGGCATTCGACGGCGCGCTCGTGTCCGTCACGGCGTTGAGCGCCGCGTCCGCGTTGGATGGGGTCCCCTCTGCAGACTGTGCTGCGGCCTGTGCGGCCAGCTCCTGCTGGACCTGCGCGTCGAGCGAGCTGTACCAGGCCTGCGCGTCGGCGACCTTGGATTGGTAGACGGCAACCTGGGACTCCATCTCGTCGACGGCCGACTGCTGCTCGGCCTGCTTGGACTCAAGCTCGCCCTTCTGGGTCGAGAGCTGGTCTCCCAGGGACTTGACCTCGTTGATGGCGTCAGACTGGCTCTGGCTCACCTTGTCCGCGTAGTAGATGCGGTTGGACAGGTCATCGAAGCTCGTGGAGCCGAGGAGGACCGAGAGCCAGTTGACCGGACCGCTGATGTAGTTGCTCTTGACCTGTTCGCCCAACTCCGCGCGCTTCTGGTCGAGCCGGCTCTGCGTCTGGTCGATCTCGTTCTGCTTCTGCCCAATCTCGTACGAGGTGAGCTCGAGGTCCGCGGTCTTGTTCTCGAGGTCGCCCTCGAGCGAGGACAGCTCGGCTCCCAGCGACTCGAGCCGCTGGGAGGCTGCGGCCAGATCGGACGCGGTGTCGGCGTGCGCAACGGGTATGCAGGTGCCCAGAGTGAGGGCCATGGCGAGCCCTGCCGTCACAGCCTTGCGGCCGACGAAGCGCGCCTTGGGGCTAAAAGACATGATAGGAATCCTTCCTACGTCGCGTATTGCTACAGTCTAACGGCGTGTACGGCGTAACAATTCCAATCCATATAATGGTCACCGAATCAAGGGATGTGCCCCACGCATCGGTAGGGGGAGCAAGTCGCTGGGCGAACGCAGGCAAGACGGCCCGCTACCCTAGCCCGCCTGCACCAGCGTGAAGAGCTCCTGGCCGTACGACTCGGAGATGGCCTTGCGGGGGTTGAGGAAGGCAAGCTCGAGCATGAAGGAGAAGCCCACCAGGGTGGCCCCGGCCTTCTCGACGAGCTTTGCGGTGGCAACGGCGGTGCCGCCCGTGGCAACGAGGTCATCCACGATCAGGACCCTGTCACCGCTTCCGATGGCGTCCCGGTGGATCTGGAGCTCGTCGGTGCCATACTCGAGGGAGTAGGTCTCGCGGTACACCTCGCGTGGAAGCTTGCCCGGCTTGCGGGCGGGCACGAAGCCAGCGCCCATGCGGTAGGCCACCGGTGCGCCGATGAGGAAGCCGCGCGCCTCGGCACCGACGACCTTGGTCACGCCCTGGTCGGCAAAGTGGTCCGCGATGGCATCGACGGCGGCCGCGAGGCCCTTGGGATCGGCCATGAGGGGCGTGATGTCCTTGAAGGTCACGCCGGGCTCGGGATAGTCGGGGATGTCGTAGATGAGTTTCTCGAAGTCAAAGCTGGGCACGTTCCCGTTCCTTTCCCTTATTCCATCTCGCTGAACGACTTGGCGATCTGCCGGCGGATGAGCGCCTCGCGGACCTGCCCCGTAAGCACGAGCATCTGGGACAGGGCCTGGCCAAACTGGGCACGGCTCTCCTCCGTGAGCTCCATCTCGACCCCTCCCCCCTTCTTTGCGTACACGACGAGCGCCTGCTCGAACATCGCGCTCTCGCGGTTGGACGCGGTGACGTACTGACGCAGGTTCTTGGGCCCGATGCCGAAGTGGCGTAGCTCGTCACAGGCGCGGATGAGCGCGAAGTCCCTGCCGTCCACCAGGTCCCTGCCGCGTGGCGAGCGCTTGAGCACGACGATGCCCGCCTCGGCGAGCTGCCGCACGAAGCTGACCGACATGCCGAGGAGCTCGGGCATGCGGTCGATCGGGTGGAGCCTCTCGGCATCCTCGTCGTCCGCGCCCGCCTGGCCTAGGCCGATCGCAGGTGAGGCGGCGAGGGAGACGCCCCTTCCCTCCCCGTCCAGCTGGTCCTTGATGACCGAGAGGGGCAGGAAGCGGTTCTTCTGGAGATAGAGGATACGCTCGAGGCGGCCGACGTCATGCTGCGAGTACAGGCGGTATCCGCTGGGGGTGCGCGACGGCCTGAGCAGCCCCTCGTCCTCAAGGTATCTGACCTTGCTGATGGAAAGGTCGGGATATTGGGGCTGAAGGCGCTTGACCACCTTGCCGATCGTCAGGTATCCGGCGTCTGCCATGTCCTAGATCCCGGCCTCGATCCTAGTGGCCGCACGGTTGGTGTGGAACACCATGCGGAAGGTGCCGATCTGGATGGTTGACCCCTCTTTGAGCATGGCACGGTTGACGATGGCGCCGTCGACCCAGGTGCCGTTGAGCGAGCCGAGGTCCTCGATGGTGGAGAAGCCCGAGGAGAGGCCTGCGAGGTCGATGCTGGCGTGGCGGCGCGAGACGGTCATGTCGTTCAGGAAGACGCTGTTGGATGGGTCACGGCCGATGGTCACCTGCTCGTCCGTGAGCTCGAACACCGAGCCCGTCTGGGGGCCCTTGACGATGGAGAGCGTGGGGTTGGACGGCTTCTGGGCGTCCATCAGGTTAGGCGAGGTGGAGTCCGTGGGCGGCATGCGGAATATCTCCGTTGCCCCCATCTGGGATGCGTCGTTGTTGGTGGGCTGCATGTCTGGCTGCTCCCTCTCTCGTGGATAGACCCCTCCCATGATACCCCTTGGTCACACGAAGCGAGCCTGAGGCACGATGTGGACGGCGATACGTAACAACTAACGGCAGGCCACGCAGTCCATCTCGACCAGCGCCCCCAGGGGAAGGCGTGCGACCTCCACGACCGAGCGGGCGGGCGCCGGCGTGACGAAGTGCCTGCCGTACACCTCGTTCATGGCGTCGAGGTCGTCGAGGTCTGCGAGGTAGACGGTGGTCTGCGCCACGTCAGCGAGCGTGCAGCCGGCTTCGGCGAGGAGGACCGAAACGATCTGGATGACGCGTTCCGTCTGCTCCGTGATGCCGCCGTCCACCAGTCGTGAGGGGTCGTCCTCCCTCACGGCTACCTGACCGGCCGCGAAGACCAGCCGTCCGGCCGTGGTCCCCTGCGAGTAGGGGCCGAGGGCCTCCGGAGCGAGCGCCGCGTTAATCGAGTACTTCATGGCCTCGCTCCCCCACCATGTCAAGCCCGTGCTCATGGGCTGCCCGGACGAGACGGTCTATCGCCTCGACGAGGACCTCGCGCGGACAGGCGAGGTTGATGCGCTCGAAGCCCGAGCCGCCCTCGCCGAAGACGTAGCCCTCGTCGAGGAAGAGCAGCGCCTCCTGGGTCATGAAGCGCTCGAGCTCCGCGTCGGAGAGCCGCCAGCCCCTGAAGTCGACCCAGGCGAGGTAGGTGCCTTCGAGGGGATACACCTCCACGGTTGGCAGGGACGCCTCGATGGAACCCTTGAGCAGCTGGTAGTTGCCCCAGACGAGACCGATGAGCTCATCGAGCCAGTCCTCGCACTCGTTGTATGCCGCGATGGTCGCGGGGTAGGCGAAGGCGTTGAGCTCCCCCTGCGCGCAGCGCTCCATCTCGGAGCGATAGGCCGAGCGCCGGGCCTCGTCGGGAATGAAGATGGCGGATGCCTGGCAGCCGGCTATGTTGAAGGTCTTGGAGGGCGCGGTGCACACGACGATGCGGTCGTACTCGCCCGCGTCTGCGACGGCCATGAGGGCCGTGTGCTCCTGGCCGGGCATGACGAGGTCGTCGTGGATCTCGTCGCAGACGACGAGGACGTCGTTCTGGATGCAGATGTCCAGCATTCGACGCAGCTCCACGGCTGACCAGACGCGGCCCACGGGGTTGTGGGGGCTGCAGAGGATGAGGAGCTTGTTCGAGGGGTCGGCGGCCTTCTCCGCGAGATTGTCGAAGTCGATCTCGTAGCGATGCGCGCCGGATGCGCCTCCCGTGGCGCGCAGTGGGTTGGTGACGACGGTGCGCGCGTTTCTCTCGACGGCAGACCTGAAGGGGTGGTAGACGGGGGGCTGGATGATGACGCCGTCGCCCGGTTCGCTGTAGGCCCGCACGGCGTTGGAGAGGGCGGGGACGACGCCGGGCGAGGTCACGAGCCAGCGGTCCTCCGCGTTCCAGCCGTGGCGGCGACGCTGCCAGGCGCAGCAGGCGTCGACGAAGGCGGGCGTGGCGTCCGTGTAGCCCAGGACCGCCCCGTCAAGGTAGCGGTGCAGCGCCTCCTTGATCTGGGGCGGGTTCTCGAGCTCCATGTCCGCCACGGAGAGCGGCACGATGTTGCTGCCGACGCGTGGGTTCTTCTCGTACATGGCATTCCACTTGAGAGAGCCGCTCCCAGAGCGGTTGGGGCGGGTCGTGAAGTCGTAGGACATGGCATCTCCCTCTAGTCGTAGCTAGGGGTAATTCTAGCCCCGGCACGATGGTATTGGACGTGAGGCATGGGGTGGGCGGTGCGTGGGGAGCCCTCAGTCGAGAAGGCCGCGTGCGCCTATGTAGTCTCGCCCCTCGCGCACGAGGCCATGGCGGGCGAGAAAAGCTGCGTCGAGCTCGAGGCGGTCGAGCGTGCTGGCGGGCGCGAGCCAGGGCAGGCAACCGGCGATCGCTGCGGTCATGAGCGAAGGCGGCGCCGGGGAGACCTCGCCAAAGGACAGGAGGCTCCGCCAGACGGCGCGAGCGAGGGCGGGCGGCACCATGACCAGGTAGCAATGGGTCTCCCCTGAGAGACGCAGGGATGCCACGAGCGTCGCGATCCGTCCGTCGAGACGGACGTCGGCCACGCGTCCCTCTTCGGGGAGGCGCTCCTCGTCCCGCAGGTAGTCGGACAGCACGCGCTGCGCGGCCGCGCCGCAGAGACAGAGCGGCACGAGGCGC
This sequence comes from Olsenella uli DSM 7084, assembly GCF_000143845.1. Classification (NCBI taxonomy): domain Bacteria; kingdom Bacillati; phylum Actinomycetota; class Coriobacteriia; order Coriobacteriales; family Atopobiaceae; genus Olsenella; species Olsenella uli. Next base: position 1,060,478 of record NC_014363.1, on the reverse strand, counting down.
TCCGAGACGTCCTCGACCGCCACGCCCTCGTAGGGCCGAAACCCCTCCCGCCCTATGCCGATGACGAAGGAGAGCCAGGCAAAGAGCGTCTCGCCGCGTGGCGTGAGGTCCCAGAGCGCAAACTCCTCCGTGCCCGTGCGGGCCATAAGGGGAATCGAGGCCACCGTGCCATCGCCCACGAGGGCCGCCTCGAACGCCGTCTCGCCTACCGCCAGCCGACGCCCCGCCATGGCTGCGCCGACAAAGTCCCCGCAGCCATGTCCGCTGACCAGAAGCGACGTCATGCCGCCCATGTCGGCCAGCAGGGCACCGTCCTTCAGCCGTGCGGAGTCTGCGCTTGCCGCCGCATAGTCCACCGGCCGCTCGACGCCTGTGCCATCGACGGAGAAAGACGCGCCGAGGAGGACATGCTCCTCGTGGAGCGGGGACGCCTGGGCCATGTCACTCCCTTTCATGCGGCCGTGAGCTGCGAGACGTCAAGGAAGAGCGGAAGCGCGAAGATGTTGATGGCGGGTATTTGGTGGGGCCGTGTACCGGTGACATCCACTGCCCGGGCGACGCTGCGTCCGTCCTGCGTCCACGAGCTGAGGCCGTAGGGGGAGCCGGGAGCGGCCAGCTCGCCGTCCCCCACCATGGTGGTCGTGTAGTCGATGTCCCTCTCGGGATAGCTCCTGGCGGACACGTCCCAGGCGCTCGTGACGACCAGCTTGCCCCAGAATCCGTCCTGCCAGCTCACGATGCGCAGGGGCCAGGCTCTCCGGGTGAGGCTGACGTGCCGGAAGTATTCGTCGTAGGCCCAGTCCATGAGTATCCTCGTGTCGGTGAAGCGACCGTCATCGGTCGTGCAGCCCAGCACGCAGGAGAACAGCTGCAGGCCATGGCGCTTGGACGAACCGAGGAAGGTGGTGCCCGCCTCGACCTTGCCCGTCTTGATGCCGCAGAGGCCGCCGTAGGAGTCCATGAGCTCGTCGGTCGACTCGAAGGTCTTCTGCTGCCCCCCTACGGTGACGGTGAGCCTGCGCGTCATGACCGTACGGGCGATGAAGGGGTAGTTCTCGAGCGCATACTTGCCCATGAGCGCCAGGTCGTGGGCGCAGGAGTAGTGGTCGTCCTCCTCGAGCCCATGGGGGTTGGAGAAGTGCGTGTCCTCCATGCCGATCTCCCGGGCCTTCTTGTTCATGAGTTCGACGAAGGCCTCCTCGGTTCCCGCGACGGCGTAGGCCACGTTCAGCGCCGCGTCGTTTCCCGAGTAGACGAGCATGGTTCGCATGAGGTCGCCGAAGGTGGGTGCGTCTGCCGAGGTGTAGCCAGCGAGCTGGGCCCCCTCGGGGAGGGTCACGTCGGTGATGCTGCAGACGTCACCCATGGACTTGCCCGAGTCAAGTGCGACCATGGCCGTCATGATCTTGGTTATGGACGCCATGGCCATCCTGCGGTTGGGGTCCTTGGAGGCCAGGACGTTTCCATCCTGGTCGATGATCTCGAAGCTCTGGGCCTCCGTGACCTGCGGGGTGGTCTCTGCGGCATAGGCGCACGGAGACACGGCGACGAGGAATGTCGTGAGGACTACGGCAAGGAGCGGAAACCTGGTGTGTCTGTGCATAAGCCCTACCCCTTCTCGGCCATCTGGCCATCTGAGGCGGTCGCGTCGCCCCGCATGGCGCGACGCCTGATCTCGAAGCCGGCCATGGTATAGATGACCGCTGTCACGGCAGAGCAGGCAAGGCCCGCGTATACCAGGAAGATGCCCGCGGCGGCGCCCTGCGCGTTAAGGCCGGGAAGCCAGTCGACGCCGACCACGTCCAGGCCACCTATGACGGGCAGGCCCAGGAGCAGATCACAGAAACCGGCCATGAGCAGGGCCGTGGTGACCTTGCCGATATAGACCACGTCCACCGGGCGGTGACGGTACCTCTGCAGGATCATGCTGCCTACGGCCAGGTAGGCGTCGCGACCAATCACGAAGGCTGCAACCCAGACGGGCAGCTCGCCGGTGATCATGAGACCCAGGACGCCCGTGAAGAGGAGGACGCGGTCCATGATGGGGTCCATGACCTTGCCCACCCAGCTGACGGTCTGGGTCCTGCGCGCCACCTGTCCGTCCAGGAAGTCCGTCAGGGCGGCGACGGCGTAGCAACTCAGTGCCACGTAGCGGTTGAGGTCGTTCACGAAGAGGTAGAGGAAGACGAGCGTGAGCACGAGGCGACACGCGGTGATGGCGTTGGCGACGGTGAGGACCCTGTTGCTGGGGTTCTCCGACGTTCCTGTGGGGGCCGTGGTCGTGCCGGATGCCTGCGCGGCGTTGGCATCGAAGTCTACCTGATCCTTCACCGTCGACGTGACGGTGTTTCTGATCTGCGTTGTTCTCGTTGACACCAAAAGCTCCCGATTTCTCGATTCGACAAGCTCCCATGGTACCCGAATCGGCCTGCATGCGGTGGCTTTCGTAAGGAGAACACGGTGGCCGTTGCAAAGTCAACGGACATGAGCTGGCAGTCATGCCGTCGACTTGCTCCATTCCGCATGCACCCGTCGCCTTGGACATGAGGGTTGCAATTTGACGCTAACCTCGCATGGAAACGATCTCACCAGGAAAATCTACGAGGTTAGCGTCAGTCGGATGTCAGTGTCAGTCGGATGTCAGACGTGCGGTCAGCGAAGCCGGATGCCTCGCACGCGTTGCCCTCACGGCGTAGAACGACGGTATGCCCAGCTCATGCAGGCGGCCTTCGCCGTTCGTGTCCTCGTAGAGGTCGGTGATGGCAAAGCCTAACCTTAGCAGGCCTCCCAGGCACTCCTCCAATCCGTGGGAGAACTGCACGCCGCCGTCCTGCTCCCTGAGCTCCTCGGCGAGGGATGGGTTGGCGAGCGGGTCGAAGGGAAGCCCGCGGACGATGCGCTCCTCGTCGTCGCTCACGACGTAGTTGAGGCCGTTGTCGAGTCCCGTGAGCAGGGTGCCGCCCGGCTTGAGGATGCGTGCCACCTCGCGCCAGATGGGCCTGACCTCGCGTGCGTATATGAGCGACACGGGGTTTACCACCAGGTCGAAGCTGGCGTCGGCGAAGGGCAGCGGCTGGGTCATGTCCGCATGGACTATGCGGATGTCGTAGCCCTCCCGGGCCGCCACCGCGCGTTCGCTCCTGAGCTGCGCCTGGGAGTAGTCCAGGACCGTGCATCTGGCTCCTGCCGCAGTGAGGACGGGCATCTGCTGCGCTCCGCCAGACGCGAGCCCTAGGACCTGCGCGCCGTCGAGTTCACCAAGCCAGCTGCGGGGAACGTCCTTCGTGGGCGTGAGCCGTATGGCCCACGCCCCGTCTTTGGCCCTGAGAAAGGTCTTGTGGTCGATGGGCCTGCCCCACTGCCATCCCTCAAGGACCCACCTATCCACCGTGTGGGCGTTGACGTTCTGGTAGCGCTCCGTCTGCATGCAGCCCTCCTTGCCCAACCATGCGCCGCCACTTTGCCCGTCGCTGATGCGTGGGTCGGGCAGGCCAAGATCCCTCTAGATCTTCCTCGACCAGTATGTCTTGAGGATAGCGCTAGCTGCCAGCTGAAACAGGGCGGCCGCCATGAATGACCCAAGGGCAACGATGCCCCACTGGCTGTAGGCGACACAGCCCAGAAAGACGAGGACGAGAGAAAACGTCTGCACGAGGGGGGAGCCTGCCCGCCTGCGGATCTCCCTCAAGCGTTCATCCTGCTCCCTGTTGTAGGCTATCCGCGCACGCTCGTCCGTCCTGTTGGCACAGGCGTCTTGCAGCCCCATGACGAGGACGACCAGCCCCATGCCAACCAGCAGGCCGAACAGAATGCCACCTATGACCGCGTCGTCAGGGCCCTCGAGTACCCTGAGGGCCTGGATGAGGCCCAGGATCATCGCCATGATGCCTGAGAACGCCCTGGCGCGGCCCCGCCTTGCGAGCGACTGTCGAAAGTCTCTAAAGCTCTGATGGCTACTGGTCGTCATCGTCGTCTCCCTCCACGTCGGAGAAGTCAAATACGTCCTCGATTGTCAGGCCAAAGTACCGGGAGATCCTGTAGGCAAGCACGAGGGAGGCGGTGTACTTCCCCACCTCGATGGATGTGATCGTCTGTCGTGTCACTCCGACCGCGAGCGCAAGCTCCGCCTGTGTGATCTTCCGGTCCTTTCTCAGCTCTGGGATTCTCGTCCTCATGTGCCTCCCCCACCTCGTGCCGTGTTTACTGCAAAGCATGCATTGCATTTTTAGCATAGTCAACTTTACATTTTATGTCAAGCAGACTTTGCAGATATCTCATCTCGCGCAGCGGCTTGGCGAGATGCCGCCCCTACCCCCTCAACCGACGATGAGGAGCCATTTTGTCACTTCGAGATGGTCCATCACTCGGGGATCCGAGCGCTTTTGGACTCGCATTGATTTTGGGTCTTGCCCATGCCGCAAAGCCGTGTTAGAGTCTTCTCTCGCAGGCGGTGCCTGCATGTGATACGGGTGGTGGCGCAGCTTGGTAGCGCACTTGACTGGGGGTCAAGGGGTCGCTGGTTCGAATCCAGTCCACCCGACCAGAGAAACACGGGGTCAGCGGGGGCAAGATCCGCTGGCCTTCTTTGTGTGCGTATGCAAAGCCCTAAGCACCGCTAAGGGTTTCCCCGATCCCGTGCGATGCTTTTATCTGACGATACCGTCCCGGCCGATGCCGTGGTCTCTGGCGCGCAGCGGCTGCGCTGTGGCACGATGAGACCTCAGGGCCGTGGGCATCCAGGAGGTGGGCCTGAGTGGCAGAGAGGTTCTTCGCGAGGGTGTACGACGTGGTGCGCCAGATTCCCGAAGGTCGCGTCGCTACCTATGGACAGGTTGCCTCTATGGTCGGCGAGCCACGCAAGGCGCGCTTCGTCGGCTTTGCCATGCACTCCAGCCCTGGCGCCAAAGGCGGCGTTCCCTGCCACCGCGTCGTCTTCAAGGACGGGTCCCTGTGTGCGGGCTACGTCTTTGGCGGACCCGACGCCCAACGCGCCCTGCTCGAGGAAGAGGGAGTGACGTTTCTCGCCGACGGCAGGGTCGACATGGGCCTTTGCCAGTGGGAGGCCTGAGGGGGCTCGCGTCGCAGGACCTTGTGCCGCATGTCAGTTCCGTCCGGCACGCGCCGCAAGGTCGCCTCTGTCCGGTGGCTCCCCGGTTTTCTTAGTTTGCTTAGCCTGCCGCGCAGTCTCCCAGCGAGGTGACGTCCCTTGTTGCCACGACGTCCACACCCGTGCCGCAGACGTCTGCCAGGATCACGTCGCCTATGCCCACCGGCGCGTCGACGCTGACGTCAGCCAGCTCGCGAACCACGTCCAGGACCAGGTTCTTTGGCACGTCGCCGGCCGTCTTGACCGAAACCATGCGCCTCGGCGCGCAACCCCTCACGGGGACGGTCGTCGTCACCGTACGCGTGGGGTTGCTGACCTCCTTGCGCGCGTACCCATCGCCACGCGGGCAGGCGTTGCCCTCGACCGACAGGACCTTTTCCCCCTCGAGTGTGACCGTAAGCCGGCAGCCTCGCGGGCAGCGGATGCAGGTGAGCCCTCTTCTCTCCACGTCTCCCTCCATGGATTAGGCCTCCTCGAGCGTCACGCGCAGGTCGCGGCATGCACCCACATCGCCTGCGTGCGCCTTGGCCCCGCTGCCGCCCATGTCGCCAAGCGCACCGAGGAGCTGGTCGCGCACGAGGACGACCTCCTGCATCTCGGCGGGGACCAGAATGGGTCGGCGGCGATGGATGATGCGTCTTTCTCCCAGGTAGACGGACACGTAGCGTTCCTCGTACACGGCCCCCACGCGAAAGCGCAGCGTCAGCCTCTCGTCCATGAGATCGGGCGAGACGAACGAGGGAACCGTGTAGCGAACGCCGCCTCCCGTGCGGACGCGCAGCCGCGATGGCGTGTCCCCTCCTTCGCGCATGGCGCCCCCCTCACGCTGCGTGCCGGCCACGCCGCCACTCATTTCCTTCACGTAGCGTGCCGCCCTGCGGCCGGCGAGAGCGGCCTCCTCGCTCACGTAGTCGACGAGGTCATGGACATGCAGGACGTTTCCACAGGCGAAGATGCCCTCGATGCTGGTCTCGAGCGACTCGCTCACCTCGGGTCCCTGCGTCACGGGGCTGAGCTTGACGCCTGCCTGGCGAGACAGCTCGTTCTCGGGCAGAAGGCCCACGGAGAGCAGTAGCGTGTCGCATTCGTAGCGTCGATCAGTGCCTGGGATGGGCCGCAGCCGCTCGTCCACGCGGGCGATCGTGACGGCTTCGACGCGCTTGGGCCCCTCGATGCGGGTGACAGTGTGCGAGAGGTGGAGCGGGATGTCGAAGTCGTCCAGGCACTGCACGATGTTGCGTTTGAGTCCTCCAGAGTAGGGCATGAGCTCGGCTACGCAGGCCACCTGGGCTCCCTCGAGCGTCAGACGCCGCGCCATGATGAGCCCGACGTCGCCGGAGCCCAGGATCACGACCCTGCGCCCTGGCAGGTAGCCATCCACGTTCACGAGCTTCTGGGCACAGCCGGCCGTATAGACGCCCGCAGGTCGGAAGCCCGCGATGTCGAGCGCTCCCCTCGGCCTCTCGCGGCAACCCATGGCCAGCACGATGGCCTTGGCCTCAAGCGAGAAGACGCCGCGATCGGCGCTGACGGCACGTACCACATGACTGGCCGTGACGTCGAGGACAGTGGTCCGGAGCAGTCGGTCTATATGACGCTCGTCGGCCTGCGCGATGAAGCGGGACGCATATTCGGGGCCCGTGAGCTCCTCCTTGAACGTGTGGAGCCCGAAGCCGTTGTGGATGCACTGGTTGAGGATGCCGCCAAGGACTGCATCGCGTTCGATGACGACGACGTCGTCTACGCCGGCGTCATGGGCGGCGATGGCTGCCGCAAGGCCGGCCGATCCACCTCCGATAATGGCGATGTCGCAGCCCCTGATGCTATCGCGTGCCATGGTCCTCGCCTCCCCTCCGCAGTGCGTCGATCAGCGCGGGTGGGCCACCCGCCACCGGCGTGCTGCACGCCGTGCGTGTCCCGTCCGTCGCAGACGAGTCGTCCATGGCATCGCCCTTGTTGAGGCCCACCACGAGCTTTGAGCCCGGTCCCGCCTTCGTGACGGAGCACATGTCGACCCCGTCGGCCTCCTCGCAGATGAGTTCCATGATGCGCGGCGTGCAGAAGCCAGCCTGACAGCGTCCCATGGCCGCGGCCGTGCGACGCTTCACGGCGTCGAGCGAGCGCGCCCCACGGCGCACCGCCTCGCATATCTGCCCCTCCGAGACGCGGCAGCAGCGACAGACGATGGTTCCGTAGCGGGGGTCCTCGTCGATGAGGGCGTTCCACTCCTCGGTCGTAAGCTCGTTGAGGTTGGGGTAGCCCCGTCTGGTCGAGGCGAACGTGGCCTTCTCGCCCAGATGCAGTATGCCCTGTGCGATGGAGGCGACCATGCGCCCGATCGCAGGGCTGGCGCTGAGGCCGGGCGACTCGATGCCGGCACAGTCGATGAAGCCCGGTGCCTCAGGCAGCTCCCCGATGAGGAACTCGTGGCCGGGCTGGTGGGCACGCAGGCCCGAGAAGGACGTGATGGTCTCGCGGAAGGGTATGTCCTTGACCGTGAGCGCGCTCTTCTCCCTGACGGAGACCAGGCCCTCGGACGTGGTGTCGGTCCCCAGCTTGTCATCGATGTCGTCCGCCGTGGGGCCTACGAGGAGGTTGCCATGGACGGTGGGCGTGACCAGCACGCCCTTGCCCATCTTGGTGGGTAGCATGAAGATCGTGTGCGCGACATGGGCGCCCGCCGTCGTGTCGAGCAGCTTGTACTCGCCCCTCCGTGGCGTGATGGCGAGGGGCTCGCCACCTGCCGGGACGGCCGCAAGGTTGTGGATCTGGTCGGCAAAGACGCCAGCGGCATTGATGACGGCCCGCGCCTTGATCGTGCCGCGTGCGGTGGAGACGAGCCAGTCGCCCCCGGCCGTGCGGGAAAGCCCGCCGACGCGCGCGCCGAAGAGGAAGTCCACGCCATTGTCGCGCGCGTTCTCTGCCAGGGCGACGGTGAGGCCGAAGGGGTCCACGATGCCTGCCGTGGGCGCCCAGAGGGCCGCCACGGCGCCATCGGCGATGTGGGGCTCCAGGGCGACGAGCTCCTTGCGTCCAATGACGCGCAGGTCGCTCACGCCGTTGGCGATCCCGCGCTCGAGCAGGGCCTCGAGTGCGGGCAGGTCGCACGCATCGGTGCAGACGACGAGCGAGCCGATCTGCCGGAAGGTGAAGTCGAGGTCGCGGGAAAGCTGGGGAAAGAGCGCGCTGCCCTCGACGTTGAGTCTCGCCATGAGCGAACCCGTAGGCGCGTCGAAGCCCGCATGCACGATGGCCGAGTTGGCCTTCGAGGTGCCCGAGCATACGTCGTCCTCCGCCTCGACGACGCAGAACCTCCCGTCGAGCCGCGAAAGCTCGCGTGCCACGGCACAGCCGCTCACGCCGGCGCCGATGATGACGGCGTCGCATGCGTCGTGGACCATTGCCTCTCCCCTCCTGGCCACCCGATCGCAACGAGGTGATCGTATGCCCAAAAGGGGCGTCCCGCCACGGGCGAGCAGCGGGTGGTAGGTGGTAGCTAGCTGGCGGTGGCCTGCCCGGCGAACTGGCTCATGTAGAGGTCGTGGTAGCGCCCGCCGCGTGCCAGCAGCTCGTCATGGGTTCCCGTCTCGCATACGGTGCCGTCATCCATGACCACGATGCAGTCGGCGTCCCTGACGGTCGAGAGGCGATGCGCGACGACGAGCGACGTGCGCCCCTCCATCATGCGGTCGAAGGCATCCTGGACCTGCAGCTCGGTACGGGTGTCGATCGAGGAGGTCGCCTCGTCCAGCAGGAGCACCGCAGGGTCTGCCAGCATGACGCGTGCGATACAGAGCAGCTGCATCTGCCCGGCGGAGAGCTCTCCCGCGCCCCCGCCCAGGACGGTGTCGTAGCCCTGGGGGAGCTGCTGGACGAACTTGTGCGCGTGCGCACGCTTGGCGGCCTCGACGACCTGTTCGTGGGTGGCCCCGGGCACGCCGTATGAGATGTTGTCGCGCACGCTGCCCTCGAACAGCCAGCTGTCCTGCAGGACCATGCCAAAGGCCGAGCGCAGGCTGTCGCGCGTGAGCTCACGGATGTCCACACCATCTAGCAGGATGTCCCCGGAGTCGACGTCGTAGAAGCGCAGTAGCAGGTTTATGAGGGTGGTCTTGCCACAGCCCGTAGGCCCCACCAGGGCGAAGCGACCCCCCGCAGGCACATGGAGGGAGATGTCCCGCAGGAGCTCGTGGTCGGGGGTGTACGAGAAGGACACGTGCTCCAGGTCGAGTCGCCCTTGGGTCCGCCTGGGCGTGCGTGCCGATGGCGCGTCGGCGGCCTCCTCGCGCGCGTCGAGTAGGGCCATCAGGCGACGTGCAGAGGCGAACGCCGTCTGGACCTGCGTGACCACGTTCGAGATCTCGTTGAAGGGCTTCATGTACTGGTTGGCGTAGGAGAGGAAGCTCTGGACCTGTCCCACGGTCAAGGCCGATGGCCATGAGGTGATGACGCAGGCGCAGCCCGTGATGGCCACGGCCGCATAGACGATGTTGTTCACCAGGCGCGTCGAGGGGTTGGAGAGCGAGCTTACGAACTGGGCATGCTCGCCGACGGCATAGAGCTCGTCATTGACCTTGGAGAACGTGGCCACGTTCCTCTCGCCCTGGCCGAAGGCCCCTATGAGCTTCTGGTTGGAGATCATCTCCTCGGCGTAGCCTCCCAGCTCGCCCTGGAGCGCCTGCTGGGCCGCGAAGCTCGCAGCCGAGCGGCGGGCGATGGAGGCCGAGGCCAGGATGGAGAGCGGGGTCAGCACCGCCACGACGGCGGCGACGGGCACGGAGAGCGAGAGCATGAAGGCGAGCGTCCCCATGAGGGTGACCACGCCGCCGAAGAGCTGCGTGAGGCCCTGGAGCAGACCGTCGCCCACGGCGTCGGCGTCGTTCACGACGCGAGCGAGGAGGTCGCCGTGCGCGTGGGAGTCGATGAAGGAGAGCGGCAGGGAGTTGAGCTTCCCGTAGGCGGCCTCGCGCAGGTCGCGGACCGTCTCGTACGCAAGGCGGTTGGTGCAGTAGCCGGAAAGCCACTGGAGTGCCGCCGCCGAGGCGACGACGATGGCCATGCGGGTGAGGATGGGCCCGAGGGCGGTGAGGTCGACCTGGCCGGCCGCAACCATCGTGTCGATGGCGGACCCTATGAGGATGGGCACGTAGAGCTGGAGGATGACCGAGGCGGCCGAGGACAGGAAGCCCACGGACAGGGAGACCGCATGTGGCCGGACGAAGCCGAGGAGGCGGGCGAGGACCTCGGCCATGCCGTACCCGCTCGTCTCGAGCCCATTCGGGGCCTCGGTCCCCCCTTGGCCAGGGGGGCCGCCCATATCCCCACGGACGCTGGCAAGCGCCGTCGACGCGGCACCGGTGGCCGAGTAGGGGTTCGCCATCACGCGCACGCCTCCTTCGCGGAGAGCTGCGAGAGGCAGATCTCCCCATAGAGCCCGCAGGACGCCAGCAGATCGTGATGGGTACCGATGCCGGCGACCCTCCCATGGTCGAGCACCAGGATGCGGTCGGCACCCATGACGGCGGAGACGCGCTGCGACACGATGAGCGTCGTGGTGCCTGGATCGCGTCCGCGCAGCGCGGCGCGCAGGCGGGCGTCCGTGGCGAAGTCGAGGGCGGAGGCGGAGTCATCGAGCAGCAGCAGGTCGGGCTGGCCCACCAGCGCGCGCGCGATCGTGAGGCGCTGGCGCTGGCCACCGGAGAAGTTACTGCCGCCGGCCTCGACGGTCTCGTCGAGGCCGGACGGCTTGGCGCGGACGAAGTCCGCCGCCTGGGCCAGCTCGAGCGCATGCCACAGCTCCCCGTCGCTGGCCCGGGGGTCTCTCCATGAGAGGTTGGAGCGTATGCTGCCCGAGACGAGCGTGGCCTTCTGGGGGACGAGCGCCACGTGGGATCGCAGGTCGCCCAGGCGCCATTCGCGCACGTCATGGCCGAAGACGCACACCGTCCCGTCCGTGGCGTCGTAGAGGCGGCAGACCAGGTTCACGAGCGTCGACTTTCCTGAGCCCGTCCCGCCTATGATGCCCAGCGTCTCCCCCCTTCCCAAGGACAACGACACGTCAGAGAGGACCGGCTGGCCGTCTTGGGCGTACGAGAAGGACACGCCCTCCAGCTGGAGGGCACAAGTTGCCCCGTCGAGCTCTTGGGCGTCGAAGCCGCTCCCGTCGGCAAGCGCCGGCTGGGTGTCGAGGACCTCGCGGATGCGCTGGCCCGAGGCCGCGCCGCGCGTGAAGACGACGATGAGGTTGGCGACATAGACGATGGAGAGCAGCGTCTGGGTCATGTAGTTGACGAAGGCCACGACCTCGCCCTGGGTCAGCTCGCCGACCGAGACGCGCAGCGCACCCGACCACAGGATGGCAACGACGCCCAGGTCCATGACGAGAAAGGTGGCGGGGCTCAGCACTGCGGAGAGCCTTCCTACGGCGATGGCGGTGTCCGCCTGGTCGTTCGCCGCGGCGACGAAGCGCTTCGCCTCGCTGCCCTCGCGCCTGAACGCGCGGATGACGCGCACACCCGAGAGGGCCTCGCGGCAGATGACGGAGACCTTGTCGAGCTTTGCCTGCATCATGCGGTAGTACGGCACGGAGCGTGACATGACGAGCCAGAACACCAGTGCGACGAGCGGGGTGCAGACGGCGAAGATGAGGCCCAACTCGAGGTCGATCGCCAGGGCGGCGGCCATGGAGCCCATGGCGAGGAAGGGCCAGCGCACGAGCTGCCGGATGCCCAGCGCAACGGCAACCTGGACCTGGCTGGTGTCGTTGGTCAACCTCGTGAGCAGGGAAGGCGTTCCAAAGTGGTCGACGTCGGAGGCACCGAGGGCGTTGACCTTCTCGTAGAGGTCGCGGCGGAGGCGGGTACCGACTCCCTGAGAGACGAGGGAGGCCATCTTCTGGCAGAACAGCGTGAAGCAGTAGCCCAGGACGGAAAGGGCTGCCAAAAGGATGCCGTAGCGCACCACGACGGACGCGTTGTGACCAGCCACCCCCTCGTCGATCATGCGTGCCACGACCACGGGGACCATGAGCTCGAAGACGACCTCGAAGCCCTTCCCCACCATGCCGAGCAACGTCTTGACGCGATACGCCGCGAGGTACGTTCTCATGAGCTCCAGCAAGCGGACACCCCCTTCTCGCCCCTATGCCATCCCGAGTCGCTCCGCAAGATCGAGCCACTCCTCCCCAAGCGCGCCGATCTCGGCGACTGCGGCGTCCACGCGCCTCTGGGCCTCCATCAGCGCCTCGAAGTCGGAGGCCGAAACCACCGACATCTCGGCCCGCAGCCGCGCCGGCTCGCCGTCGAGCTTGGCCATGCGCCGCTCGACGGCGTCGAAGCGTCTCTTGAGCTCGCGGCGCTCGGCGTTGGAAAGGGCCGTCCCATCACCTGCCCGTGCGCCCCGCGACACGTCCGCGCTGCCCTCCCCCCGTGCCGGGGTCCCGCTCGACTTGCGCGCCGGTCCGTCCCCCAGGAGGCCAAGGTACTCGTCGACGCCACCCGGGACGTGTCGGATGCGCCCGTCGAGGATCGCGAACTGGTCGTCGGTGACGCGCTCCATGAGGTAGCGGTCGTGGCTCACCAGGATGAGGGTCCCGGGCCATCCGTCGAGCAGGTCCTCCAGGACGGCCAGCATGTCGGTGTCGAGGTCGTTGCCGGGCTCGTCCAGCACGAGGACGTTGGGCTCCTCGAGCAGGACGCAGAGGATGGAGAGCCTCCTGCGCTGTCCGCCCGAGAGGTCGCGTACGTAGGTGGCGAACTCCCGCCGCTCGAAGCCCAGGCGCTCCAGGAGCTGCTCGGGACTCTGGACCTTGCCATCCACCTCGAGACGGGATCGATAGGTCCCCATGAGTTCCGACACGCGCCAGTCGTCCTTCCCGGACAGCTGACCCAGGTGTTGGGAGAGGATGCCGAAGCGTACCGACTTGCCTATCTTGACGGAACCCCTCGAGGGACGCATGCGCCCCGTCATGACCTTGAGCAGGGTGGACTTGCCCACGCCGTTCTCGCCCAGGACGCCATAGCGGTCACCGGGGCCGATGAGCCAGTCGACGCCCGAGAAGACCGGGCGTCCCCCATAGGAGGCTCCCACGCCCCTCATCTCGATGACCTGCTTGCCAAGCCTGCTCACCGCCAGGCGCCTGAGCTCGACGGGGTTTCTCAGGGGAGGGTCGTCCGCGAGCAGCGCCCTGGCGGCGTCGATGCGGAACTTTGGCTTGGAGCTGCGCGCCTTGGCCCCGTGCGCAAGCCAGTTGAGCTCCTTGCGCAGGACGTTCTGGCGGCGCTCCTCCACGGCTGCGGCCTGGCGCTGGCGTTCGACGCGCTGCTGGATGTAGGCGGAGTAGCCACCCTCGAACGGGTCGATGACGCCGTCGTGGACCTCCCACATGCGCTCGCAGACCTCGTCCAGGAACCAACGGTCATGCGTGACGAGCATGAGGGCGCCCTGACCTTCGGGCCAGCGTCGCCTGAGATGATCGGCAAGCCAGCGGATTGCGTGCATGTCCAGGTGGTTGGTGGGCTCGTCCATGAGCAGGACGTCCCAGCTGCCCGCAAGCACTCGTGCCAGGTCGCAACGCCTCCGCTGTCCGCCCGAGAGTTCCCCCACGCGTGCATCCCAGGCGACGTCGGCCAACAGCTCGTCAATGATGGGTCGGACGCGGGGGTCGGACGCCCAGACGTAGTCAGGGACGTCTCCCACGACGGCATGCGAGACCGTCTCGTCGTCCGAGAAGGCGTCGTCCTGGGCCAGCAGACCCACGCTCACGCCTCCCCTGACGGTCACGTTGCCCCCGTCCGCCTCGATTCTCTGCGCGATGAGGTCGAGCAGAGTGGACTTTCCGTCGCCATTCCTGCCGACGATGCCGATGCGGTCCCCCTCGTTGATGCCGATGGTCTGGTCGACGAGCACGCGCTTGCCCGGCCACTCCTGGGAGAGATGCTCGCAGCCTATCAGGATGCCCATGGAATCACGCCCCCGCGAGGTCGCGGACACGGTCCAAAAGCTCGCGGGCAACCTCGTCGAGCGGAAGGGTCTCGAGCTGTTCGGTGCGGTCGGGCCATACGAAGGCCACGCGGTCCGTGTCAGAGCCAAAGGTGGAGTCGGGGCGTGAGACGTCGTTTGCGACGATGAGGTCACAGCCCTTGCGGGAGAGCTTGGACCGCGCGTTGCCGATGAGGTCGTCCGTCTCGGCCGCGAACCCGACTACGACGCGCGACCCCTTCTCGGCCGAGAGAGACTTCAAGATGTCGGCCGTCTCGACGAGTTCGATCACGTCGAGGGGACTACGGTCCTTCTTGAGCTTGTGCGTGGATGGGTGTGCGGGTGTGTAGTCGGCCACGGCCGCCGCGCAGATGGCGACATCCGCCTCAGCGAAGGCCCGCTCTGCGGCCGCATGCATCTGAGCTGCCGAGATGACGGGCACGACCTGAGCACCCTCGGGCATGCGCTCGGCCACCGGACCGCAGACGAGCGTGACCTGGGCTCCGCGTGCGAGCGCCTCGCGGGTGATGGCGAGGCCCATCTTCCCCGTGGAGGAGTTCGCGATGTAGCGCACCGCGTCGATGGCCTCGTGCGTGGGGCCGGCGGTGACGAGGACGCGGATGCCCGCGAGGTCTTGGGCGCGAGCGTCGAGACGCGCGAGCGAGGCCGAGACGACCTCGTTCGCGGACGCGAGCTTGCCCTCTCCCTCGTAGCCACAGGCGAGATGGCCCTCCCGCGGGCCCACGAAGGAGATGCCGCGCGAGCGCAGGAGCTCGACGTTCGCCTGGGTCGCAGGGTTATGCCACATGTGGACGTTCATGGCCGGTGCGACAAGCAGCGGGCAGCGCATGGCCAAAAGCGCTGAGGTCAGTGCGTCGTCGGCGATGCCAGCGGCCATCTTGGCCAGCACGTTTGCCGTCGCGGGCACCACGACGCAGAGGTCGGCGAAGTCCGCCAGCGCTATGTGTGGGATGGCCGTCTCGTGACAAGCATAGAGGTCGTTGACGACCTCGTGGTGCGAGAGCGCCTCGAAGGTCGTGGCGCCCACGAAGCGCTCGGCATCGGCGGTCATGGCGACGCGTACGTCACAGCCCCCCCTCTGGAGGCCGCGCAGCACCTCGCAGGCCTTGTAGGCCGCTATGCCCCCGCAGACTGCCAGGGCGACGTTTCTGCCGCTCACCGGGCTACGTCCTCGGTCACGAGCATGCGGTGGCAGTAGGGGCACTCGGTGATGGGGCCACTGTGACGGACGTCGCTGTAGAGGCCGGGCTGGAGCTTGACGCGACAGACGGAGGGCACGTTGCCCGAGAGCCGCTCGACCGCCAGGCCGTCGAAGCGCTTGGATGCGCCGTCATAGGTGGCGAGCGTGGGAGGCTCGATGAAGGAGAGCACCTGCTTGCGCTCTGCTGCGAGCCTGCGGACCTCGGCCATGATGTCGGCGGAGTCCCTCCGGTATGACGCCTCGAGGGAGGCCTCCTCCCGGTCGAGCTTCGCGGCGAGGTCGCCCGCGTTCCTCTCGGCCTTGCGGAGCCTCTCCAGGAGGCGAACCTTCTCGCTGTGGTCGTACTCGATCTTCTCGATCTTCTTGGCGATGGAGGTCAGCTGTGCCTCGAGGTCGTTGATGTGGCGAAAGTCCTGCGCACGGGCCGCCGCGTCGGCCTTGACCTGCTCGGCGACCGCAAGGAGATGGGCGTGCTGCTCCTCTCCGTCGCTCACGTCGAGCTCGGCGTCCTTGCGCTGGCCCACGATCTTGGTCAGCCCCGCAGTCACCTTGCGCCTGGCCTGGGCCAGCGCGGCGAGCTTCTTCTGCTGCGGCATGGCCTTGAGCGTCCGGCCGAAGCGCATGAGGGCCAGGTCGATCTCCTGCAGCCTGAGGACGGCCTCATATTCGTTCATGTCCGATCCCTTCCATGGGGTGTGTGGTGGCAGGCGGTACGGCTACGGGCGCGCGCCGGCGACGATGCCGAGGAGCGCGGCGGCAAAGGCCGCAAGTCCCTCCTCGTCGGCACGCTCGTCGAAGGAGATGCGCAGCGATCCCAGGGCGTCGGCGCGTGCGATACCCATGGCAAGGAGCACGTGGCTGGCCTCGAGCGATCCGGACGAGCAGGCGGAGCCCGCAGAGACCTCGAAACCGAGCTGGTCCAGCTTGAGGACAAGGGTCTCCGAGTCCATTGACGGCACCATGACGGAGACCAGCCCCGGCAGGCGTCCCTCGTCGATGGTCGCCGTGGTGGTCGGCACGATGCCCGTCCGTGGCGCACAGAGCTCGTCATAGAGACGCTGGGCACGTGCGGAGACGACCATGCGCCTCTCGGCGAGGTGGTCGCAGCAGGCGCGCGCGGCGGCGGCGAAGGCCTGGGCGCCCCTCACGTCCTGGGTGCCGGGGCGCCTGCCCCGTTCCTGTCCCCCACCGAACATCTGTGGGCGAAAGGGGCAGCGCCCCCTCATGACGAGTGCGCCGACGCCCGTGGGGCCACCTATCTTGTGAGCCGCGACGCTGAGCGCGTCCACGTCATCAAGCTTGAGGGGAATGCGTCCGAAGGCCTGCACGGCGTCGGTGTGCACGAGGGCGCCCCGTGCACGGGCTACGCGTGCGATGGCGGCTATCGGCTGCACGACGCCGGTCTCGTTGTTGGCGGACATGACCGAGACGAGCGCCACCGCATCATCGAGAAGCGCATCCACGGCCTCGGCTGTCACGACGCCCGCGCGGTTGGGACGCACGAGCGTGACCTCGAAGCCCCGATCGCGCAGGGACGGTATGACGTCGAGTTCGGAGTCGTGCTCGATGGCCGAGACGATGACGCGCATCCGCCTGCGGTCCCGGGCACGTGCCCCCTCGGACATGCCGACGAGCGCCAGGTTGTTGGACTCGGTTCCTCCCGAGGTGAACGTCACGTCGGCGGGCCTGAAGCCCCCGCCGACACAGCGGGCAAGCTCATGGCGGCTGGCCTCGAGGGCCTGGGCCGCCTTGCGACCGAGCGTGTGGAGCGAGTTGGGGTTGGCGCCCGCGATGTCGAGCCCCTCGTAGGCGCGCTCCGCGGCGAGCGCCTCGGCGCACATCGGCGACGAGGCGGCATGGTCGAGATAGACACAGCGTCGTACGTCCATGGGCTACGCCTCCCGCGCAAGGCCAAGGTCGCCCGCGGTCCTGATCTTGGCTATCGCAGCCGCACGGTCCGTGGTGCCGAAGATGGAGGACCCGGCGACGAGGAGGTTGGCGCCTGCCGCACAGACCACCCCGGCGTTGGACGCGCCGATGCCGCCGTCGACCTCTACGAGGGGCCGTACGCCATGGGAGGTGCAGAGGGCGCGCAGGGTGCGGAGCTTGCCGATGGTACCCTCCAGGAAGCGCTGGCCGCCGAAGCCGGGGTTGACGCTCATGATGAGGACCAGGTCGAGCTCATCGATGATGGCCTCGAGGACGGATACGGGCGTTGCGGGGTTGAGGGCGACGCCGGCCCTGGCGCCGGCATCATGGATGAGGGAGACCAGGCGCGCGGCGTGCGTCTGGGCCTCCCAGTGAAAGCTCACCGCGTCGGCACCCGCCTCGAGGTACCAACGGGCGCACTCCTCGGGGTTCGCGACCATGAGATGCACGTCTATGGGCAGGCTGGTCGCCGCCTTTACCTGGGACAGGACCGCAGTGCCAAACGAGAGGTTGGGGACGAAATGCCCGTCCATGACGTCATAGTGGACGTAGTCGGCGTCCGAGATGCTGTCGAGTTCCTCGCCGAGCCTGGTGAAGTCGGCAGACAGCACGGACGGTGCGATGAGAGTGCCTTCGGTAAGCATGGGCACGTATACCCCTCTGTTCCTATTCGTTTGTGGTGAGGCCGTAGAACTCGACGCGGGCCCTTCTGTCCAGCAGCGAGTCGACGACCTCGTCCAGCCTTGCGTTCCCATACAGGATAGCGTGGACGGCTGTGGTCAGGGGCGCCTCGATGGAGAGCTCACACGCAAGCTCCCAGGCGCTCAACGCCGTGCGCGCACCCTCGACGACCATGCCGGTGCGCCGTTCGTACGACGCGAGGCTCTCGCCTCGGGCAAAGGCCTCGCCAAAGGTCCTGTTTCGCGAGTGCTGGGAGGTGCAGGTGGCCACGAGGTCGCCCATGCCGGCAAGGCCCATGCAGGTGATGGCCTCCCCGCCGAGGGCCGAGGAGATCCGGCCGATCTCGGCGAGGCCACGCGTCATGAGTGCGGCCAGGGTGTTGTCCCCAAAGCCGAGACCCACGCATATGCCGCACGCGATGGCCATGACGTTCTTCACGGCGGCACAGACCTCGACGCCCGTGAGGTCGTTCGTCTGATAGACGCGGAAGGTCGGGCTCATGAAGAGCCCCTGGGAGAGGCAGGCCAAACCTTCGTCGCGGGAGGCGGCGACGGCTGCGGAGACCTTTCCCAGGCATATCTCCTCGGCGTGGTTGGGACCCGAGAGGGCCACCATGCGCGCTGGGTTGCCAAGCTCGCCTGCGAGGACGTCGGCCATAAGAAGGTGCGTCCCCGGCTCTATGCCCTTGGTGAGGACGATGACGGGGGTGTCCTGGCCCACATGGGGCGCCATCGACCGTGCCGTCGCCCGCAGGAAGGCGGAGGGGACGGCCATCACGATGGCAGAGGCCCCGTCCAGGGCCGACTCGAGGGAGTCGCTCGCACGGACTCTTTCGGGAAGCTCGTAGTCTGTGAGGTGACGGGGGTTGTGGTGGGTGGCATTGATGGCCTCTGCTACGGTGGTCGTGCGGGTCCACATGCACAGCTCGCGCACATGGGGCGCGACAAGGCCGGATGCCGCCGTCCCCCAGCTGCCCGACCCGATAAGGGCCACCTTGTCGACGAGGGTCATCGCCGCTCCTTCGCAGACGTGCCCCCCTCGCCCGTGGCTCCCCCCGCACTGTCCCCCCTGTGCAGGGAGAAGCTGCGCTCCTCGCCACGCAGCAGCTTGGACAGGTTGGAGCGGTGCGCCCAGACGACGGTGAGTCCCACGACGACAAGGGGGAGGTCGCTTGCGAGGCCCAAGCCGGAGATGGCCCCCCAGATGGGAAGCGATATGGCGGCGCAGATGGAGCCCAGGGAGACATAGCGTGAGGGCAAGGCCAGACAAAGGAAGATGAGAATGAGGCCGCAGGCAACGGGCCAACAGAGCCCCAGCGCGGCACCGAAGCCCACCGAGATGCCCTTGCCGCCATGGAAACCCAGGTAAGGGGAGAAGATGTGCCCCAGGACGCAGCAGGCGAAGACGAGGGAGGGACAGAGACCGAAAGGACCCTGCGCGAGGGTCGAGGACCAGTCGCCTCCAAAGGCGACCATGGCCATGGCGAGGCGAGAGAGGAGCATGCAGGCGGTACCCTTGCCCATGTCAAGCGCGAGCGTGAACGCCGCCGCTCGTCCCCCGGCCGAGCGGGCGACGTTTGTCATGCCGATGTTACCCGAGCCGACCGTGCGCACGTCGACATGATTGAGCCTCTTGGCCACGATCATGCCGAAGGGGATGCCGCAGACGAGGAACGAGGTGATCATGCAGGCAACCGTCACAAGGACGAGGGGTGTCGTCGGCGTCGCCATGGCTAGCCGTCCTTCCTTCTGAACTTGAGACGGATGGGCGTGCCCTCAAGGTCGAAGGCATCGCGCAGGCGGTGCTCGAGGAAGCGCTCGTAGCCGTCATCGACAAGGTCCGGTGCGTTGCAGAAGAAGGTGTAGACGGGCGGGCGCGATCCCGTCTGCGCGGCATAGTGGATCTTGAGGCGACGGTTCTTCTGCGTGACGGTGTGCCCAGACTCCCTGATCTGGGTGACGAGGTTGTTGAGCTGCGGGGTCTTTACCTGCGAGCTGTGATTGGCGGCCGCCTTTGCCGCAGCGGCGAGGACGCTGTCGACGGCACGGCCCGTGAGCGCCGAGACGTTGACGGCGGGTGCCCAGGTGGCAAAGGTCATGCGGGCGTCAAGCGAGGACATGACCTCGTCCCGTTGCCGGTCGCCTGTGATGAGGTCCCACTTGTTGAGGACGATGACCACCGCACAGCCGCGGTCGATGGCCATACCCGCTAGCTTTTGGTCCTGCTCCGTCACGCCAACGGTGGAGTCCACGACCAGCAGGCAGACGTCCGCCCTGTCCATGGCCTCAAGGCCTCGGACGAGGCTGTAGTACTCCACGTCCTCGTGGACTTGGTTGCGCTTGCGCATCCCAGCGGTGTCCACCAGGCAGAAGCGTTGGCCCTTCCACGCGATGGTGATGTCCACCGCGTCGCGCGTGGTGCCGGCGACGTCGGCGACGATGGAGCGCTCCCTCCTTGCAAGGCGATTGGTGAGCGAGGACTTCCCCACGTTGGGTCGGCCGATGATGGCAACGTTCAGAGTCCCGTCGTCCACGGCGGGCTCCTCGCGGATCTCGGGCAGGGAGGCGACGACGTCATCCAGGAGGTCCCCGGTGCCGTAGCCATGGCCGGCCGACAGGGCACGCGGCTCACCGACGCCCAGGGAGTAGAAGTTCCACGCGTCAAGCTCCGTGCTGGGGTCGTCCATCTTGTTGACGCAGAGGAAGACGGGCTTCCTTGTGCGCCGCACGACACGGGCGACCTCCTCGTCCTCGTCCGTGACGCCCACCGAGCCATCTACGACGAAGATGATGGCGTCTGCCTCGTCGCAGGCGACCAGGGCCTGCTCGCGGATGCGCGGGGCGAAGACATCCTTGCTCCTGGCGGACTCGATGCCACCGGTGTCGATGAGGACGAACTCGCGGCCGTTCCAGTCGCAGGCGTGGTAGCTGCGGTCGCGGGTCACGCCACGCGACTCATGGACGATGGCGTCTCGATTGACCGCCAGACGGTTTACCAGCGTTGACTTTCCTACATTGGGGCGGCCGACGACCGCCACGATGGGTTTGGACATGATGCTCCTGACTCTGGGTTCCCCATCGAGTCTATCATGTGGCCTACGCCGCGATGGGCGCAAGGAGGTTGGTGGGCGAGGTCTGCGCATCCACTGCGGCACCGCCTCGCACGGCCATCACCTTGTCCAGCGCCTGGCACACGCAGCCCCCACGCTATCCTGCGACCTTTCCGATGGCGGAGACCACCTCGTCGATCTGCGTCTGGGGGGTGGACGCGCCGGCCGTGACGCCGCAGGTCTTTGCCCCTTTGAACCAGGATGCCTCGAGCTCGTCCGCGCCCTCGATGTGATGGGTGCCCTTGCAGCGCGTCGCGCATATCTCCGCCAGGCGCGTGGTGTTGGCCGAGATGCGTCCGCCGATGACGATCATGACGTCGACCGATGACGCGAGGCGTGCCGCCGCCGCCTGGCGGCTGGATGTGGCCTCGCAGATGGTGTCGAAGACCCTGAGCTCCTCCGTCCTGCCGACGAGTGCTGCGACGACCTCTCTCAGCTGGGCACGGGACTGTGTGGTCTGCACCACGACGCCCACCTTGCGGTTGAGCGCAAGCCCCTCGACGTCGGCGGCGGACTCGACCGTGACGGCACCAGGCGCGTGCCCCAGAGTGCCCTCGACCTCGGGATGCCCGGCCTCGCCGAAGACGATGACCTGATAGCCCTCGGCCACAAGCCGCTCTGCGGCGTTATGGGCGCGTACGACGAAGGGGCAGGTTGCGTCCAGCACGCTGTCGTGGCTCCTGCGGGCCGCCGCTTCCTCGTCGGGGGTGACGCCATGGGTCCTGAGCAGCAGCGTGCCACCCGGCTCGTCGTCCGCCTCCTCGACCACGCCGACGCCCTCGCGCTCGAGCTCGGCGACGACTGTGGGGTTGTGGATGAGGGGGCCCAGCGTGTGGATGGGGCCCCTGGCCGTGCGCGTGGCGTCACGGACCATGTCGAGGGCCCGGTTCACCCCGTAGCAGGCCCCGGCCTCGTCGGCGACAACGATGCGCATGCGGCCCCCTACATCTTTCCCGGGTGCTCGCGCCTGAGCTCGTCGCGCAGCGCATACACCCTCTCCATGGCCAGCTTCTCCATCGCGACGGCCCTGGCCTTGCGCCCCTTGGCCTCAACCTCGTCGAATCCGATGCAGTCGCCCGCCTTGCACCATACGCGCCCCAGGCGCTTGAGGTGCTTGCCTGCAGGCGTGATGTCGCGCGCGCCCACGATGGCGACGGGTTGGACCGGGGCCTTGGCGAGCTGTGCCATCAGTGCGAATCCCCCGTGGATCTCGACGGGCTCGTCATCGCTCTTGACGCGCGTGCCCTCGGGGTAGATGAGCACGCACTCACCTCTCCTGAGCGCCCGCTCGGCACGGCGTACGGCCTTGAGGTCGGCGGTCCCGCGCACCACGGGGATGCCGCCCGCGCGCGAGAAGAACCAGGTGACGATGCCCAGTTTGTCGAACTCGCTCTTGTAGACGATGCGCAGTCCCACGCCATGGAACCACAGTGACACCGCTATTATGACGGGGTCGAGCATGGAGACGTGGTTCATCACGATGACACGTCCCTGCACGTCCTCCCAGAGTTTCTCCGCGTCCTCTATCTTCCAGGGCCACAGCAGCTTGGTGATGGCGCCTACCAGCACTATGGCGACGCCGAGAAGCACGCGCCCGGGCAGCGGGAAGTCTCGTAGGGCGTGGTCGTAGTAGTCGTCGTAGCTGTTCTTGCGAAACGCCCGCAGGCGTCCCGTCGTCTGGGTGGCCCCTGCGGTCGTGTCCCCCTCTCCTGCTGGCGCGGCGGGATGCACGGGTATCGCTGTGGCCATGAGCGCCACGACCTCGTCGACCACCTGGTCGACGGACTTGGACGAGCTGTCGATGTGGTGGGCGTCATCGGCCGGTCTGAGCGGCGACTCGCTGCGCGTGGAGTCGAGCCTGTCGCGACGGACGAGGTCCCTTAGGATCTCGCGCTCGGTCGCGGCGTCCGCATTGGCGTCGTCACTGGTCGCCGCATTGCCGCCTTCGCGCTGGACGGCACGCCGGTGGGCGCGCGCTGCGGGGTCTGCGGTCAGGAAGACCTTGACCTCGGCGTCGGGGAACACGACGGTGCCGATGTCGCGACCCTCGGCCACGACGTCTCCCGCAAGGCCGAGCTCACGCTGGCGGGCGACCATGGCCTCGCGCACGGCGGGGACGGCCGACACGCGGGAGACGCTCTTGTCGACCTCGGGCGTGCGGATCTGGGTCGTGACGTCCTTCCCGTCAGCGATGACGCGCTGCGTGCCCTGCCCCTCGGCGAAGTCGATTCGGACCGTGCGTGCGATGGCGGAGACGGCCTCTGCGTCCGACACGTCGACGCCCCGTGAGAGGCAGAGGTAGGTGACGGAGCGGTACATCGCCCCCGTGTCAAGGTAGGTCAGGCCGCAGCGCTTGGCCACGGCGCGCGCGACGGTCGACTTGCCGGAGCCCGCAGGCCCGTCGATTGCGACTCTCACTGATCATCACTCCCGGAAAGGTCTCTTGATGCGTCATGGGTCAACAGCTCGGGGCTCCTTGCGCGCAGGGCGACCTCCTCGGGCGCAAGTGCCAGGGCATCCAACGTGAAGCCGCGCCCGTCGCAGCTGATGAGCTGAGAGCTCACGTTGGGGATCTCGACGTTCCAGAAGGTGTCGAGCGGCGTGTCGAAGATGGCCCCCAGTATGGCGCGGGTGAAGCCGCCGTGGCAGACGCAGGCGGTCCTGCCCGTGAGTGGGCGCAGCTCGCAAAGGAGCCTGCGGGCACGCTCGTAGAGCGCCTCGAAGCTCTCCGCGCCGGGTGCGCAGACGGAGCGCCCGTCTGCGCCCAACTCCCAGGGGAAGCGGTAGCCCAGCGCCTCGTACTCGGGTGCGGTCATGCCTTGGACGGATCCGAACTCTATCTCCGCAAGGTCCTCGCGGACCTCGACGGGGACGTCCAGCCTGTCGGCCGCCTCGCGCGCGATGGCCTGGCAGCGCTTGAGGGGGGACGACCAGATGCGCGTGGGCGTCCAGGCCACGAGCGCGTCGATGGCGCGCCACATCTGCCGCTCCCCCCTCGGCGTCAGGTCCACGTCCACGCGGCCGCTCAGGAAGTGGCGCACGTTCGCGACGGTCTCGGGATGGCGCATGACGAGGATTCGCTGCCGGGTGATGCCCATCAGCCCTCCCTTCCTGCGGCGGCCTGCTCGAGCGCCGCGCGCTCGTCGCCCGTGAGGGGGCGCCAACGGCCAGCCTTGAGCTCGGCGGTCAGCACGAGCGGCCCAAACTCGCTGCGATGCAGATGCACGACCTCATGGCCGACGGCCTTGAGCATACGTTTGACCTGATGCTTCTTGCCTTCGTGGATGCGGATGCTCACGACCGCGCAGCCCGGGTCCGCGCCGCCCGTGACAACGGATGCAGACAGGGGGTCGTCTGCGCCAAGGAGATGTGCGTCTGCGGGTCGGGCCACTCCGTCGTCTAGGGGGACACCCGCGCGTAGCATGGCAAGCTGACGCGTGGTGGGCGTGCCCCTCACGAGGGCGACATAGCGCTTCCACACGTGACGCGAGGGGTGCAAAAGGGCGTTTGCCACCTCCCCATCGGTGGAGAAGAGCAGAAGCCCCGTGGTGTCGGCATCAAGCCTCCCCACGGGAAAGAGTCCCGGGTAGCGCGCCGTGGGCACGAGCTCGGCGACGCAGGGCCTGCCCTGGGGGTCGCTCATGGTGGTGAGGTAGCCTGCGGGCTTGTTGAGCATGAGGTAGGCATGCTCGTCCGACAGACGGCACTCCACGCCGTCGACCGTCACCACGTCGATGCCTGGTGTGACCTTGCTGCCCAGTTCGCTCACCACCCTTCCGTTCACGCGCACGCGACCGGCGCTCATGAGGTTCTCCGAGCCACGGCGGCTCGCCACGCCCGCGCGCGCCAGGAAGCGCTGCAGGCGCATGGTGAGCCGGACGTTCCCGCGAGACTCACTCATCGCCAGCCGCCCCTTCCGCGTCTTTTGCGACGACATCCGCCGACTCGTCACCTGCGTCGCCGTCGTAGTCGTCCCCCAAGAGGGCGCGCTCGTCGTCGATGTCGGCCGAGGCCTCCTCGAGGGTGGACGAGATGGCACGTCCCGAGAGACGCTCTCGGATGAAGCGCTTCGACTCCTCGTCAGGCGCGAAGTCCTCCAGAGGGGGGAGCTCGCGTAGCGACCGCAGTCCAAACCGCTCCAGGAAGCGCGCAGTGGTGCCCCAGAGCGTCGCCTGTCCTCGGTTTGCCTCATGGCCCGTCTCGCGGACGAGGCCCTTGTCGCGCAGGGACGAGATGACGCCATCTGAGCTGACGCCACGGATGGCCTTGACACCCTCTCGCGTGACGGGCTGGTGGTAGGCGATGACCGCAAGCGTCTCGAGAGCGGCTTGGGAGAGCTTGCGGGTGTCCCAAGAGAGCACGTAGCGCTCCACCGTCTCATGGTGTGCGGGATGGGTGTAGAGCCTCCAGCCTCCCGCGACCTCGCGTAGCTGGAAGCCGCGATCGGCATCAGCGTACTCGGCGGCGAGGTCCGCCAGTGCCGAGGAGACCTCGCCGGGACCCACGTCCAAGATGCGAGCGAACTCGGATGCGGAGACGGCATCAGACGACACCAAGAGCAGTGACTCCAGGACGCCCTTGAGCGAGGCTGGGTCCAGACGTTGCAGGTCGGTCATCAGAGATCCTCCTCGATGCTGGTGAGCGCCGACTCGTCGAGCTCGAAGGCGGGCGCACCCTCGACACGGGCCACGTCGATCTCGCCGAAGGTCTCCGCCTGGCCGAGCGTGACCGCACCGCGCTTGGCGAGCTCGAGAACGGCGAGGAAGGTCGAGACCACGGTCTCGCGCCTCTCGTCCCCTCCCAGGAGGTCCGTGAACGAGATAAGGGGATGCGCCCTGGTCAGACGGTCGACGGTGGCGACGGTCAAGGCTATGGGCACACGCTTGGGCGCGACGTGCTCCGCCTCGAGCAAGAAGCTCTGGTGGCGGCTGTCCAGATCCGCGCAGATGACCGCAAGCGAGCGCAGCGAGATGCCCTCGAGGTAGTCGGGCATGAGATCCAGGAACTCGGGGTCGGCGCCTACCGTACGCGGCTCCATGCGGCCCTCGGCCTCCATGCGGCTTCCCAGGGCTGCGGCGGCATTCCTGAACTGCTTGTAGGCTATCAGGCGCGCGATGAGCACCTCGCGGGCCTCCTCGGGCGACAGCTCCGAGAGCTCGTCCTCCTCGTCCCCATCCGCAGGCTGGCGGACGACGTGGTCTGGCACCAGCGAGGACGCCTTGATGTCGAGCAGGGTCGATGCCACCAGGACAAAGTCCGAGGCGACCTCGAGGTCGAGCTCGCCCATGGCTTCGACCTCCCCCAGGTACTGGTCGGCAACCTCGGATATGGAGATGGAGCCGATGGCCACCTTCTGGCGGCTCACCAACTGCAGGAGCAGGTCGAACGGTCCCGAGTAGGCCTGTGTCCTGACGCTGTACGACACCTAGACCCCCAGGAGCGCGCCGTAGAGCCCGCCAGCCGTGGCATCGAGGTAGAGCCCGAGCGGGTCGAAGCCCAGGACGCCCGGAAGCACGTACAGCAGGACGAGCAGGATGGGCATGGCATAGCGCTGCACCTCGTAGTACCTCTGGCGCGCGGCGCCCGCGAGGAGGGGTGAGATGATGGAGGACCCGTCGAGTGGCGGGAGCGGGATCAGGTTGAAGAACATGAGCGTGAGGTTCACGTAGACGTAGGTCGTCAGGATGGTGAGCGTCCAGTACGCCGCGTCCGCCCCGCCGTCCCACGAGACGTAGAGCACCCGGAACAGGGCGGCCCCCACGATCGCCTGCAAGAGGTTGCAGAAGGGGCCGGCAAGGGCCACCAGCACCTCGTCACGGCGGGGATTTTTGAGGTTGTTGGGATTGTAGGGCACGGGCTTCGCGAACGCGAACATGGGACCGCCCGCCATCGCCATGATGAGCGGCAGCGCCACCGAACCGAAGGGGTCCAGGTGCGCGCGGGGGTCGAGCGTGAGGCGGCCGGCACGTTGGGCGGTGGGGTCCCCCAACCTGAGGGCGGCGTATCCGTGTGCCACCTCATGCAGGATGGCCGAGAAGATTACGATGATGACCGACACGGCGGCCATGAGGATGCGGTTTCCTGTCACGGATGCTCCTAGCGTCTGCACAACGAGCGGGCCTTGCGCAGGCACGCCCAATCGATGATGAACAGGACGACCGACGCGATGACGAAGTCCCCGCGCAGGGCGCCGCCGAATGGCGTCTCGAACACCAGGACGCCCGAGAGCGCGGTGGGCATCCACATGCCGACGAGCGAGGTTGCCTGAAGCAGGTATACCCGCATCGGTCCGGCCAGCACCGCGCAGGCGACGGTGAGGGCCGCGAAGCCCCAGGCGCCGACGCGGGCCACCCAGGACGCGAGCCGGAGTACGGCCGATAGGAGCACGCGTCCCATTCCCCCTGCGCTCGTCATCCCGGGGCCATGGGCGCCACGGCGGACCGCAGACGATGCCGCATAAGGCTGCTGCTGGGGGCTGGGAACGGCCTCGATGCGGTGATGCCCGCGTGGGTACGGCCGCCTGAGGAGCTCGGTCTGCTCCGGGCGACCTGGCTGCACATACGACAGCTGCGTCTGGTGGCGCTCGGGCTGCGGCCTGGTCTGGCTAGGCATCGACACCGCCCTCGATCCTCTCCGTGAGCTCGACCCACTCCTCCTCGAGGGACGCGATCTTCTTGGAGAGCGCGTTGTACTCCCCCATGCACTGATCGAAGCGTGCTGCGTCCGCATAGAGTTCCTCGGAGGCCATGAGCTCCATGAGTTCCTGGTAACGCGTCTGCGCGGGCTCGAGGGCTGACTCTACCTGCCTGAGGCGGCGCCTCTCCTCGCGCACGGCCCTGTTGGCGGCATTGCGGGCTTCGGCCTCGGCGCGGCGCTGCTCCCTCGTCTTGACGTTGCGCCCCGCGCCCTTGGCGTCTTCTGGGGCTGCGACCGCGCCCTTGGCGGTCAGCGAGGTGTCGTCCGAGATGCGCTTTGGCGCCGACTTCGTCGCAGGCGATGGCTCCCCTTCGAGCTCCGCACGCTTGAACTGGTAGTACCCGTAGTCTCCGTCATAGACGCTGACCCTGTGGTCCCGCACGTCGACGACCTTGTTGGCGACGGAGCGGACCAGATGCTCGTCGTGGCTGATGAGCACGATGGTGCCGGGGAAGTCAACAAGGGCGCTCTCCAGGACGTCCACCGAGTCGATGTCCAGGTGGTTGGTAGGCTCGTCCAGACACAGCAGCGGGTCGGGCGCCACCAACATCTTCGCGAGGGCGAGGCGCGCCCGCTCGCCACCCGAGAGCACGCCGACTCTCTTCTCCACGTCGTCTCCGTGGAAGAGGAAGGCCCCTAGGAGCCTGCGCTCGTCGGAGGTGGTCCAGCCCGGTGCGACCCTGTCCATCTCGCCTAGGACGGTGTTGGCCTCATTCAGGGTCTCGAGCTGGTGCTGCGCGTAGTACGAGATGGTCACGTTCTGTCCCAGCGAGACGCTGCCGGCGCTGGGCGCCTCGTGACCGCTGATGAGCTTCATGAGCGTGGTCTTGCCCGCGCCGTTGGGGCCGACCAGCGCCACGTGATCGCCACGATAGAGCGAGAGGCTCACCCCGTCATAGACGTCGTTGTCCCCGTAGCGTTTGGCAACGCCCTCGAGGCTCACGACCATGTCGCCAGTGCGTGGGGGGTCAGGGAAGCTGAAGTGCACCTTCTTGGAGGACTCGGGCAGGACGACGAGCTCCCCTTTGACCTTCTCGAGCTTCTTGATGCGCTCCTGTACCTGGCGCGCCTTGGTCGGCTTGTAGCGGAAGCGCTCGATGAAGACCTCCATGTGCTGGATGTCGCGCTCCTGTGCGGCGCGCTTGGCCCGCAGCTGCTCCAGGTTGTCCTCACGCTGGTGCAGGTAGCTCGAGTAGTTGCCCGTGTAGGTCACGAGGCGCTTGTTCTCGAGCGCGGCCACATGGCTCACGCAGGCGTCCATGAACGCGCGGTCATGGCTGACGAGGAGGACGGCCCCGTCATAGCCCGAGAGGAAGCCCTCCAGCCACTTGACGCTCTCGAGGTCCAAGTGGTTGGTGGGCTCGTCGAGCAGGAGCAGGTCGGGATGGCGCAGCAGCAGCTTGGAAAGGGCGATGCGCATCTGCCAGCCACCGGAGAACTCCCTTGCGGGCTTGTCGAAGTCCTCGAGGGGAAAGCCCAGCCCACCCAGGATCTGCTTGGCGCGGGCGGGCAGCTCGTAGCCGCCCAGGCGCTCGAAGCGGTCCTGGGCCACACCATAGCGCTCGAGCAGGGCGTACTGCTCGTCTCCTTCTGGCATCCGGGAGATCCGCTGCTCCATCTCCTTGATGCGGCCCTCGAGCTGCCGTATCTCGTGGGCGGAGTCTATCACCTCGTCGAGCGCGCTCTTCGTGCCCGCGAGCCTCGTCTCCTGCTCAAGGTAGCCCACCGAGGTGTCGCGCGCGAAGCTCACCGTGCCCTCGTCGGCGGACTCCAGCCCCATGAGGATCTTGAGCAGGGTGGTCTTGCCCGCGCCGTTGGGGCCGACGAGCCCCCAGCGCTCGCCGGCATTGAGCTGCAGCGTAGCGGCCGAGTACAGGACCCGGCCGCCGAAGGACTTGGCTATCTTGTCTGCGAGTGCGATCAAACGCCTCTCCTCTTCAGGGCGCCCCTTCTTGACTCCGTCCAGTATACGGGAGCGCGCGGCGAGGCGACACGGCAGGACGCGTGGCTCTAGAGAAGCACCACGCCGGGTACGAAGCGAGCAGGTGCTGGCGTGGCGCGGGTTGTAGAGGCGTTATTCGGCTATGGTGAGGTGGATGGCGAAGCCGGCGATCTCGTCCCTGAAGTAGACGAGGTAGGTCGAGCCGTCCGGGTTGAGGGCTCGTGCATCCTCGTTGACCTCGAAGCCACGTGCGGCAAACCACCTCTCCGCTGCATCGATGTCGTTGACGTGAAAGCCGATGTGGCCCTTGGTGCCCCGGCCCGAGCCCGGACGCATGACCTCCACAAGGCTCCCCGCAAAGAGCGAGATGGGTGCCACGACGTTGCGGCTGAGCCCCATCAGCGTCTGGAACTGGCCCACGACCCTCTCGGCTTCCTCCTCGGTCTCGGCATTGATGCCCACGTGGGCGATATGCATGTCGAAGAGCCCCACGGGGTTCTCTGAGCTTGCGATCGCGGTCCTTGAGCCTACCATGCTGTCCCCTTCCCTACCGTGAAACGAACGCGTGAAAAATGCTGGCGACCTGCCGGCCGCCTGCGCCAAGGGTAGCATGGCAATGGGAATGGGTCACATGCTTGCCAGCCTACCTGCCCCGCCTACTCGCCTACTCGCGGCAGGGCGCTAGGCATTCACGGCCAGCGCGCCAAAGAAAACGGCCAAAGCAAGGAACGCGACGGCGGAAACGCGCCTCTTCTCGGAAAGCAGGAGCGCTGGCGTTATGGCTGCACAGGTCCCCCCTGCCGCGCATGACAGGGCATACCAGGTAGCCCAGTCCAAGCCTCCAAAGGACCTGGACAGTGCGACAAGCGGCAGCACCACGGGGTATGCAAGCAAGAAGCGGTCTGCGCGAGAAGCGTGACTCTTTGAGAAGACTTAGGGCGAAGGCACGGCGGCCATCATTCGACCTGTCCCTTGCAAAAAGACGGGAACAAGTCGAGCCCCGCTGCATGTTATAGGCAGAGGATGAGAGGACGGGAGGTTGGCGAAGCATGAAGCAGGGTCAGCACACTACGTCGGCGTCCGCAGGGGATCACAGCGCCGAGAGGGACGGATCGGGGGATGGGGCCCCGCAGCCGACGCTGCGCTCAGAGGAGTTCCTAGGCCACGCCATGGACCGCTTCGGAGGGTCCGTCTATCTGGTAGCCCTCAGCCAGATGCACTCCGAGCAGGATGCCCAGGACGTCGCCCAGGACGTCTTCGTCAAGCTGCTTACCGCCAATACGGACTTCACCAGCGACGAGCACCTCAAGGCCTGGCTGCTCAGGGTGACCATCAACCGATGCCACGAGGTCTACCGGGGATTTTGGAGGGGCAGGGTCAGCACCGTGGGTGACGAGCGCGAACTTGACCGTCAGACGTTCGCGGGAGCGCAGGGGAAGGTCGCCACAGACGACCCCGCCGAGGCCGTCGTACACCGGATCGAGGGCAACCCGCTCTGGCGGGAAATCCGAAAGCTCCCCGCTGACCAGAGGGCGGTCCTCGTCCTCTTCTACATCGAGGAATGCAGCACGGAGGAGATAGCCCGCATCGTCGGTCTGAAGCCCCCTACGGTGCGGACAAAGCTGCATCGGGCGAGACAGCGCGTGCGCAGGATGCTTGAACGGGAGGGATACGAAAATGGCTACCAATATGAGTGAGAGTCCCTGGAATGAGGATGCGGACCCGTGCGGAAGCGACCGGGTGCAGGAGCTGGTGAGGCTCGGGCGTGCGCTCACGCTCCCCGAAAAGACGCGCGCGAAGGTGCTCGAGGCATCAAGAGAGCTCAGGTCGGCATGCAGGAGGGGCGAAGACCAGCCCAAGAGGGTACCGAGCAAGGGTGCCTCGAGATCTCGCGCCCATGGGCCTGCGGGTACGGCCCTGCTCACGCGAGGGGGCTTTCTGCGACTCGCGGCCGTCGCCGCCGGGGCCGGCGCAGTGTTCATGGCAGGCTCCGTCATCCGCCACGAGGGGGACGTGGCCGATGCCGCGAAGGACGGCTTCGCCCTCAGGGCCTACGCAGAGGGGACGCCCCAGGACGATGGGACCACACGGGTGCTCTCCCGCTTCGGGGGCGCCGGCTCCATCAGCGGAGGCGACGATGACAGATGGATGGTAAGCTGCGATCTCGACCTCGGCTGCACGGGAGCGAACATCGCCTCCCTCGCCTTCGCGCTTGAGGGGGGATATGCTGAGGCCGGTCTGGAAGACGACAGGCAGCTGTACTTCGTCCAGGAGAGCAACCAGGACGTCAAGGAGGGCGAGCGCGTTCCCTACGAGCGCAATACGAGCTTCTCCGTGAGCTACGACGAGCAGGGAAACGACCAGGAGCCCAGGGTGATGACGCGCAAGGTGCAGGCCATCTTCCCTGAAACCGAAGAGATCGCGGCCGTGAGCGACGAGCTGGACAAGATGATGGGCGGTGAGGAGGCCGACAAGGGCTGGGATGACCTCGAGGTGGCCAGCGTCATGGAGTTCGCCAACATGCTCTCCCAGTCGACACTGCGCATCACCGCGATCATGCGCGACGGGTCGGCCCAGGAGCACGCCTACGCCATGGCCCCCGTCCCCGACTTCGAGGACCGCTACCGCAGCTATACCGCACGACGCGACGAGGCATATCAGAGTGCCGCCTCCGAATCAGGCACCGCTGACGTGGAGGTCCCTGCGCTCTACTACATCACGATGCTGGAGTAGCGTCGGCGCATGAGGCAAAAAAGGCGGGAAGAGGATGCGCCCCTTCCCGCCTGCAAATTTATGGTGGGCGATGCTGGATTCGAACCAGCGACCCCTTCCGTGTGAAGGAAGTGCTCTACCCCTGAGCCAATCGCCCTTGCGAGAAAGCATCTTATCAGATGGCCATCGCTTGTCTAGGTTCGAATCCCAGATGCCCGCAAAATGCCCGCGCGGCACGCGGGGCCCATACCTCCCCGAACTTCCCCGAGGTCACTACGCCTTGTTCTGGGCGACGACCATCTTGCGAGAGAGGACGAAGACGAGGAGGGGCAGGACCAGGCCGAGGCCACCGATGATCAGCTGCAAGATGATCTTGTCTGGAGAGATCATGAGGAAGGCCCCGCAGACGAAGGAGAGCAGCACGATGACAGAGCTGCTCTGCATGATCTTGGCGGCGTTCGAGGGAACGTTGATCATGCGTGCTCCCTGGAAACCAAGGTAGATCATGGCGACGGAGTCGACCGTGCTGACGTAGGACCTCACATTGGTGGGAAACTGCGTGATGAAGAGGATGGACACGGCGAGTGCAATGACACCAAAGACGAGCGTGGCTATGCACGCCATCTTCACATTCCTGGCTTGAGCGTTCACGGACGGACTCCTTTTCCCAGAGCTTTGAGACAAATGTGAGGTCATTGGCCCGAAGGCACGTATGGCTCAAATTCGTACGTGCCTGAGTGTAGCGCCTTGGGAGGAGATTGTCCTCCCCCTCTCCCGATGGCAATCCAGGTTGCCGCCCTTTTCCGCATCTCGATAAGCCGATTTCGCTTTGCCTCGGATTCCCACTTGACCGCCTGCCGTCGTTTTGGCATCATATCCCTCGCGGCAACGCACGGGGAATTAGCTCAGTTGGGAGAGCGCGTGACTGGCAGTCACGAGGTCAGGGGTTCGAACCCCCTATTCTCCACCACGGTACCTGCGGCGGCGGCTTCGGTCGCCGCCTTTTTCGTACGGGCCTATGGCGCAACGGTTAGCGCAGGGGACTCATAATCCCTGGGTTGCAGGTTCGAATCCTGCTGGGCCCACCAAAACGTCATAAGGCCGGAGACCTTAGGTCTCCGGCCTTCTTCCTTAGAGAAGAACTCTGGGCCCTGCCCCATACCAGGCCCGTTTTGCGAGAGGCCGTCCCACATCATGCATCTCGCAACCGTGTCCGAACACGTACTTACCTGCGCTGCGCGAGCACCCTTTCGGCCACGGCGCGCACGGCCTCGGCGATGGGGAGTTCGAGACGCTCGCCCGTGGCCCGTAGCTTGAGCTCGACGTTACCGTCCCTGATGGCCTTCTTGCCGCAGACGACCTGGAACGGGAAGCCCATGAGGTCCGCGTCGTTGAACTTGACGCCAGGGCGCTCCTTGCGGTCGTCCACCACGACCTCCACCCCTGCGTCCACGAGCCCCGTGGCCAGGCGCTCGGCGACGGGCCAGACCAGGTCGTCGCGGACGTCCAGGGGAATGACCTCCACCTCGTACGGGGCGACGGAGACGGGCCAGGAGATGCCATGCTCATCGTGGTGCTGCTCGACGACGGCCGCCAGCGTGCGCGAGACGCCGATGCCGTAGCAGCCCATGAGGAAGGGCTTCTCGCGCCCGTCCTCGTCCGTGAAGGTGGCCCCCATGGCCTCCGAGTACTTGGTGCCCAGCTGGAATACCTGGGAGATCTCGATGCCGCGCGCCCCCTTGAGGGCGGCGCCACAACTGGGGCACACGTCTCCCTCGCGGGCGCCGATGACGTCGACCCAGGAGCCGATCTCGAAGTCGCGACCAAGCTTGGCGCGAACGAAGTGGTAGTCGGCCTCGTTGGCACCCACGATCCACCACGGGGACTCCCGGAGCGAGATGTCGGCACAGACGCGTATGCCCTCGGGCAGGCCGATGGGCCCCATGAAGCCCCTCACGAGGCCAAAGTGGGCAATCTCCTCGTCGCTCATCAGATGGTAGGCGCCGAAGGCATGTTCGGCCTTACAGTCGTTCATCTCGTGGTCTCCGGGGACGAGGCACACCACGGGCGCTCCGTCGCCATCGACGAGCGCCAGGGCCTTGCGTGTGGCGCTCTCAGGGACCCCCAGCAGCGTCGCCAGGTCGGTGATGGTGCTGACGCCAGGCGTGCGGACGCGCGCGAGCGGGCCTTCCTCCCCCTCAGGCAGAATGACCTTGGCCGTCGCGGCCTCGGCATCGGCGGCAAATCCGCAGCCGTCACAGTAGACCAGCTCGGCCTCGCCGGCATCCGCCAGGGCCATGAACTCGACGGAGCTGTCGCCGCCAATCTGGCCCGAGTCCGCGACGACGGGCAGGGCCCTCAGGCCGCAGCGCTCGGCGATCCGGGCGTAGGCGGCCTTCTCCTCCTCATAGCACTGCCGCAGGGACTCCTGGGTGGCCGAGAAGGAATAGGCGTCCTTCATGATGAACTCGCGGCCGCGCATGAGGCCGAAGCGTGGGCGCCTCTCGTCACGGAACTTGTCCTGGACCTGGTAGAGCGTCACAGGCAGCTGCTTGTAGCTCTTGAGCTCGTTGTGGACCAGGTCAGTGAAGGACTCCTCGTGCGTGGGGCCTAGGGCGTACGAGTGGCCATGGCGGTCGTCTATGCGCATGAGCTCGGGTCCGTAGACCTCCCAGCGACCGCTCTGGTGCCAGAGGTCCGCGTCGGTCAGGATGGGGACCTGCATCTCCTGGGCGCCGATGGTCTCCATCTCGTCGCGGATGATGGCCTCGATCTTCCGGATGGAGCGCCAGGCCAGGGGCAGGTAGCTGTAGAGGCCGGCCGCCCCCTTGCGGATCATGCCCGCCCGCAGCAACAGCCGGTGGCTTGCCAGCTCGGCGTCGGTGGGGTCCTCCTTGAGGGTGGGTGCGTAGAGCCTGGACATCTTCTCGTAGCTTCTCAACGTGCTTCCTTCCATGGGTTCTTGGACCCGCGCTGCAGCGGGCGCGTCTGGGTGGGGCATTGCGGCGTTGGTGACCTAGCCGTCCGAGACGGACGTACCCTCCCGTCCGTCGCCGTGACGCGCCGCGATCTCCCCAAACAGCTCGTCGACGATGCGCTCCTCGGGGACGCTGCGAATCTTCCTGCCGTTCTCGAAGAGCACGCCCTGGCCCCTCCCGCAGGCCACCCCCAGGTCGGCGTCGCGCGCCTCGCCAGGGCCGTTCACGACGCAGCCCATGACCGCAACGGAGATGGGCGCCTTGACGGACGCCAGGCGCGACGAGACCTCCTCGGCCATGTCGATGAGCCTCACCTGGCAGCGCCCGCAGGTGGGGCAGCTCACCAGCTCGGGGTGGAGGCGTCGCATGCCCAGGGCGCTCAGGAGCTCCCAGGCGACGTGGACCTCCTCCACGGGATCGGCCGTGAGGGAGAGCCGCATGGTGTCGCCGATGCCCTGCTCCAGGAGGATGCCCACGCCAACACTGTTCTTTACCGTCCCCTGCCTGAGCGTCCCGGCCTCGGTCACGCCCACGTGCAACGGTATCTGTGGGAGTTCGCGCGAGAGCGTGCGGTAGGTCGCGAGCGTCGTGGGAACGGAGTGCGCCTTGGCCGAGAGCACGACATCCGTGAAGCCGCGCCCCTCGAAGTGCTCGACGTAGCCAGAGGCGGAGGCCACGAGCTTCTCGGGTAGGGTGAGGTCATCGCGGTCGTCGAAGCGACGGTCGAGGGATCCGGCGTTGACGCCGATGCGGATGGGGATGTCCCTCTCCCCCGCCTCGTCGATCACGGCGTCGACGCGCTCGAGGGAACCGATGTTGCCGGGGTTGATGCGCAGGGCAGCCGCTCCCCGACGGGCTGCCGCTATGGCAAGGCGGTGGTCGAAGTGAATGTCGGCGACGACGGGCAGCGGGCTCTGCTCGCAGATCGCCTGAAACCCGTCGAGGCAGCGCGCGTCGGGAACCGCGACGCGGATGATCTCGCAGCCCGCGTCCGCGAGCGCGCGAATCTGTGCGAGGGTCGCGGGGGCGTCGTCGGTCTTGGTCGTGCACATCGACTGGACCGATACGGGCGCACCGCCGCCCACCGCAACGCAGCCGACATGCACCTGGTGCGTGAGCTGTCGGCGAATCCTTCCTTCGCTTTCTCCCATCCGTACTCCCATCAGAAGAACAGGGTGCTGAGGTCGTTTTTGAGCGCGAAGCAGAACACGAGCAGGAAGAAGGCCAGCCCCAGGTAGCTGATGCCGTTCTGCACCCTGGTGGGGATGGGCCTTCGGACCATGAGCTGGATGACCTCGATGAGGACCTTTCCACCGTCGAGGGGTGGTATGGGAAGCAGGTTCATGAATCCCAACGACATCGAGACCATGGCGATGAAGAGCAGGAGCTCGCGTGGACCCTCGGACGCCGCGGTGGCGGCCATGGCCGAGACGCCCACGACCGACGAGGTCCCCTGTAGCGTCTCCACCGTGTGCTGGGGCATGATGAGACGCAGGGCGAACGTGCCCACCTGGCCCGCATAGTCTAGGGCGTAGGCGGACGCCTGGATGACATTCAGGCGCACCACCGATCGCTGGGCCTCTATGCCAAAGCGCGTCATCTGCTCGCCTTCGGGCATGTCGACCGTCACCGTCTGGCTTGTCCCCCCATGCGTATAGGTGACCGTGAAGTCCCTCCTGGCCGAAAGCGCGGTGCCAAGCGCGTCACAGAGTCCGTTCCAGTCGCTTGTGGCGACATCGTCGACAGCCGTGATGCTGTCCCCGTCCACGAGTCCTGCTGCCGCGGCACAGGAGCCCTCCTCCACGTGGCCGATGACGTTGGTGTTGACTGCTATGCTGATGCCGGCCAGGCAGAGCGATCCCACGACGATGGCGAAGGCCAGGGCTATGTTCACGAGCGGACCCGCAACCAGCACGAAGGCGCGCGCGAGGAAGCCCTTGCCACGATAGGTACGTGACCGCTCCGTCTTCAAGAGCTCCTCCGGCGCGCCCACGACAGGCCGTGCCTGACCCGCAGTGGTCGAGCCAGCCCGGGCGAAGTCGTGCCCCCGGTCGTACTCGGTAAGCATGTCCGCGTCACGCGCGAGCGTCTCGAAGCGGGCGGGATAGGTCTTCTGGCCGGGGTGCTCGCCGCGTCTCGGATCATAGAGGGGCCTGATGGAGGCCCAGTCGCAAAGCGTCGCGAGAAGCGCGTAGGCACGCTCCTCGTCGATGCCCAGCTCGACGGCGACATCGGTGGCGGCCACGCGCCCCTGCCTCTGCACCGAGGCGAGGCAGGTGGCGAGAAGGTCGTCGTCCTCGCCCTCCATGCCACAGATCCGCGTGTAGCCACCCAGGAGGATGGGCGTCAC
This sequence comes from Olsenella uli DSM 7084, assembly GCF_000143845.1. Taxonomy (NCBI): domain Bacteria; kingdom Bacillati; phylum Actinomycetota; class Coriobacteriia; order Coriobacteriales; family Atopobiaceae; genus Olsenella; species Olsenella uli. The sequence goes on along the minus strand of NC_014363.1, from coordinate 1,022,773 downwards.
ACCCACTTCCGTGCCGTAGCGCCTGGAACGGAAGGACAGCCTGGCACGGCAGGGCATGCCCAGGTAGAACTCGGTGACGCGCATGCCGCAGAGTCGGGCGCTCAGGAAGTGCCCCGCCTCGTGGACGAACACGAGCAGGGACAGGACGACGACTCCCCAGAACAGCGGGGCGACAAAGCCCGCAAGCGCGGCCATCAGAGAAGTCCCCTCAGCTCGTTGCGCGCATGGTCCCTGGCACGGGCGTCCACCTCGGCAAGCTGTTCGAGGCTCTGGACGTCCGCGCGCGTGAAGGCGTCGACCGTGCGCTCCACCACGCGCTCTATGTCGAGGAAGCCGCAGCTTCCCTTACGGAAGGCATGGTTGGCGACCTCGTTTGCGGCGTTGAGGACACAGGGGATGGTTCCTCCGGCGAGGCCCGCCTCGCGGGCGAGGCGCAGGCAGCCGAAGGCGCCCTCGTCCACAGGCTCGAACGTGAGCTCCCCCAGGGCGGCGTAGTCGACGCGTGCGCAGGGTGTCTCCCAGCGTTCGGGGTAGCTGAGGGCGTACTGGATGGGAATGCGCATGTCGGCAGGCCCCAGCTGGGCCTTCACCGAACCGTCGGAGAACTCGACCATCGAGTGGACCCTGCTTTGGCGATGGACGAGGACGCTGATCCGCTCAAGCGGCGCATCGAAGATGCGGCGTGCCTCGAGGACCTCGAGACCCTTGTTCATGAGGGTCGCGGAGTCGATGGTGATCTTGGCCCCCATCCTCCAGGTGGGATGTCGCAGCGCGTCGGTGGCCGTGACGTGGGAGAGCTCCTCGCGGTTCATGCCGAAGAACGGGCCGCCCGAGCAGGTGAGCCAGATGCGCTCGAGCTCGGACGGGCGCTCCGCCCGCAGGCACTGGAAGATGGCGCTGTGCTCTGAGTCGATCGGAACGAGCGCGCCAGGCTTGACCAGGGGCATGAGGAGGTCGCCCGCGACGACGATGGACTCCTTGTTGGCGTAGCCCAGGCGCTTGCCGGCCTTGAGCGCGGCATAGCCTCCCCTGATGCCGGCGGCACCGACTACGGCGCACACGACGCAGTCGACGTCATCGCGCGTGACGAGTTCGAGCGCGGCGTCCGTGCCCACACCCAGCTCGCAGCCTGCGGGGAGCTCCTGCAGGATGGGGTCTTTGCCATGCGTCTCGTCGACGACGGCGACGGCTGATACCCCGAACTCGCGCGCCGCCGAGACGAGGCGCTCCGTCGAACCCAGGACGGAGAGCGCCGTGACACGTACCTTGTCCGCATGGCGACGACAGACGTCGAGCGTCTGGGTGCCCACGGAACCCGAGGCACCCAGGATGGCGACGCGAAGGCGACGGCCCTCAGGCGCGGGGCCGACCGACGCGGGGGACGCGCTGATGGTAGGGTCGATCAAAGAATCCCTCCAAGATGAAGTAGGACGTAGGCGACCGTGCAGCCAAAGAGCATGGAGTCGGAGCGGTCGAGCAGGCCGCCATGCCCGGGCATGATGCTGCCCGAGTCCTTGACGCCGACGCCACGCTTGAGGCGCGACTCGAAGAGGTCGCCGACGACGGAGAAAGCCCCCACCAGCACGCCGCAGAGGATGGCCAGCGGGAAGCCGATTCCCCTGACGTGGAGAGCGGCTATGGCGAGCCAGATGACGACGCAGCCGACAAGCCCGCCCCAGAGACCCTCCATGCTCTTGTTCGGGGAGATCTTGGGGGCGAGCCTGTGTCTGCCGAAGCGTGAGCCCACGAAGTAGGCCGCGGCGTCGTTGACCCAGACCGAGCCCATGACGCCAAAGGTGAGCACGCCGCCCTCGAAGCCGGGGTCGCTGCAGCGCAACATCACGACGCAGGAGAACAGGAGCGCCGTGTAGACGGGCCCGAATACCGTGATCGCCACGTCGGACACGTTCGCGCGCGGTGTGGCGACGTACCAGCACGCGCAGGACACCAAAAGGAGGAAGGAGACGACAAGGAGGGCGCTGTCCACGTGCAGCAGGGGCACCAGCGGGAAGGCGATGGCCGCCGTCAGCCCCATGACCTCGTTGGGCATACGGCCCCCGATGCGGGCGATGTGGAAGAACTCCGAGCAGCAGAGCCAGGCCATGGCCGTGACGATGGCCGCCGTGGGAATGCTTCCCGCAAAGAGGCAGGCCAGTATGGTGATGGCGTAGACGGCACCGGAGGTGGTGCGTGCCACGAGCTTCTCGGTCCACCCGCGTGCGCGCTGCCCTTTGAGCCTACCGTTGAGACGGTCGTCTGCCTTGGAGTCTCGGTGGCTCTCAAGGCGCTCTATGCCAAGGTCGATGCCCTGGCTCCTCTCGCTTTCCGGCGCCTTGGCGCCACCCCTCTCGCTCACGGCTGCCGGACACCCCCAAAGCGCCGGTCGCGGCGCTGGTAGGAGCGTATGGCACGCAGGTAGTCCCAGCGGGAGAAGTCAGGCCAGTAGGTGTCCGTCACGTAGAACTCGGTGTAGGCGAGCTGCCACAGGAGGTAGTTGGAGAGCCTGAGCTCCCCGGAGGTCCTGATGAGGAGGTCCGGGTCGGGCAGGCCGGACGAGTACAGCCGAGATGAGACGCACTCCTCGTCTATGTCCTCCACGGCCAAAGAGCCCGCCTGGACCTCGCGGGCGATCTGGCAGGTGGCACGGACCAGCTCCGCACGCGAGCCGTAGTTGACGGCGAGCGCAAAGGTCATGCCCGTGTGCCCTGCCGTCTCGTCGAGTCCGCGCTGGAAGACGTCGCGCGTCTCCCGGGGAAGCGCCTCGAGGTCGCCCAGGAAGCGCAGGCGCACGTCCTCCTGGAAGAAGAGCGGGAGCTCCTGCATCAGCGTGGTCGCGAACAGGTGCATGAGCAGGTTGACCTCACGGCGAGGGCGCTTCCAGTTCTCGGTCGAGAACGCATAGACCGACAGTACGTCAACGCCGAGGCGGACGCTCGTGGTCACGGCCTCGCGCAGCGAGTCGACACCGGCGACATGGCCCTCGGAGCGGTCGAGGCCACGGGCCTTGGCCCAGCGCCCGTTGCCATCCATGATGATCGAGACATGGCGGGGGATGCCCCCGAGGTCGATGTCATCGAGGGAGATGTCGGCGGGTCCGGCGCCGTAGTATGCGCGGAGCTTCTGGTCGTCGCGCCCCACTTAGATCTCCATGACCTCGGCGGTCTTGGCCTTGAGCATCTGGTCGACCTTGGCGACGTAGTCGTCGGTAACCTTCTGGATACCCTTCTTCTCGCGCGCGACCTCGTCCTCGGAGAGCTCCTCGCTGCGCTCGGCCTTGCCGTTGGCGTCGCGACGGGCGTTGCGGATGGCCACCTTCGCCTCTTCGGCATACTTGTGGCACTCCTTGACGAGCTCCTTGCGGCGCTCCTCCGTGGGCTTGGGGAAGGGCAGGCGGATGGAGACGCCGTCGTTGCTGGGAGTGATGCCCAGGTCGGAGGACTCGATGGCCTTCTCGATGGACTTGAGGGCACTCTTGTCCCAAGGCTCGACGACGAGCATCGAGGCCTCGGGCACCTTGACGCCTGCAAGCTGGGTGATCGGGGTCATCTGCCCGTAGTAGTCGACCCTGATGTCGTCGAGGACGTGCGCGTTCGCGCGGCCGGTACGAACCCTTGCGAAGTTGCCCCTCAGGGCGTTGAGGCACTTGTCCATGTGCTTCCTGGCGGAATCGCTGTACTGGCTCATGAGCTTTCTCCTTTAGTCTTCTACGACGGTGGTCCCGACGGGCTCGCCCTTGAGGGCTCGGTCGAAGATGCCCTCGCCGTCGAGGCTGAACACCATGATAGGCATGTGGTTGTCGTGGCAGAGGGCCGTGGCAGTGGCATCCATGACCTGGAGGTCACGGTTCAGGACCTCACGGTAGCTGATGGTGTCGAAGCGCTTGGCCTCAGGGTTTGCGACTGGGTCCGCATCGTAGATGCCATCGACCTTGGTCGCCTTCATGAGCACCTCGGCGCCGATCTCGCAGGCCCTCAGGGCCGCTGCGGTGTCGGTGGTGAAGTAGGGGTTGCCCGTGCCGGCCGCGAAGATCGTGATCCGTCCCTTCTCGAGGTGCCGGATGGCACGACGGCGGATGTAGGTCTCGGACACCTGGTGCATCTCGATGGCGCTCATGACGCGACACTGCATGCCGCTGTGCTCGAAGGTGTCCTGGAGGGCGAGCGAGTTGATGACCGTGGCGAGCATGCCCATGTTGTCACCTTGGGCACGGTCCATGCCCGCCGCAGCGCCCGAGAGGCCCCTGAAGATGTTGCCACCGCCCACGACGACCGCAACCTCGAGGCCTGCATCGTAGGCGGGCTTCAACTCCCGCGCGATGCGCTGGGGGACGTCCGGGTCGATGCCGAAGTCCCTGTTGCCCATGAGGGCCTCGCCGGAAAGCTTGAGCAGCACGCGCTTGTATCTGTAGCCTGACACGGAGCCTCCAGTCTCTGCCATGGCGCCCGGTCACAACCGGACCGACTTTGACGATTCTATCAAACGCATCGAATGTGCCGCCGCCCATTAGGCGAGCTGACAACCCCGACATACGAAAGGACCGGCCCGCTTCTTGCGGGCCGGTCCCAACGGCAAGAAGGCGAGGGATGCTAGTTCTCGTCGCCAAAGGCGAAGCGCGTGAAGCCGACCACGGCGACCTCGTCCGCGGCAGCCTTGCCGACCCTCTTGGCAAGCTCGGCGATGGTCACGCTGGAGTCTTTGATGAACTCCTGCTCGGTGAGGACGTTCTCCTTATAGAACTTCTCAAGCTTGCCCAGGGCGATCCTCTCCTGGATGGCCTCGGGCTTGCCGGAGTCGGCGGCCTGGGCCATGTAGATGCCCTTTTCGTGCTCGATGACGTCTGCGGGGACGTCCTCGCGGCGGGCAGAGACGGGGGCGACGGCCGCGACCTGCATCGCGACGTCATGCGCGAAGGTCTTGAACTCGTCGTTCCGGGCGGTCTCGGCCTTGCCGAAGGAGAACTCGACGATGTCACCCAGCTTGCCACCGAGGTGAATGTAGCTGGCGAGGGCACCATGCTCGGCGGTGACGCGCTGGAAGCGGGCGACCTTCATGTTCTCGCCGATGACGTGGATCATCTCGGTGAGCTCGGCCTCGACGGTGGTCTCGCCAAAGGCGCAGGCCTTGAGTGCCTCGACGTCGGCGGGGTCGCTCTCGGCGACGACCTTGGCGAGGTCGGCTGCGAAGCTGGTGAACTTGGGGTTGGTGCCGACGAAGTCGGTCTCACAGGTGAGCTCGAGCAGCGCACCTGACTTGCCGTCCTCGGACACGTAGGCGGCGATGGTGCCCTCGTTGGTGTCACGACCAGCGCGCTTGACGGCCTTGGCGATGCCCATCCTACGTAGGACGTCGACGGCCGCCTCGATGTCACCGTCCGCCTCGACGAGGGCCCTCTTGCACTCCATCATCGGGGAGTCGGTCATCTCGCGAAGCTGCTTGACGAGCGCGGCGGTAATCTGGGCCATGATGCCCCTCCTTCTTGGGGTTGAAATCTAGTGGGTGCGGGTGACGCGCGGGCTACTCGGTCGCAGGGGCCTCGGTCTCGACGGCCGGGGTGGTCTCGCCAGCCTCCATCTCCTCGACGGAGATCTGCTCCTTGCCGGAGCCAGCGAGGACGGCGTCGGCGACAAGCTCGCACATGAGGTTGACGGAGCGGATGGCGTCGTCGTTCGCGGGGATGCCGTAGTCGATCACGTCGGGGTCCGAGTTGGTGTCAAGCAGGCCGATGACGGGGATGTGCAGGCGATTGGCCTCGCGGACGGCAATCTCCTCGCGTTTGGTGTCGATGACGAAGAGGGCCTGGGGAAGCGTGTGCATGTCACGGACGCCACCGAGGTTGCGCTGGAGCTTCTCGAGCTCCTTGGTGAGTACGGCCTGCTCCTTCTTGCCGCGGGCGGCCATGCTCCCGTCCTCGACCATGGTCTCGAGCTCCTCCATGCGGTCGATGCGGGAACGCATGGTGACGAAGTTGGTCAGCATGCCACCGAGCCAGCGCTGGTTGATGTAGGGCATGCCGGCACGTGTCGCCTGGGCGGAGATGGGCTCCTGGGCCTGCTTCTTGGTGCCCACGAACAGCACGCGGCCACCCTTGGCGGCAGTCTCCTTGAGGAAGCTGTATGCCTTGTCGGCCTCGACGACGGTCTGCTTGAGGTCCAGAATGTAGATGCCATTGCGCTCGCCGAAGATGTAAGGCCTCATCTTGGGGTTCCAGCGGCGCGTCTGGTGGCCATAGTGGCAGCCGGCCTCGAGCAGGGTGCGGATGTTGATCTTGACAGCCATGTGTATACCTCCGTTGGTTGGTCCTCCGCGTGATGTCAACCCCGTCAGAGCCACCCGGGACTTGGCTGTTGCCCCGGGCACCGTGGCCGACGAGTCGTCACGCGTGCGAATTGTAGCCATGCATGCGCACAGCAGCTCCTGAGTATATCAGGGGGGGGGTAGACATGCCAGCAGGGCGGGCAGAACACCTTCGCTCCACAAGCCGCCTCACTCTCCGCGCGGGTGCGCCTGACGAGCGGCTGCCTTGAGCCTGTCAACGGAGAGGTGCGTGTATATCTGGGTCGTCGAGAGGCTCGAGTGACCGAGCAGCTCCTGTACGCTCCTGAGATCCGCGCCGCCTGAAAGCAACTCCGTGGCATAGGTATGGCGCATGGCGTGGGGCGTGATGTCCGCGTCCAGGCCCGCGAGACGCACGCGTCTCTCGAACGCCTCCCTCAGGGCTGCCGCCGACATACGCCTGCCTCGCGTGGACACGAAGAGCGCCTCGGACGCCCCCTCACCCCTCACGACGAGGGCGGGACGTGCGGTGAGCAGATAGGCATCGAGCTCGTCGATGCACATGTCGTAGAGGGGAACGATGCGCTCCTTGCCGCCCTTGCCGAGGAGCGTCACCTGGCGGCGCTCGCGGTCTATGTCCCCTACGTCCAGCCGGGAGATCTCCGATATGCGCGCCCCGCTGGCATAGAGCAGCTCTATGAGCGCGCGGTCGCGCAGGCCGATGACGCCGTCCTCGTCGCAGGCCCCAAGCAGCTGGCAGACGTCAGGGTCCGTCATCGTCTTGGGAAGCGTCCGCGCAACCTTGGGGCTGGCTATTGCGGCTGCGGCGTCCTTGTTGGTATAGCCCTCCCGCACGAGCCAGCGATAGAGCGTCCTGATGGCCGAGAGACGGCGGTTGAGCGTCCTCGACGAGTAGCGTGCCCGCACAAGCTCGCCCAGGTATGCCCTCAGCTGAGAATGCGTCACGTCGAGGGGGTCCACCCCCTGGCGCCTCGTCCAACGCGCGTACGCCGCAAGGTCCGTCCCATAGGCCCTGATGGTGTTCTCGGAAAGGTTGCGCGTCACGGAGAGGTCCGAGAGAAAGCGCCTGAGAAGCGCGTCGAGGTCCGGCGTGGCAGCGGCCGTCGCATCTCCCATGGCGTCCACCGTCACCTTGCCCGGCCGAAGAGGTCGGGACGACTTGCGAGGTAGGTGTCCATGTCCCGGGCGGCCCTGTCTGCATAGGCCCCGTAGCGTTCCCGCTTACCGAGACGCCCCCTCCCCAAGGGAGCGATGATGCCGAAGTTGACATGCATGGGTTGGTAGGGACACGTTGCCGGGTCGGTCGCGTACCTCACGAGCGAGCCCAGGGCAGTCGTCGCCGGGAGGTCGACGTGTTCGGCAGAGCGGATGTCGCAGATGGTGTTGAGCGCGGCGAGCAGGCCCGAGGCGATGGCCTCGACGTAGCCCTCCGTACCGGTGATCTGGCCCGCAAGTCTGACCTGCGTATGGGGTATGGCAAAGGTATCCGTTAGGACACGGGGCGCGTCGACGAAGCTGTTCCTGTGCATGACGCCATAGCGGAAGAAGTCCGCCTCCTCAAGACCCGGGATCATCCGGAAGACGCGCTTCTGCTCGCCCCAGCTGAGATTGGTCTGGAACCCCACGAGGTTATACGCCGTACGCCCTACGTTCTCGGCGCGCAGCTGCACGGCAGCCCAGGGACGCCGTCCCGTTCTGGGATCCGTGAGACCGACGGGCTTGAGGGCGCCAAAGCGCAGCGAGTCGCGTCCCGTTCGGGCGACCTCCTCGACGGGTTGACAGGCATTGAAGAGGTCCTTCTGCTCGAAGTCCTTGGAGACGATGCGCTTGGCGGCGACGAGGGCGTCGTAGAACGCATCGTACTCGTCTCGGTCCATGGGGCAGTTGAGGTAGTCTCCCCCTCCCTCGGCATAGCGTGACTGCACGAAGGCGATGGAGCGATCGACGGTCTGCGCGTCGACGATGGGCGCCGCGGCATCGTAGAAGGAGAGCGACTCGGCCCCCAGCCTTCGAGAGAGGTCCCCGAACAGGGCGTCGGAGCAGAGGGGCCCGGCTGCGACGACGACCATGCCCCCGGGAATCGTCGTGACCTCCTCCCGTACGACGGATATGTTCCCCTCGCCCTCGATCGCCTGCGTGACAAGGTCCGTGAAGGCACCACGATCGACCGCAAGGGCACCCCCGGCCGGAACGGAGGCCCTGTGCGCAAGGGCGATGAGGAAGGAGCCCATCTTGGTGATCTCCTCCTTGAGGAGACCCGCCGCGCTGTCGTGGCGCGTCGACTTGAGGGAGTTCGAGCACACGAGTTCGGCAAAGCCCGCACCGTGGTGTGCGGGTGAGCTATGGAACGGGCGCTGCTCAAAGAGCGTGACCCGTACGCCCCGGCTCGCAAGCTGAAGCGCGCACTCGCTCCCCGCGAGACCCCCTCCGATGACTGTGACTTCGTCTGGCACCTTGGACTCCCCCGCACGCATGTGACACCGTTACCCGGTAGCGATTGTACCCTGCCCCTCGAACGCGGGCGCTGACGGGGAGAAGCGGCCGTCGCGCAGGCGGACCACAAGACCCTGGAGCTCGTAGTCGCTCAACGCGTTGAGGACGTGGACCACGTCCTCCCCCAGCGCGCGGGCAAGGTCGTCGGGGCGCATGGGGTTCGCGGTCAGTGCAGACAGTATCCTGCCGGATGGGGTCGGTCCCTGGGCGCCCACGAACCGCAGGCACCCGTAGTCATACGATATCCGGACCTCCAGGTCGACCTCGGAAGAGATGATGGCGGCCCCGTTGGCGATGAGGGTGTTCGCGCCGGCAGACTGCGGCGAGAAGATCGAGCCGGGCACGGCATACAGCGTCCTCCCCATCTCGACCGCAGCGTCTGCGGTGCTCATGGTTCCCGATCTCACCCCCGCCTCGGCGATCAGCACGCATCTCGAGAGCGCGGCGATGATGCGGTTCCTCTTGGGGAAGGCCCACCTCCTCGGTCCCTGCCCCCAAGGCTCGAGCGATATGACCGCACCCTCCCCTGCCGCGGCCCGTTCGAACATGTCCGACGAGCTTGCGGGGTACACGCGGTCCGCCCCGCATCCGGACACGATCACGCAGCGGCCACCGGACCTGGCTGCGGCACGCAGGGCGGCGCAGTCGCAGCCCATGGCACCTCCCGACACGACCGTCAGGCCACATTCGGCTGCGACGCGGCCAGCGATCTCCGCGACGGCAATGCCATAGGGCGTCGCCCTGCGGGCCCCGATGATCGATATGCAAGGCGCCCCTAGCGCCGAGGGGTCGCCAATGCCCCTCAGCTCCTCTGGAGGGTCCTCGAGGAGCTCGAGGGAGGGGGGGATATCCCTCGTCCTTCCTCCCGAGCGCCCAGCGCCCCCCTCGTGCCACCATCGTCATACCCCACTTCGGTCTCGGTACATGCAGGCCTCTACGACATGGCCTCGCCTGACGCGGTCACTTCCCTCGAGGTCGGCAATCGTTCGGGCTACGCGTGCGACGCGAACGATCGAGCGACCGCCGAGCGCAAGCCTTGCCGACATCCGCTCGAGCACGGAGCGCGCGTCCGCCTCCAGGGAAATCTGGGAGAGGGGAAGCCGGGAGTTGAGTGCGCCGGCATCGCCTCTCCCTTCCTGACGCTCCCTCGCGCGCAGCACCATGCGCGTCATGTCTTCCGTCGAGAGCCCCTCGCGGCCGCCTATCACCTTCGACGCATCGGGACGCGCCACGTCCACCCTCACGTCGATGCGATCCATGAGCGGGCCGCCTATGCGCGACTGGTACTGGGCCACCCTCGTCTCGCTGCAGCTGCAGGGCCTTACCGGATCGCCCAGGTAGCCGCAGGGGCAGGGATTTGCCGCAGCGACGAAGAGAAAGTCGCAGGGAAAGGCGAAGGCGCCCTCCGCCCTGATAAGCCTCACGCACCTCTCCTCGAGGGGCTGCCTCAGTGACTGTAGGACGTTGCACGCAAACTCGGGGAGCTCATCGAGGAACAGCACGCCCCTGTGGGCGAGGGTCACCTCACCTGGCAGCACGGGCCTTCCGCCACCTATCATCCCAGCGAGTGAGATGGAGTGATGGGGGCTGCGAAAGGGCCTGTTGCCCAGCTGCAGCTCGGTCGCGTCCCGGCCGGCGACCGAGGCAACGAGCAGGGCCTCGTCCTTCTCCGCTGGGGAAAGTGGGGGCATGATGCGTGGTATCCTCCGGGCGAGCATGGTCTTCCCCGACCCGGGAGGACCCACCATGAGCAGGCCATGGCCACCTGCGACCGCAATGGCGATGGCACGCTTCGCGGACTCCTGGTCCACGACGTCGGCGAAGTCGAGCGTCGCCGGAGCATGCTCGCACGAGTGGTCGTCGGCGGGACTCGGACGTCTGCAGTGACGGGTGACCCAAGGGACGCCACGGGCGATCTCTCCCAGCGCGGCTACGCCCAGGCAGCGCTCGTAGGATCCCAGGCAGCCCGATTCCGGAGAGCAGACGAGCGCAAGGCCCATAGACTCCGCGAGCCTCTGGTACGCGAGCATGCCGCGCGTGGGCCGTATGTCGCCCTCGAGCGCCAGCTCGCCGACGAAGAGGCAGGAATCGAGACCAGTCAGCGGCATCTGCCCGCTGCTGCAAAGGATGGACACCGCCACGGGCAGGTCGAGCCCCGTGCCCGACTTTCTCAACTCTCCGGGTGCGAAGTTCACGGTTATGTGCTCACGGGGCATCCTGAGGGCGCTGTTTCGTATGGCGCAGCGAATGCGCGAACGGGACTCCAACACGGCGGAATCGGGCAGACCTACCATCGTGATGCCTGGAATGCCTGCGGAAGTGGACACCTCGACCCTCACGGGCAGGGCCTCCATCCCGTGCAGTATGGCCGTCTGGACGGCTACGGAGGCACCCATCAGTCATCCCAGGCGAAGGCGCCCATGAGGTGGTGGACCTGGGCACAGCGCCTTCCCACGATGCTTATCGCCACCACGTCGAAGCGGACCGCCTCGACTTCGGGATGGGTGCAGAGATAGACGAGCGCAAGCCTGCGGTAACGGGCCCGCTTCCTACCGTCCACGGCAAGCTCCGGCAAAGGGCCGTCCTCCACCTCCCGCCAAAGGCGCGTCTTCACCTCGACCAGCACGACGGTACCCTCGATCTCGCAGACTATGTCCACCTCACCGGCCGTACACGTCCAGTTGCGCTCCAGGACCTCGTACCCACGCCGCCTGAGGTAGGTCGTGGCCAGTCGCTCTCCCTCGGCGCCGACCTCGCGGGCGCCCATGCCGCGCGTCCGCCGTCCGGCACCCGTGCGGCCCTCCTGCGCCCCTTCTCCGCCCGCCTGCATAGAAGCCTCCCTCGCATCATATCGTGGGAAGGATTCTGCTATGGGTGACTTGCACCGGTGCCTGCGCTCGTTTACCGCAAGCACCCTGTAGGACGTCCTTCTCAGAACAGCGCGGGAGTCTCCAGGAAGTTGCCGCAGAACGACACACGATGAATGGGGGTCAGCCCTAACCGCCTGATGGCGTCGATGTGCGCCGGGGAGCCGTATCCCTTGCACTCGGCGAGATGATAGCCCGGATACTCGCTGTCGTAGGCCACCATGAGGGAGTCTCGGGTCACCTTGGCGACGATGGAGGCCGCCGCGATGCACGCGACGCGCGCGTCGCCCTTGACGAGGGCGCGCTCTTGGGGATGCACGTGTACGGGGTTGCCGTCTATCAGGACGCAGTCCGCATCGACACCGGCATCGGCAATGGCCTGGCCCATGGCCATCCGCAGCGCCACCGACATGCCGACGGCATCGATGGATGCGGGTTCGACGTGGGCCACGCCGATGGCGATGGCGTGCTCGGCTATCGTGGCTCCCAATGCCCCGCGCCGTGCGGGACTCAGCTGCTTGGAGTCATTGAGACCCCATATGATGGGCTCGCCCGGCAGGGCGACCGCGCAAGCGGTGAGCGGACCGGCGAGGGCCCCGCGGCCCACCTCGTCCACGCCCACGATGACACCCTCCCCACCCAGCTCCCGCTCAAGGGCATACATCCGGGAGACGCGCTCCCTCTCCTCGAGTTCGCGCTCGCGGCGCCGCAAGGCCGCGCCAACAGCCTGGCGAACCTGCTTGCGGGGGTCCTCGGCATAGCGCTCGCTAAGGGCGAGGGCCTCCTCGGGTCCCGCGTCACTCAGGAGTGCGGCAATCTCCCTCGCCGTCGCGGCGTATGCCATGCGCGCCTCCTCTCCCGCCCGAACGCTGTGCGTCTACGAGAGGGGCCGCCACGCGGGCGGCCCCTTGGGGTTCCTCTGCTGTATGACCTAGCGCTTCTCGCGGATGCGCGCCGCCTTGCCGACGCGGTCGCGAAGGTAGTAGAGCTTGGCACGATGGACGTCACCATGGCGCACGACCTCGAGCTGGGCGATCTTGGGGCTGTGGAGGGGGAAGGTGCGCTCGACACCGACGCCGAAGGAGATCTTGCGGACGGTGAAGGTCTCGCGGGAGGAGCCCCCGCTCATGCGGATGACGTCGCCCTGGAAGACCTGCTCGCGCTCGCGCTCGCCCTCCTTGATGCGGTAGTGCACCTTGACGTTGTCGCCGACGCGAACCTGAGGGATGTCCTCACGGATCTGCTGGCGCTCGATTGCGCGAATGTAGTCCATAGTTACCTCGTCTCTAGAGGTGCCGTCGTCTACTGCGCGGCACATAGGCTTACACACGGCGAGTCATTATATGGCATGCGTCCTGTTGGGGCAAGGAAGCCAGGCGCTCCGTCTCGAGCTTGGGCACAAAGCGACCACAATGGCCGCGCGCGGGCTATGCCTGGGCGAGCTTCCAGCCAATGGTGCGCTCGCGCATGCCCACGAAGTCACGGTAGATCCCCTCCTCGCGCATGAGGCTCTCGTGCGTGCCGCGCTGCACGATGCGGCCTGCGTCCACCACCACGATCTGGTCGGCCCCGCGCACCGTCTTGAGGCGGTGTGCGATCATGATGACCGTCTTACCGCGCCTCAGCTCCTCGATGGCCCGCTGGAGCTCGAGTTCGTTCTCGGGGTCGACGTTCGCGGTGGCCTCGTCGAGGATGACGATGGGAGCGTCCTTGAGGATGGCGCGGGCGATGGAGATGCGCTGGCGCTCGCCACCCGAGAGGGAGGCCCCACCCTCTCCTATTCGCGTGTCGTAGCCATGCTCCAACCTGTCGATGAACTCGTCGCAGCAGGCGCGGCGCGCAGCCTCGACGACCTCTGCGTGCGTGGCCTGCGGACGGCCGAACTTGATGTTGTTCTCGATGGTATCGTCGAAGAGGTAGACTCCCTGGAAGACCATGGAGAAGTTGGAGAGCAGGGCGTCCACCTTCCAGTCGCGTACATCGTGCGCGCCCACGGTGACGCGTCCCGCATCCACGTCCCAGAAGCGCGCCATGAGGTGCGCGAGCGTGGTCTTGCCGCTGCCGGAGGGTCCCACGAGCGCGCAGGAGCTGCCCTGGGGGATGGAGAGCGAGACGTGGTCGACCACGTCTCGCTCTCCGTAGGAGAAGGAGACGTCCTCGAGCTCGATGTCAAAGCGGTCGCCGGACTCGATGCCAGCGCCCTCCCCCATGGCGGGGGTCGCGATGAGGGCGTTCACCTTGTCCATGCTGAAGTCGATCATGCGCAGCAGGCTGGCATAGCTGCCCACCAGCTCGAGCTTGGCGAACACCATGAACGATGCGACGACCATGGTGAGGCAGGTGCCTGTCTCGAGCGAGCCAGAGGCCCAGAGCGAGAGCGACAGCAGGCAGAGGGCGATGCTCGATGCCTTGCAGACCAGCGCCTCCAGGACCATGAAGCAGACGAAGCGCAGTTCGAGCGTGAGGTTGGCGTGCTCGCAGTCGCCGATGGCGGCGCCCAGGCGGCTCTCCGCGCCATCGGCCAGGGAGAAGGCCCTCACCACGGAGATGCCCTGCACGTACTCGAGGACGGCGCCCACGATGGCGCGCTGGGACTCCACGCGGCGGTCGGAAACGGCACGCGAGACGTTCTGCATGATGGCATTGATGCCCAGCACGCAGACGACGGTGGCGGCGGCAAGCAGGCCGCAGCGCAGGTCCATCACGGCGAGCATGAGCACCATGACCACCGTGAGCACGAGGCCCGAGATGACGTTGGAGTAGACGACGCCACCGGCGTTCTGCACGTCGTCGAGGGTATTGGTCATGGTGCTGGCGATCTCCCCCAGGCTGTTGTCATTGAAGTAGCCCATGGGCAGATAGCGCATGCGATCGCCGATCTGCGAACGCTTCTCGCCGCTCATGGAGAAGTTGCCGTCGCAGAAGTTCTGGCTCTTGAAGTGTGCGGTAACGGAGCAGCCTGCCATGGAGACAAGCATGACGGCCAGTGAGGCGACCGCCGTCCGGACCCCCACCGTCGAGGTGGCGACGGCCGAGAGCACGATGGCCAGGGCCAGGATCTGCAGCGCCTCGAAGATGGAGTTACCCACGCTCCAGGCCATGCCGCGACGCAGCTTGGGCGTGTTCGACCCGCCGAAGGCGAAGTACTTGCGTATGGTTGACAGCATGCCCTACTCCCCTTCCGACGCCATATCGCGGGCGCCCATGTGAGCCTGGTACATCTTCCGGTAGAGCTCGCAGGATCCCATGAGCTCCTCGTGCGTGCCGCTGGCGCGGATGCGTCCGTCGTCCACCACGACGATCTTGTCCGCGTCGGTGATGGTGGAGAGCCGGTGCGCGATCACGACCAGGGTCCTTCCCGCGACGAGACGAGAGACGGCAGCCTCCACCTGGGCTTCGCTCTCCGGGTCCGTGTAGGCCGTGGCCTCGTCCAGGATCACGACGGGGCTGTCATGCAGCATGGCCCGTGCGATGGCGACGCGCTGGCGCTCGCCGCCCGAGAGGTGCCCGCCGCCGCCGCCCACCACGGTCTGGTAGCCGTGGTCGAGGGCCATGATGAAGTCGTGGCAGCCGCTCTGGCGCGCCACCTCCATGACCTCCTCGTCCGTGGCGTCGGGACGGCCCATGCGGATGTTCTCCATGATCGACTGGTCGAAGAGGTAGTTGTCCTGCGAGACGTATGCCACCTCGTCCGCCAGCTGACTCGCTGAGAGGCTCGTGAGGGGAACGCCTCCCAGGCACACGCTGCCTTCGCCAGGGTCCCAGAAGCCGGCCATGAGCCGCGCCAGGGTCGACTTGCCCGACCCGCTGGGTCCCACGAGGGCGCAGACCGTACCCGCCTCGACCGAGAGGTCCACGCCATGCAGCACCTCGGCGTCGCCGTACGAGAAGCGCACGTCCGTAAGCTCGATGCTCGGGACCTCGCCCGCGCGAAGTCCGGACGAAGGCTCGTCGGCACGGAGCTGCTCGCCCTGACCGAGCACATCGGCGATCTGGCCCACGACCGTTCCCAGCTGGGCAAGGGAGTCCATGAAGCTCATGGCCGCGTAGAGGGGCGGGAAGATGCCCAGCGAGAGGATGGCGGCCAGCACGAAGGTCGCGGGCTCGAGCTGCCCCGATGCCACGAGGAGGCAGCCCACCGGGAGCACCCCCACCAGCGTGGCGGGCATGATGGACAGCCCCAGGTCCGACCAGATCTGACAGTGTGCCATCCAGTCGATGAAGGAGTGGGCGTATGCGTGTACCGCACGGGAGAACTTCTCATACGAGCTGGCCGAGCGGCCGAAGGCCTTGATGACCTCGATGCCATTCACATACTCGACGGCGGCGGACGACATCTCGTTGCCCGTCGTCACGGTGCGGCCGTACCACTCCTCGTAGTCGCGCATCATCTGGCCGTAGACCAGGGCGCCCACGGGGATGGTCGCGAGTGAGACGAGGGCCAGCCTCCAGTCGAGCGAAAACAGGTAGGCTACGACCGCGATGGGCACCAGCAGGTCGCTGGTCATCTCGGGGACCACATGGGCGAGGGCAACCTCGATGCCGTCGGCCTTCTCCACGAGGATGTTCTTGAGCGTGCCCGAGGGCGTGTCGAGGACGTAGCCCATGGGGACGCGCGTGAGCTTGGACGCAAGGCGGCGGCGCACCGACGAGATGGTCCTGAACGTCGCTATGTGCGAGACGGACGTCGACGCGTAGTGAAAGACGATGTGGCAGCCGAAGCTCACGGCCGCGAAGGCGCACCAGCCTCCATAGAACCCCAGGCTGCGATTACCCCCGAGCACGCCCAGAACCATCTGGCCCGCCGTATAGTACGGCAGGACGTTACCCACCACGCCTATGACGGCAAGTGCCACGGAAAGCACGTAGAGCGCTCGGTTGGTTGGCCCTGCCCACCCGAGCAGCCTGGACAGAGGGTCGATCTCCCTCTCTTCCCTCTTTCCCATGTCATGTCCTCCTAAAGTTAGTCTTGGTTACCTTAGGTAGGATATAACAGCGTTATGTCACTTGGCAAGGTATGTGCGCAGGAATAGAGAGGCCGTCAGGGGATGTCAGGTGCCGGCAGCGGTCCGCTCCATGAGCATACGCATGCCGTCGTGGAAGAAGCGCCCATATCTCGCGATGAAACGCTGAGCCTCCGTGCGGCTGAGGTCACGCGACAGCAGATCGAAGACGCCCTTGAAGAAGAGGCCTGTGAGCACCTCGACGAGAACGCGCTCGACGTCCGAGGGATGCCCGTCGACCTCAAGCGTATCCCGTTCGTACTCGAAGGTGCTCGACACCTCGACCTCTACGAACTTGTCGAGGTAGCGCTCCCAGCGCGTGCCGGTGGAGCCCTCCGAGATGATACGGAAGTCGTCGAGGTGGTCATAGATGAAATCCATCATCTGCGAGCGTTTCTCCAACTCGAACTCCCACATGGCGTCGAAGGAGCGCCCTCCTGCGGGGCGCGCGGAGAATTCCCGCAGGGCCGCGAGGTGAAGTGCGAAGAGACCATCCCCCGCAGGTCCTACGACGGCATCGAAGAGGGCCTCCTTGCTGGGAAAGTATCCGTAGATGGCACCAGTGGTCACGCCTGCCGAGGTGGCGATGGCGCGCATCGAGACGCCGGAGAAGCCGCCCACGAGGAAGGCGGAACGGGCGGAGGCGAGTATGGCCGCGCGGGTGCCGCCGCCTGAGTCGTCCATGATCTTGGCATCATCCACGCGTCCCCCGACCGTCCCTCATGGCATCCATCGTAGCGCGCCCCATCTCAGCTGTCGCCCCGCTGGTCGGACAGGCTCCAGGCCTTGGGCACGTTAAGCTCCTCGTAGAGTCGGATGGCATAGCGGTCGGTCATGCTGCTCACGTAGTCTGCCGCCTGGACGTCCACGGAGTCCTGCCTGCGAGAGCGGTACTCGGCCGGGATCTCGTCCGGATGGCGTACGAAGTGCGTGAACAGCTCCTCCACAAGATGGGCAGCCTTGGGTTCCTCGCGCTTCGCCTCGCCACGAGTGTACAGGTTCTCTGACAGGAAGCGCCTCATCCCCATCATGGCGTCCCACACTACGTCTGACATGGCGATCTTTCCGCACTGGGCACTCGCGCTGACCGCGTCGTGCACCATGGTCTCTATGCGCTCCGACGAGCTGGATCCCAGGATGCGGCGCAGGTCCGCGGGAAGCGACTCCTCGCTCAGGATGCCGGCCCTCTTGGCGTCATCCATGTCATGCGTCACGTAGGCCATGCGGTCTGCCCGGGCGACCACCTGGCCTTCGAGCGTGTGCGCCGCCGTCCCTTGGTTGTGGTTGACGATGCCGTCTATGGTCTCGCGGGTGAGGTTGAGACCGAGGCCGTCCTTCTCTAGCAGGCAGACGATGCGGGCGCTCTGCTCGTTGTGACGGAAGAGTCGCGGGTCGTCGGAGTCACAGCACAGCCTGCGTGCCATGGCGCGCTGGAGTGCCCGTTCGCCGCAGTGCCCAAAGGGCGTGTGGCCCAGGTCATGGCCAAGGGCTATGGCCTCGGTGAGGTCGACGTTAAGCCCCAGGGGACGTGCGATTGCGCAGGCGATCTGGGCGACCTCGAGGGTGTGGGTGAGGCGGGTGCGATAGTGGTCTCCCTCCGGCGCCAAGAAGACCTGTGTCTTGTTGGCGAGCCGCCTGAAGCTCTTGCTGTGCAGGATCCTGTCGCGGTCGCATTGGAAGCAGGTCCGCAAGGGGTCTGGCTCCTCTTCCCGCGTGCGGCCGGAGCTCTCGTCGGAGTGGCAGGCCCATGGGCTGAGCAGCTCGTGCTCGCGTCGCTCCAGCGTCTCCCTGTCGATGATGTCCATGTGCGCCTCCCGTAAAAGCAAGGGGGAGGGGCCCTAGGCCCCTCCCCCGTCGTGACAAGCTCAGATCACGCAGCCCTAGGCGAGCTTTCGGGGTCCGCCGTTGGAGCTGATCTTGGCCTGCGCACCCGCCAGGCGTGCGATGGGCACGCGGTAGGGCGAGCAGGAGACGTAGTCGAGACCGAGGTCATAGTACATCTGGATGGAGTCGGGGTCGCCGCCGGTCTCGCCACAGACTCCACAGACGATGGTGTCGTTGGCGGCATGTCCGCCCTTGACGCCCATCTCGACCAGCTTCGCGACGCCGGAATCCAGCGTCTCGAACGGGTTGGCCCTCAGGATCTTCTTGTTGAGGTACTGGGGGATGAAGGCGCTCTCGACGTCATCGCGGGAGAAGCCGAAGGTCGTCTGGGTGAGGTCGTTGGTTCCGAAGGAGAAGAAGTCGGCGTACTTGCCGATCTCGTCGGCAGTCACGGCGGCACGGGGGAGCTCAATCATGCAGCCGATGGGAATGCTGAGCTCGACGCCCTCCGCCTCGGCGACGGCGTGGACGCCGGCCTCGATCTGGGCGCGGACGAGCTTGAGCTCCTCGACGGTGGAAATCAGCGGCACCATGATCTCGGGCCTGGGATCGAGGCCCTGCTTCTTAAGCTTGGCCGCGGCGGCGGCAATGGCACGGACCTGCATGTCGTTGAGCTCGGGGTAGACGATGCCCAGACGGCAGCCGCGCAGGCCGAGCATGGGGTTGGCCTCCTGGAAGGAGTCCAGGCGGGCGAGGCGGTCGCGCATGGCCTTGATCTGGATCTCCGTCTCGCCACGGCCCTCGGCGTGGGCGATCTCGACGGCAAGCTCGCGCGGGTCGTCGAGGAACTCGTGCAGGGGCGGGTCGAGGAGGCGGACGATGACGGCCTTGCCGTCCATCGCCTTGAACATGCCCTCGAAGTCACCAGTCTGCGCCTTGAGAAGCTGTCCGAGTGCCTGCTGTTTCTGGCCGTCGTTGTCAGCAAGGATGAAGGACTGGATGATCTCCTTGCGCTCGCCCAGGAACATGTGCTCGGTGCGGTCGAGGCCGATGCCCTCAGCACCGAAGTCGACGGACAGCTGGGCGTCCTCGGGGTTGTCCGCGTTGGTGCGGACGCCGAACAGCCGACCGCGGGAGGCGTCGCGGCGGACGTCGTCGGCCCATCCGAGGATGGTCTCGAGGTCACCGGTGAGCTCGGGGCGCGTAAGGGGCACGGCGCCCAGGATGATGTCACCGGTCGTGCCGTTGATGGAGATGATGTCGCCCTCGTGCAGGACGGCATTGGTGCCGGAGATGACGCACTCCTTGGCCTTGGCATCGATCCTCAGCGCCTCGGCGCCGCAGACGCAAGGCGTGCCCATGCCGCGGGCTATGACGGCGGCATGCGAGGTCTTGCCGCCATGTGACGTGAGGATGCCCTCGGCGGCGACCATGCCCTTGAGGTCGTCAGGGGTGGTCTCCCAGCGGACGAGGATGCAGGGCTTCTCGATGTTGGCGTAGTGGACGGCGGCGTCAGAGGAGAAGACGACGGCGCCCACCGCCGCGCCGGGTGACGCGTTCATGCCCTTGGCCACGACGTCCAGCTTGGCCTTGGGGTCGAACTGCGGGTGCAGGAGCTGGTCGAGCTGAGACGGGGCGACGCGCATGATGGCCTGCTCCTGGGTGATGCGACCCTCCTCGACCATCTGCATGGCGACCTTGAGCGCAGAGAGGGCGGTGCGCTTGCCCACACGGGTCTGGAGCATCCAGAGCTTGCCCTGCTCGATGGTGAACTCGAGGTCCATCATGTCCGCGTAGTGGTCCTCGAGGATCTCGAAGACGTGGTAGAGGTCCTTGCCGGCCTTCTCGAGACCAGGGATCTTGGGCAGGTCTGCGATGGGCTCGGTGTTGCGGATGCCGGCCACGACGTCCTCGCCCTGGGCGTTGACCAAGAAGTCGCCGTAACGCTCGTTGGTGCCGTCGGCGGGGTTGCGCGTGAACGCGACGCCCGTAGCGGAGGTCTCGCCCTTGTTGCCGAAGACCATGACCTGGACGTTGACGGCCGTACCGAGGGAGTCGTCAATCTTGTTCTGCTTGCGGTAGAGGATGGCGCGCTCGGTGTTCCAGGAGCCGAACACGGCCTGCTCGGCAAGGCGGAGCTGCAGGTAGGGATCCTGCGGGAAGGTGGCGATGCCGTTGGGCGCGACCTCGGGGTGGGCCTGCGAGTCGACGTTTTTGGCGAATATGCCCTTGAAGGTCTCGGTCAGGTCCCTGAGGTCGGCGGCGTCGAGGTCGGTGTCGAGCTTGACGCCCTTGTCTGCCTTCTTCTTGTTGATGGCGTCCTCGAAGAGCTGGCCGTCGACGCCCATGACGACGCCGGAGAACATCTGGACGAAGCGGCGATAGGAGTCCCACGCGAAACGCTCGTTGTTGGTCTGCTTGATGAGGCCCTGGACGGATTCGTCGTTGAGGCCGAGGTTGAGCACCGTGTCCATCATGCCAGGCATGGAGAAGGGCGCGCCGGAGCGGACGGAGACGAGCAGCGGGTCATCCTTGTCGCCGAGCCTCTTTCCCATGCGCCTCTCAAGGTCGGCACGATACTCGTCAATCTCATCGAGGACGCCCTCAGGCCAAACGTTACCAGCGCTGGAATAGGCGACGCAGGTCTGGCAGGTGATGGAGAATCCCGGGGGGACGGGAAGGCCGATGTTGGCCATCTCGGCGAGGTTGGCGCCCTTGCCGCCGGTGATCCACTTGGCCTCGTTGACGGTCTTGCCTGCGACCTCGGTAACGTTGTTACCGTCTTCGTCCATGCCGAAACGATACACGTGCTTCTCAGCCATATGACACCCCTGATCTCGTTGCCACGGGGCACGCGAGCACCCCTTGCCTTACGCGAGAGCACCTGCGGTGAGATGAAGCTCACGGCAGGCGCTCT
The DNA here is from genome assembly GCF_000143845.1 of Olsenella uli DSM 7084. Taxonomy (NCBI): domain Bacteria; kingdom Bacillati; phylum Actinomycetota; class Coriobacteriia; order Coriobacteriales; family Atopobiaceae; genus Olsenella; species Olsenella uli. The sequence goes on along the minus strand of NC_014363.1, from coordinate 1,001,375 downwards.
TCATAACGAAGCTATTTTATCCAGAGGCACACCCCCGGCGACCGCCCTCCGCCCAACGGCACCAAATGAGCTGTCAGGGAGGTTTGCGGGAACAGGGCCCCCAACATGGCCTATAGTGGAAAGTCTGCGCAAAAAGCGTCTAGAGGGTCTCGACCTCGGTCACGGTCCTGCGGCCTGGCTCGTACTTGGGCTCCTCGCCCGTCAGGGTAGAGATCACGGTGATAGAGGGCCCGAGAAGGTCGATCGAGGGGATGCCCCTCTTGTCGAGCTCGCGACGGATGTCGCGGCGGAGGTTGCGGTCGACGATGGTGTGGAAGACCGCAAGGGGCAGGTCGGGGTCGACGTTTTTGTCAAGGTAGTCGCAGACCATGCTGACGCTGTGGACGTTTCCCAGCTGCTTGATCACGACGGCCTCCTCGCCAAACTGGGAGGCTGCCGCCTCGACGACGCCGGTCGCCGTCTTGCCGCGCGCGTCCGAGATGACAAACACTATGGGAGTGACCTCGGGAATCTCTTCTCCTGTCGTGACGTCCGTCATAGTTCCCTCCAAATCACCGGGGCCGTGGACCCAGCCCCGCCCGAGGGCCCCTTGGGCGGGGCCCGTGCCTACTTCCTCCTGGAGAGCGCCCCGATGTCTGCCACGCCACTGAATACGGAAGCGAACTTATTCAGCAGCCGCAGGCGGTTCTCCCTTAGCACAGTGTCCTCGTCCATGACGAGGACGTCATCAAAGAAATGGTCGATTGGTTCCTTCAGCTCGGCGAGGGCCCTGCACGCGCCGTCGAAGTCCCTCATCGACAACGACTTCTCCACATTTCCCGCACCCCGCTCGCAGGCATGCAGGAGCTCCCTTTCGGCCTGCCCCATGAGAGCCTCGTCGACCGTCGTGCCAAGGCGGGCATCGCCCAGGTGGGCTGCACGTGCGTATGCCGTGGCGAGGTCATCGAAGACCTCGGGCGCATCGGCACGGGCACCGTCGAGCGCGTGGGCGCGGTGGAGGAACTCGTCCGGGTCGATGACGCCGACGGAGGAGACGGCCTCGATGGTATCGGGAGAGACGCCGTCGTCCCTGGCGATGGTCGCAAGGCGCCCCGCAAAGAACAGGGCCACCTTCTCGGCAACGTCTCCGGCGTCGAAGGCGAGGCCCTGGCGCGCATAGGCGTCCAGTGCGGCCCCGATCAGGGGACGGAGGCTCAGCGTGGGCATGGCGCGCGCCATGGCGATGATGCCGATGGCGGCTCGGCGCTGTGCGAAGGGGTCGGACGAACCGGTCGGGGGCTCGTCTATCGCAAACATCCCGCAGATGGTGTCGAGCTTGTCGGCGATGGCGACCGCCTTGCCCACGACGCCCTCGGGAAGCGCGTCGCCGGCGAAGCGCGGACGGTAGTGCTCCCGGATGGCGCTGGCGACCTCGGCGGGTTCTCCAGCGGCCTTGGCATAGTAGCCGCCCATGACGCCCTGCTGGTTGGTGAACTCCACGACGGCCTGGCTCACGAGATCGGCCTTGGCGAGGTGTGCGGCACGCCTGGCCAGGCGAGCGACCTCCTCGCCCTGCCCTGCCCCACGGGCGACCTCAGCCGAAAGCGACTCCATACGCTCGACCTTCTGGCGCATCGTGCCGAGACGCTCCTGGAAGGTGACGCGGTCGAGCCTCTCGACAAAGTCGTCCAAGGGGACCTTGAGGTCCTCGTCATAGAAGAACTTGGCATCGTCGAGGCGGGCGCGTACGACGCGCTCGTTGCCGGCCACCACCGTGGGTGAAACCGCAGGGTCGGCGTTCGAGACGACCACGAACTCCCGCGTGAGGGCGCCGCTTGCGTCATAGATCGGGAAGTAGCGCTGGTTGGAGAGCATCGACTCGCAGATGATCTCGTGCGGCACGGCGAGGAACTCCTCATCGAACCTCCCCACGAGGAGCGTCGGCCACTCGCAGAGGTTCACGACCTCGTCGAGGACGCGACGCGGGGTGTCGACGTGTGCGCCCCCACGTTCCTCCTCGATGCGCGCGACGCCAGCGAGGATGGCCTCGCGGCGCTCGTCCTCGAGCATGACGCCTGCCGACCGAAGCGTCTCGCGATAGGCGGAGGGGTTGGCTATGGCATGTTCCCCCGCGCCGAGGACGCGGTGGCCACGCGTCGCGTTCGAGCTGGTGACGTCCGCGAAGGAGACGGGGATGACCTCGTCGCCCAGAAGCGCGCAGATCCAGCGAACGGGACGGACGAAGGTCGCGTGCTCGGATCCCCAGCGCTGGCTGCGATAGTTGGGCCATTCGAGCGAGGCTATGAGCCGTTTCGCCGCCGCGCTGAGGATGGGCTGTGCGGGGCGCGAGGGAATGCTCGTCTCGGCGAAGACATAGTCCTTGCCATCGCCGTCCCCGCGCACGACGAGCTGCTCCGCACCAAGGCCCATCTTCCGCGCGAAGCCCTGGGCCGCCTTGGTGGGCCTGCCCTCGGCGTCGAAGGCGATGCCCGTGGCAGGGCCACGCCTGACCTCGTGGACCTCTTCGGTCGCCATCGCGACGTCATGCACGAGCACGGAGAGACGGCGAGGCGTGGAGTGGCACTCGATGGCGCCGTGGGCAAGCCCCGCATCCGTGAGCGCGGATGCGGAAAGCCGGGCAAGTTGGGCCTGCGCGCTTGCGAGCGGTGCCGAGGGCATCTCCTCGCAGCCGACCTCGAGCAGGAAATCCTTGGTCTCTGCCATCTCAGGCCACCTCCCCTTCCCGGGCGTCGTCGGTCCCGTTGGCAACCTCGAGGAGGTAGGCCTCGCAACACGCCTTGGCCACGGTGCGGACGCGCAGGATGTAGTTCGCGCGCTCGGTGGCCGAGATGGCGCCGCGGGAGTCCAGGAGGTTGAAGGCGTGGGAGCACTTCATCACGCAGTCGTAGGCGGGTAGCGGCAGCCTGCGCTCGAGACAGCTGTGGCACTCGGCCTCGTACTCGTCGAACTTCTCCCGCATCAGCTCCACGTTTGCGACCTCGAAGTTGTAGGCGGAGAACTCGCGCTCGTTCTCGAGGAACACATCTCCGTAGGTCATGGGCGTTCCGTCGGGCAGATAGCTCCACACGATGTCGTAGACCGAGTCGACCCCCTGCGCGTACATGGCGATGCGCTCGAGCCCATAGGTGATCTCGACGGGGACGGGATCGACCTCGATGCCGCCGACCTGCTGGAAGTAGGTGTACTGGGTGACCTCCATGCCGTCCATCCAGACCTCCCAGCCAAGTCCCCAGGCACCGAGCGTGGGGCTCTCCCAGTCGTCCTCGACGAAGCGCACGTCATGCTCCTGGGGGTCGAGGCCGATCGCGGCAAGCGATCCCAGGTAGAGGTCCTGGGAGTCGGCGGGCGACGGCTTCAGGACGACCTGGAACTGGTAGTAGTGCTGCATGCGGTTGGGGTTCTCGCCGTAGCGCCCGTCGGCGGGACGACGGCAGGGCTGCGGGTAGCAGGTGCGCCAGGCGGCGGGGCCGAGCGAGCGCAGAAGCGTGGCCGTGTGGAAGGTGCCGGCGCCGACCTCGCTGTCATAGGGCTGCATGACGGTGCAGCCCCTGCCTGCCCAATAGCGCTCGAGCGTCAGGATCATGTCCTGGAAGGTTAGGGGGGTCTCGCTCATTTCCTTAGATCTTCTCCTCTTCGTCGGAACCTGCATGCCCAAGGTGACGGCCTAGAGCCGCCCCATGTCGGAGGGTGGCCAGAAGATGAAGGCGGCCCTCGATGTGACCTGGTCGACGCCCACCGCGCCAAAGTAGCGCGAGTCGAGCGAGTTGGTACGGTTGTCCCCCATCACCCAGACGCAGCCCTTCGGGACCGTATAGGGATAGCTGATGTCCTGCTCGAGGTTGGCCGCATGCTGGGTGAGCGCGTAGCTGGGCCTGCCGTCCACATAGCACTCGCTCTGTGCCACGCCATCCACATAGAGGGTGCCGTTACGCAGGTCGATGGTCTGGCCCTCGATGGCGATGACGCGCTTGATGAGGGTGGAGCCCGACCCGTCGGGGTCGTTGAAGGTCACCACGTCACCGACGGAGGGCCGACCCAGCCGGTAGGAGACCTTCTCCCCCACCAGGCGGTCCCCCTCATGGATCGTCTCGAGCATCGAGGCGGACGGAACGACATAGACCTCGGCCACGAAGGCGCGCACCATCAGGGCAAGAAGGACTCCCGCTGCAATCGTGAGGGTCCAGTCGACCCAAGCGGGCCGGACGCCCCGTGCCTCGTCGCTATCCGTCATCGTCTGCCCCTTTCCCCATGTCGCGGAGCCCCTGCGTGAAGCGTCGCTCCCCTTCCGTGAGCGAGGCGCCCTCGAGGAGGTCGGGCCTCCAGAGCGCCGTGCGCTCCACGGCGCTCTTGCGACGCCAGGCCGCGACGGCCGCGTGGTCGCCGGAGAGCAGGACGTCGGGCACGCCCATCCCACGATACTGCGCCGGACGCGTGTACTGCGCGTATTCCAGGAGGCCATCCGAGAAGGACTCGTCCCGGGCACTCATGTCGTCGCCCAGCGCGCCGGGCAGCAGGCGCACCACGGAGTCGATGACGACGAGCGCCGCCAGCTCCCCGCCTGTCAGGACGTAGTCCCCCAACGAGATGGTCTCGTCGGCAAGCCCGAAGACGCGCTCGTCCATTCCCTCGTAGCGCCCGCAGACGAGCAGGACGCGCTCCCTGTGGGACAGCCGCTCGGCGATGTCCTGGCGGTACGGGACGCCGCAGGGCGAGAAGAACACGACGTGGGGACGGGACCTGCCCCGCGACGAGATGTCATCGACGGCCTCGAAGAGGGGTCCGGGCTTCATGAGCATGCCCTGCCCGCCGCCGAAGGGGGCGTCGTCGACCGTGTTGTGGCGATCGTGCGTCCATTGCCTCAGGTCGTAGGCCTCAAAGTCGAGGATGCCCCGCTCCCGCGCACGCCCCATGATGGAGACGTCCAGGTAGGGGGCAAAGACCTGGGGAAACACCGACAGCGTCTCGAACCTCATGCCCACCTCTCCGTCGTCTCGACGAGGCCGTCGGGAACGCGCGTGCGAATGGGGGCGCCACCGTCCATGCCCAGGACCACGGAGTCGACGACGGGGACGAGGACCTCGCCGTAAGGACCATCCAGGACCCAGACGTCGTTGGCCGGCCCGACCAGGACCTCGGCGATGCGCCCGAGGTCCCCGTACCTCTCGTCCGCGACCGAGCGGCCGAGCAGGGCGCAGGCGTCATGGAGCTCGAAGCCATCCGGCAGGTCGTCCACACGGGCGAGCAGGGTCTTCCCCACCAGCCGCGACGCATCGCCCATCCCCCCGACGCCCGAGAGGCGAACGAGCTGGCCGCGCCCATCTCCGCTCGCGGAGGCCACCACCCTGAGGCGGTCGCCCTTGAGGGCGGGCGGGACGACGGCGACCTTGAGCGCGGGGCGCAGCAGAGGGGGAAGGCCGTGAACGGGAACCGTCACGACCTCCCCCCTCTTGCCGTGGGTCTTCACCACACGGGCTATGGCTCTGTAGTTGGCACGCACCAGCTGCCTATCCCAGGACCTCGACCTCGACCGAGGTGCCCACGCGCGAACCGAGGGCACGGGCGAGCGTGCGGATGGCCTTGATCGTGCGGCCCCTTCTGCCGATGACGCGTCCCGCGTCCTCCTCGGCGCAACTGACCTCGATGAGCGCGGAACCATCGCTGTCAGTCACGTCGAGGGAGACGGCGTCCTCGTCCGTGACGAGGCCGCAGACGATGTACTCCACGAGGTCGGCGACCTTGTCGGAGGCAAGCTCCTCGCAGGCCTGGCCAGGGGAGCTGGGAACGTCAGTGATCTGCCCGGACACGGCGGCTACTCCGCGTCCTCTGCCCCAGCGGCCGCCTCGGCCTCGGCGGCAGCCCTGGCAGCGGCCTTCTTGGAGGGCTTCTGCTTCTTCTCGGGTGCGGGCGCGTCAGAGCGAGCGACGTCGATCAGGTGGGCGACGGCATTGGAGGGCTGGGCGCCCCTGGCGATCCACTCGTCGATCTTCTCGAGGTCGAGGTCGATGACCTTGGGGGTGGTCAGCGGGTTGTAACGACCGACGAGCTCGATGTATCGACCGTCGCGCGGCATGCGGCCATCGGCGACGACGACGCGGTAGTATGGACGCTTCTTTGCGCCGTGACGGGCGAGACGAATCTTAACTGCCAAGGTAAAACTCCTTCAGACGCGCGACGCCGTGGACATGGGTTGGTGCGTCGCATTGCCACATAAAGCGGTTCTCTATGATACGACACCGTCACCTGGGCACACGGTGTCGATTTTGTGAACCTTCAGGCACCCTTCCTCCCCGTTTCGGCCGGGATGCGGTGGTCGTTCAGAGCAAATTCAGTCTGCGGGGTAAACTCAGGTTCAGTTAGCCAAGGCACAACCTGGAGGTACCCATGAACATCCTGGTGGTCGAGGACGAGCGCAACCTCGCCGATGCCATCGTCCGCATCCTTTCCGACGCAGACTATAACGCCGAGGCCGTCTATGACGGGAAGTCCGGCCTCACCGCCTGCGAGAGCGGGCTCTACGACGCCGTTATCATGGACGGGATGCTGCCGGGCATGGACGGCATCGAGGTCGTCCGCCGGCTGCGGCGCGAGAACAACTCCATCCCCGTTCTCATGCTCACCGCACGCACCTCGACGAGCGACAAGGTCGAGGGGCTGGATGCCGGCGCGGACGACTACATGACCAAGCCCTTCGAGTCCCCCGAGCTTCTCGCTCGCCTGAGGGCGCTCACCAGGCGCCAGGGAGACGTCGTCATCGACGAGGTGAGCTTCGCTGACCTGACGCTCGACCTGGCCACGCACGACCTCTCCTGCGATGGGCATACGGTGCATCTCTCAGGCAAGGAGTTCGAGGTCCTCAGGATGCTCATGAGCTCTACGGCCCGTGTCATCTCGAAGCAGGACCTGCTCACGCGCGTATGGGGTACCGACGGAGAGGCGTCGGAAAACTCCGTCGAGGCCTACATCTCGTTCCTGCGCAAGAAGATCAGCCACGTCCACTCCACGGTCCAGATCACCACGCTACGGATGCTTGGCTACCGCTTGGAACAGTTCGCCAACGATGACAAGTAGCGCGGGCGCCCTACGATGCTGGGGAGGCTCAAACGCAAGTTCATCCTCATCATCATGACTCTCGTGGGCTGCGTCCTCGTGAGCACCCTTGGCATGTCGCTCTGTCTGACCTACGCGACGCAGCAGCAGTTGATACGGGAGTCGCTGCGCCGCAGCATCGAGGGCGACATCAACTCGGTGCCTACGATCGGGACGCAGATGCAGGAGGATGGGGAGAGGCATGCGAACATGCTCGCCGCCGTCGTGGAGGTCAACGGCGACGGCGTCGTGTTCGAGACGAGCGATGCGCCGGTCGTCATCAACCCTGACACGCTCGGCGAGGTCATCGCAAGTGCCACAACCAGCTCGAGCGACAGCGGCAGCATGCCCAAGCTGCACGTGTCATGGATGAGCAGGCGCATCGCCGGTGGGTGGCGCGTCGCGATCGTCGACACCTCCGCTGCGGACCAGTCGTTCTCCAACATGGTGCTGCGCTTCGCCGAGATCATCGTGCTGGGCCTCCTGGCCATGCTCGCCATCTCCTGGTTCTTGGCGGGCTGGGCGCTCAGGCCGGTCTCTCAGGCCTGGGACCGCCAGCGCGCCTTCGTCGCCGACGCCTCCCACGAACTCAAGACGCCCCTCTCCGTCATCATGGCGAACACGGAGATCCTCCTGAGGGACAGGGACATACCCACGCGGAGCATGCGCTGGGTGGAGAGCACGCGCGAGGAGTCCGACCACATGAGGGGTCTCGTGAACGACCTCCTCCAGCTGGCGCGCACCGACGAGACCATCTCGGGTGCGGCGGGAGCCATGCAGCACGATGACGTGGACCTCTCCGACCTCGTGGACGAGTCGGCCCTCGAGTTCGACGCGATCGCCTTCGAGCGCTCCTGCGCCATCAGCTCGACCATCGAGGAGAACGTCCACGTCACGGGGGACCGGGAGTGGCTCGAACGGCTCGTGCGCATCCTGATGGATAACGCCTGCAAGTACGCAGGCGCGAACACCATCGTGCTCGTGGCCCTCTCCCAGCACGGGAGGGCGGCGCACCTCAGCGTCACGAACATGGGGACGCCCATTGACCCCGAGGACCTGCCGCACCTCTTCGACCGCTTCTACCGCAGCGACAAGGCCCGCGCACGCACAAGCCAGGCGTCGGGCTTCGGACTGGGGCTCGCCATCGCCAAGGGCATCGTCGAGGCACATGGCGGCGGCATCTCCGTAAAGAGCGACCAGGTGGAGGGCACGACCTTCTCCGTCACGATCCCCATCGCCTGACATGGGACGGGAGCACGACACGAGGGGGGACGGGATCCCCTGGGAGGGCAGGGCGATCGCCCTGCTGGATCTCGATGCGTTCTTCGCGTCCGTCGAGCAGCTCGACCACCCTGCATGGCGAGGGAGGCCCGTGATCGTGGGTGGCTCCGCGGACAAGCGAGGAGTGGTCTCGACCGCATCCTATGAGGCGCGGCGCTACGGCGTGCATTCGGCCATGCCCTCCTACCAGGCCCAAAGGCTCTGCCCCGATGCCATCTGGACGCGTGGCCACTTCAGGCGCTACCATGAGCTCTCGCAACAGGTCATGTCCCTCGTCACGGACGAGACGCCCCTCGTCCAGAGGGTCTCCATCGACGAGGCGTTCTTCGACGTGAGTCCGGGGCGCTTCTCGCGCGAGAGCCCCATCGCCATATGCCGCCGCATACAGGAACGCGTCAGCGGGCTGGGCATCACCTGCTCCATCGGCCTCTCGACCAGTAAGACCGTCGCGAAGATCGCCTCGGAGCGCCAGAAGCCGCGCGGCATGACGATCGTGTTGCCGGGCACGGAGGCGGAGTTCCTCTCCACCCTGCCAACGCGGTCCATGAGCGGCATCGGCAAGGCGACCGCCTCCAAGCTCGAGTCCATGGGGATACACACGCTTGGCCAGCTTGCCACCCAGGACCCCGTCATGATGAGACGCGCATTCGGAAGCCTTGGCCCAACCATGGTCCTGCGCGCGGCGGGGCTCGAGACAAGCGCTGTGACGCCCGCAGACGCCCCCGATGACGTGAAATCCGTCTCGAGCGAGCGTACCTTCGCCCGCGACCTGACGGGACGCGACGAGCTGGAGGCGGCGGTGCGCCATGTCAGCGAACTCGTGGGCGCACGTCTGCGTCGCAGGGGTCTCAAGGGGTCTCAGGTGACGCTCAAGCTCAAGTTTGACTACGAGCACGCCCACACCATGCAGCGGCAACTGGGCGAGGCAAGCGATGACGAGCATGTCTTTGGGGCCGTGGCGGTCGGGCTGCTGGACGCGCTGTGGGACGGGGCGACGGGAGTGCGCCTTGTCGGCGTTGCCGTCAGCGACTTCGGCGGGGTCCGTCCGCGGCAGCTCTCGCTCTCGCTGGACGTCGGGAGTGTGGGAGACGGCCGCACCCCAGTTGGGCGGCGCGGCGCGTCGGCGCTCAGGGAACTCTCCGTCACAGCCGACGCCGTGCGCGAGCGCTTTGGGAAGGAGGCTCTGAGCTATGGGCGCGACCTGCGACTGGGCGAGGACGAGTCGGACACCGTGCCCATGAGCGGGCCTGACTCCTGAGCTCGGACCACCACCTGCGATGGACGCGACTAGGACAAGTCGACGCGCGGGGCATCGCCCCAGAGGTTCTCCAGGCGGAAGTACTCGCGCGCCTCGGGCCTAAAGACGTGCACGACCACGGCTCCATAGTCCATGAGGACCCAGCCCGTCTGGGCTCTCCCCTCGATGGAGAGGGGCTTCTCCCCACAGTTGGCACCCACCTTCTCGCAGATGGCGTCTACGGTGGCGTCCATCTGAGGGGCGTTTGCGGCAGTGCAGATGAGAAAGTAGTCACAGACATCCGACGCCTCGCAGAGATCAATCAGGACGAGATCGGTGGCTTTCTTGTCGTCTGCGGCGACTGCCGCGGCCTTCGCGAGCTCCAAGGGGGTCACTGCCATGTTCAGAGGTTTCCTTTCAAGTCGGTCGGACCCGGTGCCCTCCTGAGGGCGAGGGCGTTGTAGATCTCGAGCGTCCCGGGATAGAGGTAGCGGTTCGTCTCGAGCACGTAGACGATGCCTCCCACGAAGGATCTCCAGAACAGCTCTCCGAGGGAGGCGACTCCCACCAGCTCGCGGACTTCCCGGATGCCCTTGGCATCGCCGCGCAGCGGCTCTATGCCGTCGGCGACAAAGAGCACCTGGTCCAGGGGCGCCATCTCCACCGCAGCCATGGTATGCCTCTCGATGGCGGCAAACACGGGTTCTGGAAGCTCCGGATAGGAGGACCTCAGGCGACGGGCGGCCGTGAGCCCATGGAGCAGGGGAATCACCAGGGACATATCGACGCCGAGGTCTATGCCCATGGCATGGGCATCCGCCTTGAGCTCCTCGGTGGTGAGGGCCTTGTCCCAATCATGGAGTATGCCAGCCACGCGCGCCTGGAACGCGTCGACGCCATAGAGGAGGGCCATCTCCTCGGCCGTGTGTGCCACCGAGAGAGAGTGCGCGAGACGCTGTGGCCTGGCGGACATGCGCTCCCCCAAATCATGCTCCAGGCGCCCGATCGTCGCGGCCTGTTCCTCCGTATAGTCGGCCATCCGGTCCATGCCCGCTCCCCTCACATGCTGTATCGGTTTGGCCTCACGCCATAGAGCTTGTGCTTGTGGATGTAGCCAGTGACCGCATCGGGCGTGAGGTAGCGAAGGCTCTGGCCACGCGACACGCGCCCCCTGAGATAGCTCGACGATATTGCGAGCGCGGGGACTTCCAGGTAGACCACGTCGAAGTCATAGGACGAGGCATCGATGGCCGCCTTGGCGCGGGCGAGGTCATAGCCCGGGCGCGTGGCGCCGACGAGCGTGGCGAGCCGACCCAACCGCTCGGCATGGCGCCAGGAGACGATCTCGGCTATGGCGTCGGCTCCGGTGATGAAGTACAGCTCGACGTTGCCGGGATAGAGCGCCCGGAGAAGCTCGAGCGTGTCTGCCGTGTAGGTGATGCCCGGCCGATCGACCTCGAAGCGGCTGGCGACGAAGTGCGGGTTGTCCGCAGTCGCGAGGAGCGTCATCGCGTAGCGATCCTCCCCTGCCGTGACGAGGACGTCTCGCTTGAAGGCCGGACGTCCCGCAGGCATGAACACGACGACATCGAGACCCAGATCATCGAAGGCCTGCTCGGCGGTGACGAGATGGCCGTTATGGATGGGGTCGAAGGTGCCGCCCATGATGCCCAGACGATACGTGCGCGAGGCGTCCTGCCCCAGTCGGGGCAGGTCGTCGTGTGGCGTCACGGGTTCCTCCGTGCGGAGGGGCTCGTCATCGGCGATGTCCATCGGTACCTCCTAGAAGACGAGGAGCTCGTCACGGTGGATGGCGACGGCGCCGTCCTTCTCAGGCATGAAGCGGGCTATCACGTCGAGCTTGAGGCCGTGGACCCGTACCATCTCCTCGCTTGAGTAGCGCGTGATCCCACGACCGACCAGCACGCCGTCGGGGGCCATGACGTTCACAACGTCACCGGCCGCATAGTCGCCCTCGACGCGCGTGACGCCCACGGGCAGAACGGAGGCCCCTCGAGAGGCCACCGCGGTGCAGGCCCCCTCATCGAGCCATATCGTGCCATGCGGAACCTCGGCAAGCCCGATCCAGAGCTTGCGGGCACTCTCGGGCGCGCTTCCGTCCGAGGGCTCGAAGCGCGTTCCCACGCCCTCACCGTGTGCGGCCTCAAGCAGGGACCCTGCCCTTCGGCCCCGACAGATGACGGTGGGTATGCCGGCGGAGAGTGCCGCGCGGGCAGCACGGACCTTCGCGGCCATGCCGCCGGTCCCAACGGCAGAACCCGCCCCCGTCGCCATGGCCGCAACCTCGGGCGTGATGGCCTCGACGCGCGACACGAGGCGCGCCTCGGGGTCGCTCTGGGGGTTTGCCGTGTAGAGCCCGTCGACGTCAGAGAGGATGACGTAGAGGTCCGCGTTGATGAGAGTCGCCACGATGGCACCCAAGGTGTCGTTATCCCCGAAGGCAAACTCGGCGACGGACACGGTGTCGTTCTCGTTCACGACCGGAACGGCACCCAGGCTCAGCAGCCGACCGAGAGTGTTGCGTGCGTTGAGGTATCCCTTGCGATCGACGAGGTCCCTGCGGGTGAGCAGGACCTGGCCGCAGGGGATGTGGTAGGCACTCAGGATGTCGGCGTAGACCTCCGTGAGAGCCGCCTGCCCGGCCGAGGCGCACGCCTGGAGCCCCGGCATGTCGAGGGGCCGCACATCCATGCCCAGACGTTCCATGCCAGCGGCGACGGCACCGGACGACACGACGGCGACGCCGTGCCCCTCGCCCCGCAGCTGCGCCACCTGGGCGCAGAGGCCAGCGATGAAGTCCCTGTCGGGAGAGCCCTGGGCATCCACCAGGGTGGAGGAACCGACCTTGACGACGATGATGCCGGGCGCATCGAAAATCTCGCCCATGGGGCTAGTCACCCTCCACGTAGAAGGCGTCAGACGGCAACTCATCCAGGTCATCGGGGCCGACCTGTCCGTCGTCTCTGCCGTCGCCTTCGAAGGTGAAGGCATACCCGAGGATCCTCACCTCGTCACCCACCTTGCAGCCAGCCTTGACGAGCTTGTCGTCGAGGCCGATCTTGTCGAAGCGATGTTGCAGGTAGATGACGGCCTCGTCGTTCTCCCAATCCGTCTGGACGACCATGCGCTCGACGGCCCCGCCCCCCACGCGCCAGATGCCCGTGGACTCCATGCGGATGTTCACTGCGCGGTCGCGCTGCTGGCGCCTGCGCTCGGCCAGCGCGCTCATGTCGATATCGTCTTCCGGGGTGTCGAGGGCGAGGGAACGGCGTAGGGCCGCGACCTCGAGGGCGCAACGTGTCGTAAGTTCCGCGAGGCCCATGCCCGTCGCGGCGGACACGGCGAAGAAGGGACGTGCGTCCCTCTCGGCCACCGCACGGAGGCGCTCGATGGAACCCCCGGTCCCCGGCATGTCGCACTTGTTCGCGACCACGATCTGCGGTCGATCGGCAAGCTCGGACGCATAGGCCTTGAGCTCGGCATTGATTGCCTCATAGTCCTCTATGGCGTCACGCTGCTCATACCCGCCCGTCATGTCGACCACGTGCAGGATGAGGGCGGTGCGCTCGATGTGGCGCAGGAACTCGTGGCCAAGGCCCCTGCCCTCGCTGGCACCCTCGATGAGGCCCGGGACGTCCGCAACGACAAACGATGCGCCCGTCCTCGAGCGGACCATGCCGAGGTTGGGCGCCAATGTCGTGAAGGGGTAGTCGGCGATCTTGGGGCGCGCGGCGGAGAGGCGCGCAATGAGCGAACTCTTGCCCACGGACGGCATGCCGACGAGGGCGGCGTCCGCCATGAGCTTCATCTCGAGCTCGATCCAGTGCTCGCGGGCGGGCTCCCCCTTCTCTGCGAAGGCGGGGGCGCGACGAACTGAGGTGACGAAGTGGATGTTGCCCCGGCCACCCATCCCTCCCGGCGCGACGACGACGCGCTGGCCCGCATGCGTGAGGTCGGCTATATCGAAGGCCGGCTCCATCGTCTCGGGATCGAGCTCGCGCACGACGGTTCCGAGCGGCACACGCAGCACCAGGTCCTTCCCGTCGCTGCCATGACGACGCGCACCACGGCCATGAGTGGCACGCTCCGCCCTGAAATGGTGCTTGAAGCGGTAGTCGATGAGCGAGGAGAGCTGGGGGTCCGCCTCGAGGATGACGCTTCCGCCGTTGCCGCCGTCACCGCCGTCCGGTCCGCCCTTGGGGACGAAGGCCTCGCGGCGAAACGACATGCACCCCGCACCTCCGTCGCCACCCTTGACGTTGATCCTGCATAGGTCAGTGAAAGTGTTCGTAGGCACGATTCCTCCTTGGATGTCATGACATGGTACGGCATCCGGGCCCACATCGTCGAGTGCGGCGGGAAGGGAGGTGGGGCCTAGGGTAGGGGTCGCGCTCCCCTGTCGCCCTGCCCCGCCATCTCCTCCACGGCCGATACGAGGTCGCGTACCTCGGTGATGCCCGCAAAGGCAGGTGACACGTCCCTGCCTAGGGCAGACGAGAGTTGCGAAACCTGTGGGGCGTCAATGGATGCGCGCCCGAGCAGGTTGTCGTCGGCAAAGATGGCACGTGGGTCCCCGTCCGCGAGCTGCCGCCCCTGGGCCATGACCATGAGACGCGTCGCGAAGTCGGAGACGACCTCCATGTCATGGCACACCATGACGACGGCGCAGCCGCGCTCGCGGGCGGCGTTCACGGCGTCCATGACGACCATGCATTCCCGGTAGTCAAGGCCGCAGGTGGGCTCGTCGAGGATGAGCAGCCGGGGATTGGTCACGACGACCGAGGCCAAGGCGACGATCTGCCTCTGCCCACGGGAGAGCGAGAAGGGATCGGCATTCGACGGCAGCCCGAAGTGCTCCACCGTGTCACGCGCACGCTCGAGAGCGGCCTCGCTGCCCACACCAAGCAACTGCAGGCTGAAGGCAACTTCCTCGACTACCGTGTTCTTGCAGATCTGATGGTCGGGATTCTGGAAGAGGGTGGAGACGTAGCGCGCGACCTGGCTCGTGCGTGCCGTCGACGTGTCAAGCCCGGCCACGCGAACCGTTCCTGACGACGGCTTCAGAAGTCCGCTCATGAGCTTGGTGAGGGTGGTCTTGCCGGCGCCGTTCTGCCCGACGATGCCCAAAAGCTCGCCAGGGTGGACCTCGAAGCTTATGTGGTCGACGGAGGCAGCCCCGGGACCATACGAGAAGCTCACGTCCTCGAAGCTCAAGATGGGAGCGTCGGCGGTGGTCGTGGCGTCGCACGCGCCCTCGGCGCCCGTGCCCCTCCGGGAGGCGCCCGCCGTAGTTGCAACGACTTTCCCACATCCAACGACGGAGGAGATGAGGTCCCTTGCCTCTTCGACGGTCAGGCAGACATGGCCATCCCTCACGAGGCCGCGCTCGAGAAGCTTGTTGGACACGCGTGTGACGCGCGGGCTGTCCACCCCGAGGGCACGCAACGAACGGGACTGGGCAAAGACCTCGCGGGGGGTGCCGATGTGGGCGATGGAGCCCTCGGACATCACGGCCACGCGCCTACAGTACTCCGACAGGAGGGCAACCTTCTGCTCGATCACGACGACCGTGATCCCCTCCTCCTCGTTGAGCCTGCGCAGCGTGTCGAAGACCGCCCTGGATGACGCCGGATCAAGAGCCGCCGTCGGCTCGTCGAGGACCATGACCTCGGGCCTGAGCGCAAGAATGGCGGCAATGGCGACCTTCTGCTGCTGCCCGCCTGAAAGCGTGTCGATGTCACGGGTGCGCAGGGGGGCAATGCCGGTTGCCTCGAGGGCGGCCTCGATGCGGGAGGGGATCTCGTCATGGGGGACGCCAAAGTTCTCGAGACCATAGAGCATCTCGTCCTCGACGTTGGAGGCGACCATCTGTGCGTCTATATCCTGCAGGACGCTGCCCACATGACGACAGACATCCGTGAGCGCGACCTCACGGCTGTCCTGACCGCATAGGACAGCGCGACCCGAGAAGGTCCCGCTGTAGTGATGTGGTATGGCCGAGCTCAACACGGCCGCGAGTGTCGTCTTCCCCGCGCCGGACGGGCCGATAACGCCAAGGAAGTCGCCACGCCCTACGATGAGGTCGATGTCGTGGAGTGCGTCCCCTTCGGATGGGTCGTAGCGGAAGGACACGCCCTCGAGCCTCGCCACGGGACCCGAGAAGCCGGGCCTGATGATGCGGCTGGTGGTGCCCTCGGACATGATGTGCTCCTTTGCTTCCCCGTGCGTATGCGACGGGGGTACGAGACGGGCCATGACGGTTCCTCAACCCGTAACAAAGAAGCCTCCGGACTAGGTCCGGAGGCTCAGGCGTACGATGGGGGCTGTCTACGCGGTGCGCACGTGCACGTAGTGCTTGGCGCCCCTCACGAACTCGACAGTACCGTCGGCGAGCGCAAACAGCGTGTCATCCTTGCCACGCCCGACGTTCTCGCCCGGAGTGATGTGCGTGCCGCGCTGACGGACGATGATCTGGCCTGCCCTCACCGCCTGGCCACCAAAGATCTTGGTGCCAAGGCGTTGTGCGTTGGAGTCGCGGCCATTGCGAGAGGAGCCGAGGCCTTTCTTGTGAGCCATTTCTTACCTGCCTATCTACTCAGATTGAAAACTCAGGCTATTCCGCAGGGGCATCCTCGGTGGAAGCCGTCTTGGCAGCGGCGGACCTGGTGGTCGGCATGTTGGACACCTGGAGCCTGGTGAGGTTCTGGCGATGGCCCCTCGTGCGGTGGTAGCGCTTGCGCTTCTTGAACTTGAAGACGGTGACCTTCTCGCCCTTGAACTGGTCGACGACCTCGCAGGTAACCTTCTTCTTGGAGAGGGCGTCAGCGTCAACGACGGTCTTCTTGCCGTCGTTCAGCAGAATAACGTCAAGCTTGACCTTGTCGCCAGGCTGCACGTCGAGCTTCTCGACATCAATGATGTCGCCCTTGGCAACCTTATACTGCTTGCCACCAGTGGTAACGATTGCGTACATGTGTTAGCCCTTCATTACTGGTTCTAGTGCAACAGCAAGATATCTTACTAGCGCTCGTTTTCCCCGTCAACAGAAACGCCGCGTCCACAAGCAGTTCACGCCTTGCAAAGGATATCTGCGCATCCCGTCCGGCCACACGGCGAGAGCGGATCCGCGAGATGTCCATCTCCCCTCTCGTGCCACTGTCTCATGCGGCGGACCTGTGGAGGCTCGATGAGGCGGCACGGGTCCTCGCGCGGCAACCTCATCTGCCCCCGTCCTTCCCCAGGTCTATGTACGCCGGGGCATCCCCGTGGGCGTTGCGCCGGGCGCTCGTGCCAAGATGGGGCAGGAGCGCTTGGGGCGTGGTGGTCGTACGGGGGGAGGGGGTCCCCTGCCCGCGCACGCGGCCTTTGGGCAGCCATTGACGCAGAGAGGCCACCGGGTCCGGGGAGTCGGGGTCGAGACGGGCGGCGAGCGCCCCGCCGGTTGTCACCGTACCAAAGTAGCCGATGCCGCCCTTGATCGCCCAACCCAGGGCCGGCGCCAACCCCACTAGCGTGCGGGCGAGCTGACGGTACACGAAGCCCGCTCCCAGCACGGCCCCAAGTTCCGCAAGGCGCTCGACGCAGAGGGGCCTTCCAAACGCCGCGGCCATGTCCAACGCAAGCCTTGTCTGGTTCGCGCACATGATGGGCAGGTCGGCCCCGGGGATGAGAGTTATGGCGCCAACTGCGGCGTTCTGTGCGGCACAGGAGTGTACGAGCTCGCCCACCTTCGCTTTCCGGCAGAAGGGGAAGTTGGCGGCGAAGGCGAGGCCCTTCTCACCCACCGCGCCCACAACCCAAGACCCCAGCTTGTCCATGAGGGCCTGTCTGCTCGTGGCGGCAATCACGGACACCAGCGCCGAGACGGCCGAGGGGATCGACTCGTCGCGCACGTCCAGGGCAGACTCCGCCACGATCGACACGGGAACGCCGCATCGTGCGACACGCACGGCCTCCTCCGTTGCCCCTGCGGCGTCGGCGGCCGCTACGATCACGGCCACATCCCACGCGGAGCCGGCATCCGGGAAGGAGCCCAGGGCACGAACGCAGACGACGGAACTCGCGAGCTCGGGCGTGAAGGCGTCCCTCACCGCAAGCGCGTGCGAACGCACGGCATCGGGGGCGACCAGCACCAGTACCCTGATCTCGGCCGAACGTCTGCGCTCGGCCTCGCGGCCGGCGCTCAGCATGTCTGCGACGTCCCCAACGGAGACCTTGGTCCTTCGAGCCATCAGCACTCCCCCATCGGAAGGTTCACCGACATCATCCTACCCCGCGCCCGGATGCCTGTCAGCCTGCCTTCACGATGTGATGCCACACGGACTGGACCATGCCCACCGAAGTCAGCTGCGTGACCATCGAGGAGGAACCGAAGCTCACAAAGGGCAGCGGGATGCCCGTGATCGGCATGATGCCAATGCACATGCCCACATTCTGGAGCAGCTGGAAGGACCACATGGTGGCGCAGCCGGCGAGGACCAGCTTCCCAAAGGGGGACTCAACGCGCTGGGCCAAAAGTATGGTCGAGAGGATCATCGTGGCGAAGAGTCCCAGCAGCACGACGGACCCGACGAAGCCGAACTCCTCGGCGAGCAGGGCAAAGACGAAGTCCGTATGTGCCTCGGGAAGAAAGCCGCCCGCTGCCTGCGTGGCGTTGCCAAAACCCTTGCCAAGCAGGCCACCCGAGCCAACGGCGATCTTCGCCTGCTGGAGGTTGTAGCCGTCGCCCGAAGGGTCGACGGAGGGGTCCACAAAGACAATGAGGCGATTGAGCTGGTAGGTCTTGAGCAGATGGGGAAGGCCCTCCGTCATGGAGGTGGCGACGACGATGGCTGCGAGCGCGACGATGCCGGCGATGGTCGCGATGACCCAGGTGCGCTTGGCGCCCGAGCAGATGATGATGGAGGCTCCCGTCACGAGCACGATGAGGCCGGTGCCAAGGTCGGGTTGGGTGAGGATGAGCACGAAGGGTACGACGAGGATTCCGCAGAGCTTGAGGTAGTCGCGCAGGGAGTCGATGCGCCCGTTGTACTCAGCGCCGAGCGAGGCCATGAGGAAGATGGTCACGAGCTTGGCGAGCTCCGAGGGCTGGAAGCGCAGGCCGACGAGGGGAATCTTGACCCAACCGGTCATACCCATGGCCGAGACGCCGAACCCCGGGACGCTGGGAAGCAGCATAAGCACGACATCAGCGACGAGCAGGGCCGTCGACATGTTTGCGAGGGCGCGGTAGTCATAGCGATACATGCCCCAGGCACAGACGAGGCCGATCGCAATGCCCGCGAGCTGACGCACGAACGACGCCTCGGCGATCGTGAGCGACGCGGTGTATATGACGACGGCACCGAAGGCGACTATGAGCAGCGCGGCAAGTAGCTGGGGGAGGTAGAAGGGGCCGTTCAGTCGCGATCTGCTGCGCGTGGCACGGTCGCCCGAGACTCGCTTGCCGAAGCTGCCGATGGCCCCACGCAGCGTACCGATGACACCTTGGGCCCCCTGGGGTGCCGCAACCCGTTGTGGCATAGCCTCCCCCTCCCCTATTGCACGCCGGATGTGTCGACGGCGGTCGAGTCATCCGGTTCGTTGTAGATGGCGCCAAGGATGTCGCGCACCACATACATGGCGCCTTCGGAGCCATAGCCGCCGTTCTCGATGACGGAGGCGACGACATACTTGGGATCGTCTGACGGGGCGTAGGCGATGAACCAGCCCGTAGGGTCCTTCTTTGGGGTCTCGGCCGTGCCCGTCTTGCCGGCAACCCTCACCGACAGGTTCGTGAAGTGGGATGCCTGGGCCTCGGACTCCTCGTAGATGACACCTGTGAGACCCGCATGGACGAGGTCCAGATGGCTTGGCTCGATGTCAATCTGACGGAGGACCTCGCACTTGTAGTCTATGACCGAGCCGCCGCCGACGTTGGACTTGACGGACTTGAGGACGTGCGGGCGCCAGGTGGTCCCTCCGGTCGCCAGACCCGCATAGGCACAGAGCATCTGGAGCGGGGTCACGAGGAGGTCTCCCTGGCCGATGGCGAGGTTGGTGCTGTCACCACCCTGCCACGAGCGTGCGGAGTCATCGGAGGAGGTGTAGTAGTTCCACTTCCATTCCGCGTCGGGAACGCGCCCGACGGACTCGGAGGGCAGGTCGACCCCCTCGGCGCTGCCCAGACCCCAGGCGCGGTAGGTCTCCTGGAGGCCCTCCTTGCTATCGGAGTAGTAGAAGCCCTTGCCGACCTCGTAGAAGACCACGTCACATGAGTAGGTGATGCCCGTCTGGAGCGTCATCCAGCCGTGGCCGCTATGGTTCCAGCAGTATTGCCCATAGTCCTTGCCGAAGCCCGTCCAGTAGCCCGTGCAGTCGTAGCCTGAATCCGCACCGGCGATGCCGTAGTCGAGGGCGGCCAGGGTGGAAAGGGGCTTGATGGTCGATGCGGATGGGTACTGCCCAGCAACGGCGCGGTTCATGAGGGGGTTCGCGCCCTCCTCGGACGAGAGCTCGTCCCAGTCGTCTGTCGAGATGCCCCCCACGAACACGTTGGGATAGAAGGTCGGCGCGCTTGCCATCGCCAGGATCTCCCCGTTGGTGACGTCCATCGCGATCGCACAGCCACCCTTGCACTCCGTCTTGCCGGCACCGTAGAGGGTCTTGATCCTGCCCTGGAGCGACTCCTCCGCCGCCTTCTGGATGTTGGCATCGAGCGTCAGGACTATGTCCGAGCCACTCTGGGCATCGACGCTGCCCGTGTGGCTCAAAACGTTTCCGTCTGCGTCGACATAGACGGTCTGCTCGCCCTTGATGCCCTGCAGGACGCTCTCGTACTGGTACTCGACGCCCGCCTGGCCGACTATGTCACCCGACTCGTAGCGGATGGCGCCCTCGACGTCCGAGCCGCCCGTCGAGCCGAGCTGGTCCGAGGAGACCGTGCCCGTATAGCCCAGGACGTGTGCCGCGACGTTGCCCAGCGGATAATGACGTTGGGCCTTCTCGGCCACCGAGACGCCCGCAAAGAGGTAGGAGCGCTCGTTGATATAGGCCACGACCCGACGGGACACGTCCACGGCGACGGTCCTGAGGCTCTGCGCCCCCTCGGAGGCGTCCTCGATCTTGCGCCTGACCGCCATCTCCGGCATTCCGATGAGGTTTCCCAGCAGCTTGCATTCGATCTCGTTGTCAGCGACGCTGGCCTCCGCCATGACCGAGAGGCTCGCACGGTTGCCCACGAGCTCGACACCGTTGCGGTCGAGTATGCGTCCGCGCGGTGCCGCGAGGGAGATGGTGCGGGTGCGGTTGGACTCCGCCTGCGCGCTGTAGGAGTCAGAGGAGACCAGCTGCATCGTCCAGAGCTTGACGAGAAGGGTGGCGATGATCGACCCGGAGAAGACTCCCAGCCCATTGAGTCGTGACTTGAAGCCGCTCTCGCTGGAGGTGTCCGATCCGCCCGCGGCACGCGGCACGGCGCCACCGATGTCGAAGGTGAAGCGCGCCTCGCCACGGCCGACGAGGAAGAAGACGGCGACGAGGGCGACGAGTATCACCGCCAGCACGATTATGACCACGACTATGGGATTCACGGAACCCCCTAGCGTTTGCCCAAGCTGTACCTGCCGCCACCATGCCTCGAGCGGAGCGAGGTGGCTCCGCCGCCAAGCTGCAGTCCAGACCCATGCGAGTGCGAAAGGAGGTAGGCGGCGGGGAGGTAGGCGGCGGCCGTGAGGGCGAAGGTCGGGAGAGCCCGCAGCACGAAGGCATCCACAAGCGAGCCGGCCTGCCCAAAGAGGAGCATCACCAGGTGATAGACGAGGATTGTGGCAAACGTGGAGATGAGATAGACCACAAGCGCCCCCGACGAGTCGTCCGAGAGGCGGTTCCTATTCTCGATGCCGAGCACGAAGGAGGAGATGGTGAGGAGAAGTGCCATGAGGCCAATCGGGCCCGTCGAGCAGAGGTCAAAGACCAGGCCAGAAAGAAAGCCGCAAAGGACGCCCGTGGGCCCACCGTAGCTGAGTGCCACGATGCCTGCGAACACGATGGCGAAGTTGATGTGACCGTTGGCAACGGCGATGTTGGGGGCAAGGGCGAGTTGCAGGACAAGGCATGCAAGCCCCATCCAGCCTATGTCCCTGCGGTTCTTGCCCGAATCATTGACTCGCATGCACGCCTCCCCTACTCGCTTGTGCCTGCGTCGCCCTCGGAGGACTCCTCCGACGGGGTCGCATCGGACGACGAAGGGGCGGAACCACCGACGATGGAGGAGGTCTCCTGCGCGTCCGCCGCAGCGATGTCGTCGGAGGTCGCCTCCTGCCCCTCCGTCAGCGAAGTGATGACGAGCACCTCCTCGAAGCCCTCCGTGCTCGATAGGGGGCTCACGTCGATGTCATAGTACAGCGCGCCGGCAGCCTTGTTGACACTGATGACCTTACCGAGCGGCAGCCCCTTCGGGAAGATGCCGCCGAGGCCGCTGGTGACGACGGTGTCTCCCACGTCTACCGTCTGGTCGGTGCCGATGAGCGTTAGGTGCAGCGTGCCATCGGCGGAACCCTTGAGGACGCCCTGCGCCCTGCTTGACTGCACCATGGCCGAGACGCCGGAGTTCTCGTCCGTGATGAGGCGCACGACGGAGGAGGTCGTCCCGCATTCGATGATCTGGCCGATGGCACCGCTTGAGTCCGTTACGGGCATGCCGACGGAGAGCCCCGCGCTCGAGCCCTTGTCAAGGGTGACCGTATCGGTCCACGAGTCGCTGGAGCCCGAGATGATGCGCGCCGCCGTGGACTGGAGGCTGTAGGTGCTCTGCAAGGCGAGGAGGTCCTGTAGCCTCGCGGCGGTCTGCTCGGCCTCCTCGAGCTCCGTGTTGCGTGCCGTCAGGCGCTCATTCTCCTGCCTGAGCTCCGAGAGCGTCTGCTGGTCGGCGGTGAGGTTGGCGAAGACGTTGCCAAGGCCCTGAAAGGGCACGGAGGCGGCGGCGCCCACGTAGCGCACGGGCATGGTGACCGTAGAGAACGCGCCGCGCATGCTCGTGAAGAAGCCCGAGCCACTCTCCCGCGCACTCAGGGTGAACATGACGAGCGAGAGGGCGACACAGGCCACCAGCAGGCGCACGCCCGAGTCCGAGTCGCTTTTCCTGATGCTGGCGCGCGACGTGCCGCCACGGAGCGAAGGCATGGGGGGCACGGCCTAGCTCGCGCTCTGTTGGACGAAGCCGCCGGAGAGGGCATTGGCCTCGAGGACGCGCGCGCAGCCGTTCACCACGTTCTCGAGGGCCGTGGGGCTCACGTTCACGGGCACGCCCGTCTCCTCGCGCAGGCGCTGGTCGAGCCCACGCAGAAGCCCGCCACCCCCCGTAAGGAGGATGCCGTAGTACATGAGGTCGCTGGCAAGGTCGGGTGGCGTGACGTCTAGGGCGTCCTTGACCGTCTTGGTGACCTCGTCGAGCGGCTTGTCGAGGGCCCGGCGAATCTCCTCGCTCTCGATGCGGACCGTCTTGGGCAGGCCGCTCATCACGTCACGGCCATTCACCTCGACGTCAAGCTCCTCGGCAAGGGGCGCCGCGGAGCCGACCTTGATCTTGATGTCCTCAGCCGTGCGCTCGCCAATGGAGAGGCTGTAGGCATCGCGAACATGCTCGAGGATGGTCTGGTCAAACTCGTCGCCTGCCGTGCGAATCGACTGGGAGACGACGATGCCACCCATGGCAATAACGGCGACTTCGGTGGTGCCGCCCCCGATGTCGACGACCATGGAACCAGTGGGGTCCTCGATGGGCAGGTCGGCACCAATGGCGGCGGCCATGGGCTCCTCGATCAGGAAGGCCTGGCGAGCGCCGGCAGCGATGGTTGCCTCGAAGACGGCACGCTTCTCGACGGAAGTGACCCCGGAGGGGACGCACACGACGACGCGGGGGCGTGGGCTCCAGGGGTAACGCCTCGTGCCTCGCGCCTTCTCGATGAAGTAGCGCAGCATGACCTCGGTGACGTCGAAGTCGGCGATGACGCCGTCCTTGAGGGGGCGCTCCGCGATGATGGAGCCGGGCGTGCGTCCGATCATCCTCTTTGCGTCTGCACCGACGGCAAGGACGCGGTCCTCGCTCTTGTCGATGGCGACGACGGAGGGTTCGTTCAGGATGATGCCCTGGCCCCGGGCGGCCACGAGGGTGTTGGCCGTGCCAAGGTCGATGGCGAGGTCGCCGTCATATTCTCCGAAGAGCGAGTCGAGGATCGACATATCTTCCTATCCCAATCAGTGGCCTGGCCGCACGGAAGGGCGGGCGCGTGCTAGTTGCCGGAAATGGTGCCAGTGGTGGAACCGTTCGAGCCCGAGGCGTCGGAGGACGCGAACTGGGCGCTGACGGAGCTGACCTTCCAGCCGATTCCGTCCCGCACGAGTTCGATCTGGTAGGCCTGCTTTCCGCCTGACGGGAGCGTAGCCGTGGCAAGGACGGTCGAGCTGGTCATGGAGCGGTCGACGCCATCGATGGAGACGCTTGTCGTGCTGGTGGGGAGCAGCGACTCGATCGCCGAGCGGTCGTCTGCGGAGACGGAGTCGGCCAGCAGCGACGCCACGTCGCCGCCAGACGTGTTGGCCTTGAAGAGCTCGGTGACGACGGCGTCCTGCATCGGCCAGCCATAGCCCTGCCAGTAGGCCCAGAACCCGCCACCGGCGAGGGCGACGACGAGGAGCAGGAGCACGACGAAGACCTTGAGGCCCGTGTGCCTGTGCTTGCGACGGACCTTGCGGTCGCGCCTGTCCTGCCTGATGAGATCCTGCTCGTTGACCGAAAAGAAGCCCGTGTCCTCCGGGGAGGGCATGAACTCGCCAGAGGTGCCCATCGGATCGAGGGGGTCATAGCTACCGGTCCCATAGCCCGCCGCGGCAAGGAGGGCATCGGTCTCGGACGGGCCGCCGCCCGTGATAGCCGAGACCGCGCGCTGGGCGGCGTCGTAGGCCGCCTGGGCCTCGGGACGAAGCTGGTAGCTGCCGTCTGCGGTTGCATGGCCAAACGCGTCGACGGCCTCGGTCATGCGGTTGGCGGCGACGTAGGCCAGTCCGAGGTCGCCATAGACCGCATTCTGGTCCTGGAGCGGGGTCGAGAAGTCGAGGGCGGTGCGATACGCCTCCACCGCATCGACGGCACGACCCATCTGCATGAAGCATCCGCCGAGACTCCTCAGGGCCGAGGCGGGATCCGGGTTGCTCTCGTCGATGGCGGCGCTGCGGTAGGCGACGCCGGCCTCGCGCACGTTGCCGATGCGCATGAAGGCGTTGCCGAGTGCGACCTGGGCCTTGTATGGCGTCGTGTAGGTCTCATCCTTGGTCGCCATGGTCAGGGAGGCAATCGCCTCCTGGGGCCTGCCTGCCGCCAAGAGCGCGCGGCCACGGTTACAGGCCAGGGCACCAGAATGCCCGTAGGAGGGATCCCTCAGTGCATCGCCGTAGGAGGCCGCTGCCTCACCGTAGCGGCCAAGCTTCATGAGGCAGTTTCCCAGGAGGTGGTCGACCGCACCCGAGACCTCCCCGGGACCCTTTGCCTGGGAGAGCTGGGACACGGCGACGGAGAGGTCGCCTCGCTGGTACGCCGCCTTGCCAGCGTCAAAAGCCTGCTGATTCACAATGACTCCTCGTCTGCATCGTCGCCACACGTCCAAACGCTACGCGGTGGCGCCTTCGATCCGGATGCTCTCGATGACGTCACCCTGGCGAAGCTCACCGATGACGTCCTTGCCTTCGATGGTCGCGCCGAAGACGGTGTAGCCGCTGTCCAGCACGTGCTGGGGACCCAGGCAGAAGTAGAACTGGGAACCTGCGCTGTTGGGGTCCTGGGAGCGCGCCATGGCCAGGGCGCCGTCCTCGTGGCTGTTGCGTGGGTTGGTGCTGAACTCCTCGTGGATGCGGTAGCCGGGGCCGCCAGTCCCAGGCATCCCGTCGGGACCACGCCGCCCGGCCGCGACGTCGTCGGGGCTCATCTCGCGCGTGTTGGGGCAACCCCCCTGGATCACGAACCCCGGGACGTAGCGGTGGAACTTAAGCCCGTCGTAGAAGCCAGAAGTCGCGAGTTCGCAGAAGTTGGCGACGTGAATGGGCGCGCCGGCGCCATCCAGCCTCACGAGGATGGTGCCCTTGCTCGTGGTGAAGGCGGCAACCTCATCACCCCCGAGCCGATACTCGGGCGTGTGCAGAGGTTCGTCGAAGAAGCCCATGCCTTCCCTCCTCCCGAAACAGACGACGTTCGAGTGCATTAATCCTTATCAGTCTAGCAGGAGCGCTCCCGTTTCACAGAGTAAGCAGAGAGCGCGCTACGAGCTGCCCTTGCGCTCGGGCTTCCATGCAGGGTAGTTCTGCTCGAACAGCACCCTGTAGCTGTCCGTGGCTGAGGCCCCACCATCGTTTTGGAGGCTGGCCAGGATCCTGTCCTTGTCGGCGGAGGGATCGTCGGAGGAGACGTCGGCGTCCCATGCGTCGCAGAGCGAATCCATCCTGTTGCGCAGCCAGTTTCCCAGTGTCACGAGGTTCCTCTGCTCGTTGACATAGGTCCCGGACTCAACGTTTGCCGACGAGATGGCCGAGATGAGGTTGCTGACCTCTATGGCGAGCGCGTCGGCCGCGTCCTTGCCGTCCTCTCGTCTCTGCGGGTCGGCGTCGACATAGACCTGATGGAACAGGGACTCGTTCTCGTTGGCGCGTGTCGCGAGGGCGCCCAGCTGCTCGTAGTAGCCCTGGAGCTGTTCGAGGGTGGCATCGTCACCGCTCTTCACCTCGGTCGTAGCGCTGCCCCCCTCCTGTCCCTGCAGCTCCGTCACCGTACCGGGGAATCCCGCGTGGGAGGTGTCGGCCTCGGTCTTGGCCTTCGTGTCGAAGGCGCCAGGGTCCCAGGGATGGGTGATGGCGAGGACCGTGCCGCTCATCACGACAACCGCCGCAAGCACGGCCGTAACGAGGAAGCGCGCATGGGGAATGCGGTCGCGCGTCGACGAGGGGTCGTACTGGGTAGGCTCGGACGGGATGGCGCTCTCGATCCGCACCATGGCGTGGGTCTCCCCCGCCAGCTCGGCCTCGTCCTTTGGATCCGTGGCCCCTGGTAGCGCATCCATAGATGGCGACCCCTCCTCTAGGGACAGCGCCGCAGGGACCCGCTGCGGCATGCCGCAGTTGGGGCACACGTCGCTACCTGGGGGGACGAGGGCACCGCAGCTCTTGCACCAGACGCCCCTGAGCCGAGGGATGATGGTCGTCCGGCCCAGCTCAGCACGGCAGGCTGGGCAGCGGAGGGCACCATCAGGGACATTGGAACCACAGTTAGGACAGATCAAGGTGCCTCCAAGGGTCCGACTGCCCCTAGGGGCAGTCGGGACAGCGGCTACAACAGTTGGTCGAGGACGTAGGGCAGGATGCCACCAGCGGCGAGGAAGGCACCCTCCATGGGCGTGTCCACCCTCACGACGCACTCGAAACGGAGCCCACTCCCGTCGGCACGTCGCGCGGTGACGACAGCCTCCCTCTTCGTGGGCATGCCCGCAGACAGGTCCACGGCCTCGACGTCAAAGACCTCAGTGCCGTCGAGGCCAAGGGACGAGGCGCTCTGCCCCTCGACGAACTGGAGTGGGAGCACGCCCATCTGGACGAGGTTGGAGCGATGGATGCGTTCGAAGCTCTCGGCAATGACGGCCCGCACGCCCAGGAGGGTCGGACCCTTGCCCGCCCAGTCACGGCTCGACCCAGAGCCGTAGAGCTTGCCAGCGACGATCACGAGGGGCGCACCCGCCTCGGCATAGTGCACGGACGCATCGAAGATGCTCTTGACCTCGCCGTCGAGCAGATCGGTGGTCAACCCGCCCGAACGGCCTTGGGCGAGGGCATTGGAGAGCTTCACGTTCGCGAAGGTCCCCCGAGCCATCACCTCATGATTGCCCCGACGGCTGCCGTAGGTGTTGAATTCGGCCGGGGAGACGCCCCTCTCGACGAGATAGCGACCGGCCGGGGAGTCGGCGGCGATGGATCCGGCCGGCGAGATGTGGTCTGTCGTGACGAAGTCCCCGAGGAGCGCGAGGACCCGTGCCCGGGAGATGCCCACCACGTCACGATGGGTGGCGAGGTCGAAGTAAGGGGGCCGGCGGACATAGGTCGAGTCGGGGTCCCACGAGAAGACGTCGGACGTGCCCGCGTCGATCCGCCGCCACTCGGCCGAGCCCTCGAAGAGCCCCTCGCCGCCTTGGGCAAAGAGCCCCTCGTCCAGGAAGGAGCCCAACGTCGCGGTGATTTCCTCGTCCGTGGGCAGAATGTCCGAGAGCATGACGGGCACGCCATCGGTGCCGATGCCCACGGGATCGCTTGACAGGTCGACGTCGACCGTGCCGACGAGCGAATATGCGACGACCAGGGCGGGCTGGCAGAGGTAGTTCTGGCTGACGTCGGGTGAGATGCGACCCTCGAAGTTGCGGTTGCCCGAGAGGACGCTCGCAAGCTCGGCCTTGGCGGCGACACCCTTGAGCTGAGGGAGGATGTCGCCAGAGTTGCCTATGCAGCTCATGCAGCCGAAGCCGCAGGTGTGGAAGCCGAGCTGGGAAAGGGCGTCCGCGAGGCCCGCACGGCTGAGCAGGAGCGCGGTGGAATGGCTGCCCGGGGCGAGCACTTTCTTGACCCAGGGCTTGGGCGCAAGCCCGCGCCCGGCGGCATTGCGGGCGAGAAGCCCGGCCGCGACCATCATGGCGGGGTCCGTTGCCGTGGTGCAGCTCGTTATGGCAGCGATGGCGATGGTTCCGTGCGTGAGGGTCACGCTGCCCTCGGGGGTGTCGTAGCCGAAGGAGAGGTCGCCAACCGCGCGTCCATGCGATGCCAGGGCGTCCCTGAAGCGTTCGCGCAGACCCGCCGGCGAGACGCGGTCGTGCGGGCGGGAGGGACCGGCGAGGCTGAGCGCGACCGTCGAGAGGTCAAGGGAGATGCGGCGGGCGTAGCGCCTACCCTCGCTGGCCCCAAAGACGCCCTGGACCTCGAGGTAGGCCCGCGCGAGCTCGATCCGCTCGGGGTCGCGCCCCGTGAGGGCCAGGTACTCGATGGAGCGATCGTCGACGGGAAAGAGCGTCGTCGTGGCGCCGTACTCCGGCGTCATGTTTGCCACGCAGGCACGCTGTGTGGCGCTCAGGGTCCTGACGCCAGGACCACCCACCTCGACGAGCGTGCCGACAACCCCTTCGGAGCGCAGGACCTGGGCCACCGTCAGCGCCAGGTCCATCCCACTCACGCCGTCGTTGAGAGCGCCGGTGAGGTTGAGCTCGACGACGGGGGGGACGAGCATCGTGATGGGCTGACCGAGCGCCGCAGCCTCCGCCTCGATGCCACCAACGCCCCAGCCGAGCACGCCGAGCCCGTTTGCGGTCGTGGTGTGGGAGTCCGTGCCGACGAGCGTATCGAAGCAGGCCACAGGCACGTCACCTCCCGCAAGGGCGTCGTCGCAGACGACCTCGCAGAAGTGCTCCATATTGAGCTGGTGGCAGATGCCACTCCCGGGTGGGACGATGCGGACATTGTCAAAGGAGTGTGCCGCCCACTTGAGGAAGGCGAAGCGCTCGTGGTTACGCTCGGCCTCCATGCGCTGGTTCCTCTCGGCCGCATCGTCGCTGCCCGTGAAATCCGCGATCACGGAGTGGTCAACGACGAGCGTGCAGGGTATGTGGGGGCTCACGCGGGAGGGGTCTCCCCCGCGCTCGACAACAGCGTCGCGCATGGCCGCGAAGTCAACGAACACGGGAACGCCCGTGAAGTCCTGGAAGAGCGCGCGGGCGGGCATGAACTCGATCTCGGAACCCTGCGCCCCCGCGAGGCCAGCCTCGATCACACGCCGCGCGAGTTCAGTCGCCTGCTCGTCGCTGGTCGCCCTGCGCACGCAGTTCTCGAGCAAAACGACGAGGGCGCGTGGCAGGTGTGCGGCACCGGGGATCTTCGAGACGTCATAGACGAGACGTCTGAGGGAACCAGCGCACAGGGGTCGGGGGATACGCGCGCTCGCGACGGCGCGCTCGAAGTCAGTCGTTGCTGTCATGGATGTGTCCCACCTTCCTGTTGAGGGACTCGAGGAAGGCCGAGCCCGGAAGCCTTTCGGAAGAGACGTCGTAGAGCATATTGAAAAAGACTACCCCACATGCGCATACGGCGGCGCACACGACACCAGCGTCGGGCGCGGGGAACTCGACGCGGATGAAGTCCCCACATACCGTGCAGGACACGATGACGTAGACCACGGAAAAGGCGAGGACGAACAGCCTGAGGGGATTGAGCGGCCGGGAGATGCGCCAGATGAGCGCCACGCCAACTGCAGCGATCTGCACCATGCAGAGCGTCGACATCACTGCACGCGACCAGCCCAGGGCGCGGAACAGGACCAAGGTCGCCACGAGCTCGCAGACGATGGCGGCGGAGGCGGGCAGCGACCGGGAGAGGACGTTGCCCAGGAAGGCACCACTCACGCGGTCGTGGTTGGGTTCGAGGGCAAGCAGAAACGACGGCACCCCGATGACTGCCGTGGAGATGATTGACATCTGGATGGGTATGAGCGGGTAGGGCGGCATGAGGATGCAGACGAGCGCCAGCACCGCGCTGTAGGCCGTCTTGGTGAGGAAGAGCGAGGCCGAGCGCTGCAGGTTGTTGATGGACCTACGTCCCTCGGCCACGACCTCGGGCATGTGGGCGAAGTCGTTGTCGGCCAGAACGATCTCGGCGACGTTGCGCGCCGCCGCAGACCCGGAGGCCATGGCCACCGAGCAGTCCGCCTCCTTGAGGGCCAGCACGTCATTCACCCCGTCGCCCGTCATCGCGATGGTATGCCCCCTGGCCCGTAGCTGACGCACGAGCTCGCGCTTGAGCTGCGGGGTCACGCGCCCGAAGACGCGACAGTCCCTGACGGCGCGGGCAAGCTCCTCGGTGTCCTCCAACCCCGAGGCGTCGATGCAGCGCTCCGCGCCCGGAATGCCCACGGACTTGGCGATGGCCGAGACGGTCAGGGGGTCGTCACCTGATATGACGCGCAGGGAGACGCCCTGGTCGAGAAAGAAGCGCATGGTCTGCGCGGCATTCTCGCGCACCTGGTCCCGTATGCCCACGAAGCCCACGACGCGAGGCACCCCCTGGAGGGACCCGTCCTCGGCGAAGCCCTCCACCTCGGCGCAGACGAGGACGCGGACGGTGGGGTCGAAGGAGCGGACGGTGGGCTCGAAGGTCGCGAAGAGGTTCCCCAGCACAAGCTGGGCCGCGCCCAGCACGAGAGAGCGCCCGTCCGCGGTAGTGCACCCCGAGTACTTGGTACGCGAGGAGAAGGGGACTGCGCGGATGCAAGGGACTGGCTCCATCCCCCGGCCCGTCCCATGGGACAGGATGGCCCGCGCCGTCTCGTTGGCGTCCGCGCGGTTCGCATGCGCCACGATGAGGGCAACGGCCAGGGCGGCCTCGGACGCCTCCCCCCGCATGCCCCGTCCGTCGACGACGTCGCACACCTCCATCGCGCCCGTGGTGATGGTCCCAGTCTTGTCCAGGCAGAGGACGTCCACACGCGCCAAGGTCTCCACGCAGTAGCTCTGCTGCACGAGCACCTTGCGCGACGCCAGGCGCGTCGTCGCAATGGCAAAGACGCTGGAGGTGAGCAGGACGAGCCCCTGGGGGATCATGCCTACGAGGGCCGCCACCGACTGGAGGGCCGCCTCCTGGTAGCTCCCGCCCGATGACAGCAGTGTGCGCAGGAAGAGGCTGAGGCCCATGGGGACGAGCAGGTAGGTCGCGACACGTATGACCGCCTGGACGGTGTCCATGATCTCCGAGTGCACGGCCTTGACGTACTTAGCCTCGGCATTGATGCGAGCGGCGTAGCCCTGTGCCCCGACCCTGGTGACACGATACTCAAGACTTCCCGAGTCGACGAAGGAACCCGAGAGGACCTCGTCGCCCACGTCCTTCTCGATGGCGTTACTCTCCCCGGAAAGGAGGCTCTCATCCATGCGTGCGCCGCCCCTGAGCACGGTGCCGTCCGCAGGGACCTGGTCGCCATGCGAGAGCAGCACCAGATCGTCGACCACCACCTGGTCGACGGGGATGGCGCGTTCGGTGCCATCGCGCCTGACCGTCACGTCCTTTGCAGTGAGGATGGAGAGCCTGTCCACCAGGACTTTGGCCCTGATCTCCTGGAACACCCCTATCACGAGGTTGGAGACGACTACCCCCACGAAGAGCATGTTTCGATACTGGCCCGTGGACGCGACCAAGGCCGCAAGTCCCACGTTAACGACATTGAACAGTGTGAGGGCGTGCTCCGCCACGATCTGTCCCACGCTTTTGGTCTTCACGTCGGCATTTATGTTCACTCGTCCGTCGGCGACGCGCTCGGCGACCTCGACGGCGGTGAGCCCCCTGGCCGGCTTGTCAGTCGTGCCCCGTGTCACGAATCAACCCCTCCCGTACCTATGGCTGTCCCATTCTACAGGACACTTCCGACTCGGCGGGCTTGCACGAGGCGCCCACAAATCCAACGCGCCGTCATTTCGGGAGTTATGTATAATGGGGCGCTGCGTGGCCCCATAGCTCAGTGGATCAGAGCGTTCGCCTCCGGAGCGAAAGGTCGTGGGTTCGAGCCCCACTGGGGTCACCATCTTGCAGCCTCCCGGTCACGTAGCACAGACGCCGCCGACCCCCCCTCGTAGGTAACGCTTTGAATACGTGGCCTTGGGCCCGTCCTCTCATGCTGTAGCATCTCTACAGACACCAGGACCCATGGCCCCTTGGGCCTCGAAAGGCATGCGCATGATCGCAATCGTAAAGGGCTCCGCCTCGTCGGAGCAGCTCGCCCACTTCATCGGCTGGATCGAGGACCGCGGCTTCAAGACGGACGTCTCGCGCGGCGAGAGCGAAACCATCGTCGGCATCATCGGCGACACCACCCAGATCGACCCCTTCCTCCTGGAGTCGATGGACATCGTCGACCAGGTGCGGCGCGTCACCGAGCCCTTCAAGAAGGCCAACCGCAAGTTCCATCCCCAGGACAGCGTCATCGAGTGCGGGCACGGGGTCCGCGTCGGCGCAGGCAGCTTCCAGGTCATCGCCGGACCCTGTTCCGTCGAGGGCGAGAACCTCCTTTCCATCGCGCGCGCGGTCAAGGAGGCGGGGGCCACGATGCTGCGCGGCGGGGCCTACAAGCCCCGCACCTCGCCCTACGCATACCAGGGCATGGGCGAGAGGGGACTCGACCTCTTGCTCGAGGCATCCTGCGAGCTGGACATGCCCATCGTGACCGAGGTCATGGACCCCCGTGACGTCCAGCTCTTCGTCGACCGGCAGATTGACGTCATGCAGATCGGTGCACGCAACGCCCAGAACTTCAGCCTGCTCAAGGAGGTCGGCAGAACCACTGTGCCCGTCCTTCTCAAGCGCGGCATGTCCCAGACCCTCGACGAGCTCCTCATGGCGGCCGAGTACGTCATGAGCGAAGGCAACAAGAACGTCATCCTCTGCGAGCGCGGCATCCGCACCTTCGAGACACGCACCCGCAACACCTTTGACGTGAACGCCATCCCCGTCCTGCACCACCTCTCCCACCTCCCCGTCATCGGCGACCCCAGCCACGCCACGGGCTACACCCGCTACGTCCGCCCTGCGGCGTATGCGGCCGTCGCAGCAGGTGCCGACGGT
This sequence comes from Olsenella uli DSM 7084, assembly GCF_000143845.1. NCBI lineage: Bacteria > Bacillati > Actinomycetota > Coriobacteriia > Coriobacteriales > Atopobiaceae > Olsenella > Olsenella uli. Next base: position 968,092 of record NC_014363.1, on the reverse strand, counting down.
CTCGAGATCGAGGTCCATGACCAGCCCTCCCAGGCCTGGTCCGACGGGGCGCAGGCCCTGACCCCTGCGCAGTTCGCCTCGGCGATGAGGCGCATCGCCCTCATCCGCGAAGCCGTCGACGACGGGGACGGGGCATAGGCCATGGCCGAGAAGAACGCGGCCGCCCTCGTTGCCGGCAGGATCGGCGTGGTGGGCCTGGGTCTCATGGGCGGTTCCTTCGCAAAGGCCGCGCATGCGGCCGGTCAGGAGGTCTATGCCTGGAACCGCACGCGCTCGACGCTCGAGCTCGCCCTGATCGACACCGTCGATGGTGAGCTCGATGCGCATACGATTCCCAGCTGCGAGCTCGTCATCCTCGCAGGCTACCCCCAGGCGAGCATCGACTGGCTCACCCGGGAGGAGGGCCTCATCTCCCCCGGTGCCATCGTCATCGACACCATAGGCGTCAAGCGCACCGTCTGCGAGCGCTGCTTCGAGATCGCGGACCGCCACGACTGGACCTTCGTGGGCTGCCACCCCATGGCCGGCAAGCAGTACTCGGGCTACGCCCACGCGAGCGCCACCATGTTCAGGGGCGCACCGCTGGTCGTCGTTCCCCCAAGGCACATGGACGACCTCGAGCGGGCCAACGTGCTCGAGCGCCTCAAGGCCCTGCTTGCCCCCTGCTCGTTCGGGTCGTTCACGCTCGCGACGGCAGACTTCCACGACCGCCAGATCGCCTACACCTCCCAGCTAGCCCACATCGTGTCAAACGCCTACGTCAAGAGCCCCGCGGCCCAGATGCACAAGGGCTTCTCGGCAGGGTCCTACAGGGACCTCACGCGCGTGGCGCGCCTCAACGCGCCCATGTGGACCGAGCTCTTCCTGGACAACGCCGACTACCTCTCGCAGGAGATAGGTGCCATCATCGACAGCCTGCAGGCCTACAGGGACGCCCTCGACGAGGGTGACGCCAGCAGGCTCAAGGCCCTCCTGGCCGAGGGCGACCGTCTCAAGAGGGAGGCCGAGAAGAGATGAGCGAGACAAGGCGGATCCGCGTACGCACGCCCTCGCGTTCCTACGACGTGCTCGTGGGACGGGACCTGCTCGATGGGGTCGGTCGACTCACGCGCGAGGCCTGCGGTGGCAGGCGGGCCTGCGTTGTGTCGGACTCCAACGTTGCGCCGCTCTACGCGAACGCGGTCGCGGAGTCCCTCGCCGATGCGGGCTACGAATGTACGGCGCAGGCCTTCGAGGCAGGCGAGGGCTCCAAGAACATGGGCACGCTCGCCGACCTGCTCGAAGGCCTTGCCCAAGCGGGACTTGACCGCGATGACGTGGTCATCGCGGTAGGAGGCGGGGTCACGGGCGACATCGCGGGACTTGCCGGGGCCATGTATCTCAGGGGATGCAAGGTCGTGCAGGTTCCCACATCGCTGCTCGCCATGGTCGACTCGTCCGTAGGAGGGAAGACCGCAGTCGACCTCTCGGCGGGCAAGAACCTCGCCGGCTTCTTCTTCCAGCCGCATCTCGTCATCGCTGACGTCGACTGCCTCGACACCCTGACCCCCTCGCTCTTCACCGACTCCTGTGGCGAGGTCATCAAGCACGCCGCCATCGCGGACGCGGAGCTCCTCGCACGGCTGGGCGAGGAGCCCATCAATGCGCAGGGCTATGACCGGGGTCGACTCGTCGAGGTCATTGCCCGCAACGTCAGGATCAAGCGCGACGTGGTCGAGCGCGACGAGCGAGAGGGCGGCCTCAGGCAGGTCCTCAACTTCGGGCACACGATCGGCCATGCCGTCGAGGCAGCGAGTTCCTTCGAGCTGGGTCACGGCTCGTCCGTCGCGGTCGGCATGTGCTGCATCGCCCGTGCCTCTGCAGCGAGGGGCTGGTGCACACAAGACGTCGCCGACAGGATCGTGAGCGCCGTCGACGCCTACGGCCTTCCCACCGGCACCGACATCGACCACAGGACGATCGTCTCCTTCGCCGCCCATGACAAGAAACGCCACGGCGCAGGCGTCAACGTCATCACCCCCCGGGCCTTGGGGGCGGTCGAGGTCCGTCACGTCACGCTCGGCGAGCTCGCCGAGCTCGTCGAGCTCGGCTGTGCCCCCGCATAGCGAAGGGTGACCATGGACATCACCATCCACCCACACGCCCTCACCGGTTCCATCCGGGCCGTCGCGTCGAAATCTGCGGCACACCGCCTGCTCGTCCTGGCGGCGCTCGCACCCACGACGACCAACCTCGACTGCAACAGCAGCTCCGATGACATCGAGGCGACCGTCTCCTGCCTCGAGGCGCTGGGCGCACGCATCGCCCGCACCAGGGTCGGCTTTCGCGTGAAGCCCCTCCCCTGCCGCACAGGCGGCGACCAGGGCTTCCCAGCACGCAGCGGGGCCGTGCTCGATTGCGGCGAGTCCGGGTCGACCCTGCGCTTCCTGCTGCCGGTCGGCTGCGCCCTGGGAGCCCAGATGCGGCTCACGGGGCACGGCAGGCTCGCAAGCCGCCCGCTCTCCCCCCTCTACGAGGAGCTCGTCGCGCATGGGGCGCGGCTCTCCGAGAAGGGGCGCCTCCCCCTCGAGGTGGCCGGAAAGCTCCGGGGCGGCTCGTTCTTCATCCCAGGCGACGTGTCGTCACAGTACGCGAGCGGCCTCCTCATGGCCGCCCCCCTGCTCGAGGGTCCCACCAGCATCGTCGTGGGCGAGCCCATCGAGTCCCGCCCCTACATCGACGTCACGCTCGAAGCCCTCAGGGACTTCGGCGTCGAGGTCGCGTGCGCGCGGGAGGCCGGCGCGGGAGGCGACGTGCGCCGCAGCGTGTTCACCGTGCCTGCCGCCGCGCAGCTCGCATCCCCCGGCACGGCAGTCGTCGAGGGGGACTGGTCCAACTCCGCCTTCTGGCTCGCCGCGGCCGCCATGGGAGGCGATGTGGCAGTCGAGGGCCTCAGGATGGACAGCCCCCAGGGAGACCGCGCCGTCCTCGCGGCGCTCGCGGCCTTCGGGGCCCGCGTGCGCCGCGGGGGCACGTCTGCGGCTTGTGCGCACGACCACCTCCAGGGACGTACGATCGACGTCTCGGACATCCCTGACCTCGTCCCGCCCCTAGCGGCCGTGGCAAGCATCGCCGAGGGCAGCACGCGCATCGTGGGCGCCGCCCGGCTGCGCCTCAAGGAGTCGGACCGCCTTGAGACCGTGTGCGCGGCGCTCGCCGCCCTGGGCGCCGACATCCGCGTCGAGGCTGACGGCCTCGCGGTCTCGGGCAGGCCGACCCTCTCTGGGGGCGAGGTCGATGCTGCCAACGACCACCGCATCGCCATGATGGCCGCGATTGCCGCGGCCCATGCCACGGGTTCCACCACCATCCACGGAGCCGAGTGCGTGTCGAAGTCCTACCCTCGCTTCTTCGAGGACTTCACGCTCCTCGGCGGTATCGCAGAGGAGCGTGAGGACTAGCATGCCCTCCACCTTTGGCGCCGCCCTCAAGGTCACGGTCTTCGGTCAGTCCCACTCCGAGGCGGTCGGTTGCGTCGTGGAGGGGCTCCCCTCCGGCATCGCCATCGACCGCGAGCGACTCGCAGGCTTCATGGCCCGCCGGGCGCCCGGCCAGGGCAGCTGGGCCACGCCCCGCCGCGAGCCGGACCACCCGCACATCGTGAGCGGCCTCAACGCCGACGGGAAGACCTGCGGGGCCCCGCTCGCCGCCCTCATCGACAATACCAGCACCCGATCCTCGGACTACGACCGCCTGCTGCGCGTCCCCAGGCCCGGCCATGCGGACTTCGCGGCATTCGCCAAGTGGCACGGCAACCAGGACATCCCTGGGGGCGGCCACTTCTCCGGCCGTCTGACGGCCCCCCTCTGCCTGGCTGGCGGCATCGCCCTGCAATACCTGGGCGAAAGGGGCATCCGCATAGGCGCGCACCTTCTCTCCGTCGCAGACGTCACCGACGAGGCGTTCGACGTGCTCGACAACACGCCCGCCTCGCAGACCCGCCTCGCAGACCAACTCGATCGCCTGGCGGATGGCAGGGCCTTCCCCACGCTCGACGCCGCTGTGGCGGCGCGCATGCGCGCCGCCATCGATGGCGCGCGCCGTGCGCAGGACTCTGTCGGCGGCGTCATCGAGTGCGTCGCCCTCGGCCTCCCCGCCGGTGTGGGCTCGCCCATGTTCGACGGCATAGAGAACCTCATCGCCCGCGCGGTCTTTGGGATTCCCGCAGTCAAGGGCATCGAGTTCGGTCGCGGCTTCGAGGCTGCGACCCTTCGTGGATCGCAGAACAACGACCCCTTCGAGATGCGCGACGGCGCCGCCTGCCCTCGCACCAACAACGCGGGGGGCGTCCTCGGGGGCATCAGCACGGGGGCGCCCGTCCACTTCCGCCTGGCGCTCAAGCCCACGCCGAGCATCGCGCGCGCCCAGGACTCCGTCGACCTCGTCGGCAAGACGGACGAACGGCTCTGCGTCCGCGGACGACACGACCCCTGCGTCGCACCGCGCGCCGTGCCGGCAGTCGAGGCCGTATGCGCCCTCGTGCTCCTCGACGCGCTGCTGGCCTTTCCAGCCGAGACGGACGAGTAGAGGACAGATGGAAGAGCTCAAGGACATCCGAGAAGAGATAGACCGAATCGATGACGGCATCATCGACCTCTTCATGCGGCGCATGGACTGCGCCGAGCACGTCGCCTCCTACAAGGCGGCCCACCACATGCCCGTCCTTGACAAGTCGAGGGAGCGTGACCTCTTGGCCAAGGTTGCCGAGAGGGTCCCCCACGAGATGCGCAGCTACATCGAGGTTCTGTTCCAGTTGCTCATGGAGGCCTCGCGCAATCGCCAGGACCGCCGCCTGGGAAGGCAGAGCGCTACCGCCGACGACATCGAGCGCGCCCTCGGGGCCGCGCCCGAGCTCTTCCCCGCGAGGGCGTTCGTGGCATGCCAGGGCGTCGAGGGTGCCTACCAGCAGATGGCGGCAGACCGCATCTTCCGCCACGCCAACCTTGCCTACTTCGACACCTTCGACGCCGTCTTCCGCGCCGTCGAGGAGGGCTTCTGCCGCTACGGCGTCCTTCCCATCGAGAACAGCACCGCAGGGTCGGTCAACCAGGTCTTCGACCTCATGATGCGCCACAACTTCCACATCGTGCGCACGTGCCGGCTCAAGATCGACCACAACCTGCTGGCAAAGCCCGGCACGGGCCTCGAGGGCATCCACCACGTCTACAGCCACGAGCAGGCCATCAACCAGTGCGGCGAGTTCATCTCGTCCCTCAGGGGCGTGCAGGTCCACGCGTGCGAGAACACCGCCATGGCCTCCAGGATGGTCGCCGAGAGCGAGCGCAGTGACGTGGCGGCCCTGGCCTCGCGCACCTGTGCCGAGCTCTACGGCCTTGACGTACTCGCACGCAGCGTGCAAGACCAGGGCAACAACTACACGCGCTTCGCATGCATCGCCAGGGACCTCGCCATCTATCCCGGAGCTGACCGCAGCACCTTCATGCTCGTCGTCAGTCACGAGCCGGGCGCCCTCTACAAGATCCTCGCCAAGTTCTACGCGCTCGACATCAACATCATCAAACTCGAGAGCCGTCCCATCCCCGACCGCGACTTCGAGTTCATGTTCTACTTCGACGTCGACTGCCCCGCCGCCGCACCCGAGTTCCTCACGCTCGTGCGGTCGCTCGATGGGGCCTGCGAGGAGCTGCGCTACCTCGGCAGCTACCGAGAGGTGGTTTGATGGCGGCGGCCGAGAGGGGCGCGCCCTTCGGGTTGCTGGGACGCCGGCTGGGCCACAGTTGGTCCCCCACGATACACGCCGCTCTCGGATCGGCGCCCTATGCACTCTTCGAGCGAGAGCCGGGCGAGGTCGAGCGCTTCGTCCGCCGCGGGTCGTGGCGCGGCCTCAACGTCACGATCCCCTACAAGGCCGATGCCTTCCGCCTGGCTGACGAGGCATCGCCGGGGGCCCGGCACCTTGGCGCGGCAAACACCCTCGTGCGCCGTGCGGACGGATCGGTCTTTGCCGATAACACCGACCTCGCGGGCTTCGCCTGGATGCTCGAGAGGTTCTGTCGGCGACGGCTCGGCGGGTGCGCACGTGAGGCTCTTGCGGGGCGCAAGGCCCTCGTGCTGGGCAGCGGTGGTGCCAGCCAGGCCGCGCAAGCCGTCCTCGCACAAGCGGGCGCACGGGTCTCGGTCATATCGCGCCGGGGCCCGGACGGCTACGATACGCTCGCCCGGCGTCATTCAGACGCCAGCCTCATCGTCAACACCACACCCGTCGGCATGTACCCCCACTGCCCCGCAAGTCCCGTCTCCGAGGCCGACCTTGCCCGGCTCGAATCGCTGCGCGGCGTCCTGGACGTCGTCTACAACCCCACGCGAACGGGCATCTGCCTCGCAGCAGAGCGCCTCTCGATCCCCTTCGAGAGCGGCCTTGCGATGCTTGTGGCACAGGCGAGGTTCTCCTCTGAGCTGTTCCAGGGCCGTCCCCTCGACGACGGGATGATTGGCGGGCTCGAGCGCGAGATCCTGTCGTCGGTCACCAACGTCGTCTATATCGGGATGCCGGGGTCTGGGAAGACGACGTCTGGCAAGGCCCTCGCGCGCCTGTTGGGACGACCCTTCGTCGACATGGACGATGCCATCGGCCTCGAGTTGGGCGTCTCGGCGGAGGAGTTCATACGGACACGGGGCGAGGCTGCCTTCCGTGCCGTCGAGACACGGATGGCCACACGCTACGGCGCCCGCTCGGGACTGGTCATCGCCTGTGGCGGCGGCGTCGTCACCAGACCAGAGAACTACGACCTCCTCCATCAGAACGGGCGCATCGTGCTGTTGGACAGACCCCTGTCCGAGCTGTCACTGCGAGGGAGACCCCTCTCTCAGGCGAAGGGGGTCGAGAGGATAGCCCACGAGAGGCAGGACCTCTACCACGCATGGGCGGACGTGAAGCTGGCCTGCACCGGATCCGCAGCGGGAGACGCGGCACGCACCAGGGAGCTCTTGGGCATCTGACGAAGGTCGCGCAGGCAAGCGACGAGTGGACACGCGCTCGCGGTGCGCTCTGACGCGCTGGCCTAGTCGCCGTATGCCAAGACGCCTGTGCGGGCACCTCGCGCCCTATAATGCAACGCGTCGAACCGCAGCGCCGGCAGTTCGAGAACATGCCGGCGTTCCTTGAGGACGAGGGGCAGAGTCGCAGCATGGACAACAGGAGTATCGCCGCATCGGTGCTGAAGAGCGTGGGCGGCAAGGCGAACGTCGTGGCAAACTCGCTGTGCATGACGCGGCTGCGCCTGACGATTGCCGACCCCACGCTGGTCGACAGGAAGGCACTCGCCTCGATACCGGGCGTGCTGGGCACGGTCGGTCGCGGGGCCAACGGTCTCGAGGTCGTGTTTGGTCCCACGGCGGTCCGCGGCGTGTTCGATACCTTTGCCAAGCTCACCGGACTGGCAGCGACCTACGACCTTCCCCAGGACAAGGATCTCGCGTCCAACTTCAACGTGCAGGTCACGTCAGGGTCCGCAGACACGGGCCCGGACGTGGACGCACCCGCAGACCCGTCCGCCGCGCGGGCGGGAACGCCCTCTGGTGGGGGCGCCAAGGGGGCCGCGAGGGGCGTGGAGGACGAGACAAGCCTGCTCATCCGCATGCTGGAGGAGAGCGAACGGCGCATCGGAGGGGCCCCCGAGGCCGGGGTCAGCCCGTTTCCTGGACCCGAGGCGGGCGACATGCGCAAGCTCGCCCACGAAGGCGCACCGCGCCTGTTGGTCATAAACGGTCCCAACATCAACATGCTGGGCATCCGCGAGCCGGAGCTCTATGGCAGGGAGGACTTCGCCACGCTCCTTGCGGTCTGCCACGAGACGGCGGAGGAGGAGGGCTTCGCCGACTGCCTCTGCTACCAATCGAACCACGAGGGTGACCTCGTTGACAGGATACAGGACGCCTATCAGGAGTTCGAAGGCATCATCATCAATCCGGCCGCCTACACGCACACCTCCGTTGCCCTGCTCGACGCCCTGAAGGCAGTGCAGGTCCCCGCCATTGAGGTGCACCTCTCGCAGGTGAGCGAACGCGAGGACTTCCGCCAACGCTCCTTCGTCCGGGCCGCCTGCTTCGAGACGATCATGGGCGAGGGCATCGACGGCTACGCCCACGCGATCAGGGACATGGCGGCCCACCTCAGGAGGAGGTAGGCCCGTCCCGGAGCTCCTCCTCCCCTGCCGTGCCGCCCGCAGGCGACGGTCAGCGGCACATCCAGATGGCCCCGTCGCTCACCAGCACGTCGACGGCAACATCATGCTCGTCATGAGGAAGTGGGTTGCCGCTGACCTGCATCGCATGCACGACGCCCACCTTGGTGCCGACGTAGCCTGCCAGGAAGTTGTCGTAGTACCCGGCCCCATAGCCGACACGATAGCCCGCCGCGTCGAACACGAGACCCGGCACCAGGCAGACGGATGTCTGCAGGGCCGTCGGATCAAGCGACACGTCGCCGTCGTCCACGACGGGCTCAAGGGCACCGCGGGCACCTGGGGCGAGCCCCTCCAGCGTGTCGACGACATAGAAGGCCAAGGACTGCTCCCCACCCTCGCAGCGTGGCAACGCGACGGACTTCCCATCCGCCCATGCCCTCTCGCACATCGCGCGCGTGTCCATCTCGTCTCGATAGGCGACATAGGCCAACAGCAGGTCTGCGGAGCGGTAGGCCTCCAGCTCCGTGAGGTGGCGTACGACCTGGGCTTCAAGACGCCCGCGCTGCCGGGGCGTCAGGCTGGCACGCAACGTGAGGTAGGCATCGCGCAGGGCATTCTTGCTCGCATCCTCTCCACAGGAACTCGCCATCGGTCAAACCCGCCTTCCCCTCTTGGTCGCATGCAACGTTGCCCCGGCCCAAGACGCTGTGGGATACTTCGATCGGAAAAGGGACTCCGAAGGGAAGCCATGCCATGGCGGCAAAGCCAGACGCACGACCAATTGTAGTGGATGGGCTTTGCGTTGAGGTTACGCGTAAACGAGTCAGGCGGGTGAATTTGCGCGTGCGCCCGGATGGCACCGTGGCCGTCAGCGCGCCGCCCCGTGTGCCCCTTTCCCAGATCGAGCGCTTCGTGCGACTCAAGCGTCCCTGGATCGACTCGGCCGTCGAGGCGAGACTGCGAGACAGGGGGGCCGAGGCGGCCAAATGGCGGGAGGGTCACGCCCTCCCGTTCTTCTCGGATGCCGTCACCCTGCACATGGAAGAGGGCGCGAGCGTGCTGGACAAGGTCCTTGTGAGGCTTTCGGACGACGGATGCACGCTGTACGTGACAGTTGCGGCGGGCCTCTCCCCCGACGAGCGCTCGAGGGAGGCCCGACGGCTGGTGCGCCGCTGGCAGGCCGACAGGGTCCGCGAGGCAGCAGGACCACTGCTGGAGCGCCACGGGGACATCATGGGCGTTGCGCACTCGGCCCTATGCGTGCGCCATATGAGGACGCGCTGGGGCTCCTGCAATGTGCGGTCGCGAAAGATAACGCTCAACGCGCAACTCTGCGAGCTTCCGCCCATCTGCCTCGAGTCCGTTGTGGTCCACGAGCTCTGCCATCTGCTGGAGCCCAGCCACAACGCCCGTTTCCACGCGCTGATGGCACACTACTTCCCCGATTGGCGCCAAGCGCGCAGGCTCATGGGCTCCCATCCGCCCACCGGCTAGAGACGGCCCCTTTGCCGTACCATGTATGGGCAACGACAGGCGATGCATTGGAGAGGCACATGCCCAACGAAGGAAGCTACGAGGCCGCGCTCGAGCGCAGCAACAAGGTCCGGGCGGATCTGGACGCCGGCAACGTCGGCAGGTACACGATGCTCACGGGCGACAGGCCGACCGGCAGGCTGCACCTGGGACACTACTTCGGCACCATCAGGGAGCGCGTGCGCCTTCAGGACCTTGGCGTGCGAACCAACGTCATCATTGCCGACTACCAGGTCATCACCGATCGTGACACGACCGAGCACATCGCTGACAACGTCTGCAACATGGTCATGGACTACCTTGCCTGCGGCATCGATCCCGCGAGGACGATGATCTTCGCCCACTCTGCGGTGCCGGCGGCAAACCAGCTCATGCTGCCGTTCCTCTCCCTCGTGACCGAGGCCGAGATGGAACGAAACCCCACCGTGAAGGCCGAGCAAGAGGCGTCGGGGCACGCTCTGACGGGACTTCTCCTCACCTATCCCGTCCACCAGGCATGCGACATCCTCTTCTGCAAGGGAAACATCGTGCCCGTCGGGCGCGACCAGCTCCCGCACATCGAGATCACCAGCAAGATAGCCCAACGCTTCAACAGGCGCTACGGCAGGGTATTTCCCGAGGTGACCGGCCTGCTCACCTCGACGCCGCTCCTTCCGGGTCTCGATGGCCGCAAGATGAGTAAGTCCTATGGCAACGCCATCTCCATCAGCATGACGGCCGAAGAGACGTCCAAGCTCATCCGGAAGTCGAAGACGGACAGCGAGAGGAACATAACGTTTGACCCCGAGGGACGTCCCGGTGTCTCCGCGTTGCTCACGACTGCCGGCATCTGCTCCGGCCGAGACCCGCACGAGATCGCCGAGGAGATCGGCATGGGGGGTGCCGGGGAGCTCAAGCGCTACACGACCCAGGTCGTCAACGACTACCTCGCCCCCATCCGCGAGCGTCGGCGACGCTTCGAGGAGGATCTCGACTACGTCAGGGACGTCCTGCACGACGGCAACCGCCGCGCCAACGGGATTGCCGAGGCCACGCTTGAGGAGGTCCGCGAGGCCATGGGCATGATCTACTGACACGATGGCCAAGCACGGGCGGACGAGGGACCAGCGAGGGCGATCGAGAGGGTGAGAAGGACACGGGGGCGCCCCCCAGAGATGGGACGCCCCCGTGAGTCCCGGGGACAGGCCGATATGCAGAGGCACCCCCTTCCGGGGGTGCCTCCCGTTCAGTTCTGCGCGCGGATAGCCTAGAGCGTGAGCATTGCGACCGTCAGGACAACCATCGAGGCAAGCGCGATGGTGACGACGATCTTGATGGCGAACTTGACCCAGGTGGAGTACTCGATGCGGGACAGTGCCAGTCCGCCCATGATAGCGCCCGAGGTCGGGGTGATCAGGTTCACGGCACCAGAGGCAGCGGAGAAGACCATGACCATGACGGCGGGGTTGAAGCCAAGCTGCTGAGCCAGGGGCCCCATGATCGGCATGGAGACGGTCGCCATGCCGGAGGTCGAGGGGATGAGGAAGGACAGCAGGAAGTAGAGCAGGTAGGAGCCGATGGAGAACACAATCCCCGAGGTGCCGGACAGTGCGGTCGCGGCGGAGTTGAGGACGTAGTCGGCAAGGCCAGTCGAGCTCATGAGGACGGAGACGCCGCGGGAGACGGCGATGATCATGACGACGGACATCATGTCGCCGGCACCAGCCATGAAGTTGTCGACGATCTCATGCTCGGAAAGGCCGCCCACGATACCGATGGTGATGGCGAGGATCAGGAACCAGGTGGTGGACTCGGCGAAGTACCACTGGCCGAGCGGGGTGCCGGTCAGGAAGGCGGACCAGCCGGCATTGTCGGTGACGGTGCTGGTGAGGGTGCCCTTGACATTGCCGGGGAGCTCGAGCGTGCCAAGCTTGTCGCTCTCGTACTGGGCGGCGATGTCGTCGGCCGTCACCTCGGCGACCTCGTCATGGGAGGCGGAGCCGGCGACAAACGCATCGACGCCCAGGTCCTCCCAGGGGATGAAGGAGATGACCATCACGAGGAAGGCAGCGCCGAAGATCCACAGGACGGCCTTCTGCTTGCCGGTGAGCGAGACGTTCTTGGCCTCGCCCTCGAGGTCCTCGTTCTTGTAGGTGGCCTCGGCGCTCTCGATTTCGGCAGCGCTCATGAGCGTGCGAGAGGGATCGGCCTTGACGGACTTGGCATACTGCAGGACGAAGAAGACGGCGATGGCATAGGCGACGACCAGCAGGACGAGACCCAGGCCAATGACGACCCCCTGGTCGACCGTGATGCCGAGGTCAGTGAGGGCTGCGGAGGCAACGCCGGTGGCGAAGGGGTTGACGGTGGAGCCGAGGCAACCGACGCCGGCGCCGAGCAGGACCATCATCGCACCCGTGAGCGAGTCATAGCCTGCAGCCATCATCGTCGCGGAGAGCAGGGCGTAGAAGCCGACGGTCTCCTCGCACATGCCGTAGGTGGAGCCACCGATGGCGAAGATGCCCATGAGGACGGGGATGAGCCTGAGCTCGTTGCCGTGCATCCTCTTGACGAGGACGGCGATGCCGGTGTTGAGCGCGTCGGTCTTGTTGACGATGCCCAGGAAGCCGCCCAGGACCATGACGAAGAGGCAGACGTCGATGGCATCCGCGAAGCCCTTCGCGGGAGCCATCAGGAAGTCGCCAAGAGTGGCGCCCGTCACGTCGGGCGTGACGCCCGAGAGAATGATGGTAACGACGGCTACCACCGCTAGCAAGATGAAGATGATGGAGAAGGAGGTGAGCATCTCCCTCTTCTTCTTCGGCTGCGCTGTCGAATCAGACATGACCGCAACTCCTTTCGGCGTCGATGACGCCAGTCGAACAGATAGAAACCCTTGCGAAACAGAAACTGAACAAGAAAAACGAACCCATGGGTAGACTATAGCGAATGGCTGTCAGGCGGACAACGTAAAAGTCTGAGCGTTATGCAATAGTCCGTCCAACGGTAGCGCTCTGCCACCGACGGAGCCGTTCGACCGCCTACCAGATTTTGTATTCAATCCCCATTGCGCCATCATTGGGATCCTTGGTCATTTTCCCAGGAAGACGTGGGGTTCTACCACATCTCTCCCCTAGGTGACCATATTTTCATCATATTGCATCCATATAGTAAACATAACCGATTTTTAGTATTTATAAATCAATATATGCAGACATCTCGGCATATGGAAAAGGCCGCACCTTTACGGTGCGGCCCCGATAACGGCGCCTCCCGAGCCTTCGGGCCGTTCCTAACGATCGAACGTGGAAAGCGCCTCGCCCAGAAGCTCCAGTCCCCTGGTCAGCACGTCCGGCTGCGCGCAGTACCCAAGGCGAACGCCGCAGGGTAGCTCGAAGCGCGAGCCTGGCACCAGGAGCACGCCCCGCTCCTCAAGCAGACGCAGGCAGAAGTCCTCGTCCCTCTCGGGGATGTCCAGCTTGACGAAGGACGTGGAGACACCCCTGGGGGCGACCCAGGAGGCGCGGGGCTGCCCGTCGATCCACCTCTGCGCAAGCTCTCGGTTGCCGAAGAGAATCTCCCTGTTGCGCGCGAGGATCTTGTCCTTGTGCCGAAGAACGTAGGTGGCCAGCGCGTCGTTGAAGACGCCAGCACAGATCATCGTGTAGTCGCGGTGGGTGCGGATGGCATCGGAGACCTCACGCGGAGCGATGACCCAGCCGCAACGCGCGGCAGGGGTCGAATAGGTCTTGGAGACCGAGTTGGTGACGATGCCCTTGTCGTATACATCGACGATGCTCTCGAAGTCCCCGGTACCCTCCATCGGAAGGTACACCTCGTCGCAGAGGACGTAAGCGCCGACCGAGCGGGCAAGGTCGCACACCTCGTGCAGGGTCTCCCTGGGCAAAACCGTGCCGATGGGGTTGGAGGCGTTGTTGAGGCAGATCAGGCGCGTGTCAGGACGGACGAGTCCCTTGAGGTCCTCGATGTCGGGATTCCAGCCCAGCTCCTCCCTGATCTGCCAGTACTCGACCTCGGCGCCCAGCGTGCGAGGTATCTCGTAGAGGGGTGCGTAGGTCGGCCACTCGGCGATCACGTGGTCCCCCGGGCGCACGAGGGCCATGAGGGCGTTGAGGTTGGCGCCTGTCGCGCCATTGCACTGGAGGATGTCGGGGTCCGCGATCTCGTGCCGATAGAGCCTCCTGACCTCGTCCTTGAACGCGGCCGAACCCTCTATCCAACCATAGTCCATCTTCTCGCGGTCGAGCAGGTCGTAGAACTCCGCGCCATCCGCGTCGTCGAGGGCACGCAGCTCGCCCATCGTGAGCGACGCGATGGTCGACTGGGCGATGTCCCAGCGCGCGTCATGCTCGTGGACGTTGAGCCAGTCCTCGACCCCAATAACGGGAATGTCCATCGAAAGTCCCCTCCTTCGATACGAGGTGGCGGAGGGAGGCGAGCCCTCCGCCCCGAACAGAGGCGCTCGCGTGCCCTGCGATACCTAGAACACCGGGATGATGCCGACGGCCGTCAGAGGAATCGAGGCGATGCCGAGGGTGGCGATGACGGCGAAGACCATCCATTCCCCCCTGGTGACGGTGGAGCCGTCCTCCCTGCGGGCCTTGGCGTAGAAGTACATGCCGGGAATGTAGCCCAGGCAGGCCAGCAGCAAGAAGCCCCAACCGGTGAAGAGCACGCCGACAACCTGGAAGACCAGGGCCAGCAAGCCGATGACGAGCTGACCGTAGCTCTTCTCCCGTGCACTGTACTTGACCTGGTAGGCTGCGGCAAAAGCCCAGGTGACGACAATGGTGACCGTGCACATGGAGATGGCGAAGGTGTAGGCGTCGGCCGCATAGGTCGCGACGATGACGAAGGCCTGGGTGCAGGCCCCGACGATGACCAGTGACAGCTGTGGGGAGTTCTTGGCGTTGCGCTTGTCCCAGGAGGCGGGCAGCAAGCCATGGTCAGCCATCATGGAGGAGCACTCGGCGGGCAGCATGGTGAAGGAGAGCCAGGAGCCCAGGACGGATACGATGATGGCCCACGAGATGAAGGCGCCGCCCCAACCGGGGGCGATGGCCTCGAAGACGGAGATCGTGGCGGGCTTGGGCGCGGCGACGAGCTCCTCATAGGGCATGACGCCATACGGCAGGACGGAAGCGCCGATGTAGAGGACGAGCAGGACGACGAGGCCGACGACGGTCGCGGAGCCGACCTCGCTCCTTCTCTTGGCGCGCTTGGACATGACCGAGGCCCCCTCGATGCCAATGAAGACCCACATCATGATCAGGATGCAGTTGGTGACCTGAGAGGAGACGCCGCCCAAGCCGCCCTCGGCGCCCGAGGCGATGATCGTCGCGTTGCGCTCGGCGGTGCCCCAGAAGTCTCCGCTGAAGGCGACCACGTTGAAGGCCATGGCGACGAAGAGGATGAAGAGCAGGATGGAGGCGACCTTGACGATCATGACGACCGCGTTGAGGCCGGCGGCACCCTCCACGCCGTTGAGGACGAGGAAGGTGAGCGCCCAGAGGGCGAGGGAGACGACGATGACGCCGACGAGGGCGGGGTTGCCGGTCTCGGGGCTGGAGAACACACCGGGCAAGACCGCGCCAAGGCAGTAGTCGGAACCGAGGGTCTGGGCGACCATCGTCGCGAAGCCGACGTTGCCCAGCCATGCGCTCAGCCAGTAGCCCCAGCCCGAGACGAAGCCGGCGAACTTGCCGAATCCCTCCTCGGCGTATGCGACGGCGCCGTCGGCATCGGGACGCCTGGCACCGAGGTTGGCCAGCGACAGGGCCAGGAACAGAAAGCCCAGGCCACAGAGGACCCAGGCCACGAGCGCGGCGGCGGGCGAGGCGACGTTGGCCAGCTGTCCGGTCAGTGCGAACACACCGGAGCCGATGCAGGAGGACACGACAAGACCGACGAGGCCGAGGTAGCCGACGCCTCCCTCCCTGTCCACGGTAGGTGCTGATCCTTTTGTCATGGGATTGCCTTTCATATTGGTTACTTTTTTGTAAAATTCGATTACTTAATAAATCATATCCAATAACAGAAGTCTTCTGTGACGCAAAAAACCTCCCCGCCAGCCGACGGGGAGGTTCAGGTCTCGAAGTAGGCGCGCTACTTCAGGGTCGCATACATGACCGCCTTGATGGTGTGCATGCGGTTCTCGGCCTCGTCGAAGACCTTGGAGGCCTTGGACTCGAAGACCTCGTCGGCGACCTCCATCTCGGTGACGCCGAACTTCTTGGCGATGTCGGCACCGATGGTGGTGTTGGTGTCGTGGAAGGAGGGAAGGCAGTGCATGAAGATGGCGCCCTCGTGGGCGTTAGCCATGACCTCCTTGGTGACGCGGTAGGGCTCGAGGAGCTGGATGCGCTTGGCCCAGAGCTCGTCGGGCTCGCCCATGGAGACCCAGATGTCGGTGTAGATGACGTCGGCACCCTTGGTGCCGGCCTCGACGTCCTCGGTCAGGGTCACGGTCGCGCCGTGCTCTGCGGCGAGGGCCTTGCAGGTCTCGACGAGCTCGGCATCGGGCATCTGCTCCTTGGGACCACAGGCGGTGAAGTTGAGGCCCAGCTTGGCGCAGACGACCATGAGGGAGTTGCCCACGTTGTTGCCGGCATCGCCCATGAAGGTGAAGTTGAGGCCCTTGAGGTGGCCGAAGTTCTCCTTGACGGTGAGCATGTCGGCGATCATCTGGGTGGGATGGAACTCGGTGGTCAGGCCGTTCCAGACGGGCACGCCGGCGTTCTCGGCGAGGCACTCGACCTTCTCCTGCTCGAAGCCACGGTACTCGATGCCGTCGTACATGCGGCCCAGGACACGGGCGGTGTCCTCGATGGACTCCTTCTTGCCCATCTGGGAGGAGCCGGGCTCGAGGTAGGTGACGCCCATGCCGAGGTCCATGCCACCGACCTCGAAGGCGCAGCGGGTGCGCGTGGAGGTCTTCTCGAAGAGCAGGACGATGTTCTTGCCCTCGAGGTAACGGTGCGGCACGCCGGCACGCTTCATGCGCTTGAAGTCAGCGGAGAGGTCGATGAGGTACTCGATCTCGGCGGGAGTGAAGTCAAGGAGCTTCAGGAAGTTACGACCACGGAGGTTGACGCCCATGCTTGGTTCCTTTCGACGATCGGGGGCGCAGGGCGCCCCCATCCATGTCCTACATGCCTAACGTCCGGAGGCGAGACTCCCGCCCCCGGACGATTGGCGCCTGACTTGAAGCCTAGAGATCCTCGCGCGCGAAGGGCATGCTCATGCAGCGGGGGCCGCCACGGCCGCGGGAGAGCTCTGCGGACGGAACGACGAGGAGGTCGAGACCCTCCTTGTAGAGGACGTCGTTGGTGACGGTGTTGCGCTGGTAGACGCAGATCTTGCCAGGAGCGACGCAGAGGGTGTTGGAGCCGTCGTTCCACTGCTCGCGGGCAGCTGCGACGGGATCGCCGCCGCCGCACTTGATCAGCTTGACGGAATCCAGGCCCATGGCCTTGGCGAGAACGTGCTCGAGGGTGTCGTTCATCTCCTCGATCTTGACCTCGCCCTGGGCAGTGCCCTTGGTGAGCTTGAAGACCTGGAGGGTGCCCATGATACCCGGGTGAATGGTGAACTTGTCGACATCGATCTGGGTGAAGACGGTGTCAAGATGCATGAAGGCACGCGAGACGGGGATGTTGAACGCGTAGATGGTGTCAATCTCGCACTCGTCGGCCTTGTCCCAGAACATGTGCTGGGCAAGGGTGTCGATGGCAGCCGCCTGGGTGCGCTGGGAGATGCCGATGGCCAGCGTGTGGGCGTTGATGTTGAGGACGTCGCCGCCCTCGGTGTGGTACGCGGAGTCGCGGCGGTACCACAGCGGAGCGTCGTTGTACTCGGGATGGTCGCGGAAGACGTACTTCCCGAAGAGGGTCTCGCGGTTGCGCGTGACCGAGAACATGTGGTTCAGGTTGACGCCCCTGCCGACGATCGCGAACGGGTCGCGCGTGAAGTAGGTGTTGGGCATCGGATCGATCAGGAGGTCGGACTCGGACTCGTGATCGTTGCCGACAAGGTCGGCCAGGAGGTTGCTCGACTTGCTGGGGAGCTCGAGCTCGTCCTTGCGGATGCCGGCGATGCACTTCTCGACGAAGGCCTGGGTGTCCTCGATGGAGTCCATGAACTCCTTGACGGTGGCGCGGACATGACGGCCACGGAGGCCGGACTCGTCAAGCCACTGCTCGGTGAACTCCTCGCGGGAGCCTGCGGCATCGAGGGCCTCGGCGACGAGCTTCTCGAGATAGAGGACCTCGACGCCCTGCTCGCGCAGGATCTCCGCAAAGCGGTCGTGCTCCTGCTGCGCGACCTCGAGGAAGGGCACGTCGTCAAAGAGCAGACGGCCGAGCTCGTCAGGCGGCAGGTTCAGGAGTTCCTCACCGGGACGGTGAAGACAGACCTTCTTCAAGGGGCCAATCTCGCTGTGGACATAAAGCCCGTTAGCCATGGTTCCTCCCACTCCTTTCGTGCCGGAATCCACCGACACCACAAACGGATACTCCACTGCAGGCGCCCAAGGCCATCCGGCGAGCGTGGCCTTGCCCTGCGCGTCTGCAGCACCAGAATAACGCCATCCAGGAATATATCCAATACATTTTTCCCTATGACAAAAATCCCGCTTCTTTTGCGGGAACGGTAGCATTCAGCCTACGAGCGGTAGGGTCATCTGTATTCGTGACTATTATATGGTTATTTAACTGCTATTTCATATATTTGTAACATTTTTTCGTCGATAGGTCCTCATCGAGGGGTCTATATTCGCCCCTGCGCTTGAAAATGCCTAACATCTCATATTTATACTATATCTATACGAAAACATCCTATTCTATTGCATATATCGTCCCGACGCGTCGCGGCGGACGACCCCACCGGAGGTAACGCTTGCGTAAGGGGAGCGCAGTGGCGGGGACAGGGGTGTCCGGGCTTGTTAGACTCCAGTTAGGCAGGAGGACACCGTGGGCTGGAGCCAACATGGACAAGAAGGGTCGGCGGCAGGCGGGCGGCGCGGATGGGCTCCGGCGCACGAAGCCCAAGCCACGCAAGGACGCCAAGGGAGGGCACAAGGGCAAGGCCACGAGCGAGGACTTCTCCTACACACAGAATCGCGAGGTGAGCTGGCTGCGCTTCGACGACCGCGTCCTCGACGAGGCCTTCGACGAGACGGTCCCGCTCTTCGAGCGCCTCAAGTTCGTCGCCATCTTCGGGAGCAACCTCGACGAGTGGTTCATGATCAGGATCGGTGGGCTCAGCGACCTGACGCTCCTGAAGCGACAGCCCAGGGACAACAAGTCCAACGAGACGCCCGCCGAGCAGCTGCGCACCGTGCTCTCGATGCTCCCCGCCCTGATCGAGAGGCAGAAGGACGCCTTCGCCCAGATCGAGGCGCACCTCGCCGAGAGGGGGCTCGCGCGCGTGTCCCGCGACGAGCTCACCGACGCAGACCGCGTTGCCATCGCACGCCACTTCGACGCCCGCCTCGCCCCGTTCGTCTCGCCCATGATAGTCGACCCGCGCCACCCCTTTCCCAACCTCAGGAACGGTCAGCTCTATGTCACCTGCTCCCTAGACGGCGACGATGAGGAGGGACTGCTCGGACTCGTGGAGATACCCCCCGCCCTCGAGCGCGTAGTCGCACTTCCCCCGACTGCGTCGGAGTGGCGCTACATCCTCGTGGAGGACGTCGTGCTCGCCTGCCTTGACGGCTGCTTTGGCGACTACGTGGTGACCTCGGCGGCCACGATCAGGGTGACCAGGAACGCCGACCTGGACCCCGACGGCGAGGGCGTCGGCGAGGAGGAGGACTACCGCCAGCACATGAAGAAGGTGCTCAAGCTGCGTCAGCGCCTCCAGGCGGTCAGGCTTGAGGTCGGGGGCTCGCTTCATGCGGACCTGCTCGGCTACGTACGTCAGGAGCTTGGTCTCGAGGAACGGCGCGTCTTCACATGCGACATGCCGCTTGACCTGAGCTATGTCTACGGTCTTGAGCGGCACATACCCGAGGAGAGCGTGGCCGAGCTCACCTTCGAGCCGTTCCGTCCCCAGGTCTCCCCCATGGTCGACCTCACGCGACCGGTCCGACCCCAGATCGAGGACCACGACGCCCTCCTCTTCTATCCCTACGAGAGCATGTCTCCCCTGCTCGTCCTCCTGAAGGAGGCTGCGGGGGACGACGCATGCGTCTCCATCAGGATCACCCTCTACCGCGTAGCCAAGCAGTCGAAGCTCTGCGAGAGCCTGGTGCTCGCCGCCGAGAACGGCAAGGAGGTCACCGTGCTCATGGAGCTCAGGGCCCGTTTCGACGAGGCGAACAACATCGCTTGGGCCGAGCGCCTCGAGCACGCCGGATGCACGGTCATCTATGGTTCGGAGGGCTACAAGGTCCACTCCAAGATCTGCCAGATCGCCTACCACGACCAAGCGGGTGTCAGCTACATCACCTGTCTGGGAACGGGGAACTTCAACGAGAAGACTGCACTCCTGTATTCCGACTTCATGCTGCTCACGGCACACGGGGGCATAGGCGAGGACGGCAACGTCTTCTTCCGCAACCTGTCACTGGGCAACCTTTCGGGCAGCTACCGCCATCTCGGTGTCGCCCCGTCGGGGCTCAAGCCGCTCGTGATGCGCGGCCTCGAGCGAGAGATCGAGCGTGCCCGCAGGGGCGAGGGCGCCCAGGTGTTCATGAAGATGAACTCCCTCACCGACCGCGACGTCATAGACAAGCTCAGCGACGCCTGCAGGGAGGGGGTGCGCGTCATCCTGATCATCAGGGGCATCTGCTGCATCAGGGCAAACGTCAAGGGCAGGACCGAGGGCCTGGTCATCCGCCAGATCGTGGGCCGCTTCCTCGAGCACGCGCGCGTCTACGCCTTCGGCGTCGAGACGGACACCGTCTACCTGTCCAGCGCGGACATGATGACGAGGAACACCGAGCGCCGCGTCGAGATCGCCTACCCCGTTCTCGACCCCACCTGCAAGGCGCTTGTCGTCGGCTATATGAACCTCCAGCTGGCGGACAACGCGAAGGCGCGCCAGCTGACGGAAGAGGGCACCTGGGAGGTCGTTGGGCGCGGAGGGAACGCGAGACGGATCGCAAGCCAGGAGCTGCTCCTCTCGCTCGCCTACAGGAGGGCCCACGCGGGTGGCGTGGCGGGTCCTTTGGGATTGCCCACGAGCATCCGCACGCAGCTCGCGGATGACGAGATGGAGCGCCTGGGTGCGCTGCCCGCCATCAGCTCCTACGGTGATGCCGCGACGCCCGCCCCAAGACCCGCTCCGATCCCGCGGGCGAAGGGCGCGGCCGCGTGCGCAAACCGTGATGAGGTCGAACCCTCCTCCATCATACGGGGCGGAAGGGTCTCCCTCGGGTTTAGACTGATCGGGCTCGGCATCCGCGAGCTGTTCACGGGAAGCCTCTCCCGAAGGAGGAAGTAGTTGCCAGACGAGAGCGCGCTGCGCCACGAGGAACTGACCATAGAGCGCATGGCATATGGCGCCGACGCGGTCGCCCACGCGGCGGACGGCAAGGCCGTCTTCGTCTCGGGCGGGGTGCCCGGCGACGTTGCGAGGGTCGCCATCACCCAGGACGGCACGTCCTTCTCGAAGGGGAGGGTCGAGAGGGTCCTCGCACCCTCGCCCGACCGCGTCGGGCCCCCCTGCCCCCTCTGCACCGTCTGTGGAGGTTGCCCCTGGGGAAGCCTGTCCTACAGCGTCCAGCTTGCGGCGAAGCGCGCCAACGTCGTGGACGCCCTCGCGCGCATCGGTCGCCTGCCCGCAAAGGAGGCGGAGCGGCTCGTGGGCCCCTGCGCCGTCGCAGGCGATCCGTGGGGCTACCGCAACAAGGTCGAACTCGCATTCGCGCGCAGGGGGGGCAGGGCCCTCGTCGGCATGCATGGCGCCGGAGGCCAAGGCGTCATCAAGGTCGACCGCTGCCCCCTCTTGGACAAGCGCTACGAGAGGATGACCAAGTCTGTGGCGGGCGCCGTGTCCTACCTCGCCAACTCCCATGCCCTCGACATCGAGCGCATCGGCATACGCGCATCCAGGCGCACGGGCGAGGTGGAGGTGGCCCTCTGGACCGAGCCGGGGCCCTTCCCACGGGCGCAGGTGGCAAAGGTCCTCGGCGACGCATGCAGGACGACCTCCGTGGTCCGCGTCCTCACCAAGGGGCCACAGAAGGCCCGTCGCGTGACGGGCGTCGAGCGCCTCGCGGGACGCGGCCACTGGG
This sequence comes from Olsenella uli DSM 7084, assembly GCF_000143845.1. Lineage (NCBI taxonomy): Bacteria > Bacillati > Actinomycetota > Coriobacteriia > Coriobacteriales > Atopobiaceae > Olsenella > Olsenella uli. Next base: position 946,132 of record NC_014363.1, on the reverse strand, counting down.
GCGAGCTCGTGGGCTCGGAGCGCATGTCCGTGTCGGCGCCCTCCTTCTTCCAGGTGAATACCCGTGGTGCCGAGAGGCTCGTGTCGCTCGTGCTCGAGGGGCTTCGCCCCACCGAGGACGATGGGGCCATGGACCTCTACTGCGGGGCCGGCACCTTCACGCTCCCCCTTGCACGTCGCTGCGCCTGGGTCAGCGCCGTCGAGTCCTACGGCCCTGCCGTGCGTGACCTCAGGCATAACCTCGACGTCGCCCGTCTCGACAACGTCGATGCCCAGGGTGGGGATGCCGACCGCGAGTTCCCGCAGTCCGACGCCGACGTCATCGTGGTTGATCCCCCCCGGGCGGGCCTCGGGGGGGCCGTCGTCGACAAGCTCTCGGCACAGGACGCCCGCGCCATCGCCTACGTCTCCTGCGACCCCGCCACGCTTGCACGTGACCTCGCACGCTTCCGCGAGCGCGCTGCGTTCGCCATCGAGAGCGTGGTGCCGGTCGACCTCTTCCCCCAGACGTTCCATGTGGAGACCGTCACCATCCTCAGGCATGTCTAGCCGGCGGTACACGAGCCCGGATCCCCTTGTTCGAACCGGGCGGGAAGGGCCAATTTGGCCGCAGGGCACATTGACACTGGCGTTCGGCGGCACGAAATAGTACAAAGGAGCCAGAGGCACTTGGGTAAGGGGCCCAAGGTTCTATCAGTGGGAGAGGAATTCATCATGAAGGCTACTGTTAACGAGGATTGCATCGGCTGCGGCCTCTGCGAGTCCACCTGCGACGCCGTCTTCGCCATCGGTGACGAGGGCATCGCCGAGGTCGTCGTCGACGAGGTCCCCGAGGAGAGCGAGGATGCCGCCCAGGAGGCCGCCGACAACTGCCCCGTCAGCGCCATCGGCATCGAGTAGCGCGCAACCGACCTTGGCTCGCCTGGGCGGGCCGTGCGAGGGGCCGCCTTTCGGCGGTCCCGTTTTTGTGGGGGTGCTTTCGGCATGATACTTGCATCTGCCTCTCCGCGTCGGAGGGACCTGCTGCGCGAGCTGGGCATCAGCGTGGACGTGCAGCCGTCTGACGTGGACGAGAGTCCCCTGCCCGGCGAGCTGCCCGTCACGCTCGTCGAGCGGCTCGCCCGTTTGAAGGCCCAGGCCTGCCTCGACTCCCTCGGGTGCCTCCCAGACCATGACGTCATCGTCGCGGCCGACACGATCGTATGGACGGGCGAGGGCGGGGCGCTGGGAAAGCCCGCAGACGCCCGTGACGCCGAGCGCATGCTCCACGCGCTCTCGGGGAGGAGCCACTGCGTCTCGAGTGGAGTCTGCCTTCTCTCCCCCACCCAGGCCCGCTCCTTCGTGGAGACGACGAGGGTGTGCTTCTATGATCTGTCCGACGAGGAAATAGCCTCCTATGTGGCAAGCGGGGAGCCTCGGGACAAGGCCGGCTCCTACGGCATACAGGGTCGCGGTCGGCTCTTTGTGCGGGGGATCGAGGGCGACTTCTACAATGTCGTCGGGCTTCCCGTCGCCCGTCTCATGCGGGAGCTCAATCTCATGGGGGAGGCACTCGGCCCCAGACTGGCGCCGGACGCACTGCCGGGAGGCAAGCATGGATGGTAGGGTCACAAGCGTCACGCATATGGATGGCATCTTCGCCGCCAGCGTCACGGATGGAGACGCGGCAACGGGCTGCACGGTCGTCGTCTGCCCCCGAGGGGCCACAGCTGGCGTCGACGTCAGGGGCGGGGCACCCGCAACGCGCGAGACCGACCTCCTGAGGCCCGAGGAGAGCGTGGGGGTCTTGCATGCCGTCGTCCTCTCGGGTGGCAGCGCCTATGGACTTGCGGCCGCCTGCGGTGTCGCCGAGGAGTTGGAGAGACGCTCCATTGGCCTGGACGTGGGCGTGGGCGTCGTGCCGATCGTCTCGTCAGCCTGCCTCTTCGACCTCGGTTGCGGCAGGGCTGACGTCAGGCCCGACGCAAGCTTCGGCGCCGAGGCCACACGCAGGGCGCTCTGTGGCGCCGAGGAGGCCCTCGAGACGGGCAACGTCGGCGCTGGAGCCGGCTGTACCGTCGGCAAGCTCGCCGGGATGGGGCGGGCAATGAAGTCCGGGTTGGGCGAGGGCGTGAGCCAGAGGGGCGCCCTTGTCTGCGGGGCCATAGCCGCGGTCAACGCCGTCGGCAACGTGATCGACCCCCGCTCGGGCAGAACGATCGCAGGCGCGCTCAGCGAGGGTCACGACGCGATACTGGACGTGGATGCGGCCATGGACGCCGCCGCCGGGAGGGAGCCGCTGCTGCGCACCAACACGACCATCTCCTGCGTTACCACCAACGCGCGCCTCACCAAGGCACAGGCCACCAAGGTCGCTCAGATGGCCGCCGATGCCTATGCCCACGCCATCAATCCCACGCACACGCCACTTGATGGGGACACCGTCTTCGTGATGGCCACAGGTGAGGTCGAGGCATCTGTGGAGACCGTCGGCTACCTCGCCACCGGCGCGCTCGAGCAAGCCATCGTCAGCGCCGTCCGAGATGCCCCCTCCGCCCACGGCTACCCCTCTGCGCGGGAGTTTGCCTGACGGACGGCACGGATGGCCCGCGCACATATCGTCCCTGTGGTCTCCCTCGCAATCGGAGCCATGCTCCATGGGGCACGGGCGCTCTGGTAGAATGTGCCCATCCCATTCTGGTACGCCTTTTGCTGGCGCGGAGTCGCGTCAGCAGCCAACCGTCGCCAGCAGTCAATCGTAACCTCAGGTTCAGGGGGTTTGATGCCATCCATCACAAGCGTCGGATCGAAGGGTCCCGTCAGGCTCTCGCGCACCGCAGACGAGATGGGTCTCGGCTTCTCCGATGTCGTCATCGTCTTTGCCAGCAATGAGTACTTTGCGCCCTACATGGCCGTGGCATTGGAGTCGGTCGTCGAGGCGGCCTCCCCTGAACGCCACTACGACATCGTCATCCTCACTCGTGACATCACGCAACAGACCATGGAGACCCTCGTCGCCCACGTGGGGTCGTCAAACGTCTCCATCGGCTTTTTGGACGCGGAGTCGGCGCTGCAGGGCACGAAGCTCCCCCATCACGGGCATTTCAGGCCCGAGACCTTCTTCAGGCTCCTGGCCCCCTGGATGCTGCCCCACTGCGACAAGGCCATCTACCTTGACAGCGACCTCGTCGTCCTAGACGATCCGGCACGGCTCTTCGACATCGGGGTCGACGGCTATCTCCTCGCCGCCACGCGCGACGCCGACACCATCGGACAGCTCGAGGGCTACGACCACACGGTTGGGCCCTATCTCGCAGACGACCTGGGCCTCAGCGATCCCTATCAGTACTTTCAGGCAGGGGTCCTCCTGCTCAACCTCAAGGCCTTCCGTCACATCTTCACCATAGAGGACATGCTGCGGCTCTCCACCGTCCGCGTCTGGCGCTGGCTTGACCAGGACATACTCAACATGCTCGCGGACGGCAAGTACGTCAGGCTCGACATGCGCTGGAACACCCTCATGGACTGGAAGGCCCTCAGACGCGACCACATCATTGCACAGGCACCGCAGGACATACGCTCGCAGTACGACGCCGCACGTGACGATCCCGCCATCGTGCACTTCGCGGGACCCGATGACAGGCCGTGGGACTACCCCGACTGCGACATGGGTGACTACTTCTGGCGCTTCGCGCAGAGAAGCGCCTTCCTCGACGTGCTCGAGCAACGGCTCGACAGCTCCCAGCACTCCGCCCGCGGCCGGCTCAACCGCGTCAAGGTCGACGTCATCTTCAAGGGCATCATGCCTGCCTTCGACCGCATCTGCCCACCCGGCAGCAAGCGTCGGACACGCGTCATCCAAGGCTACGTCGCCATCGGCGGCGACATCACGTAGCCTTGAGGCGGGCGGGCGAGGCGAGGGCCGGGGCCGGCGGGGCGGCCGTCAGTTGAACTTCACGAGCCTCTGGGCCACGTGGTACAGGCCGATCGTGACCTTGTCCCCGGCACTGGTGGGGAGGTTGGTGAAGGTGCCCACGATGCCGCGGCGGGCATGGCGGTACATGCGCGGGTCGTACTCCTTGAGCTCCGCCCAGAGCCGGGCGAGCTGGTCCATGGCGTCGGGGCGGTCCGAGAGACGCGAGAACACCGAGCAGATCGCCATGATGATCGTGAAGTAGCCCAACATGTAGCTGCGCAGCTTGGGAGACTCGACGTCCTGATAGAGGTGGTACGACCTCATCATGATACGCGCGACGCGCCAGTAGTGGTCGATGCGCGACACGAGGACGGGCTCGTTGACGGACTGGTCGTCGCGACCGATGAAGTAGCGGTACAGGTCGACGTCAAGGTAGTAGATCGTCGACACGCGTGGCAGGGGCACGTAGGCGTAGACGTTGTCGACGTAGAAGGTGTGGGCCGGCATGGGGACGCCCCCGGCGCGCAGGACGTCCGTCCGGTAGCAGAGGGCGTGCATGAGCAGGTATTGGCTCATGTTGAAGTGCCCGATCTGCCCCCAGCCGAAGACCCTTCCCTTGGGGAGGGCGAAGCCGTAGTCGACGACGTTGCGCGTCCCGTCCTCGACATGCTCGTAGACGTAGTTCGTGATGACCAAATCGACACGATCCCCGAGCTCGATGAAGCGCCTCAGCTGGGCGAGCAGGGCCTGGAGCGAGGCGGCGTCGACCCAGTCGTCGGAGTCGATGTTCTTGAAGTAGACGCCCTCGGCGTGCTCGAGTGCCTTCATGACCGCGACCCCATGGCCCCCGTTCTCCTGATGGACGGCCTTGACGATAGAGGGATGGCGCTCCTGCCACGCCCGTGCGCGGGCAAGCGTGTCATCCTTTGTGGACCCGTCGTCCACGATGACGATCTGCACGTCCTCGGCGAAGTCACTGCCCTCAAGGATCGACTTGACGCAGTGGTCCATGTATCCCGCCGAGTTGTAGCACGGAATCGAAAAGGTGATGGTCTTCTGCATTGCCTGGTCCTGCCGCTCCGAAGACGCGGAGCCTAGTGGTTGTTGATGATCTCGTCGGAGAGCTCGAGCGCGGAGGCGGTGACGCCATCCATGTCGTAGTAGCGGTACTCGGCGAGGCGCCCGACGGCATGGAAGTTCAAGATGCCCTCGACGCGGGCACGATATTTGCCGTAGAGCTCCAGGTTCTCGGGGTCGTTGACGACGTAGTAGGGCGTCTCCCCCACTCCTGGCAGGTAGCTGCGGGAGTACTCGCGAAGGATGGTGGTCCTGCCAGGCGCCACCTGGCCAGTCATGTTCTTGAACTCGGTGATGCGGGTGAAGTTCTCCGAGACGGTGTAGTTGACGGTACCGACAGGCTGGAAGCGCTCCTTCTCGAGCGTCTCGAAGACCATGTCGACGGTGCGGTACGGCAGGGCGCCAAGATCCATCCCGAAGAGCTCGTCGAGGGCGCCCGTGTAGACGACCTCTCCGCCGTAGGACCTGCCGCAGACCTCGACCGTCGTGTCGGTGACGTGCATGACGTCACGGGCGTCAACGCCCAGGAACACGGAGATCAGGTCGTGGTCGAGCATGCGCTCGAACAGGGCGGTGTAGGAGACGGCGGGCATGCCCTGGTGCAGGGCCTGTGGGAAGTAGCGGTCGTCGTCGCCCACGAAGACGGGCACACGGCCGGTGACCGCAGGGTCTATCTGGTCGGGCGTCTTCCCCCACTGCTTCATGGTGTAGTGGAGGAACACGTTCTCGTAGACGTAGTCCGCGACCTCCTCGAGCTCGGGATCGTCCTTCTCGCGGAGCTCGAGGATGGGGACCTTGCGGTCCCGACCGAAGGTCGCGACGAGCTTCTGGTACAGGCGCTCGCCACGCTCCTCGCCAAAGGCCGCAAGCAGGCTCTGGTGGTTGAAGGGCACCGGCACCAACGTACCGGAGATGTTGGCGAGAACCTTGTGGGAGTAGGGCATCCAGTCGGTGAAGCGGGAGAGGAACTCGTGCACGCGGTCGTCATTGGTGTGATAGATGTGCGGACCGTATCGGTGGACGAGGATGCCCGCCTCGTCCTCGCAGTCGTAGGCGTTGCCCGCGACGTGGGGACGGCGCTCGAGGAGCGCGACCTTGTAGTTGCAGGCCTCGGCGAGACGGCGGGCGCATACGGCGCCGGCATAGCCCGCGCCGACGACGATGGCGTCGTAGCCATCGGGATTGAAGTCCTCGGGAAGGCCGTTGGTGATGGTCATGGCTTTTGTCGTCCTTTCAGGTCAGACAGCGCATCTGGTCCGCGAGAGCCTGCCGCGCAGGGCGGACCGGGCACAGGGCGAACGCCGGCACCCGATTGCTCGGTTGATTCTAGCATGTGGCCCTATAATGAGTCCCACGGGCGCCGAATACCCAGCCGACGTGCATAACTGCCGACTCGGGACCCGCAACGGACACGGTACGGCTTGGCATGGAGGGGTTTCGATGAGCGAGTTTCTGCAGAGGATGAAGGACGCCGCCAGGGCGGACAAGAAGACGATCGTGCTGCCTGAGGGCGAGGATCTACGCACCATCGAGGCAGCCGAGAAGATCGTGGCGGAAGGCCTCGCGGACCTCGTTGTCCTCGGCGACCCCAGCCAGGTCAAGGTTGACGGCGTCAGGGTGATAGACCCACGTACCGCCGAGAAGCACGACGAGTACGCCGCCAAGTTCGCGGAGCTGCGCGCCAAGAAGGGCGTCACCCTCCCCGAGGCCATGGAGCAGATGAACGATGCCACCTACTTCGGCACCATGATGGTCAAGATGGGGGATGCCGACGGCCTGGTCTCCGGTGCCTGTCACTCCACCGCCAACACGCTGCGTCCCGCGCTCCAGATCCTGAAGACCGCCCCGGGCACCAAGCTCGTCTCGGCCTTCTTCATCATGTGCACCGACAAGGAGGAGTACGGCGAGAGGGGCACCCTGCTCTTCGCCGACTGCGGCCTCAACATCGACCCCACCGCCGATGAGCTCTCCGAGATCGCGTTGGCATCCGCCCACACCTGGACACGTTTCATGAGCGACGAGCCCAAGGTCGCGATGCTGTCCTTCTCCACCATGGGCTCCGCCAAGGGCGAGGTTCCCACCAAGGTCCAGGAGGCCACCAGGATCGCGAACGAGAAGGAGCCCGGGCTGGCACTCGATGGCGACCTCCAGCTCGACGCGGCGCTCGTACGCTCCGTCGCCGACCTCAAGGCACCTGCCTCCCGGGTGGCCGGAGGCGCCAACATCCTCGTCTTCCCCGACCTCGAATCTGGCAACATCGGCTACAAGCTCGTCCAGCGCTTTGCCAGCGCGGAGGCTTACGGTCCTGTGCTCCAGGGCATTGCCAAGCCAGTCAACGACCTCTCCCGCGGCTGTTCGTCCGATGACATCGTGGGCGTCGTCGCCATCACGGCCGTCCAGGCACAGATGGCCGAGTAGGGGATGTTCGCGCAGGCTGAAGAGGGACACCGAGGCGCCGCTCCCGTACGGGAGCGGCGCCTTGCCCTGTCGGCAGGGCGACGGGGGCGGGTTCAGGGAACGTCCGCAGGCGCCTAAGCGAGGGGTCCCAGCCCCCTCTCCCCCGGCATCTGCCAGGCATGCTGGTCGGTATGGAGCAGCTCCTCGGCGCGCTTCGACATCGGTGCGCCAAAGTACTCCTCATAGCACCGCACGATGGAGGGGTTCTCGTAGGAGTTGCGGTACTGGGCGATCTTGTCTAGGCCATAGAGGACCTGGCCGCGTTCCCCCGCACGCTCCTCGCCCTCGCGGATGGGCTGACCGCCACCTCCCACGCAGCCACCCGGACAGGCCATGACCTCGACGAAGTCGTAGGAGGCCCTTCCCGCGAGCACGGCATCGCACAGGCGTTTGGCGTTTGCCAGGCCCGAGGCGACGGCAACGCGGACGGACGTCCCCGCCAGGTCGAACGTCGCCTCCTTCCATCCCTCGAGGCCGCGTACGCGCTCGAACATGTCTTCCTCGGGCGACCGCCCGGTGACGATGTGGTGGGCGGTGCGCAAGGCGGCCTCCATGACGCCGCCCGTGGCACCGAAGATGATGCCGGCACCCGTCCCCATGCCCAATGGCTCGTCGAAGGCAGAGGGCTCGAGGGCGTCCACGCACACGTGCTCCGCACGGATCATGCGCGTGACCTCGCGGACCGTCAGGACGGCATCCACGTCGGGGTCGCCGCAGGCGTCGTTCATGCACTCGATGTCAGCCTCGGCCTTCTTGGCCACGCAGGGCATGATCGAGACGGAAAAAATCCCATGGGGATCGAGGCCGAGCAGGTCGGCATAGTAGCTCTTGACCACGGCGCCGAACATCTGCTGAGGCGACTTGGAGGTGGACACGTGGTCGACGAGCTGGGGGTAGTGCGCCTTCACGAAGCGGACCCAGCCCGGACAGCAGGAGGTGAACATGGGGAGCCTCTCGGCAGCGTCCTTGTCACCCTCCCTTGCCATATGTGCAAGGAGCTCGGTGCCCTCCTCCATGATCGTGAGGTCGGCCGAGAAGTCCGTGTTCACGATGTAGTCGAAACCCATGGGCCGCAGCGCAGAGACGAGCCTGCCCAGCGAGCCCTCGTCTGCCCCGAGGCCGAACTCGTCGCCCCAGGATGTGCGTACGGAGGGGGCCACCTGCACGATCGTCGTGACGTTGGGATCGGCCAGAGCCCTGAACACGCGCTCGGTGTCATCGCGCTCGCGCAGGGCGCCCGTCGGGCAGTGGGTTATGCACTGCCCGCAGTAGGTGCAGTCGACGTCGTCAAAGCTGCGTCCGCCGACAACGTTCACCGTCCGATGGGTCGAGCGGCTCGTGGCGTCCCAGATGCGCGAGGCCTGGACCTTGTCACACACCTGCACGCAGCGCATGCAATCGATGCACTTGTGGTTCTCCCTGATGAGGGGGTACGTCTTGTCCCAGTGGACGAATGGCACGTGCTCGGCGTAGTCCAGGTAGTAGATGTTGAGGTCGTTCGCGAGCTCCTGGAGGGTGCAGTTCCCCGACCGGACGCAGCTGGTGCAGGCCGTCTTGTGACGCGAGAGCAGGAGCTCGACGTTGACCTTGCGCGCCGCGCGGGCCTTGGGGCTGTTCGTCCTGACGACCATGCCGTCCAGCACGTAGTTGTTGCACGAGGCGACAAGCTGGTCGATGCCCTCCACCTCGACGGCACAGACACGGCATGAGCCGATCTCGTTTATGTCCCTCAGGTAGCAGAGGGTCGGGATGTTGACACCGGCCGTCCGTGCCGCGTCGAGGATGGTGGTGTGCTCCTCGACCTCGACCTCCCTGCCGTCGATGGTGAGCCTTACCATGTCATGACCCTTCCCCCGCGGAACGCCCCGTGGCCGAAGTGGTCGCACCTCAGGCAGCGCGCCGCCTCCTGGTGCGCCTCCTGCGCCGTGAGACCCCTCTCGACGAGCCCCCAGTCCCCGACGCGATCCGCTGCCTCGCGGTTTGTCATCTCGCAGCGGGCGCAGGACGTCTTGCCCTTGAACTTGACGGGGGGCATGTCGACGTTGTGCTTGTCGATCAGGTGCTCGAAGCCCAGGTAGTGATCGATGTTCGCTGCGGCGACCTTCCCGGCGTTGACGGCACGGATGACCGTCGCTGGGCCGCTTTGGCAGTCGCCCCCCACGAAGACGCCCTCGAAGCCATCTACGGTCCCATCCTCGTTCGCGACGAAGCGCCCGTGGTCGCACGGGATGCCCTGGGCTTCGAACGGCGCGGACTCGATGGCCTGGCCAATGGCGACGACCACGCGGTCACAGGGGATGATGCGCTCCGCCGTGTCGGCGGGGCGCGGGGCGGGACGGCCGCTCCGGAAGCCCCCGATGATCTGGGGCTGCACGGCAAGCCCCGTGACCGCACCATTCTCGGCGACGATGCGCAGCGGGGCGTTGAGCGTAAGAAGCTCGCAGCCTTCGGCCCGGGCGCCCTCTATCTCCTCGTCCTGCGCCGTCATGTCCGTGACGCGGCGGCGATAGACGATGGACACCTTGTCCGCACCGCAGCGCACGGCCGAGCGGGCGACGTCCATGGCGACGTTCCCTCCACCCACGACGCAGACGCGCTCATGCGTGAAGTCGGGAGCCATGCCGTCGCCGATGCAACGGAGCATCTCGACGGCGGAGAGCACCCCTGTGGCGCCCTCCCCCTCAAGCCCGAGCTTGCGGTCGCGGTGGGCACCGATGGCGATGTAGGTGCCGTCGAAGTCCTCACGAAGCCGCGAGATGTCCTCGACCTTGCTCTCGTACTCCACGTGGACGCCCAGACCGACGATCCAGTCGATCTCCGCCTGAAGGCGCTCGCGGGGCAGGCGATAGCTGGGGATGCCATAGCGCAGCATGCCCCCCAGATGCCTGCGGGCCTCGAAGATCGTGACGTCGTGGCCCATGACCGTGAGGTAGTAGGCGGCGGAGAGGCCGGCGGGGCCACCCCCGACGATGGCGATGCGCCTGCCGGTCTTGGGCGCCATGTGAGGGCGGTAGTCCCTCTCCATGTTGTCGACGGCAAAGCGCTTGAGCCCGCGGATGTTCATGGGATCGTCGACCATGCCGCGGCGACAGTGCATCTCACAGGGATGCTCACACACATACCCGCACACCAGAGGCAGTGGGTTGTCCTTGCGGATGAGCCGGACGGCCTCGACGTTCTGCCCCGCCTCGACGAGGGAGATGTAGCCCGGGATGTCCACCCCCGCCGGACAACCCGATACGCAGGGCACCGTCATGCTCTGCTCGAAGCCGCAGGCGTGGTGCCTGAGATGGAACTCGAAGTCGTCGCGGAAGCCCCGCACCGCCTCGAGGGCCATCTCGCCCGCCTCGTAGCCTATCGCGCAGTCGCTCGACAGATAGATGGCCTCTGCGGTCCTCTCGATGAGGTCGATGGTGTACTCCTCGGCCGTGCCGTCGAGGACCCGCTCCATGAGCTCGCCGAGAGCTGGCAGGCCGATGCGACAGGGCGTGCACTTCCCGCAGCTCTGCGTCATGCACATGCGCACGAAGGCGGCCGAGAACTCGACCGGACACGGTTCCAGGGAACTCACGGAAAGGCGCTTCTCGACGGCCTTGTGGAGGTCGTCCATGACCTGTTGCGCCTCGCTCCTCTCCATGACGTGCAGTCTTGCCATAGATCCCCCAATCCTGGCAGCACCTGGTCAACGAAATGAATACTAAATCATGATCATTTCTCCCGTAAGGGATATCATCGCCCATCCAGCGAACGGTAGCTATAGCCCTCTAAGCACACGCAAGAGGGTGCGCAAAGCTGGGTCCTCGCAGCCTGTGAAGGTGGATCTGCCCGATATACGACCCTGCAGACCCATCTCTTTGAATTTTATGTTGTGCGATTGCCTGAAGCCTGAGACGACATGCACGACTAGGCTGGCATCGGACCGGCGGCGCGCACCTCGGCAGCCATATCGGGATACTTCTCGGCAGCGTTGTCGACAAACATCTGGGCGAGCGCACGGGCGCTGCGGTCGTACTCATTCTTGTCCGACCAGGTGTTCCGGGGGTTGAGCACGCGGCTGTCGACGCCCTCTATGTGCTGGGGGACATCAACGTTGAAGATGGGGTCGTGCGCGAACTCGGCCTCCTCGACCGATCCGTCAAGGGCCGCAGAGACCATGAGGCGCGTGGAGGCGAGGTCCATGCGGCTGCCAATGCCATAGGGGCCACCCGTCCAGCCCGTGTTGATGAGGTAGACGCGCGTACCCCCGCACGACATCTTCTCTCCGAACATCCGGGCGTAGCGCAGGGGCGAGAGCGGCATGAACGGCTCGCCGAAGAGCGTGGAGAAGGTGGGCTGGGGCTCGGTGACGCCACGCTCGGTGCCGGCAACCTTGCTCGTGAAGCCGGAGAGGAAATGGTACATGGCTGCGTTCTTGTCGAGGCGCGCGATGGGAGGGAGCACGCCGAAGGCGTCCGCAGTCAGGAAGATGATGACATTGGGGTAGCGTCCCTGCCCCATGACCTGGGCATTGTCGATGTAGTCGATGGGATACGCAACGCGTGTGTTCTCGGTCAGGGTCCCATTGAAGTAGTCGGGCTTGCGCGTGACGTTGTCCACGGTCACGTTCTCGCACATGGCGCCGAAGCGGATGGCGTGGAAGATCTCGGGTTCCGTCACCGCAGAGATGCGAATGGCCTTTGCGTAGCATCCGCCCTCGAAGTTGAACACGCTGCCCTCGGACCACCCATGCTCGTCGTCGCCGATGAGCATGCGCTGGGGGTCGGCGGAAAGGGTCGTCTTTCCCGTCCCGGAGAGGCCGAAGAAGACCGCCGTCTCCCCCGTCACGGGGTCCATGTTCGCGGACGAGTGCATGGGCAGGACGTTCTCCTCGACGGGCATCAGGTAGTTCATGACCGAGAAGACCGACTTCTTGATCTCGCCGGAGTACTGCGTGCCGGCGATGAGGATCTCGTGGCGCTGGAAGTTGATCAGGACGGCGGCCTCGGAGTTTGTGCCGAACTCGGCAGGGTCGAGCTTGAGACCCGGGGCGACGAGGACGCTGAAGTCCTGTGGGTCGAAGTCCGCGAGCTGGCGCTTGGAGGGGCGCACCAGGAGCTGGCGCGCGAAGAGGGCCTGGCTGGCACGCTCGCACACAACCAGGAACTTGCGGCACCAACGACGGTCGGCACCGGCGATGGCGTGGACGATGTAGAGGTCGTGCGCCTTGAGGTAGTCAGTGATGGCCTTCCTGACCTTCTCGTAGCCCTCGATGGAGAACGGCATGTTGACCGAGCCCCAGGCTATGTCATCGTGGACGTCGGGCGTATCGACGATGAAGCGGTCATGGGGCGATCGGCCCGTATACTTGCCCGTCTCGACGGCAAGCGCACCTGTCGAGGTGAGTATGCCCTCGTGGTTGGCAAGGGCCTTCTCGATGAGGACGGCAGGTGAGGCGTCCGTGAGGATCGCCCCCCTGCAGCCACTGAGACCACAGGCTGCAAGCTGCTCAGGAATCATGCTGACCTCCCTTTGTGCCGACATTTGTCAGCACGATACGACATTTGGGGCCATTTGTGACCCCTCATTCGGCAAGGCGGCCACCACATGCGGCCAGACGTTCGATGTCCATCGGGTCGTGGGAGGCGACGACAAGCGTCCGACCGCGAAGCTCATCGACCACGAATGTGCAGCAGGCCACATGGGCCGCCTCGTCGAGGGCAGCGAAGGGCTCGTCCAGAAGGACGAGGTCAGATGGGGTCAGGAGGGCCCGCACGAGCTCGACGCGACGCCGCTGCCCACCCGAGAGCCGCTCAACGGGACCTGCGCCCACCACGCCCGGGATCAGGCGCTCCAGCGAGGCGCGGGCCCTCTCGCGCGTGACTGAGCGCCCGCAGGCGAGAAGGACGTTCTCCTCGGCCGACAGACCCTCCACGAGCCTGGTCTCCTGGAACACCGCAGACACCCTGCCGGGACGGACCCGCGCCTGGCCAGACGACGGGACTATCCGACCGGAGAGCACGCCCAGAAGCGTGGTCTTGCCCGCGCCGGAGCCGTCGGTCAGGACCAGGCGCTGTCCGGGGCCCAGGTGCAGCTCATAGCCTGCGAGCACGTCCCTCTGCCCCAGGGTCACCGCAAGCGCGAAGACGTCGACGACGGCGGACCCGCAGGTCTCGCCCGAGGGCGAGGAGCCGCCCAGGCCCCAGACCGCGAAGCGTTGTGCGAGGGGTCCCGACATCGCGAGGACGTGCAGGAAGACGCGTTCGCAGGCCCACGAGAGCACGATGACGGTGATGGTCCAGGAGAAGAGGTCGGCGGTCTCGAGCAGGAGCTTTGACTGATAGACGCGCTCCCCCACCGAGGCGGCGGGCAGACCGACCAGCTCCGCCGCGACACCCGACTTCCACGCCATGCCACAGGCGCTACGGCAGGCAGCCTGGAGGAACGGGAGGAGGGATGGCCACAGCTGGGCCAGCAGCCGCCTGGGCGCACTCACGCGATGGACGCAGAGCATCTCGCGGAGCCTTGGGTCGAGCTGACGAAGGCCTTCGACAAGCGCGAAATACAGGGACGGGAGGACGGCGATGTAGACGGCCACGAAGACGACGGAGCGAGACCCCAGCCACATCAGCAACAGCACGATGAGACAGACGATGGGAGCGCTCTTGAGGACTCCCAGCGGCAGTTCGATGACATCCTCAAGGGAGCGAAACCTCCACACGAGGGCGGCCAGCAAAGATGCCGAGACGAGCGCCAGGGAGAAGCCCATGGCGACGCGCCCGAGCGTACCCAACGCGACGGACCAGAAATCGGGCGTCACGATGAGCTCGGCAAGGCGCACTGCGGTGGCAAGGGGACCCGCAAGCAGCAGCTCGCTTCCCACGGCAACGCTCGCGAGCTGCCAGACCAGCACCCAGAGCAGGGCGACGAGCAGGCAACGCAGTACCCGCCTGCCCTCCGTCTGTCGCAGCTGGTGCCCCATCATCGTGGCCGTCCTCACCCTTCCGTCGCCCCGCTCCTGCTCCGCGCGCGGCATCGTCATCCATAACGGCATCGCCGTCCAGAGCGCGCCACCCCAGCACTTATAGCGCCTCGCCATCCATAACGCCGGCGTCGTCATGCCGGACGTCGTCCATAATAGGGTAACGCGAGGGAGGAGAGACATGGATACACATGACGTCGCAGGCAACGCTGGCATCAGGATAGAGGTCAGCCCACTGGGGGCCCAGCTCATGAGCCTCAAGGTGGGCGACGGGGAGTTCCTCTGGCAGGGTGACGGGCGTTGGTGGCCGCGCCGCGCCCCCGTCCTCTTCCCCATCGTCGGCAACATCAGGGACGGGCAGGCAGAGTCGGCCCAAGGGAGGATCAGCCTGGGGCGACACGGACTCGCGCGCAACCATACCTTCGCTCTCGAGAGGAGGGATGGCGCGTCCCTCTCGTACGTGCTGTCCTCCAGCAAGGAGACGCGCAGGCAGTATCCCTATGACTTCGATCTGCGCGTGAGCTACTCCGTCGTCGAGGGCGGCGTGCGCCAGGAGTTCCTCGTCACCAACACCGGCGACGAGACGCTCCCCTACGTCGTGGGCGGGCATCCCGCGTTCAACGTACCGGCACCCGGACCAGAAGCTAGCGCCGCCAACGAGGACTTCTCCCAGTACCGCCTGGAGTTCTCACGCCCGTGGACCTACGCCACGCCCAGCATAGACACGCGAAGCGGTCTGCTCGACTTCGACAATCGCATAGACCTGCTCGACGCATCGGATACGTTGCCCCTCTCCCACCAGCTCTTCTCCATTGACACGCTAGTGTTCGAGGACGTCCCGGACCGGACCGTCCGCCTCGTCGGACCCAGGGGCCATGGCATGCGCGTGGACTTCGAGGGCTTCGACTACCTGGGCGTGTGGTCGGCTGCCGGGGGCGCGCCGTTCGTGGCGCTCGAACCCTGGACCGGCTGCGCGACCGCACTCGACGAGGACGACGTCTTCGAGCGCAAACGCGGCATGAGCCTGCTTGCCCCGGGGCAGACGCAGGCTCATGCGTTCGTGATGCGACCCCTGTAAGGCAAGCGCTCCGGCCGAACGCGGAAGGGCATCGAGTTGCACATACGCCTCGCGACACCACACGACCTCGATGACATAGCGGACTGCTACGAACGGGCGCGCGGCTTCATGCAAGCCCACGGCAACGCGACGCAGTGGTCGGACGGCTACCCCTCGCGCTCGACGGCAGAGCGGGACATCGCCGTCGGGTACTGCTACGTGTGCGAGGGAGGGAGCGGGGTCCTAGGCTGCCTCACGCTGCTGGACGGACCTGATCCTAGCTATGGTTCCATCGGGGGAGGCAGCTGGCTCAACGACAAGCCCTACAAGGTCGTGCACCGCATTGCCGCGCGAGTCCAGGGCACGGGCGTTGGAGGTGCTTGCATGTCCTGGGCCTGTTCTTGGGGCTGCGACGTGCGCGCTGACACCCATGAGGACAACCTGCCCATGCAGGGCCTGCTGGAGGGGCTAGGCTTTGTGCGCTGCGGCACCGTACATCTGCCTGATGGTGGCGCTCGTCTCGCCTACCACTGGACCACAGGCGACCGTGGCGGGGAGGATCGCGGTTCTGGAGCCCGAGAGGACGACCCCGGTCTCGGGTTGCCGATCCCGGTTTCGGTTACCAGAAGTGAGCACTTTTTTGAGAAGTGAGTACTTTTTTGGCCTCCCGAAGGCATCTGGCATCCGACAGACAAATACCTCCTGACATAGTCGCAGGTAACAGGCTTGTCCCATCCATCAGAAGTGAGCATTGGTACTCACTTCTGATGGCACTGGTGCTCACTTCTGATGGATGGGGAGGATGGAAGGTGGATAGGAGGAAATGGTCATCAGCCGGCTTCGGCCTCCGAGTGCCTCCCGGAGTCAGGGGTGCACCTCATGAGGTAAGACAAGTCCCATTCGCTTTCCCATTCAGTAAAAGAGGAGGTTCCCATCTCTCCTTGCCTTTGCGAGAAGGAGATGGAATGTGACGTTGCCGACGACCAGCCAGGCAAGCGACGTGACGACCAGGGCAACCAGCGCCCCACCAGGGTCCCCTCCCGTCATGGACAGGCGGATGAAGTCGTTGCACGCGGTCAGGGGGATCGCTCGCGTGAAGGCCAGGACGCCCGGGTCCGAGGGGAGCGTATCGGTCACAAGCAGCAGGCCGAGCTGAAACAGGAGCAGCAGCGACCCCGTCCGCTTGTACCTGACGGCGACGCCATCCAAGACCAGGCCCATGCCGTACATCCCCAAGGAGCAGACCACGATGGCCGCGACGGAGCCCGGCGAGACAAAGAGACGCAGGCCCCACGTCACCCGTCCGACGAGCGCGACCGCCGCCGTGACGACGCAGCTCACCACCACCGCGCTGCACAGCTCGCCCAGCTGGAGCAGGGGGCACGTCATCCCGAGTACGACAGAAGGGATGCCCTCTCCGGGCAGCTTGCGGGAGGCAGGCACGTCCATACGAGGCGCACCCTCGTCGAGATGCCGTAGCCCCTCGGGGACTACTGGGAGGACGGTGCCGAGGTCAATGCCGGTCTAACATAGAAATCAAAACGATCTAGGATTCCCACCGCAGCCCCAAGTTGTCGACTTCTGCGTTAGCGAATACAGTAGGGCGCCTCCGCGACAAGACCGCAAGCTCCGCCGTCGATGACGCCTACTGGGTGCGGGTGCTGTCGCGTCCTGCAGGAGCGACTTAGATGTGTGAGGGCGCCTACACGCCGAGGCTACCGTAGCTCTAGGCCTTCCGCGTCATACCAGAGAAAGCCGTTCTCCCGGCAGTACGCGTCTATGCGCATCGCAAGCCCCTGGTCTGCCCCGTATTCCAGCAAGTAAACGGAGAGGCCGCTTTGCTTGGCCTTGGCGAGGTAGTCCTGCCAGAAGGCGCACTCCCCCTCCGTCCGCTCCCCGTAGGTCCCGCGCTCGAAGTCGATGCTGGTGAAGACCGTCTCCTGGTTGATTCCGTCAAAGAGGCCCTGTGCGCTGCCGTCGTCGATGCATCTCGAGACGAAGTCGTCACCGCCGTTCACGACGAGAGGGAGGCCGTAGCCCTTAAGCCCCCTCAACATGAGGCTCAGTCCTTCGAACGTCTCGTCCGTGCGATAGTGATGGTAGACGTCAGCGTTATCCAAGAAGAAGCCGTCCAGGCCCATGGCGGCATATTCCTTGCCCAGTTCGTTGACGATGAAATCCCGCCACGCCGCCGACGTCACATCCACCCAGCGCTCGTCCGGCCAGTCCTCGTAGACGCCCAGGGTCATGTCCCGGAAGCGGTCGTAGTACGGTCGCCACCCCTCGATCGCCCCCACGTTGAGATATCCGTAGACCGTCGTGCCGTCGGCATGCAGCGCTTCGATCTGCTCCGCATTGAACTCGGAAGGCTCGATCACGACGATGTCGTATCCGTCGAGCCGCTCAATCTCGTTTCCGCTGATACCCAGAAACACCCCGTATTCCCGAGAAGGCTCCTGGGCACACCCTGAGACCAAGAGGGCGACGCAGAGCACGAGAAGGAAGGACCCCATGAGGGGGACGACGAGCCCCCTCACAGGCCTCGTCACTCGTCGCATGCCTCACCGACCTCATTCCATGCGCCTGGCCCCAATGCCCTGCCACGTCCTCGACTCCCCGCTTGTCAGGGAGATCATAGACCATAGGACCGTAAGGTCGGAAGGACACCACAGCCAGACGGGCACTACACGCAGCGCAACTCGCAGCGTCGCCGTTCGAAGGGGGCATCTCTCGACATGTGCATCCGACGAAAGCGGCGCCCCCCTCACGTGGAAGGGCATCCAACTACGAGTCTCACAGCTGCTTCACGCATACCATAGCCGAATTCGGCAGGCATCCGATCAGAAGCGCGCCCAATCAGAAGTGAGTACCTAGCCGTCAGAAGTGAGTGCTTTTTCGGCCTCCCAGGGGGCGCGCAGATCCCGAGAAAAGCATGTCCCTCGTCATTTCCGCAGGCACAGGCGCTAGCATAGTCATTGGAAGTGAGTGCCCGTCACTCACTTCTGGTGCCTCGGGTACACACTTCTGGCAGTCGAAGCCCGAGATTTCGCGAAAGGGCATACGCCTGTGCCGCCTGGATACGCACCTGCACCGTGCAACACTGGCGGACAAAGAGGCGCAGGCGCCGGCAGGCACGATATACGGAAACCTCTCCAAGATGGAGAAGAACGGGCTCGTTCGCTTCGTCGTGTAGGAAGAGAGGCGCGAGCTCTACGACATCACCCCAGCGGGGCAGGAAGTTCTCGATGTGGGGACCGTCTCCTGCCTTGTGCGAGAAGGTCAGCGCGAGAAGGCCTTGACACGAGGCACCTAGCACTCCTCCAGCAGGTCGCGCAAAGACGTGGCAGGGCGTCCGAGGACGCGCTCGACATCGGT
Organism: Olsenella uli DSM 7084; assembly: GCF_000143845.1. Lineage (NCBI taxonomy): Bacteria > Bacillati > Actinomycetota > Coriobacteriia > Coriobacteriales > Atopobiaceae > Olsenella > Olsenella uli. Next base: position 927,314 of record NC_014363.1, on the reverse strand, counting down.
GGAGACGCCCTCCTGCTCGCCTGCCCTGATGGCGGTGTACGTGCTCACCCAAGCGTCGTACTGCCACTGCTCCGCAGGCCACCGCAGGCGCGAGGCATAGGCCTCCTCGATCGTCTCGTCATGGAAGGATGCCTCTGTGCCGGTGGACTGGCTGACCGCACGGGCGATCTCCCCCATGGTGAGGTCCTCCGGGCCCGTGAGGTTCAGCACACGATCCTCCCAGACCTGCGGGTCCATCAGGATGGCTGCCGCCACGGCGGCGCTGTCCCGCCGCGCGACGGCCGACACCCTCCCCGCGCCTGCGGGCCCGCGGATCTCTCCGTCGTTCACACACATGTCCACGAAGAAGTCCAGGTAGAAGTTGTCCCGCAGGAAGGTGTAGGCGAGGCCTGCCTCCCTGATGTGGCGCTCTGTCCTCGCGTGGTCATGCGAGAGGGTGAAGGTGGCCTGCTCGCTCGCCCCATAGAACGACGTGTACACGATGTGACGCACACCGGCCGCCTTGGCCGCGTCCACGAAGGCCCCGTGCTCCTCCGCACGTCGAGGGTTCTCGCGTGCAGAGACCATGAGCAGCACGTCGACGCCCGTCAGGGCCGCCACCGTTGCTGGTGTGTTCTCATAGCTGGCCTGACGGATCTCTGCTCGCTCGTAGGGCTCCGCCCTCGCCGGTGTCCGCGCAAGGTGGATGGACGGGATGTCTGCATCCGCGATGACACGGGCAGTGTAGGAGCCGAGCTTGCCCGTCACGCCGGTGATGCCGATGGTCATGAATCCGCTCCTCTCTCGAAGTTGGTCAGTTGCCGCCGCCAGATGCCATAGCGCAGCTCTTGGCCGGTGCCATGACACCGGTCCTGGTCGATGTCGAAGGCGTGGCCCTACGAGATGCAAGGGTCGCGGGACGCCTATTCGGGGTGTCTACGCGGAGTGCCTACTTTGAGAGCAGCTCCTCGACGTCGAGGGCGATCATAAGCTCCTCGTTGGTCGGGACGACGAGGACCTTGACCGCAGAGTCCTCGGTGGAGATCACGCGCGGCTCGCCAGAGCGGACCTTGTTCGCCTCCTCGTCGATCCTGACGCCCAGCCACTCCAGCTCCTTGGCGACGCCCAGGCGCATGGTGGAGGAGTTCTCGCCGATGCCGGCAGTGAACACCATGGTGTCGAAGCCATGCATGGACTGGGCCATCTCGGCGATGAGCTGGGAGGTGCGGTAGTAGAACATCTCGAGGGCGAGCTGGCAGTTGGCGTCACCGCCCTCGGCGGCCTCCTCGATGTCGCGGGAGTCCGAGGAGAGGCCCGAGAGGGCGAGCAGGCCGGACTGCTTGTTCATCATGGTGTCGACCTCGTCGATGGAGTAGCCCCCCTCGCGCATGAGGTAGGCGACCGTGGCGGGGTCGATGGTGCCGCAGCGGGTGCCCATGATCAGGCCGTCGAGCGGGGTGAGGCCCATCGTGGTCTCCTTGTCGCGCCCGTCCTCGATGGCCGACAGCGACGCGCCCGAACCCAGGTGGCAGGAGACGAGCTTGTGCACGTCACCGTCCAGGAACTCGGCCGTCTTCTTCCAGATGTAGCGGTGCGAGGTGCCATGGGCGCCATACTTGCGGATGTGGAGCCTGTCGACCACGTCGCGCGGCAGGGCGTAGCGCCAGGCCTTCTCGGGGATGTTGTAGTGGAAGGAGGTGTCGGCCACGATGACGTTGCCGATGGAGGGGAACATCTCGCGGCAGATCTCGATGACGTCCGCCTCGGCATAGTTGTGCAGCGGAGCGAGCGGCGCGACCTCGCGGACCCATCCCAGGGTCTTTTCGGTGACGACCTTGGACTCGGGGAAGTACCAGCCGCCCTGGACCACGCGGTGGCCGATGCCCTCGATCTTGTCGGTGTCGAAGCCAGCCTCGGAGAGGATGTCGAAGACGTACTTGATGGCGGTCTTGTGATCCGGGAGGGCGACCTCGAGCCTCCGCTTGCCAGAGCCATTCTCCTCGTGGCCGACGAAGGAGCCGTCGATGCCGATGCGCTCGCAGTTGCCCTTTGCATGCACCTGGCCCGTCGCGGTGTCCAGAAGTTGGTACTTGAGCGAAGAGCTGCCAGCGTTGATAACCAGAACGATCATAAGTCTCCTCTCGCCGGGGACGCACCCCGATTGGACGCACAAGCGCGAACCATGATAGCGCCTGTCGGACGGGACGGGTCCGAGGATGGGCCCTAGGACTCGGGTAGGATCGCAGCGCCCAGCGAGCGGCCACCGAGCAGGTGCATATGCAGGTGCCGGACCGTCTGGCCCCCGTCGGCGCCGGTGTTGGCTATGATCCTGAACCCCGACGCGTCTACCCCTTCACGACGAGCGACCTCGGCGATGGCGCGCTTCATCGCCACCAGGGTGTCGGCGGGCACGTCGTCGATGATGTCATCGTAATGCTGCTTGGGGACGATAAGCACGTGTACGGGTGCCTGCGGGTCCATGTCGCGGAAGGCGCAGACGAGCTCGTCCTCGTACACGTAGTCCGACTCGATCTGGTGGTTCGCTATCTTGCAGAAGATGCAGTCGTCCTTGGTTGCCATGCCCTCTCCCCTACTCGTCGATGAAGGCCGTCGACGGCGCGGCCGTGGTGTCGCTCACCGGGGCGTCCTCGTCTGTCGCGTCAAGAAGTACCTGGACCTTCTGCTCCGCACGGGCCAGGCGCTCGCGCAGGCTCTTCAGGAGCTCGACGCCCCGTGCATAGCGTGAGAGGGACTCCTCGAGTTCCAGATCCCCGTTCTCAAGCGAACGCACGATCTGCTCCAGCTCGATGGAGGCCTCCTTGAAGCTCATGTCCTCGATCTTTGGATAGCTCTTCTCTGCCATCTTCTCCTCTTCCCTGCGACTAGCGCCGCACGTCCTCGTCCAAACGGATGTCCTTGACCTCGGCCTCAAGCGAGCCGCGCGCCATCGTCACCTCGATCGTGTCTCCCACGCTGGCCCCGCCGGCATCTCCCATGACGTGGCCAGACCCGTCCCGGACGACGGAGTAGCCACGCGCGAGCACCCTGAGCGGCGAGAGCGCGTCGAGTGCGGCGGCACTGCGGGCTAGATCGGCTTCGTGGGGACGCAGCATACGTGCCGCGATCCCCCTCAGGAGGGCCCCATCACGCTCGACCTCGAAGCCCAGGCGCCTCCAGGCCTGCGGGCCCGCGACGTGCAAGCTCTGTCCGAGGGACTCGAGGGACTGCGCCCTATGGACGAGGGAGCGTAGCGGCGCGTCACGCAGGCGCTGCTCGGTAAGCTCAAGCTGTGCCGAGAGGTCTTCGTAGGAGGCATACGGGTCCGTGAGGCAACGGCGCTGGGCGAGGGCCTCTATGCGCAAGCGCTCACGCGAGATGCGAACCTCGAGCGAGCGGCGGGCAAGCTCGCCGAGCGTACCGAGACGCTGCGTCTCACCCTCGAGCTGGGAGGACATGGCACGCACGAGCCGTAGCTGACGGTCGTTGATGCTCCGTTCGATCTCGTCGATGCCCGGGGCCACCGACTCTGCCGCGGCGGTGGGCGTCGAGCAGCGGCGGTCCGCGACCATGTCGCAGATGGAGGTGTCGGGTTCGTGACCGATGCCCGTGACGACGGGCACGGGGCTTGCGGCCACCGCGCGCGCCAGGGCCTCGTCGTTGAAGCACATGAGGTCCTCGAAAGACCCACCGCCCCTGACGAGCAATATGGCGTCGGGACGGGCGTCTGCTGCCATGGCAAGGGCACGGATGATCGTCGGGGGAGCAGAGCTGCCCTGGACGGAGCAGCCGGCCACCAAAATCTCCACCAGGGGGTTGCGGCGGGAGAGCGTGCGCTTGACATCCTCGATGACACTGCCTGACAGCGAGGTCACCACGACCACGCGGGAGCAAAAGCGCGGGATGGGGCGCTTGCGGCCCTCCTCCATGAGGCCCTCGCGCTCGAGCCTGCGCGCGAGCTCGGCAACCTGCTGGCGCAGCAGTCCCTCACCGGCAAGCTCGACGTGACGGGCGACGAACGAGAGCTTGCCGCTGGCGTTGTAGACGTTGAACCTGCCATCCATCTGGACCTGCAGGCCATCCTTGAGCCTGAAGCCTGCAGACTGGTAGATGCCCCGCCAGACGATGGCATCCATGCTCGAGGCCTCGTCCTTCAGCTGGAAGTAGCAGTGACCCGAACGGGCGTTGGGACCCCGAAACCCGCTGACCTCGCCGCGCACGACGAGGGCGGGCAGAGCGTCGACCCCACGCTTCGCTATGTCGACCGCCTCTCGGACGGAAAGGGGCTGACTGACAGGCATAAGACTCCTAACGACCTCTCCTGTCAGCCCGACCCATCAGGTAGACGAGCTGGAGGATGGACACGAGCGCCGCAGACACGTACGTGAGGGCAGCGGCCGTGAGAACCTGGCGTGCGCCACGCTCGTCAATGCCGGAACCCGACGCCGAAAGGTAGGCGACCGCACGACGGGAGGCATCTATCTCGACGGGAAGGGTGACCAGCTGGAACAGCACCGTGAAGGCGAAGAGGAACACGCCGAGCTGAACCAGGCCCGTGAAGTTCAAGACGAGGCCCAGAAACAGGAGGACCGCCCACGCCTGTTGCGTGACGTTCACCAGCGGAACCATGGCGGTGCGAAAGCGACCGAACGCGAAGCCGCGCGCCGTCTGGACGGCATGGCCCGCCTCATGGCAGGCAACTGCGACAGAGGCGACGGAGCCTCCCTCGTAGTTCTCCTCGGAGAGATGCAGGTTGTTGTCACGGGGGTCAAAGTAGTCACTGAGGTGTCCCGCGACGTGGCCGATCCCAACGGCCGAGGCGCCATTCTCGTCGAGCATGCGACGGGCGACCTCGGCGCCCGTCGTACCGAATGAGGTGGGGACCCTGGACCACCTCTTGTAGGACGAGTTGATGTACCACTGGGTCAAGAGGCCGAGGACCATCGATACGACGACGATCGCGATGTAGGTCATGTCGTACCCAAGCCCATAACCATATCCGATCCCATAGGGCATGTGGTGGCTCCAATCAGTCGAGAGGGACGCAGCTGTCCTCCTTGTACCCCACCTGCGTGCGGCCCACGCCATCAGGAGGCACTCTACACGACGCGACGGATGGCAATTCGCGCCAGAAGAGCCCCCTGCCCAATCAGTGGGCGTCAGAGCGTCTCGACCCGACCGTCCTTGACGGTCAGTCCCACCTTGCCTTCGAGCAGATCGGTAAGCTGCCTGCCGGCGAGCTCGTAGCGCCACGAGTGGGCAAGGCGGCTCTCCTCGCGGTGCGAGACGAACTCGAGCAGGTCATCGCGGGTCGCTATGAGCTGTGTCGCGACGCCGCTCCTCTCGGCGACCAGGCGCAGCATCGCGTACATCAGGTCGATGACGCTCTCCGTGTCGGGAGAGGGACGGTCCTTGCGCCTGGCCGACGGGCACTTCTCCGCAGGGCAGGAGGCACCACGCCCGACAGCCTCGATGAGGGCCTTGGCGTCGCGCTCGCCCAGGGACTCGGCGCCACGGATGCGTCGCAGGCGGTCAAGCGTGCGTGGAGCGCGCTTGCAGGCCTCGACGATCAGCTCGTCCGAGACGACCCACTTGCGCGGGACGTCACGGCGCGCGGCGGCGCTCTCGCGCCAGGCGCAGACCTCGCGCGCTATCGCGAGCTGGCGGCGCGTCAGGGAGCCCGAGCGCCTGAGGTGCAGGTATGCCTCCTCGGGGACGCGCATGAAATGTGCGGGCGAGACGAGCTCGGCCATCTCGGGCGCAAGCCAGGGGAGACGGTCCCTCATGATGAGTTCCGCCATCATCTGGTCGTAGATGCCCGGGAGGTAGCGAACGTCATCCTCGGCGTAGGCGAGCTGCTCGGCGTCGAGCGGACGGCGGGACCAGTCGGTGAGGGACTCCGCCTTGGGGAGGCGGACGCCACAGCAGGCGTCGACGAGCGCTCCGTAGCCTATCTGCTGGCGATGGCCCAGGAAGGCTGCGGCCAGCTGCGTGTCGAAGATGGGCCCGGGCACGCAGTGCAGGGCGTCGTAGATGACCTCGAGGTCCTGTGAGCAGGCATGGAACACCTTGGTGATCGATTCGTCCGTAAGGAGCCTCGCGAGAGGAGAGAGGTCATCGATGAGGATGGGGTCGATTGCCGCGGACTCATCAGGGGTTGCGGCCTGGATGAGGCACAGCCGCGGAAAGTAGGTCCTCTCTCGGAGGAACTCGGTGTCGATGGCCAGAACTCTGGAGGTCGCGACACGCTTGCAGAACGTGGTCAGTCCCTCGTGGTCAGAAATGTACACAGGCTCTCGATTCGTCCCGGGAATGAAAATGGCTAACATCACAAGTCAGGGGCGGCGCCACCAGGGTGGCGCGCCAACAGGACATGATACAGAAGCCATCTGGAGGTAACGTGCGCAGCCTCATCGTCCATAACGCGAAGTCGGGCTTTGGCTCTGACGCGGTCTTCGAGTTCGAGCGCGCACTCGTCTCGCAGGGTGACGAATGCGTGTTGCGCGTCCTGCCTGATGGCGCAGGCGCGAGGGAGATCCTCTCCGATGCCGAGTCCTTCGACCTGGTGGTGGCGTCCGGTGGTGACGGGACGATCACGAGCCTGCTCTTCGAGCTTCGCGGTCGCGACGTCCCCACCTGCGTCTTCCCCTCCGGGACCGCCAACCTCCTCTTCAAGAACCTGGGCTGTGCCTCGGAGCCCTCGGCGATCGCGCATGCCTGTCGGCAGGGAAGGACCATCCGGACCGACCTGGGCGAGATCGGCTGGGTGGACGGCGACGGACGTGCGCGCACGCGTGGCTTCGGGCTCATGGCTGGCTCGGGCTTCGACGCGCAGATCATGGCGGCGGCGGTCCCCAACAAGAAGCTCATGGGCGAGGCCGCCTACTTTGCCGCAGCGCTCGCCAACCCCCGGCCCGAGGTGGCGCGCTTCTCCATCACCGTCGATGGGGTCACCCACGAGCGTGACGGCATAGCCTGCATCGTCGCCAACAACGCGATGATCCAGGGCGAGATCGAGGTCGTCCCCAACTGCAGCATGACCGACGGGCTCCTCGACGTCATCGTGCTCGAGACCTCCGATGCCGTGCACCTGCTGCGTCCAGTGTTCGCGAGCCTCGTCGACCGCAGCGGGAGGGTCATAGGGAGGCCCTGCATCGAGCAGTTCACGGGGGCCTCCGTCCAGGTGAGGTCCTCGCGGCCCATCCCGCTCCAGGTGGACGGCGAGGCCATGCCAGGCACCATCGACGCCTACGACGCCCACGTCATCGGTGGCTGCAACCGCTTGATCGTCGATGGCGTGAGCAGGTATGTCCCCAACGGGGCTACGCCTCGTCGTCCGCCGGAAACCTCACGCCCATCTGGCGTCGCGCCTCGTCCATGACGGCAAGCGACGAGAGCGTCACCTCCTGGGCCCAGGCCACCCTCGCCAGCGCGGACGCATCGCCGCGCACGGCGGCGACAAAGACCTCCAGCTCGTAGACCATGTCGTTCTCGGCGATGTCGAGGGACCGCGGGGCTGCCATGGTCCCTGCGGTCTCCGTGAAGACCATGCCCCTGTCCACGTGCGGCGTAAACGAGAGGTGATCGATGCGGCAGGTCTCGCCAAAGGCGAGCGTGCCCCGCTCGCCCTGGACCTCGCAGTCCAAGAGGCCGTTCGAGACCTTGCCAAAGGAGAGGCCCACGACCTTTCCCTCGTAACCCAACGTCACCTGCCCCGCCAGATCGATCGTGGCGAAGCGGTCCGTCGGCGCGACGCCGCCCACCGCAGCCGTGACACCCACGGCGCTGACCGTGCGCGGCGCACCGAAGAGCGCGACGGCCGGCTCGACGCAGTAGACGCCGATGTCCATGAGGGAGCCCTCGGAGAGGTGGGGATCGAAGACGTTGACGCGCTCGCGCGCCCTCAGGCGAGAGATGCGCGACGTCACCTTGGAGAAGCACAGTCGCGCGAGGCGGGGCTCTCCCACGTCGGCGAGCATGCCCTCGACCGCCGCAAACCCAGGGCCGTGGATGTTGCGCATGGCCTCGAGCGCAACGACGTCCCTCTCCCTGGCACACGTGAGAAGCAGGCGGGCCTCGCGCTCGTTGGAACCCAGGGCCTTCTCGACCAGCACATGCTTGCCCGACCGAACAAGCCGCAGGGCCTGGGGGACGTGCAGGGCGTTGGGACTGGCCACGTACACGGCATCGACCTCCGGACTGGCGGCGAGGGCATCCAGGTCACCGAACCAGAGGGATGCACCGTGCGCACGCGCGAACTCGCATGCCGAGGCCCCGTCACGCGAGTAGGCTGCGACGAACTCGGCAGCTCCGCTCTGGGCCAGGGCGTCCAGGAAACGCTCTACGATGGCGCCCCTGCCAATGGTCGCAAACCTCACGGCTGGCATACGGTCCCCCTTTGGTCGCATCCGCCCCATCCCCCATGCACGCATGTGGGGATGACAGGTTCAGGATACGTCGATTTCGCAAGCTGTGCCACGTGCAAGGGGCATAATTGCTCGCGTACGGACGACACGGACGGAGGTCCCATGTACTCATTCGACAGCCGCGTTCGCTACAGCGAATGCGACGAGACGGGTCGGCTCTCGATCCTGGGTCTGGTCAACTACCTGCAGGACTGCTCGACGTTCCACTCCGAGAGCCTGGGGCTGGGACTGGCCAGGATGGCGGCCGACCATTACGCGTGGTTCATCTCGGCCTGGCAGATAGAGATAGGCGAACTCCCCTCCTTCGGTGACGACATCACCGTGAGCACTTGGTGCTACGGGCTCAGGCGTGCCCTGGCGTCACGTAACTTCACCATCAACGACCAGGTCGGAAACACCCTCGTGCGAGCTGACTCCCTCTGGTTCGTCTTCGACACCGAGGCATGCCGCCCCGTGCGCATCCCTGACTCTCAGAGGGCCTACCTGTCTGGGGAGGGGCGTCTCGACATGCCTGCGACACGACGCAGGATCCCCGTCGAGGGGCCCTTCGTCGAGACGAGTCCCATCGTCGTGGACGAGCAGCAGCTCGACACCAACCGCCACGTCAACAACGCACGCTATATCTCCATGGCCCTCGCGGCCCTCGACGAGCTGGGCATCTCCCTTGACCTGCACCGCATATCCGTGCAGTACCAGAGCATGGCCCTCTCCGGCGACACGATCGTGCCACGGGTGTCCTCCTGTGCGTCGGGCCGCACCGTCGAGCTCTCGCGCCCGGAGGGAGGACCCTTCGCCACCGTGATGCTGCAGGACGCGTGAGACTCCCTAGTCGGACGCGTCGGAGTCGAGAGTGACCAGGAAGCGATAGGCGGGATAGGCATCTCGGCCCCCCATAATCGCTTGCCAATTGCGCTGTGCTTCTGTGGGCTCGCCCGAAAGGGGCGCCTGGCACGGCCACACGGGTAGAATCGGGTGGTGCGCCGAACGAAAGGATACCCAATGGCAGAGACGATCCACGTGGTTGCGGCCATCATCGAACGCAACGGGCGGGTTTTCTGCGCGCAGCGTGGATGCGGTGCGCTAGCGGGCGGCTGGGAGTTCCCCGGCGGGAAGGTCGAGCCCGGTGAGACAGCGGAGTCCGCGCTCAGGCGCGAGGTCCGGGAGGAGCTGGGTTGCAAGCTCTCTACGATGTGGTACCTGGACACCGTGGACTACGACTACCCCGACTTCCACCTGCACATGGACTGCTACGTGGCGACGCTCGCCGAGGGTGAGGAGCCCCAATCGCTCGAGCACAGGGACACCCGCTGGATGGGCCGAGACGACCTCATGTCAGTGGAGTGGCTCCCCGCGGACCGTGGCCTCGTCATGGGTCTGGGCGTCGCATGGGAGGAGATCTTCTCCGTGGCGCACCTCTAGGCCCCACGGAGCGCAGGTGAACTGCAGGGAGCGCACCCAACACGCACCCGTGCCCTTTGGGGCACTCGCTACGAAAGGACCAGACATGGCAGCAGAGACTGAGAGCACCTGCTCGCAAGCAACCGAGCACCAGCAGGCCGGCACCCCCATCATCGAGACGGCCTCGGCCACGACCTCAGCCGACAACGCCAACTCCGGCTCCAAGCCCTATGTCATTGCGGCGGTGGGCCTCGCGGCGCTCCTCGCGCTCTCCCTGAGCGTGGGCAGCTGTGTCAGCGACATGATCACGGCGGTAGCGTATGGCATCAACAACGGCCTGTACGACGATTACGACTATGGTCGCCGCCGCTACGACGACTACGACGACGGGGACGTGTACGAGAGGCTCGAGGAGCTCGTGCGGGAGGACGGCAGGCTTGGTTCGGGATATGGCTCGGGGACCCTCTCGACCAGCAGCCTGTCCTAGGGCCCTTTGCGCCACACCGAGGAAACCCCCATATCTCGATCTCTTCATATCCCGGCCTTTCCGTGCGAGCCCCCTCCACGGATCCTTCCACAGGCCCCTTCGACCACGCGACGCACGGAGGCGACAGCATGAGCAGAGCCGATGACATCTTTGTCCGGATGTGCACGGACATCATCGAGCGCGGCACGACGACCGAGGGTCAGAGGGTCCGCCCGCACTGGGAGGACGGCACGCCCGCCTACACCATCAAGCAGTTTGGCGTATGCAACCGCTATGACCTGCGCGAGGAGTTTCCCGCTCTCACGTTGCGCCGCACGGCCCTCAGGAGTGCCATGGACGAGGTGCTCTGGATCTACCAGAAGAAGTCCAACAACATCCATGACCTCAGCTCACACATCTGGGACGAGTGGGCCGACGAGTCGGGTTCCATCGGCAAGGCCTACGGCTACCAGATCGCCCAGAAATCGCACTATCCCGAGGGCGACATGGACCAGATGGACCGCGTCCTCTTCGACCTCAGGAGCAATCCATACAGCAGGCGCATCATGACCTCCACGTACACCTTCGCGGACCTTTCCGAGATGAACCTCTACCCCTGTGCCTTCAACGTCATCTACAACGTGACGCAGACGCCCGGAGAGGAGCGCCCGTCCCTGAACATGCTGCTCGTTCAGCGTAGCCAGGACATCCTAGCCGCAAACAACTGGAACGTCTGCCAGTACGCCATCCTCCTCATGATGGTCGCGCAGACAAATGACATGGTCGCCGGCGAGCTGGTCCACATGATCTCTGACGCGCACATCTATGACCGTCACGTGGACATCGTGCGCGAGCTCATCGCGCGGCCGACCTACCCCGCACCCAAGGTGAGCCTCAGGCCTGACGTGCACGATTTCTACGACTTCACGACCGACGACCTCATCGTCTGCGACTACAACCACGGTCCGCAGGTCAAGGACATCCCCATTGCCGTGTAGCCCCCCATCCCCGCCACTGGCCAAGGGGGTGCCACCCGGGTTGCCCATCGCTGGCCGGAGGCATCGCCCAAGCGCCATCACTGCCAAGAGTGCTGGTCGAAGCACCGTCCGAAAACAGACAAGGAGCAGCATGAACGCCATCGTCTCCGTCACGAGCGACTGGGGTATCGGCAACAACGGGCGCCTGCTCGTGCGCAACCGTGCCGACATGCACCGCTTCGTCGAACTCACACGCGGTGGCACCGTCCTCATGGGGCGAACCACCTTCGAGAGCTTCCCCAAGGGACCGCTTGTCGGACGCCGGAACGTGGTCATCACGCATGATGCCCACTATGAGCGCGCAGGCTACCCTCGCTCGGACGGCGCGGGACGAGACGCTGGCGGAGGGGGAGGCACGGGCTACGAGGTGTACACCACGCCGGAGGATGCGCTTCGAGCCGTCGTGGGCGAGGGCGACGGGAAGGTCTGGCTCATTGGCGGCGAAAGCGTCTACCGTGCCCTTCTCCCCCGCTGCTCCAGGGCGTACGTCACCAAGAACGATACCGTCGTGGAGGCAGATGCGTACTTCCCCAACCTCGACGAGAACCCAGCCTGGCAGATTGCTGACTCCCAGCCTGGCGGAGTGACCCCCGAAGGGGTGTCCTTCTCGTTCGTCACCTACGAGCGGCGGTCGTAGCGCGCGGCAGCTGCGGCGGACCAGCAAGTACTGCATGCCCGGCGATAGCGGCAGGCACGATGGGTCGACGAAGGCCATCGGACACGGCGAGCGAGCCGAAAAGCGGGGGTCCGGCGTTCCGGACCCCCGCTTATGATGACTCGATGCCGCGCCTAGCAATCAGGCCTGTCAGCGCGGTGGACGGCACACGCTGCGCGGCACACGCCCCTACTCGTAGTCGCCGACCTGGACCCAGTGCTTGAGGAGGTCCTCGTTCACCTTGCGCTCACGCGAGAGCTCGGCTGCCGCGACAACCGGGAGCCAGTAGTAGATGACCTGCTTCGGGGTATCGGTGCGCTCGGAGTAGATGTCGAGGTAGCGCTGGGCGCTCTCGGGATACTCAACGTTGAAGAGCAGGAAGGTCATCGCCGCGTCGACCTCTGGCAGGCCCGCGGTGACATGCGCCCAGTCACAGAGGTAGAGCTGCCCGTCATCCTCGCTGAGTATGACGTTTGATGGGATGAAGTCGCCATGGCAGACCCTGGTGCCCGAATGCATGCCATCGACGCGCATCTCGAGGTCGTAGCGGGTCGTGGGATCAATGGCCTTGCACTTTGAAATCATGCGTGCGAGCTTGTCCTTCTGCCGGTTCAGCAGGGGCGCCTCGAACGAGTGGATCTCCGCCTGGAGGTCGACGAGCTGGGTGAGGTAGCGATCGGCGTTGGATGCGTCCGCAGCGGCAAGCTCATGGAGGGTCTTGCCGGGAATGAAGCGAGTGGCGAGCGCCCAGGAACCCTTGTGCTCGCCCTCCTCGACGCGCGAGACCTCAAGGATCTCGGCGGCGCGAACGCCCGTCCCCTCGACGCGCGCGTTGTTGAGGGCCTCGTTGAACACGTCTGCGGCAGGCTTCTCGCTGTTGAACACCTTCACCAGGCGCTCGTCGTCATGGTAGACGACCTTGTTGCCACGCTTGACGATCTCGACCTTGCTGTCAGAAAGCTTCATGATGGGCCTCACCTTTCAGGGCATCAGCGTATGTGACTAGTCCTCGTAGGTACTTGCCTCGCGGCCATAGTAGGCATCGAGGTAGAGCTCCTTCATCTCGCTCATGAGGGGGTAGCGCGGGTTGGCGCCGGTGCATTGGTCGTTGAATGCCTGCTCGGTCATCGCATCGAGGCTGTCGAGGAAGTACTTCTCGTCGACCCCGTACTCGGCGATCGTGTGCTTGACGCCCACGTAGTCAAAGAGTTCGCCGATCTTGGCGACGAACTTCTCGAACACCTCGGCATCGTCCTTGCCGGTGACACCGCAGAAGCGGGCGGCCTGCGCATAGCGCTGCAGCGTCTTGGGGTGGTCGTACTGCGGGAAGGTGCCCATGCGGGTCGGCCGCTCCGCAGAGTTGTAGCGCATGACGCGCGTGAGGATGACGGCATTGGCCCAGCCATGGGGGATGTGATGGAAGGCGCCGAGCTTGTGGGCCATGGAGTGGTTCATGCCCAGGAAGGCGTTGGCGAAGGCAAGGCCGCCAAGGCAGGAGGCGTTGGCCATGTGGTCGCGGGCCTCGATGTCGTTGGGATTGTCGTAGGCGCGGGGCAGGTAGTCGAAGACGAGCTGCATGCCCTGCAGTGCCATGGGATCGGTGTAGTCCGAGGCCATGACCGAGACATAGGCCTCGAGGCAGTGCGTCAGGACGTCAACGCCGGAGGCGGAGGTCAGGCCCTTGGGCTGGGTCATCATGTTGTCGGTGTCGACGATGGCCATGTTGGGCATGAGCTCGTAGTCCGTGATGGGCCACTTCACCCCCGTGGTCTTGTCCGTGATGATGGCGAACGGCGTGACCTCGGAGCCAGTGCCCGAGGAGGTCGGGATGGCGACGAAGAAGGCCTTCTTGCCCATCTTGGGGAAGGTGTAGACGCGCTTGCGGATGTCCATGAAGTCGGCGGACATGTCCTCGAACTTCTCGTCGGGGTTCTCATAGAGGGACCACATGATCTTGCCGCAGTCCATGGCGGAGCCACCACCCATGGCGATGATGCAGTCGGGCTCGAAGGCCCTCATCTGCTCGAGGCCCTCGAGGGCGGACTGCAGGGAGGGGTCGGGCTCGACGTTCCAGAAGCTGGAGTGGAAGATCCCCTGCTCGTCCAGGGACTCCTCGACCTTCTTGGTAAAACCGTTCTTGTAGAGGAACTGGTCGGTGACGACGAAGCAGCGCTTCTTGCCGTAGACCTCGGAGAGCTCGCGCAGGGCGACGGGCATGCAGCCCTTCTTGAAGTAGACCTTCTCAGGGGTACGGAGCCACAGCATGTTCTCACGCCTCTCAGCCACGCTCTTGATGTTGATGAGGTTGGCGGCACCCACGTTGCCGCAGACGGAGTTACCGCCCCAGGAGCCACAACCCAAGGTGAGCGACGGGGTCATCATGAAGTTGTAGATGTCGCCGATGCCGCCCTGCGCAGCCGGGGTGTTGACCAGGATGCGGCAGGTCTTCATGGCCTGGGCGTGGCGCGCGAGCTTCTCGGTCTCGTTGACGTCGCAGAAGAGGGAGCTGGTGTGGCCGTAGCCGCCATCGGCGATGAGCTTGCTTGCCTTGGCAATGGCGTCATCGAAGTCCTTGGCACGGTACATGCCCAGGATGGTGGTCAGCTTCTCGTGAGCCCAACGGTTGGAGGGGTCGACGGACGAGGTCTCGCCGATGAGGACCTTCGTGGACCTGGGCACGCTGACACCGGCCTGCTCGGCGATCCAGGAGGCGCTCTTTCCGACCATGGCGGCGTTGACGGCGCCTGACTCCTGGATGACCAGGTTGACGACCTTCTCGGCCTCGTCCTTCTTCAGGAAGTAGCAGCCGCGCTTCTGGAACTCGGCCTTGACGGCGTCATAGACCTTGTCCAGGACGATGACGTTCTGCTCGGTGGCGCAGATCATGCCGTAGTCGAAGGTCTTGGAGTGGATGATCGAGTTGACGGAGAGCTCGACGTCCGCAGAATCGTCGATGATGGCGGGATTGTTGCCCGGTCCGACGCCCAATGCGGGCTTACCGGAGCTGTAGGCGGCAGTCACCATGCCGGGGCCGCCGGTGGCGAGGATGGTGTCGCAGGAGTGCATGAGCTCATTGGTGAGGGCGAGCGAGGGCACGTCGATCCAGCTGATGATGTTCTTGGGCAGGCCGGCCGCCTCGGCGGCGTCGCGCACGACGCGCGCGGCCTCGATGGTGCACTGCTTGGCACGCGGGTGTGGGCTGATGATGATGGCGTTGCGCGTCTTCAGGCAGATGAGCGACTTGAAGATGGCCGTCGAGGTGGGGTTGGTGGTGGGGATGACGGCCGCGACGATGCCGATGGGCTCGGCTATCTTCTTGAAGCCGAAGGCCTTGTCCTCCTCGATGACGCCACAGGTCCTCATGCTCTTGTACTTGTTGTAGATGTACTCGGAGGCGTAGTGGTTCTTGATGACCTTGTCCTCGACGAGGCCCATCTGGGTCTCCTCGACGGCAAGCTTCGCGAGGGGGATGCGAGCCTTGTCTGCGGCCATGGCCGCGGCGTAGAAGATCCTGTCAACCTGCTCCTGGCTGAACGTGGCGAACTCAGCCTGCGCGGCGCGCATCGCGGTGATTCGCTCCGTGAGGGCGTCGACGCTGTCAATGACTTTCTCGGCCTTTGCCATGCTTCCTCCATACCTGTGGATAGCAACGTGGATGATGCCGTCCCGAGGGACGTCTGACATTGTCGCAGATGTGACGAGGTTATGGAGGACCGTTCGCCTAAATGAGCTTGAAATACAGCTGCGAGTGTGAGTTGAGCATCCACCAGTGGTCAACTTGATGCGCAAGCGAGTGGCACCAGGCGGTCAGCCCTGGCGCACGAGGGCGCACTCGAGTCCCATGACCAGGGGGCGCGCGGCGCCCGCCGGACAGCGCAGGCGGAACTGTGCATGGGTGGGGAGCCGATCCAGAAGTCCCTGGACGAGGGGGGCGTCGGTCACGAGTCGCCAGCCATCCCG
Source organism: Olsenella uli DSM 7084 (assembly GCF_000143845.1). Lineage (NCBI taxonomy): Bacteria > Bacillati > Actinomycetota > Coriobacteriia > Coriobacteriales > Atopobiaceae > Olsenella > Olsenella uli. Next base: position 911,396 of record NC_014363.1, on the reverse strand, counting down.
CAGGGCGAAGTCGACGAGCGGCCCAAAGCCATTGCTCAAAATCGAGGCCGCCGCCGCATGCGAGGGATCATCCCTGAGACCGGGATACCAGACGTGGGCGACGGCCGGATGGCACCTGAGGTAGCTTGCGACGACCTGCGCCGCATCGTTCGCACTGCGACGCCTACGCTCGCGCTCCCCCTCGGTCGCGAGGAGCGCCTCCCATACCACCGGCGGCGCATCGTCGAGGGGAAGGGCCTCGACCGCCAGGCGGCCCCTCCCCCGTGCGCCGCTCACGAAAAGGAGCGGGCTCCCCCCTCCCCCGCCATCGGTCGGGGAGTCACCGTCGCGTGCCTGCAAGGCGCAGGCTCCCTCGAAGGCCACGTCCGCACCGCGCCCGAGGGCGGCACAGCCGAAGGAGGTGGTCAGGCTGTTGTCGACGACGAGAAGCGATCCGTCCCGGGCTGCATCGGCCGCGAGGGCGCGCAGGTCCCAGGCGTGCACGGGAACGCCGCCCAAGGGGGCGGCTACCCGATAGGGCACGCCTGAGTAAGCCAGCGAATCAAGGAGCTGGGACGTCGTGGCGCTCACGAGCCGCGTGAGGCCGCCAGGGTCGCCCAGGCGCGCACAGATGGCACGTCCGGGTTCGGCTTGCCGGTGTCTGGGATTCACGCGTTCCATGGGCGCGGGGGTTCGCCGGACCGCTAGCCGCGGCGATCGCGGATCTCCGCCGTGATCTCGGTGACGAAGTCCTCGAGCGTGGCCTGGTGCGTCTCGTTCGAGCGGTCGCGCACCGAGATGTTGTTCGCCTCGGCCTCCTTCTCGCCGAGGATAAGCATGTAGGGCACGCGATCTGCGGAGCGGGCCTCGCGGATCTTGTAGCCGATCTTCTCGTCGCGCACGTCCACCTTGACGCGCACGCCCGCAGCGCGCAGCGTGCGTGCGACCTCGAGCGCGTAGTCGCGGGTCTTCTCGGATACGGGAAGGACCTTGACCTGGCAGGGAGAGAGCCAGGTGGGGAACTTGCCCTCGTACTGTTCGATGAGCATGCCGATGAAGCGCTCGAAGGAGCCGAAGCCCGCGCGGTGGATCATGATGGGCTGCTGCTTTGAGCCGTCGGGGGCCGTGTACTCGAGCTGGAAGTTGTGCGGCAGCTGGAAGTCCAGCTGGATGGTGCCGCACTGCCAGGTGCGGCCCAGGCAGTCCTGCAGGTGGAAGTCGATCTTGGGGCCGTAGAAGGCGCCGTCGCCCTCGTTGACGATGTAGTCGACCCCCATGGAGTCGAGGGCGTCGCGCAGGCCCTGCTCGGCACGCTCCCAGTCCTCGTCGGAACCCATGGAGTCCTCGGGGCGGGTGGAGAGCTCGACGTGGTAGGGGAAGCCAAACTGGGCGTAGTAGGTGGTGATCAGGTGCGCGGTGTCCGTGACCTGCTCGGTGATCTGGTCCGGGCGGATGAAGAGGTGGGCGTCGTCCTGCGTGAACTCGCGGACGCGGAAGAGGCCGTGCAGCGCGCCCTTGAGCTCGTGGCGGTGGTCGAGACCGGCCTCGGCGAGCTTGAGGGGCAGGTCGCGATAGGAGCGCGGCTTGCTCTTGTACACCAGGCAGGCTCCGGGGCAGTTCATCGGCTTGATGGCGAAGTCCTCGTCATCGATCTGCGTGGTGTACATGTTGTCCTTGTAGTGGTCCCAGTGGCCCGAGGTCTCCCACAAGGTGCGGGACAGGATGATGGGGGTCTGGACCTGCTCGTAGCCAAACCTGTCCTGCATCTCCTGCCAATAGTCCATGAGGGCGTTGCGCACGCGCATGCCATTGGGGAGCCAGAACGGAAAGCCGGGGCCTGCCTCGGACATCATGAAGAGGCCCATCTCCTTGCCGATCTTGCGGTGGTCGCGCTTCTCGGCCTCGGCGAGCAGACGCTCGTGCTCGAGAAGCTCCTCCCTGCTGCGGAAGGCGACGCCGTTCACGCGCGTCAGCATCTTGTTGGCGCTGTCACCTCTCCAGTAGGCACCGCTGACGCCCGTGAGCTTGAATGCCTTGAGCGCCTTGGTGTAGGTGAGATGCGGTCCCACGCACATGTCGACGTACTCGCCCTGCCTGTAGAAGGTGATGCGAGCGTCATCGGGAAGATCGCCGATGTGCTCGACCTTGTACTTCTCGCCCCGCTCCTCCATGTGGCGGATGGCATCCTCCCGGGGGAGCTCGTAGGTCTCGAACCTGAGGTTCTCCTTCGTGATCTTGCGCATCTCGGCCTCGATCGCCGGGAGGTCATCGTCGGAGATCTTCGTGCCCTCGGGCAGGTCGATGTCGTAGTAGAAGCCATTGTCGGTAGCGGGGCCAAAGGCGAAGTCCGCCTCGGGGTAGAGGCGCTTGATGGCCTGCGCCATGATGTGCGCAGCCGAGTGACGGATGACGTGGAGCTCCTCGTTCTCGGGGACCTCGCCGACGTGGCCGTCGTTGAACAGAGCCTTCATGTGACAAACCTCTCTTGTGGCGTCAACGGGAAAAGAAAGGCCCGCGCGCCACGAGCGTGGCGGCGAGCATCTGTGGCGCATGCCGCATGGCCGCTAGACCAGGTGAAAAGGACACGCGCCTAGATAGTCTGAGTTCGGGCCGGGAGGGTACCGCGCTGGTCAGCCATGTGGGAGACCGTACCGCCCTGCAGGCGTTCCGCTGCGTGCTTGGACATGTAAAGAGACCCTCCGTCACCTCGGGCACGACCGTGCCCGGCACTTCCGACGGGACCACCATACAACACTCTCGACTGCCTGCCGAGAAGAACTTGCATTCTCCCCAGCTACGCCAGCAGCTCCCGCACATCTCGGCACAGCTGGTCAGGCGTGAGGTGAGCCTCGCGCATGAGCTCCGCCGCGTCGTAGCGGTCATAGAACGCGCGCTCGAAGCCGAAGCATGCGACGCGCGTGCGCGTGGCGCCGAGGTGTCGGGCGATGCGCCCGCCAAAGCCGCCGTCGAGCGAGCCGTCCTCAAGGGTGACGACGAGCTCGTGGTCCTTGGCAAGCTCGTCGAGCAAGGCCCTGTCCAGGCCCGAGGCAAACTGGGGGTTCACGAGGGTTGCCCGGATGCCCAGCTCCTCGGCGAGCCCATCCGCGAGTTCCTCGCCCAAAGCGAAGAAGTCGCCGAGCGCGAGCACGGCGACGCGCGAGCCCCTGCGGACGACCTCGTAGCGGTCGGTCTGGGAGAAGTCGCTGCGCACGGGGCGACTGGCATGCGTGACGGGACCGCCAGGGACGGCGATGTAGACCGGATGCTCCCTTTGGTCAAGGGACCAGGCGAGCATGGAGAGGTACTCCTCGGCGTTGGTCGGTGCGAGGTAGACGATGTCGGGGATGTTGGCTATCAGCGGGATGCTGTAGAACGCGGCATGCGTGACGTCGCTCATGCCCCAGACGGACCCGTTTGCACCGACGATGGTCGCCGGGTTGCCGTTGATGGCGAGGTCCTGGGAGAGCTGGTCGTAGCTGCGCTGGATGAAGGTGGCCGCAGTGCCCCAGACCACGTTGGCACCACGTTTGGCGGCACCCGACGCAAGCGCGACGGCCGCCTCCTCGGCGATGCCCACGTCGACGTAATGGGCGCCCAGCGCGCGGCGGCGGCGGGGGTTCATGTCCAAGGCACTGGTAACGCCCGAGGCGACGACGAGCAGGGACTCGTCACTTTGGGACCGCTCGAGGAGGTACTCTCCCGCCAGGGCGGCATAGCTCTCGCGGGAGGAGGGGTGGCTCTCGCCCGTCTCGATGTCGAAGGGCATGTGCCAGTGCCAGGCCTCCTTGTCGGCCTCGGCGGGCGCATAGCCCTTGCCCTTGAAGGTGTTGACATGGACGACCACCGGATGCCGGATGCCGTGGACCTCCTCGAGGACGGGGATGAGCGCCTCGCAGTCGTTGCCATCGGCCACGTAGCGGTAGTCGAAGCCCATGGCGCGGAAGAGGTTGTCCCGAGCCTCGCCCCTGGTGCGGCGCAGCTCGGCAAGCCCCCTGTAGAGGCCGCCGTGGTTCTCGGCGATGGACATCTGGTTGTCGTTGACCACCACGATGAAGTTGCTGCCCAGCTCGGCCGCAGCGTTGAGTCCCTCGAGGGCCTCCCCGCCCGAGAGCGAGCCGTCGCCGATGATGGCAACGACGTTCTCCGAGCCACCCAGGACGTCACGGGCCTTGGCCAGGCCCAGAGCCAAGCTCACCGAGGTCGAGGTGTGCCCCACCTTGAAGAGGTCGTGGTCCGTCTCGTCAGGATTGCTGTAGGCCGAGACGTCGTCGTAGTGCTCGGACGAGAGGAACGCCTCCTTGCGGCCCGTCAGCATCTTGTGGGTGTAGGTCTGGTGGGACACGTCGAAGACGAGGCGGTCTCGCGGGGAGTCGAAGACCGTGTGGAGGGCTATCGTCGTCTCGACAAAGCCGAAGTTGGGACCGAAGTGCCCTCCATGGGCGCTTGCCTTGGCCAACAGCGCATCGCGGACCTCCTGAGCGAGGACGCGTCTTCCCTCGGCGCCAAGGCCCTTGAGGTCGGCCGGCCCGTCAATCTGCTCTAGGTACATGCGATGCCTTTCTCGTGGCGGACGGTGGATGGAAACATCGCTCCTCCGGGCGGAACACCATCCCTTCCCGTGTTCCCGGTCGGAGCCTGGCGTATGCGGGCACCAAGATCCTCCACAACAAGCCAAGCCGGGCAGCGAGGCGCGGTGTGATCGGAGTGCCACCAGCGGCGGGGCGGCAGTGAAGTAACAAAAGTCTCTCAGGGACTTTTGTTACTTTCGATAATTTATAGGTATCTACCTGCACGAACGTATAAAAGTACCAAAATCCCCTCAGTCATTTTTGTTACTTTAACATCCTCGTAGACTACCTTGTCACCTAGTCGCGCATCTGTAGAGCCGCCCAAGGGGACGAAACGAGGGACTTCCAAAGGCGCAGACGCTTCCCTGCATACGCTGGCGTATCAGTGGGGCGAGAGGAGAGACCCAGCTCCTGCCTGACCAGGCCCCCAAACGCGCAGGCGGTATTGTAGCTGCTCATCTGTCGCCATGTGATACGCCGTTCGCGAAAGCCCACACGCCCTAGCTGTATGTCCCTGAAGGCGGCGGAGCTGGCGTCGTGCTGCCCGCCATCGCACTCCACGCCGAAGAACCGATCGCGCCAGCCAAGATCCAGGTACCGGACCACGTTATCGACAGTGCCCGCTCCATAGCCCTCGCCCACGGACACGTTCATGTTGGTCTCCGGTCGCCCGCATCCAAAGCCACCCAGTCGCACGTCGAGACAAAGCCATACCCGCACTATCGCCTCCATGGGCGAGAATGCGCCCCCAGCCGACCACGCTAACGCACGCCGCAGGTGATCGACGGCATAGGCCCCGGCAGATGCGCGAACATAGCCCTCGATGCGCTCGATGGTCGAGACGGGTGGGCGAGGGACGAACGCATCTCCATCGCTGCAAACTGAGAAGTCCCCACAGAGCTCGCTAACGAGAAGCACTAGTTGGGGCAGGTCAAGCTCGCGGGCCATCGTAAGCGCGCAGAGTTCTGGGGAGGCTACGAGGATCTGCCCGGGCTTCGCCTTCCGCGCCAGACCGTCCATGCGCATGAATGAGTCGGGAGGAATCTCTCCCGTCCATGTCATGAGCTTGGCGCGGGGGCTGCGCGACCTCACGGCCCCGCGCGGCACAAGCAGACAGAGCGGGTGTTCGCCAGCGGCATCCATCCCCACGCCAAGGTGCTCTGCCTGCCTCACGCCGGAGACAAGACCTTCTGGCGAGGACAGGGTCGTCCGCTCTATCCGCGCTTCACTCTCTCGCATGCCACGAATGATTTGCAGGGCCGACATGCCAACGATTGCCAAGGTATCCATGAGAAAGGTGTAGCCCAGATGCATTGCGCGTGCCATAGGGAGTGGCGAATTATCGGTGGCTCGGATACCGTTTCTTCTCCCACTCGAGATCCCTTGCGCGAGACTTGCCGGATGGCCTTCTCGAGCTGGCAGGAAACAGGCGGCAGCAGCGCTTTTTAAAAAATGTCCCAAGAGAGGGGGTGCGGATGAGGCAAGGAGCGGGGTTCACCCGTCACTTTCTTCTCGCCACGACATAGAACCTGTGGATGCTGCCTTCGATCGCACCCGTTCTCTCGAGCGTCTCCTGCGCTACGCACAGCCGCTCGAAGCAGCTCTCGACGGAGAAGCCCGGGAACTCCCACTCGACAACCCGTGCGAACCAGACGAGGGCCCCTACGTCGAAGAACCGGATAGGTCGATGGGCCTCGCCCCCCTCCAGCACCTCGAAGCCCCTCCCGAGGAGCTCCGACCGCCGCGCGTCAAGGTATTGCTCGGGATAGGGCAGCTCCGTGGCGTGCGGGAGGAGGAGCCGTACCAGCTCCCTGTCGTTCTCGGCCCCTACCTGCTGGGTGAGGAACAACCCGCCCGGCCTCAGCACGCGCCACAGCTCCGCGACGTCATAGTCGCCATGCCGGTTCGTGACGATGTCGAAGCTCTCGTCGGGAAAGGGGATCCTGTCGCTCCCGTCTGCCTCCCTGAAGTCAATCCCCAGCGGCAGCAGGACCTCCCTGCACAACTCCACGTTGGGCCCATAGCCCTCGGTCGCCGCCGTGTTGCCGCTGGGGTGGCCGAGCGAGAGCAGGAACTCGCCGCCCCCGGTCTCCATGTCCAGCAACCGCATGCCGTCGTTGCGATACCCCTGGATGACCTCTGCGAAGTCCCACGGCAGGTCGTCCTCTTCCACGTACCTGCCGCGGATGTGGGAGAAGTCCCACCCATGGACGTGGGCGATGCGCTCCTCACCCTCCCAGGCCGCCTTCAGCCGTTCCGCATCTGCGTTCACGTGTCGCTCCTCTCATATGAAAAGGCCCGCCGGCAGCGGGCCGACGGGCTCAGGAGACGAACGGGGCTACTGCCGTGATCGTCACTACTGGATGCGCGTACGACAATAGGGGCAGACCTTCCAGTCCGCGTTGAGCGGACGATGGCAGGTGGGGCAGACGTTCCTGACCTGCGTGTTGCAGATGGGGCACACCACGAAGTCGCGGTCGATGGGGGCACCGCACTTGGGGCAGATGCCATAGTGCGAGAGCTGATGCTCGCGCAGGGCGATGTCGAGGTCCTGCTCCTCGCGGTCCACCAGGTAGGAGCTGGGACGCAGGATGACGTAGGCGAGCAGGCCCACGATGGGGATGACCGAGATGACCGCCCAGAGCCACCAGGGCTCTGCGCCACGGCGCTGGGCATCACGGATGACGTAGACGATCGACAGGATGTAGAGCATCACGACGCAGGCGACCATCAGGTAGAGCACCATACGGACCTCGGGCGTGATGAGCTGGTCAAGAAGGTCAGACATCGAGCTTTCGCTCCTTTGCAGTCATTGAGCGGTACGGCCCCGTGCATGCCGCACCCTCTCCAATCCTAGTCAACGCTCTGGCGATTGTACCAGAACCTAGCGCACGAGGGCCGCAACCTCACCCGCCAGCGTGATGGACCCACAGGCGACGAGCGAATCTCCACAAAGGGCGGCAAGCGCCTCGGCCACCGTGGGATAGCCTCCACAGACCGCGGCCCCCGCATCCGAGAAGCGACGGGCCAGCTCATCGTGCGGGAGAGCGCGCGGCGAGGAGGTCTGCGTGAGCGCGACGCGGGGGAACTCGGAGGCGAGCAACCCCACGATGCCTTCCACGTCCTTGTCGGCCAGCACGGCGCAGAGCAGCGTCGGACGGGCGGGCACGTCGGGCTCTATCTGCCGCACCGCCGCGAGGAAGGCCTGGACCGACTGGGGGTTGTGGCAGGCGTCGATGAGCAGGGGCGGGTCCGCCCGCAGCAGTTGGAAGCGACCGGGCGTAGGGCAAGTGACGACAGCGTCGTACAGGGCCTCTCGGCCAAGCACCCCCACCGAGTTCCCCAGGTAGCTGCGGACCAGGGCGATGGCGCAGGCGACGTTTGCGGCCTGGTAGGTTGGCTTCAGGGCCGCGAGCTCAAGGTAGCGCTCGCCCTCGTAGGCAACGGAGAGTTCCATGGGAAAGCCCAGGCGCTTGGGACGGCGGATGATCCGGTAGAAGGCATGCGGGAGCCCCGCGTGGTCGCGCGGCACGCCGGGATGCATCTCGCCCTCGGCATCCTTTGGGTCAACGGGCCTCACAAGCACGGGTTCGACGCCCTCCTCGGCGCAGCGGGTCAGGAACACATCCTCGACGCTGTCGGGTGTCGCCGTGCCGACGCCCAGCACGCAACCACGTCCCCGCCTGATGATGGCCGCCTTCTCGACGGCGATCTTCTCGAGGGTGTCGCCCAGGATGCGCGTGTGATCAAGGCCCACACCCGTGACGGCCACGGCACGGACGGACTTGACGGCACTCGTGGCATCCCAGCGCCCGCCCATGCCGCACTCCAGCACGACGACGTCGAGAGAGGCCTCGGCAAAGACCACGCAGGCAGCCACCGTCAGCAGGTCGAACTCCGTGATGTCGTAGGGACGCTCCCCCGCTGACGTGCGCCTCTGGTTCATGCGGCGGCCCGCCTCGACGGCCGCGGAGATGCCGTGGGCGAAGGCCCCCTCGTCCACGGGCCGTCCCATGATCTCCATGCGCTCGGTGTAGCTCACCAGCTCGGGCGAGGTGTAGAGCCCCGTACGCCTTCCCTCGCCCATGAGGATGGCCTGGGCATAGCGGGAGGTCGAGGTTTTGCCGTTGGTGCCGGCGATCTGGACGCTCTCGAACGCGAGGTCAGGATCGCCCAGCTCAGAGAGCATGTCCTCGACGCTCTCGAGCATGGGCTGGATGCCGAACCTGAGCGTGGACCTGAGCTTGTCCAAGGCGCCCGCGTAGTCGAGCGTAGGCACGTCAAACGGTACGGTATACATGGCTGAGTGGAACCCCTTACACGCTTTGGCAGCATTTGACAACGCAGTAGGTGACGGCACGGTCTGGCGCCGGTGCGTGACGCGCAGTCCCCAAGGCGACATGCCCCCTCATGTGCAGGAGCGTTCGGCCGCCTCGATGACGTGCTTGGCAAGGACGGCCGTGGTGACGGAGCCCACTCCGCGCGGGACGGGCGAAATGGCCGAGACGATCGGTGCCACGGTGTCGTAGTCCACATCGCCACATAGCTTACCTGTCACCTCATCCCGGTTGATGCCGACGTCAATGACCGTCTGGCCGTCGCGGACGAAGTCAGCCCCCACGACACGGGCGTGACCCGCCGCGACGACAAGGACGTCCGCCGCGCGGCACTTCTCGGCAAGGCCGTGTGTCTTGGTGTGGCACATGGTCACGGTGGCGTTCCTGGCCTGCAGCATCATGGCGACTGGTCTGCCGATCACCAGGGAACGCCCTACGACCACGACGTCCGCACCGCGCAGCCCACAGCCATAATGCTCAAGCATGAGCACGACGGCCTCGGCGGTGCAGGGGGGAAAGCCCGTGGGGCGCCCAGCGAACACGCCGGCGAGAGAGCCGTCCGTCAGGCAGTCCACGTCCTTCTCGACGGAAAGCAAGAAGGCGACCCGCCGCTCATCCAGCGTCCGGGGAAGCGGGCGAAGGAGGAGGCAGCCGTGGACGGACCCGTCCCCGCTCACGCACTCGATAGCATGCTCCAACTGGATCTGCGGTGTGTCGCCTGGCAGGACGATCTTCTCGACCTCAATGCCCAGGGAGGAGCAGCGCTTGCAGGCGCCACGCTCGTAGGAGAGGTCGCCGGAGCGCTCGCCCACCCGCACAATCGCGAGCTTGGGAGACACGCCATCCCGGGCAAGTGCCGCGATGCGAGGCCGGAGGCCTTCCATGACGGCCTGAGCCACGGGCGCCCCCGTCAGCTCCTGGGACATGTCATCTCCCCCTCCACGTCGAGAAAGATGCGTTCCGCACGCTCGCAGCCATCAGAAACCAGCTCCCTCGTGCGAGCGTTGAGGCGCTCAGCGTAAGTGCGGTCCGCCATCATGCTCGTGTTGACGAGGACGTTCAGGCTCGCACCCCTGAGTGCGGCAGTGGCGAAGGATGCAGCGACCCCGACGTCAGAGAGCGCGATGCGGGAGCCTATGCATGCAAGCTCATCGAAGAGCGAAAGGGCCTCATGGATCGCCTCGATGACCCCAATCGGAGGACCACAGGCCCCGCGCAGGGCCTCCTCCATGCGAAGGGTGCGCTCGTCAGCCTCGGATGCAGTGCCATGCGGGAGCGCATAAGCGGCAAGCAGAGGCGCGAGGGCACACTCGTCCTCGTCCATCAGCTGTATGAGGCGGGAACGCACCTGTTCGGCGCGCACGACGATGGTCGCTATGCGCCCTTGGACGTCCGCATAGCAGGCCTTGCCGACGGTCAGGTTTGCCACCATCTCGCCTAAGGACACGGCCATGGAGCCCACGACGGCCGTGGCGCCACCCCCGCTGGGAGTCGAGTTCCGGGATGCGAGCGCGTCGAGGAAGTCGACGAGCTCATAGTCGTTGACCATGCAATACCTCCTGCAGGCTGGAATGCGCGGGCTAGAACAGCCCGACGATCCTGCCGTCCTCCATGACGTCGATTTCTTCCGCCGCAGGGACCTTCGGCAGTCCTGGCATGGTCATGATGTCGCCCGTGAGCGCGACGACGAAGCCGGCACCCGCTGACACCTTGAGGTTACGGACCGTGATGCGGAAACCCTCGGGTGCGCCGAGCTTAGACTGGTCGTCCGTGAAAGAGTACTGGGTCTTGGCGACGCAGATGGGCAGGTTGCCAAAGCCCTGTCCCTCGAGTTGGTCAAGCTGCCTGCGTGCGGCTGGCGTGAGATCGACGCCGTCGGCATGGTAGACCTTCGTTGCGATGGCATCGAGCTTGGCCTCAATCGTGTCGTCCACGTCGTAGGCGAAGCGGAAGTCATTGGGCGCATCACACAGGCGCACAACCTCCTCGGCCAGAGCCTCGCCACCGGCACCTCCCTTGGCCCAGACCTCGGAGAGGGCGACGCTCACACCCAGCTCGCTGCACCTGCGCTCCACGAGGGCAAGCTCCGCTGCCGTGTCCGTGGGGAAGGCGTTGATGGCCACGACGACGGGCAGCCCCCAGACGTCACGGATGTTGCCCACGTGACGCAGTAGGTTGGGAAGGCCCGCCTCGAGGGCGCCGAGGTTCTCCTCGCCCAGTCGTGCCTTGGGAACGTCGCCGTTGAACTTGAGGGCGCGGACGGTCGCGACGACGACGACGGCGCTGGGCCTGAGGTCCGCAGCGCGACACTTGATGTCCAGGAACTTCTCGGCACCGAGGTCCGCACCGAAGCCGGCCTCGGTCACGACGTAGTCAGCAAGCTTGAGGGCTGTAGTAGTCGCCTCAACGGAGTTGCACCCGTGGGCGATGTTCGCAAACGGGCCACCGTGGACAAAGGCGGGATTACCCTCGAGCGTCTGGACCAGGTTGGGCTTGATGGCGTCCTTGAGAAGTACGCACATGGCTCCCTCGGCGCGGATGTCGTGGACGGTGACGGGCCTGCGATCGAAGGTGTAGGCCACGACCATGCGGCCCAGGCGGGCCTTGAGGTCTGCGAGGTCGGTAGCCAAGCAGAAGACGGCCATGACCTCGGAGGCGACGGTGATGTCGAAACCATCCTCGCGAGGCATGCCGTTGGCTGCACCGCCCAGTCCGTCGACGATGTTCCTGAGCTGGCGGTCGTTCATGTCCACGCAGCGCCTCCAGGTCACGCGACGAGGATCGATCCCCAAGGCGTTGCCCTGCTTGATGTGGTTGTCGAGCATGGCGGCACAGAGGTTGTTCGCCGCCCCGATAGCGTGGAAGTCGCCCGTGAAATGCAGGTTGATGTCCTCCATGGGAACGACCTGGGCGTAGCCGCCACCGGCAGCACCACCCTTGACACCGAAGACGGGACCCAGCGACGGCTCGCGCAGGGCCAGCATGGTTTGGTGACCCAGGCGATTCATGGCATCCGCCAGCCCAATCGAAGTGGTGGTCTTGCCCTCGCCTGCGGGCGTGGGGTTGATGGCTGTCACCAGGACCAGCTTGCCTCGTTGGGGGAGGTCTCCGAGCGAATGGACGTCAACCTTCGCCTTGGTGCGACCATACGGCTCGAGCATGCCCTCAGGGAGCCCCGCCCGTCGTGCGACCTCGCCTATGGGAAGCATCGTTGCTCCCTGGGCGATCTCGATGTCTGACGTATGCATGGTGTTCATGGCGGGCTCTCCCTCGCTTTATGGCACCTGGCGGCACCAATGGTTACCGAATTTCACGGGACGACTGACCACGGACCATTGTGCACACAAAGACGCACAGGGTACTCCCGATTCCATAAAGCGTACGAAGGCGGCAACAAACGGGTGACACGCAGGGACATGCGCGAAGGCGCGCACGCGAGGCATCTCGCAGCTCCGCATGCCCCGTATCCCTCACCGCCCCAAAGGCATGCAACATGTCTGGCGTGTTAGAAAGCCGCCTGCGACCGGAGGAGGCGGGTGAGTGCTTTGCTACCATCGCCCTCGACCGTCTCCCTCGACAGAAAGGCAGCGTACCGTGAAGATCGCCGTTGTCGGTGCCGGTTCCATCGGCACCCTCTTTAGCTCCATCCTCTACAAGAGTGGACAGGACGTCACCTTGGTGGAGATCCGTCCCGAGGTGGTAAGCGCCATCCAAGAGAGGGGCCTCTCCGTGACCCGCGGAGACGAAACAGAGGTCCTGGACGTCCCCATCACGAGCCGCATCGAGGACGTGCCCGACCCCGACCTCATCATGTTCACCGTCAAGTCCTACGACAACGTCACCGCCGCACGCGATTGCCTCAAGATCATCGGGGACAACACGACGGTCCTCACCTTGCAGAATGGAGTGGGCAACTACGAGACCATCTCCTCCGTCGTGGGCGAGGAGCGCACCTGCGTGGGCACCACCACCTTCGGCGCCACCATGTACGAGCCGGGCAAGACGCGTGGCACGGCCACGGGCGAAATTTCCATCGGCGAGTACGCAGGCGGCATTACGGAGCGCATCAATCGCCTGGCCGATCTCCTGCGCACAGGCGGCTTCATCGTCAACTGCGTCGAAGACGTGAACTCCCTGGTGTGGACCAAGCTCGCCGTCAACGTGGGCATCAATGCCATCGGAGCCCTTGCCCGCCTCAAGAATGGGGAGACCCACTCCATAGAGCCTGCGGGAGAGATTCAGCGCCTGGCCGTGGAGGAGTTCTCCGCCGTCGCCCGCGCAGAGGGCATCGACATTGACTACGACGGCATCTACCGGCATGTGGTTGACGTCACCGTCTCGGCTGCAGTCACCAAGTGCTCCATGCTCCAGGACATCGAGCATCGCGGTCGGACCGAGGTCAAGGCAATCAACGGCGCCATCGTGGAGGGTGGCAAGCGCCATGGCATCCCCACGCCCGTGAACCTGGTGCTCACTCGCCTGGTCCAGGCCGAGCAGCAGTCCTTCGGGCAGTAGGCCTCGCCCCCACGAACGGCAGCACCGCGAACGGCAGCTTCTGGCGTGGTGACCTTCATATGACAGCCCGTGATGGCAAGTCGTGGCGGCGGCCTGTGATGGCGATGGCCTGTGACAGCCAACTCACAAAAGTTCGTGTGACGTCCGCTTTTTTATCTTCTCGGGATGGGAGATGAGCTACTGTGAGCGGAGTCGTGAACGCAACTCACAAAGGTTCTTCTCCCATCCATTTTTTTGCATTCAGAGGATGCCAGGGGAATCTTTGTGAGTGGTTGCGCTGGCACCGCTCACAATTCCTCCTCAGCCATCCAACAAGGCCTAAATTCCGGACACGTGGTGAACTTCTGTGAGTGGCCTCTCTGGAACGGCTCACAAAAATTCCCCTCCCGTCCACGCGTCCGTGGCACACCTCATGTTGCTAAGGTTGAGGTCACCGTTAATCTACTCCCGTCCACGCGTCCGTGGCACATCCCGTCGCGTATCATCCTTGCTCATGACGTCGGGTTCCCATTCACGCATCCATCCTGAGTGCCTCGGTGTCCGTCACCACGACCTGCACCGGCAGGTCGTGGGGCTCAAGGGCGCCCAACAACCCCAGATCATCACTCAGAAGGCCGGAACGGCACAGGCCAATCGTGCTGCCACCAAAGCCTGCGAGAAACGTGTCATAGAAGCCTCCGCCGTAGCCGACCCTGTAGCCCTGCCGGTCAAACGCAAGCCCCGGTACGATGGCCAATACGTCTGACACGGACGCATCTGACGGCCACACACCTGACGACCGCGCGTCTGGCGGCCATGCATCCGGCATGGCTGCCCCGAGGTCGACCAGGGCTCCCGGATCGTCGGGCGGCTCCTCGACACCAAAGGGGCTTCGCACGAGACCATCAAGCGATTCGATGCGCTGCCATGCCAGACGTCTGCCCGGCAGGCAGCGCGGGAGCGCCACGGCCTTACCGTCCGCCCAGGCGCGCCCAATCAGGCCGCGGGTCTCCACCTCCTCGCCCATGGCAAGATAAGTGAGCAGGAGAGATGAGCGCGCGTACTCGGGCAGACGCACTACCCGTTGCACGATGGCCGCATCTGCCGCAGCGCGTCTCTCAGCGGAGGCGGCAGCCCGACGGGACGTCAGACACACTCGCAACGTGGCCTTACGGTCCTTTGCCGACGGCCCCATGTCATGCACGTCGGGCTCCACCGTACCGGGTTCCCTACACTAGGTCCGCAATCTGGGCCGAGAGACGCTCGACCGTGACGGAGAGCTCGTCCCTCTGTGCACGCTTCTTCTCGATGACATCTGCCGCGGCCTTGGCGACAAAGCCCTCGTTGGAGAGGGTGCGCGAGACGGAGGCCAGGTCCTTCTCGGCCTTGGCGAGCTCCTTCTCGAGACGCGCCGCCTCTGCGGAGAGGTCGACGAGACCACCGACCACGACGTAGGCCTCGAAGTCGGGCGCCAACACGCTGACGGAGCCTTCGGGGCGAACGAACTCGTCCGGTGCGCCCACGGTGAGAGCGCTCACGCGCCCGACCTGGCGGATGAAGTCCACCTGGGCGCTGATCTTCTCGGACGCAGCCGCATCCGCCTTGACAGCGACCGCCAGCTCGGCCTTGGGCGAGAGGCGATAGCGCGCTCGCGTGGAGCGCACGGCGGAGATGAGGCCCTTTGCAAGCTCGAAGTCGCCCTCAGCACGGTCGTCCGTAAAGCGTGCGAAGTCTGCGGGCTCGGGCCAGCTGGCGAGCATCAGGAAGCGCGAATCGACCTCTCCTGTGGCCGACATGCGGCCCAAGGCGCTCGCGGGCAGCGCGTCCCAGACCTTCTCGGTCACGAAGGGCATCACGGGATGCAGCAGACGCAGGGAGGTGTCCAGGACGAAGACCAGGTTGCGCTGCGCTTGCAGACGCTCCTCTGGCGTGCCACCCAGCAAGCGGCCCTTGCAGAGCTCGATGTACCAGTCGCAGACCTCGTTCCAGAAGAAGGACTGCATGTCGCGGGCGTAGTCACCAAAGGCATAGCCCTCGAGGGCCTCGGTGGCCTCGTCGACGATGCGCGCGAGGCGGCTGAGCATCCAGGCGTCCTCGGGCGTCTCGGCCTTGGGCTCGCCAGGCGCGTAGCCGTCGAGGTTCATCTGGACGAAGCGGCTGGCGTTCCAGATCTTGGTGACGAAGGAGCGCGCCTGCTCGGTACGGGGGCTGTCGATGAGGGCATGGGTCTTCTTGTCGATGTTGGCGTCGAACTTGACGTCCTGGTTGTTGGTGATGAGGGTCAGGAGGTTGAAGCGCATGGCGTCCGCGCCGTACCTCTCCATGAGGTCCATGGGGTTCACGCCGTTGCCCTTGGACTTGCTCATGCGGCTGCCGTCCTTGGCGAGGATGGTCGCGTAGATGTAGACGTCGCGGAAGGGGATCTCGCCCGTGAAGTAAAGCGAGCTCATGATCATGCGTGCGACCCAGAGCGCGATGATGTCGCGGGCGGTGACCAGGACCTTGGTGGGATGGTGCTGGGCAAGCTCGGTGGCGTCATCCGGCCAGCCCTGCGTGGCGAAGGTCCACAGCTGGCTGGAGAACCAGGTGTCCAGCACGTCCTCGTCCTGGTGCACGTGGTGGCCACCGCAGTTGGGACAGGTGCCCGTATCCTCCATGAGGGCATCCTGCCAGCCGCAGTCCTCGCAGTAGAACACGGGGATGCGGTGTCCCCACCACAGCTGGCGGCTGATGCACCAGTCCTTGAGGCCATCCATCCAGGTGAGGTAGGTGTCCGTCCAACGTGCGGGGTGGAACTTGACCTCGCCCGAGCGCACGACCTCGGTGGCGCGCCCCTTGAGCTTGTCCACGGCAACGAACCACTGCTCGGAGAGCCAGGGCTCGAGCGCCGTGTCACAGCGGTAGCAGTGCATGACCGAATGGTCCAGCTCCTCGACGTGGTCGAGAAGGCCGTGCTCGTCGAACCAGCTGACGATGGCCTCGCGGCACTCGTCGCGGTCCATGCCGCTGAACTCACCGTAGCCCTCCACCACGTGGGCGCGCTCGTCGAAGATGTTGATCTGTGGCAGGCCGTGGGCCTGGCCCATGGCATAGTCGTTGGGGTCGTGCGCAGGCGTGACCTTCACGAAGCCGGTACCGAAGCCCGCGTCCACGTGCCAGTCGGAGAAGATGGGGATCTCGCGGCCCACGATGGGCAGCAGGACCTTCTTGCCCACGAGGGACTGCTTGTCGGGGTCTGACGGCGAGACGGCAATGCCCGTGTCGCCGAGCATGGTCTCGGGGCGGGTGGTGGCCACGGTGACGTACTCGATGCCACCGGTGGGCTCCACGAGCGGGTAGCGCAGGTACCAGAGGTGGCCCTCCTCGCCCCTGTACTCGGCCTCGTCGTCGCTGATGGCCGTCTTGCAGCTGGGGCACCAGTTGACGATGCGCTTGCCGCGGTAGATGAGGCCTTCGTGGTACCAGTCGCAGAACACCTTGCGCACGGCCCGGGCGTACTCGGGGCTCATCGTGAACTTCTCGTCATCGAAGTCGATGGAGCAGCCCATGCGCTTGATCTGGGAGACGATGGTGCCGCCGTACTCGCGACGCCAGTCCCAGCAGGCCTCCAGGAACTTCTCTCGGCCGATCTGGAGGCGGGAGACGCCCTCCTCCTTGAGCTTCTTGTCCACCTTGGTCTGCGTGGCGATGCCCGCATGGTCGGTGCCCAGGATCCAGCGGGTGGAGCGGCCGCGCATGCGGCTGTAGCGCACGTAGGCGTCCTGGATGGTGTCGTCCATGGCGTGACCCATGTGGAGGATGCCGGTGACGTTGGGCGGCGGGATGGTGACGGTGCAGTCGCCGACGCCCTTGGAGCGCTGGTAGCAGCCCGCGCTCATCCACGCTTCGATGAGCTCGGGCTCGGTGGTCTGGGGATCGTAGGTCTTGGGCATCTCTTCCACTGTGGTTCGCTTTCTGTTGGGCCCTGCGGCACGCGTTGGCACTCGTGTCTTGAGCGCGCACGACCGGAGGGACGGGTTGCACAACGCCCGCACGGGTGGTGCAGACGGACGGCTCGCCTGGTGTGCGAGCAGATAACTCATTAGCTTAGCACGGGAAGGGGCCGCCCGAACGGTGAATGAACACCGACCAACTAGGGGTACGGCATGTCTCTAGGTTGCTGACAGGAGCCTTGTGCGCACATGCGCGATGCAGGCCTCGACGGCCTTCATCCGATCTTCTTTCGGGCACATGCCCGAGAAGCCGGTCGATTTCCCACGGGCTGACGCCGATTCCCAAGCCCAAGCAGGTCCCCGAAATCGCTCGGATTGGCACGTCCTGCCCTGCCGTACAATGCCGATACCGCATTCGCACCACATCAGCTTGCACCGCGTCACATGGAGGAGCACCACATGGACTACAAGGCCGAGGGCGCATGCGACGGCATATGGAGCGACGGCACGCAAAACCACGCTCAGGGGGACACCGAAGAGACCGCCCTCGACCGCCTGCGCCTGGTGATGGGCACAGAGGCGCTGGCACGCGTGCAGGCGGCCCGCGTCATGGTGCTGGGCCTGGGCGGCGTCGGCTCAAGCTGCGCCGAGGCCCTCGCGCGCGGTGGCGTGGGGGAGCTCGTCCTCGTGGACCGCGACGTGGTAGCCCCAAGCAACATCAACCGGCAGGCCGTTGCCTACAACTCCACGATCGGCCAGCCGAAGACCGAGGTCATGGCCCGCATCGTAAGCGACATCAACCCCTCCTGCCACCTCACCCTCCACCAACGGTTCCTCTCGAAGGAGAACCTGGCCGAGACCCTCTCGGCCCTCCCCCGCCCGGACTACGTGGTGGATGCCATCGACACCGTGAGCCAGAAGCTCATCATTGCGCAGTGGTGTCAGGACGAGGGGATCCGCGAGGTAGCCAGCATGGGAGGAGCCAACAAGCTCGACCCCACCCGCCTGCGCTTCTCGCGTATCGAGAAAACCACCAACGACCCGCTGGCGCGCATCATCCGCAAGGAGTGTCGCAAGCGTGGCATCCATGGGTTGGAGGTCCTCTGCTCCGACGAGTCGCCGTGCGAGCCCGAGGGCAAGGCAGCCGCCTTGGGCGACGGCGGCTTCGTGCGGGAGGGTGCCTCCATCCTGGGCACCATGAGCTACATGCCACCTATCATGGGCCAGATGATCGCCGGGCGCGTCATCTGCGGGCTCGCGGGACTCGAGGCCAGAAGATGAGGCTCTTTGACGCCCACGTCCACCTGGACTTCATGCCAAACGCCGTCGAAGTGGCGGATCAGGCCAAGCGGGACGGACTGGCGCTCTTCGCGACGACCGTCACGCCCAAGGGGTACGAGGCTGCCCTCCCCCGTCTGGGCCACCTTCCCAACGTGCATCTGGCCTTGGGCCTGCATCCCTGGTGGGTCGCGGACGGGCGATGTGAAGAAGAGGACATTCGACGCTTTGAGGAGCTTGCCGCGCACACGCGCTGGCTGGGCGAGGTTGGCCTCGACTTCTCGGACGCACACACGCCATCCGACTCCCACGCATGTCAAGTGGAGGCCTTCAGGCGTGTGTGCGCAGCCGCAGTGGCACACGCGACCCCAACCACCCCCACGGTCATCTCGATCCACGCCGTGCACGCGGCGGGCGCCTGCCTCGACATCCTCGCCGAGACCGGCTGCCTCGAGCGTTGCCGCTGCGTGTTCCACTGGTTCAGCGGCAGCTCGGACGAGCTGCACCGCGCCGTCAAGTCCGGCTGCTGGTTCAGCGTCAACCAGATGATGCTCGCCACCAGGCGCGGTCGCGAGTATGCCCGTCAGCTGCCCCTCGACCGTCTGCTCACCGAGACGGACCTGCCGCCACATGTGGGCCGGCCCTTCAAGGCCCAGATGATTGAGGCCGCGCTTGGGAGGAGCATCGCCATGGTCGCACAGTCACGCCACATGGAGTCCGACGCACTGACAGAGCGCATCGCACTCAACGCACGGGGCCTGCTGTCCGCGTGACAGGTCACCGGGGGAGGCCCGGCAGCCATCCGAGCCGCCCGCTTACTTGGGACCAGACCCCCTATGGCGATCCATGAGCTCCCTTATCTGAGGGCCTGCGACCTGAATCATGATGACGACGATGGGGCCGACGACCGCTCTGTGGGTCTAGCTTGCGCGGTGCTTGCCGCTGTCCTGACGGACGACCATGGGTCTCACGGTCCCGCCCACCGACTCCTTGGTCACGACAACCCTCGTGATGTCGAGGTCGCTCGGAAGGTCGAACATGGTCTCCTCGAGGGTCGACTCGCAGATGGCCCTGAGGCCGCGGGCGCCCGTGCCACGGGCAATTGCCTGTGCGGCCACCTCACGCAGGGCGTCGTCGTCGAAGTCGAGCTCGACGCCTTCGATCTCGAACATGCGACGGTACTGCTTGACGATGGCGTTCTTGGGCTTGGTCAGGATCTCGACCAGATCGTCCTCTGTCAGCTCCTTGGTGGAGGTGATGACGGGGATGCGACCGATGAACTCGGGAATCATGCCGAACTTGTGCAGGTCCTGGGGCATGACCTGGCCCATGAGCTCGTCCTGGTTCTCCTCGACCCGCTTGGCAAGCTCGGCGTTGAAGCCGATGCCCTTCTTGCCGATGCGGTCCGCGACGATCTTGTCCAGGCCCACGAAGGCGCCGCCGCAGATGAAGAGGATGTTCTTGGTGTCGATGTGGATGAGCTCCTGTTGGGGGTGCTTGCGCCCTCCCTGCGGTGGGACGCTCGCCTCGGTGCCCTCGAGGATCTTGAGCAGCGCCTGCTGCACGCCCTCGCCCGAGACGTCACGGGTGATGGAGAGGTTCTCGGCCTTGCGCGCGATCTTGTCGATCTCGTCGATGTAGACGATGCCCACCTGGGCTCGCTCGACGTCGCCGTCGGCCGCGGTGATGAGCTTGAGCAGGATGTTCTCCACGTCCTCGCCCACATAGCCCGCCTCGGTGAGGGTCGTGGCGTCCGCGATGGCGAACGGCACCTCCAGGAAGCGCGCGAGCGTCTGGGCCAGCAGCGTCTTGCCGGTGCCGGTGGGACCCAGCAGCAGGATGTTGCTCTTCGCGAGCTCGACGCGCTCGCCGTCGGCATTGGTGCCGTCGTCCCCCGAGATGATGCGGCGGTAGTGGTTGTAGACGGCGACGCTCATGGCGCGCTTGGCGTCCTCCTGGCCCATGACGTACTGCGAGAGTTCGTCGTAGATCTCGTGCGGGGTCGGGAGGTACGCGATGGGCGCTGAGGGTGCCTCTCCCTTCTCGTCGGCGTACTGCGCCGCATCGTCCTCGGAGATGATGTCTGCGCACTCGTTGACGCACTCGTCGCAGATGAAGACCCCATTGGGCCCTTGGATGAGCTTACGCACCTGGCTGCGGCTCTTGCCGCAGAACGAGCAGTGCGGCTCTGGGGTGTTCATGTCGTTTGTCGGCATCTAGCTTCTCCTTGCGGGGCGCACGCGCGTCCTCGTACTAGTCAACCTGCTCGGTACGGGAGGAGATGACCTTGTCGACCAGGCCGTAAGCAGCGGCCTCGCTTGCGCGCAGGTAGTTGTCGCGCTCGGTGTCGGCGTTGATCTTCTCCACGGACTGCCCAGTATACTGCGCCAGCAGCTCGTTCATGTGGTTGCGGATCCACTTGGTCTCGTCGGCGACGATCTGGATGTCCGTCTGCTGGCCCTGGGCGCCAGAGCTGGGCTGATGGATCATGATCATGGAGTTTGGCAGTGCAAGGCGCTTGCCTGGCGTCCCTGCGGCGAGAAGGACGGACGCCATCGAGGCGGCCATGCCCACGCAGATGGTCGAGACGTCGGGCTTGATGAAGTTCATCGTGTCGAGGATGCCCAGGCCCGCGTAGACCTCCCCACCAGGTGAGTCGATGTAGAGGGAGATGTCCTTGTCGGGGTCCTGGCTCTCGAGATGGAGCAGCTGCGCGATCACGAGGTTCGCCGAGTCGCGGGTGATCTCCTCGCCGAGAAAGACGATGCGGTCGTTCAGGAGTCGCGAGTAGATGTCGTAGCTGCGCTCGCCACGCGGCGTCTGCTCGATGACGTACGGGATGAGCGGGGTTGCCATGGGGTTGTGCATGGGTGGGTCTCCTCTGCTGTCGAAAATGCGCTCCGGGGTAAGGTACCCCTCGGAGCGCATCCGTAGTCCTATGGGCGCGGGGGCGCGAGGTGACGCCTACTCGGCGTCCTTCTGGGCACGCTTCTCGGCGACCTCGTCGACCTCGGTGACCGTGGCGTTCTCGACGAGCCAGTTGACGGCCTTGGTGCGACGGATGGACTCGCGGACCGCAGGCATCTGGCCAGACTGGGTGAACTCGGCGATGGACTTGTCCACATCATCGACCCCGGCACGCTCGAACTCGGCCCTCACGTCCTCCTCGGTGGCCTCGAGGGCGAGCTTGGTGGCCAGCGCATCAAGGGCCAGCGACTGGCGCGCTCGCTCGCCTGCCTGCTCGCGCAGGTCGGCAAGGAAGTCCTCGGACTTGATCTGGCGGGCGGCAAGGTACATGTCGAGCGACATGCCCTGACGCTGAAGCTGGCCGAGGAACTCCTGGGCCAGCTCAGAGAAGACCTGGTTCTGGTAGGCCTCGGGGACCTTCTCCAGGGTGAGGTGCCTGCCGATCTCCTCGACGAGGCGGTCCTCCTTGAGCGAAGGCAGGCTCCGCTTCTTGTCCTCCTCGATCTCCTCCCTCACGGCGTCGCGCAGCGCCTCGACGGAGTCGAAGCCGGTGCCCTTTGCAAACTCCTCGTCGATTGCGGGGAGGACGGACCTCTTGATGCCCCTGAGGGTGACCGAGACGGCAAAGTCGTGGTCGCTCTCGCCGTCGACGGCCTTGGTCCAGGAGATCTCCTTGGTCTCGTCCCTCTTCATGCCGATGACACCCGCGACGAAGTCGCTGGGCAGGTAGGAGCCGTTGAGGGCGAGCTGACGGCCCTCGCCGGCAAGCTCGGGGACGCCCTGCTTGTTCTCGATGTCGCAGACGATGACGTCATCGGCGGCGACGGGACGGTCCTCGTCCTCGTCCTCGTAGGTGGCACGGTAGCTCTGGAGCTGCTCGAGCTGCTGGTCGACCTCGGCCTCGGTGGCCTCGGCAGGCGGCATGTTGATCGCAGGGGCGTCGTAGGAGTCGAGCTCGCACGCGGGTGGGACAAGGACGGTGGCCGTGGTGGTGAAGTCCTCGTGCTCGACGACCGCCACGGGATGCTCGCCGTAGTCGGGGCGGTCGACGGGGACGATGTCGAGCTGCTCGAGCATCATGGGCTGGGCGTCATTCATGACGTCCTCGGTGGCCTGGGCCAGGACGTTGGCGCGGCCGACCAGGCTGTCGATGACCGGACGCGGGGCACGGCCCTTGCGGAAGCCCTGGAAGTTGTACTTCCTGGCGATGTCCTTGTAGGCGGCGGCAATGGCCTTGTCGACGTCTGCGGCGCAGACGGTGATGGTGGCGACGACCTTGTCGTTGTCGGGCCTTTCGGCGGTGACGGTGATGTCCAACGTTCCTCCAGTGTTCTCGTGCTCGGCACGCTCGTGCGCCTGCCTCGCGCAGTACCTAAGCCTCGGGTGATGGTGCGGGCGAAAGGACTCGAACCTTCACGGAATTTCTCCCACTGGAACCTAAATCCAGCGCGTCTACCAGTTCCGCCACGCCCGCGTTATCACACAGCCTTTGCATGATAGCAAAGCCGCACAGCATTTCCCCACCGTGCTCAATCTTTCCACGCGGAGGGGCCCAGGGGCGTCCATGCTATGCCAGGTCCTGCAGGGCGAAGACCTCCCCCTCCCGCCGTCGTGAGGCCGTAAGCGCCTGCACCAGGGCTATCGTCGCCGAGAGTGCCGTCACGCAGGTGATGCCGCGCCTGACGGCCTCCCCCCTCAGGCGCGCCCCGTCACCGCGCGACGCACGCCCGTGCGGCGTGTTGATGATGAAGCTCACCTTTCCCTCCTCCATCAGATCGACCGCATTGGGATGCCCGTCGGCTATCCGGGAGACCACCTCGCAGGCGATTCCAGCCGCCCGCAGGGTCTTGGCCGTACCCGGCGTTGCCACGATGTCATAGCCCAGGCCCTCGAGCGCCAATGCCACGGGCGCGATGGCGCGCTTGTCCCGGTCGCAGACGCTTACGAAGACCGTGCCGTCCTCGGGCATGGCGTAGTCGATGGCCTGGCGCGTCTTCGCATAGGCCTCCGGGAAGGTCCGCGCGATGCCCATGACCTCGCCGGTCGACTTCATCTCGGGGCCCAAGACCGAGTCCGCGCCCGGGAAGCGGCTCCATGGCATGACCGCCTCCTTGACGGCGAAGTAGCCTGCGCCGCATCCCTCGCTGGGCAGGATTCCCTCAAGGCGCAGGGACTCGATCGTCTCCCCCGCCATGATGCGCGCCGCGCACTGGGCCAGAGGGACGGTCGTGGCCTTGGACGAGAAGGGCACCGTGCGGCTTGCGCGAGGATTGAGCTCGATGACGAAGACCTGCTCGTCTCGGATGGCGAACTGCACGTTGAGGGGGCCATGGATGCCGCAGGCGAGGGCGAGGCGGCGCGTCGTGTCACGGACGCGCCCCACGATGGCGTCCGAGAGCGAGAACGGAGGCCAGCAGCAGGCCGAGTCACCGGAATGGATGCCGCACTCCTCGATGTGCTCGAGGACAGACCCCACATAGCACTCTCGACCATCTGCGAGGGCGTCGACGTCGAGCTCGATGGCGTCCTCGAGGAAGGCGTCGAGGTAGACCGGTCGCTCGGGCGTGACATGCGTGGCCGAGGCCATGTAGGCGGCAAGGTCCTCGTCGCCGTAGACGATGCCCATGCCGCGACCCCCCAGCACGTAGCTCGGGCGGATGACCAGCGGGTAGCCGATGCGCCGGGCGACCTCCGCGGCCTCCTGCTGCGTCCGCGCCACGGACGAGGGCGGATAGGATATGCGCAGGCGGTCGAGCAGGGCCGCAAAGCGGTCGCGGTCCTCGGCCAGGTCGATGGCATCGGGGCTCGTGCCCATGATGGGCACGCCTGCCGCCTCCAGGTCGCGGGCCAGCTTGATGGGCGTCTGCCCGCCCAGCGCCACGACGACGCCGGCGGGGCGCTCCACCTCGATGACGTCCATCACGTCCTCGAAGGTGAGCGGCTGGAAGTAGAGCCTGTCCGAGCTGTCGTAGTCTGTGGAGACGGTCTCGGGGTTGCAGTTGACCATGACCGTCTCGAAGCCACGCTCGTGCAGGGCCCGTGCGGCATGGACGCAGCAGTAGTCGAACTCGATGCCCTGGCCTATGCGGTTGGGTCCCGCCGAGAGGATCAGGGCGCGTGGCCTGGAGGCCTCATGCGCCTCGGTGACGCCCCCGCACTCGTAGGTCAGATAGTGGTAGTCGGTACTTGCAGAGAACTCCCCGGCACACGTGTCCACCGTCTTCACGACGGCACGGACGCCCAGCACCTCGCGCAGTGCCCGCACGACCTCCTCCCTCGACCCCGTGAGGTGGGCGATCTGCACGTCCGAGAGGCCCAGCTGCTTCGCGGCGAGCAGACGCTCCGCGTCGAGGCCCGCGAGGCCGTCCTCGGCAAGGGTACGCTGCGCGCGGACGATGTCCGCAATGCGAAAGAGGTACCAGGGGTCGATGCCCGTCACCTCGTGCAGGCGCGCGACCGACCACCCGCGACGGAGTGCCTCGGCGACGTAGAAGATGCGTTCGGGCGTGGGGCGCGCGACCAGCTCGTCGAATCGGTCCTCGTCGAAGCCGTCGTGGGCGTCGGCGCCAAGTCCCGCCCTGCCCTGCTCGAGCGAACGCAGGGCCTTCTGGAGGGCCTCCTCGAAGCAGCGACCTATGGCCATCGCCTCACCTACGCTCTTCATGCGCGTGGTGAGCTCCTCGCTGGCGCCCTTGAACTTCTCGAAGGCGAAGCGCGGCACCTTCACGACGCAGTAGTCGATGGAGGGCTCGAAGCAGGCCGGCGTGGCTCCGGTGATGTCGTTGGCCACCTCGTCGAGGGTGTAGCCCACGGCGAGGAGGGCAGCCACCTTCGCTATCGGGAACCCCGTCGCCTTTGACGCAAGCGCCGAGGAGCGGCTGACGCGGGGATTCATCTCGACGACTATGACGCGACCGTCCTTGGGGTCGACGGCGAACTGCACGTTGGACCCTCCCGTCGCGACGCCGATGCGCTCGAGGATGGCGAGGGAGTAGTCCCTCAGGCGCTGCAGCTCCGCGTCGGTCAGGGTCTGGGCGGGCGCCACCGTGATGGAGTCGCCGGTGTGAACGCCCATGGGGTCGAGGTTCTCGATGGAGCACACGACGATGCCGTTGCCGGCAACGTCGCGCATGACCTCCATCTCGATCTCCTTCCAGCCCTCGATGGACTCCTCTACGAGCACCTCGTGCTCAGGCGAGAGCGCAAGCCCCTGCGAGACGATGCGCTCGAGCTCCCCCTGGTCGCGGGCGATGCCGCCGCCTGCGCCACCCAGCGTGAACGACGGGCGTATGACCACGGGAAATCCCACCTCAGAGACGATGCGACGGGCATCCTGCATGCTGTGGGCGCTACCGGCGCGTGCCACCTCGAGGCCGAGGTCCGCCATCGCCGCCGCAAAGAGCTCGCGGTCCTCGCCCCGCCTGATGGAGTCAAGGTCGCAGCCGATGACCTCGATGCCGAACTCGTCGAGTACGCCCGCCTCGCCCAGGGCGACGGCGCAGTTGAGCGCCGTCTGTCCGCCCATGTTGGGCAGCAGGGCGTCGGGCCGTTCGCGCTCGATGACGCGACGCACCGCGTCGAGGGTGATGGGCTCGACGTAGGTCCTGTCCGCGGTGTCCGGGTCGGTCATGATCGTCGCGGGGTTCGAGTTCACGAGCACGACCGAGAGGCCTGCGGCGCGCAGGGCGCGGCAGGCCTGGGTGCCCGAGTAGTCGAACTCGCAGGCCTGGCCGATGACGATGGGTCCAGAGCCGATGACCAGGATCTTCTCGATGTCCTCGCGCCTCGGCATCAGAAGCGCCTCCCCTCGTGCACGTCGATGGCAAGATAGTCGTCGCGCCCCTCCATGAGGCGTGCGAACGCCCTGAAGAGGTAGGCCGCATCATGCGGGCCGGGACTGGCCTCCGGGTGATACTGGACACTGAAGGCGGGAACGTCCAGAAACTGCATGCCCTCGGGCGTGCCGTCGTTGAGGTTCACGTGCGTGAGGCGCACGCGGCCGAGGCGGGAGGTCAGGACGACGGGCGCCAGCCGTCGCTCGCACCAATGGCGCAGGTCGCGGGGATGGTCCGTCTCCCCGCCCGAAAGCTCGCCGACGAGGGCGCCCAGGCTGGGGAACACGAGCCCGAAGCCATGGTTCTGCGCCGTGACCTCTACCTTGCCGGTCAGGAGGTTCATGACCGGCTCGTTGCCACCGTGATGGCCGAAGGGCAGCTTCTCGATCTGGCCTCCCGCGGCAAGCGACATAAGCTGGTGTCCCAGGCAGATGCCGAAGACGGGCAGCCTGCCCAGGAGCTGGGACACCGTGTGCCTCGTGACCGCCACCCGGGTGGGGTCCCCCGGCCCGTTCGAGACGAACACGCCGTCCGGGCGCTCGGCCAGCACGCGCTCGCAAGACGCGTCCCACGGCATGACGATGACCTCACAGCCCTGGGCAGCCAGGCCATCCGTTATGCCGCGCTTCTCCCCGCAGTCAAGCGCCACGACCCTGAAGCGGAGGGGACCCGCCGCATCCACGACGTAGGGCGTGGGCGTCGAGACGTCCGGCACGAAGTTATGGACCGAGATGGACGGTGACGCCACGACCCGGGAGACGAGCCGCTCTCCGTCAAGGTCCATGGTCGAGACGCACGCGCGCATGGCACCCGCAGAGCGTATTCGCAGCGTCAGCGCGCGCGTGTCGACACCCTCCATGGCGACGACGCCGTGCCCGCACAGGAAGTCGGGCAGGCTCGTCTGGCTGGACCAGTTGCTGGGGGCATGGCACATGTCCCGGACGACCAGCGCACGCAGCCGGGGCGAACCCGACTGCATGCACCCCTCGTTGACGCCATAGTTTCCGACCTGGGGATAGGTCAGCGTGACGATCTGCCCGGCATAGCTGGGGTCACTCACGATCTCCTGATAGCCCGTCATGGAGGTGTTGAAGACGATCTCGCCGAAGGCCTCGCCACGAGCGCCGCACGACCTCCCCTCGAGCACCGTCCCGTCCTCGAGCGCCAGCAGCGCCCGCTGCTGGCGCATGCCGTCAACTAATGGGTTCACGCACGTCCTCCCCTCCCATATGACCCCTCGCGTGAAAAGGCGCCCGCCAGGGACGGACGCCAACACGATGACGATTGTCTTCATTTGGGCGCCTTGCCGGTATCTCCGTACCGTTGTTAAAGGTCTGGATGAATTCTAATCTCTTCAGATTCAATTATGTGAATTACTGGACATGCGTTATCGAATGGACATACTGCACACGGAAGAAGGGCCCCGAGACCGCGTCTCGGGGCCCTTTCGCTCGTGCGGGCATGGATGGGGACGGAAGCTCCCCGGAAGCCGCCTTCCTAGCAGACGCCTTGGGCCATCATGGCATCCGCCACCTTGAGGAAGCCTGCGATGTTGGCGCCGAGAACGAGGTTGCCCTCGTGGCCGTACTCCTTGGCCGCATTGGACGAGGCCTGGTAGATGGAAGCCATGATGCCCTTGAGGCGTTCGTCGACCTCCTCGAAGGTCCAGGAGATGTGACCGGCGTTCTGGCTCATCTCGAGGCCCGAGACGGCGACGCCGCCTGCGTTGGCAGCCTTGCCAGGGCAGAACGCGACTCCGCTCTCGATGAGGTAGGCGGTCGCCTCGGTCGTGGTCGGCATGTTGGCACCCTCGCCCACGACCTTGCAGCCGTTGGCGACGAGCGCCTGGGCGTCCTCGAGCAGGAGGGTGTTCTCGCGGGCGCAGGGCAACGCGATGTCGCAGGGGACCTTCCAGACGTTGCGGCCGTCCTCGGCATGGTACTCGGCGCCAGGGCGATGCTCGCTGTACTTGGCGAGGCTGACGCCCTTGTCGTGACCGGAGCGCTTGGCCGCGTAGATGGCCTCGAGGGCCTCGACGGAGAGTCCCTCGCCATCGTAGACCCAGCCCCTGGTGTCAGAGCAGGCGACGACCTTGGCGCCTAGCTGCTGGGCCTTCTGGATCGCATAGATGGCGACGTTGCCGGAGCCGTGGGCGACGACGGTCTTGCCCTCGAGGGAGTCACCGTGGTCCTCGAGCAGGTTCTGGACGAAGTAGACCAAGCCGTAGCCCGTAGCCTCGGTGCGAGCGAGCGAGCCGCCGAAGCTGAGGCCCTTGCCGGTGAGCACGCCAGACCACTCGTTGCGCAGGCGCTTGTACTGGCCGAACAGGTAACCGATCTCGCGGCCGCCCACACCCAGGTCGCCGGCGGGGACGTCGGTGTTTGGGCCGACGTGGCGCTGGAGCTCAGTCATGAAGGACTGGCAGAAGCGCATGATCTCCATGTTGGACTTGCCCTTGGGGTCGAAGTCCGATCCGCCCTTGCCACCACCCATGGGCAGCGTGGTAAGCGAGTTCTTGAAGATCTGCTCGAAGCCCAGGAACTTCAGCATGCCCAGGCTCACCGTCGGGTTGAAGCGCAGGCCGCCCTTGTAGGGACCGAGGGCGGAGTTGTACTCGACGCGGTAGCCGCGGTTGACCTGCACCTTGCCCTTGTCGTCGACCCAGGGGACGCGGAACATGACGATACGTTCGGGCTCGACAATACGCTCGAGCAGTGCGCCCTCCTCGAACTCTGGGTGGGCGTCGAGCGCCGGCTGCAGGGTCTCGAGCACCTCGTCCGCCGCCTGGATGAACTCGGGTTGGTCGGCGTACCGCTCCCTGAGCTCCGCCATGACCCTCTGGGAATAGTTCATTGCTTCTCCTCTCGAACTGCCAATTCCGGACGTCATCACGCTGCCGGGGACGGCGCCACATCGTGGAGAATATAAAACTTGGCTTGGCGCAAGGTCATCCAAACGACGCCGTGTAACAATCTGTACATCCCCGATGCGAATTCGAGGCCTGCCGTTGCCTTGCCCTTCTGCCTCGCGTATACTTTCCACGCGGCTCCGGGGTGTGGCGCAGCTTGGTAGCGCATCTGCTTTGGGAGCAGAGGGTCGCTGGTTCGAATCCAGTCACCCCGACCACGCGCGGCGGTAGTTCAATTGGTAGAGCAGCAGCCTTCCAAGCTGCCTGTTGCGGGTTCGAGTCCCGTCCGCCGCTCCATAGGACTAAGGGTCAGAGGCTGAGGGCCTCTGACTTTTTATATCGCAAGAGAGCTGGGTCCGCCGAACGGCCATGGGCGCCCCAGCCCCCATGTCATGCGCCCCTGCGGGGGCCGCCTGCCTAGCAAGACCACGCGTTGCGCGTCGCGGGCTGCAGACCCTTGGACTCTCCCTCTACAATGGCCTGCGAAGGCATGCCCGTATCACCCCTCTGCCAGCAGGAGACGACATGGCCCAACTCAGACTGGGAAGAACCCGGGTACTCGCCAATCCTGTCGCACGTAGCGGCAGAGGCGCTGCGGCCGCCGAGCGCGTCCAGCGCTTCTTCGACGCCCACCCCTCCGCCACGACCTCGTTCTCGCTCTCGCTGACGAAGAGGGCCGGGCATGCAGGCGAGCTGGCCTCGACCATGGACGAGGTGGACACCCTCATCGTGCTGGGTGGGGACGGCATCATACACGAGGCGGTCAACGGCCTCATGAGATTGCCTCACCACAGCAGGCCTGACCTCGCCGTCATCCCCATGGGATCGGGAAACGACTTTGCCCGCACGATCCATGCGAGCATCAATGACCCCGAGCGGGCGCTCGACCAGATCATCTCAGGCAGGAGACGTCGCATCGACCTCGAGGCGGTCACGAGCGACACGGGCGCGTCTGCCTACGTGGTGCAGACCCTGTCGTTCGGCCTTGACGCCGCCATTGCCCTGGACACCACCAGGCGTCGCGCGCGCAACACGAGCCAGAGGGGCTCGGCCCTCTTCGCCACTTCGGGGATACGGATCCTGTCCTCGAGCTCAAAGGGGTATCGCTCACGGCTCACCCTCGATAACGACGCCCCCCTTGAGCTGCAGAGCATCGTGATGGCGGTCCAAAACGGACCGAGCTACGGGGGAGGCTTCCGCATCTGCCCCGACGCCTCCCCCGCCGACGGTCTCCTTGACATCTGTTTCAACGTCAGCATTCCGTCCACGCCCCGCCTCCTCGGACTCCTCGCCCTCGCACGCCTGGGATGGCACACGCACTCGCGTGCGGTGAGGCTCGGGAGCGTCGAGCGCGTTCATGTGGAGTTCCCTGACGAGGAGCCACCCTGCCAGGTTGATGGGGAGCCGCTGCGTGGCACCAGCTTCGACATACATGTCGTTCCCCACGCCCTCGACATCATCGTTCCCGCCACCTGCCCCTAACGGGCACAGCACGGGCTAGATGGATAAAAGGCGATTGCGGGCGCCATGTGCCCCAGGGGAGATTGTCCGCCAAGGCTGAGGGGTGCCTGGCCGAGCCAGGCACCCCTCTGGGGACATACGTGAGAAGCCCGTCTGCGGAACCTGCTGCAGGCGCCCCCTCCGGTCAGTCTACTTTGCAGCCGCCTGCAGGGCCGCCTTGACCTCGGCGGCCGTCTTGAGCTTGAGGACCTTCTCGGCCAGGGCGTCCGCTTCCGCCTTGGTCCACTCGGAGATGATGTGGCGGGTGCGCAGGATCGACGGAGCCGAGACGGAGAACTCGTTCAGGCCGAAGGAGAGCAGGACCGGAATCAGCAGCGGATCGGCCGCCGCCTCGCCGCACATGCCGACCATGATCCCCGCCTTGTTGCCCTCGGAGATGATGCGCTTGAGGGAGCGCAGGACGGCCGGCTGGTAGACCTCGTAGAGATAGGATACGCGGTCGTTGCCGCGGTCGGCACACATGGTATAGCCGATGAGGTCGTTGGTGCCGATGGAGAAGAAGTCGCACTCGGTTGCCAGGTCGTCGGCGATGAGCGAGGCGGCAGGGGTCTCGATCATGGTGCCGACCTCGATGTCCTTGTTGTACGAGACGCCACGCTCGTCCAGTGAGGCCTTGCACTCCTCGATGAGCGCCTTGGCCTGGCGCACCTCGTCCAGGCTGGTGACCAGTGGCAGCATGATCTTGATGTCACCGAAGGCGGAGGCACGCAAGAGGGCGGTCAGCTGGACCTTGTACTGCTCCGGGTTGTTGAGGCAGTAGCGCACGGCGCGGAAGCCCATGAACGGGTTCTCCTCGTGCTGCAGGTTGAGGTAGGGGATCTCCTTGTCGCCACCCACGTCGAGCGTGCGGATGATGACCGGCTGGCCCTTCAGGCGCAGCGCGACCTTCTGGTATGCCGCGAACTGCTCGTCCTCGGAGGGGAGCTCGGTGGCGTCCATGAAGAGGAACTCGGAGCGGAACAGGCCAACGCCCTCGGCATCGTGCTCGGCGGCGACGTTGGCGTCCTCGGGGTTGCCGATGTTGGCGACGAGCAGGACCTTCTCGCCGTCACCTGTGACGGTCTCCTTGCCGCGGTAGGCCTCGAGGGCGGCCTTCTCGTCAGCGAAGGTCTTGGCCTTGGCGCGATAGTGGGCAAGGTCCTTGTCGGACGGCTGGACGAGCACCTTGCCGGCGCCGCCGTCCACGATGACCATGTCACCGGTCTTGATGCTCTTGGTCGCGTCCTCTACGGAGAGGACGGCCGGGATCTCGAGGGCGCGTGCGATGATCGCGGAATGGGAGGTGCGCCCGCCCGTCTCCGTGACGATGCCGGCGACGTTCTCCTTGTCGATGTCGGCGGTCATGGACGGCGTGAGCTCCTCGACGACCACGACGGAGTTCTCGGGCAGGGTCGAGAGGTCGACGACCTCCTTGCCGAGCAGGTCTGCCAGAAGGCCGGTCTTGACGTCGGCGACGTCGGTGGCGCGCTCGCGGAAGAGCTCGTCATCCATGTTGCTGAACATGTTGTAGTACATGTCGTAGGCCTCGCTCACGGCCTGCTCCGCGCACATGCCCGAGTCGATGGACCCGTTGACCATGTCCTTGATGCCCTCGTCCTCGGCAAACTCGATGTGGGCGCCCATGATGAGGGCGGCCTCCTCGCCGACGGTCTTCTTCATGCGCTCGATCTGGGCGTTCGTCTGGGCCACGAACTTCTTGAGCGCGGCGGCGTAGCGCGCCTTCTCGGCGACGGGATCGTCGGGGGCCGTCGGCGTGAACGAGAGGTCGGGGGCGACGGCAACCTGCGCGACGCCTATGCCGTAGCCATCAGAAGCGTTAACACCTTGAAACATGTAAGCCTCCTGTCAATGAGTGCTCAGGGCACCTGCAATGCCAAGACCGACCGTAGGTGGGCAGCGCCTGCGGTTCAGGCGGGTGGAAAACCTACCCCTGCTTGAGAATGATCTTGTTGAGCTCGTTGTAGACGCGATCGATGGTCGAACGCCTGGCGATGCCCTTGCTTGCCGCCGTCGCGGTACCACAGGCGGACGCGAAGCGCAGGGCGGTCTCGTAGTCGGCGCCCTCCTGGACCTTGGCCACGAAGCCCGCGACCATGGAGTCGCCGGCTCCCGTGGCGTTGACCAGGCGGATCTTTGCCGTCGGGACCATGTGGATCTCGTCGTTCTCGTCATAGAGCAAGGAGCCGTGCCCGCCACAGGAGACGATGACGTTCTGGGCCCCGCGCTCGTGCAGCTCCTTGGCAAAGGGCAGGCACTCCTCGGGGGTCTCGGGACGCGCATCGAAGATGCGGCCGACCTCGTGGTTGTTGGGCTTGATGAGGAAGGGCCTGGCGTCGAGCGCCTTGAGCAGGAGCGAACCGGGCGCGTCGACGACGAAGCGGATGCCGCGGCCCCTGAGGCGCCTGATGATGATGTCGTACATGTCCTCAGGC
Organism: Olsenella uli DSM 7084; assembly: GCF_000143845.1. Classification (NCBI taxonomy): domain Bacteria; kingdom Bacillati; phylum Actinomycetota; class Coriobacteriia; order Coriobacteriales; family Atopobiaceae; genus Olsenella; species Olsenella uli. The sequence continues at coordinate 878,145 of NC_014363.1, read as the reverse complement.
AGCGACTTGGGGATGGATCCCGTCAGGACGAGCGTGTCGCCCTCGCCGATGTAGTCGATGCGCTCGAGGAGCTCGTCGACCTTCTTCTCGCTGATGCGGGGGCCCATGCCGTTGACCATGGTCATGACGATGCCGTTGAGCTTCACGTTGATGCGCGTGAAGCCATGGTCCAGGCGAACGAAGTTGGACGAGATGCCGCCCTTCTGGAGCGTCTTGACGAGATAGTCGCCCGTGAAGCCTGCGACAATGCCAAAGGCCACGTTCACCACCTTGAGCTCGTTCAGCAGCGTGGAGACGTTAATGCCGTTGCCGCCGCAGTACAGCTCTTCGCTCGAGGACCTGTTGGTGAAGCCCATGTCGAGCGTGAGCGGATGCATGACGTAATCGATGGCGGGGTTCAACGTGACGGTATATATCAACGCAAGCTCCTTCCCAAGACGCCCTAGGTGACATTATGCCGCATCCTGCATTCAGTTTGATGATAAAACCCACGCAAAAAAATCATTGGAGGGATATTCGGGCCCCCTGTCACGCACCGCCTCCCACATACCCTCCGCGCGTGAGCCTTCGGCGGTGCGTGGAGGCGCGGTGTTCGCTCGCCTTTCAGTTGTATACAATATTATTTTGTAATATATTAATGCCTGCGATCAACCGACGGGAAGGAGGACGCATGGCGGGCTCCATCTACGATTTCACCGTAATGGCGCAGGACGGCAGCGAGGAGCCCCTGGCAGACGTCAACGGTGGCAACGAGTCCCCGCTCTACGCCTGGCTCAAGGGGCAGAGGGGCGGGGTCATGGGTTCCAAGATCAAGTGGAACTTCACCAGGTTCCTGGTCGATTGCGACGGACGCGTGGTTGAGCGCTTCGCCCCCACCAAGACCCCCGAGGACATCGACGCCTCGGTGGCCGCCCCCCTCTAGCGGGCACGTCATGAGACACGAGGAGCTCAGCCTCGAGAGGCAGCTGTGCTTTCCCCTGTACGCCTGCTCACGCGAGGTCACGCGGTCGTACAAGTCGCTACTGGAACGCGCAGGCCTCACCTACACGCAGTACGTCACCATGATGGCCCTCTGGGAGTACGGCGAGATGGGCGTAGGCGAGCTGGGCGAGAAGCTCATGCTCGACTCGGGTACGCTCACCCCCCTGCTCAAGAAGCTCGAAGCCCGTAGGCTCGTGACACGCCGCCGTGATCCCGATGACGAGAGGCGCGTGCTCGTCGCCCCCACGGACGCAGGGCTCAGCCTCGAGGACGAGCTCGCCAGCGTGCCCGGGCAGATGGCCTGCCGCATCAATCTATCTCCCGAGGAGGCCGCCGAGCTCCGTCGGCTGCTTCGCAAGGTCATCGCCGGACTCGAGGGCGGAAGGGGCGACTGACCCCAGCGGGACGCGCGTGGCCACCGGCCCACCGGCGCACGCAGGAGGCCGGCCAGACGCAGTGGCGTCCGGCCGGCCCTCACCTTCTGGTGCTCCCTAGGCGATTCGAACGCCTGACCTGCGGTTTAGAAGACCGATGCTCTATCCATCTGAGCTAAGGGAGCCTCATGCCGCACCATGGTAGCACGACGGGCGGAGCTACTCGATGGACGTAGGACACGATGAGCTCCATGCCGCCCTTGAGGGTAAGCTTGCCGAAGCCGGAGGGGACCACGAAGTGCGAGCCCTTGCGAACGGGATGGCCCGCCGCCTCGCCGGTGCCGTCGATGACGCTGACGCAGAGGAACGGGCAGTCTAGGTCCAGGTCCCTCTCGCCCTGGACCCTGACGCGCAGGACCGTGTAGCGTGAGCACTCCACGAGCGTCGTCACCCCATCCACCTCGGGTGCGACGATTCTTCCCGAGGTGAGGGGCTCCGCGTCGTAGTCGATCACGTCCAGGCTCTGGGCGATATGGAGCTCGCGCTTGGTGCCGTCGGGCTGCAGGCGGTCGTAGTCGTAGACGCGGTAGGTGACGTCGGATGACTGCTGGGTCTCAAGGACCATGGTCCCCGCCTTGATGGCGTGGACGGTACCGGGATCGATCTGGAAGAAGTCACCGGCATGCACGGGCACGACGTTCAGGAGCCTGTCCCACGCACCCTGCCCGACCAGGGAGGAGAACTCCTCCCTGTCATGGGCGCGCTGGCCCACGACAATCGTTGCCCCAGGGTCGGCGTGGAGCACGTACCAGCACTCGCATTTGCCGAGGGAGCCCCCCTCATGCACGGCGGCGTAGGCATCGTCTGGATGGACCTGTATGGAGAGGTCGGAATCCGCATCGAGTATCTTGATGAGCAGGGGGAACTGATCGCCGGGAAGGCCTCCGAACAGCTCGCGGTGATCGCGCCAGAGTCCCGAGAGGGTCGTCCCCTCGAAGGGACCGCCAACGATGGGACAGTCGCCCGCCGCATGGGCCGATATCGCCCAGCACTCCCCTATGGCACCATCTGGCAGCCGATAGCCATACTCGCTCTCGAGGCGCCTGCCGCCCCAGATCTTCTCGTGGAACAGCGGTTCCATGAAGATGAGGCCACGCTTGGCGTCAACCGTGTCATCGCGTGTCTCGCCCATGCCCACACCCCTTTCGACACCGTATGGCGCGACGGAAGGGGGCATCCCACCGCCGCGCAGGAAGTCCTCCCGACCCATTCTAGCCTACGCAAGGCCCCTCTCGAGCACCGTCAGGGCGGAGACGATGGTCTTGGCATCCTGGATGGCGCCGGCGCGTACCGCATCCACGACCTCGCGCACGGGAAGCCACACGACGCCCAACAGCTCGCCCTCGTCAGGAGAGGACTCACCACGCGTGACGCCGTGGGCCAAGAAGATGTGGGTCGTCTCGTTCGTGAACCCGATGGAGCCCGCCGACACCGCGATGGGCTCAAGCTCCCGCGCAACCAGGCCCGTCTCCTCTCGAAGCTCACGGGCCGCACAGAGCGCAGGGGACTCCCCCGCGTCCAGCTTCCCGGCAGGGATCTCGAGTGTCATGCGCCCTACCGCGACGCGATACTGGCGGACGAGGCACATCTGGCCGTCGGCCACCACGCAGGCGCCGGCCCCCCCATGGTGGACGGCAACCTCGCGACGGCCCCGCGTCCCATCAGGAAGTCCGACCGTAAGGACGTCGGCCGAGAAGATCGTGCCCTCCCACGTGCGGCGACGCCCCTCCACCCGTTCGACGAAGCGTGCGTCGGGCCTCAGCAGCGCCTCGATCCTCCTGCTCACATGCAGTCCGGTCATAGTTCCTCCCCACGAGTCCGGGCGCGTGACAGGGCAAGGCTAGCACGATGGGGGCGGACGTGCCCTGCAGGTGCGACGGCTCGCAACGGCCCATGATGACTTGCGCTCTTTTGGCGGGGAGGCGAAGACGGGGTCGGCTGGCACGGCGAAACGCCTAGCATGGGTGGGGTAGAGAAGCGCCGTGCGACGAGCCCGTCGGTTGGCAGGCTGCCATCCGGGACACAGGTTCCCGAGGGATGCACGGCAAAGCCACTCCAAGAAAGAGACCTATGGCAAACCACCAGCGCGGTCCTCGCGGCCGCAAGCACGACATGCCGGCGCAGGCGACCGACGAGACCGAATCGGCCGACGAGACCGAATTCGATGACTTCGCATCCCTTGGCCTGGGCGCCCTCACGCTTGCGGCCGTGAGGGACATGGGCTACGAGGTGCCGACGCCCGTGCAGGCACGCTCCATCCCCCCGGCGCTCCGAGGCAGGGACGTCATCGCCGCCGCCCAGACCGGCACGGGGAAGACAGCCGCGTTCCTCCTCCCCTCACTTGACGGGCTGCCCCACGCCCAGGCCGGGCAAGGGCCGCTCATGCTCGTCGTGACGCCCACGCGAGAGCTTGCCCAGCAGATCGACGAGGTGGCACGGGCCATCTGCGCGCGCACCGGACACACGGCGGCGACTGTCGTGGGCGGTGTGGGCTACGAGCCGCAGCGCAGGGCCCTGCGTCGGGGCTGCGACCTGCTCGTAGCGACGCCCGGTCGCCTGATCGACCTCATGGACCAGGGGGATGCCCACCTCGGGGAGGTCCAGGTGCTGGTGCTCGACGAGGCGGACCGCATGCTTGACATGGGCTTCCTTCCTGCCATGCGCAAGATCGTGGGAAGGACGCCTGAGGGGCGCCAGACGCTGCTCTTCTCGGCAACGCTCGACGGACACGTGACATCCAACACCGAGTCGCTGGTCAAGGACCCCGTACGCGTCGAGATAGCCCACAAGGGCACCGCAGCCGAGACGATCGAGCAGTTCGTCTTGGGAGTCTCGCCCGAGGCGAAGCACGCGGCGCTCACCCATGTGCTCGAGAACGAGGGGGCCGAGCGCGTCATCGTCTTCTGTCGCGGGAAGCACCGCGCGGACGGAATCTGTCGAAGGCTCAGGAGAAAGGGCTTCTCCGCCGCCCCCATTCACGGGAACCGCAGTCAGAACCAGCGCGAGCGCGCCCTCAGGGGCTTTCGCGAGGGATCGGTCGGCGTCCTGGTGGCAACCGACGTGCTGGCACGGGGCATCGACATCCCCGACGTCGCCTACGTCGTCAACTTCGACGTGCCTGGCGACGCCGAGGACTACATCCACCGCATCGGGCGCACCGGACGTGCGGGCGAGAGCGGCTGGGCGCTTACCTTCGTGACGGAGGATGACTACCTCGACCTGCGCGACGTCGAGAAGCTCATGGGACGCGTGGTGCCGACGTATCCCCGAGCGCACGGCATCGACTTGGGAGAGCATCCGCAGCTGATAGACCCCATGCGCGACCCCCGGGAGAAGCTGCCGGGAAAGAGGGCGCGCAGGAGGATGGCCGAGCGGCGCACGGCACGACGCGCTCCTGATGTCGACGGGATGGGGGGCTCCGAAGGCATCGCGCACGGCGGCAAGGATGCCAAGACGAGCCCCATTCGCAGAGCGAGCGGCAGCTATGGCGCACCCAACAAGCCCAGGAAGCCGGCAGGCCGCTCCGGACGACGTCATCCCGGCGATCGAGGCGGCACGAGGCGGCGCTGAGCCAAGCGAGCGCTTGGGTGGGTCGGCACCGTCCTCGCAGGCCGTAAAACCCGGATCTCGCTACCGGAACAGCATCCAAAAACAGCATGCCGACATCGTGCCGGGGCCGCGACGTCGAGGCTCCGGCACTCCCTGGCCGAGCGTCCGTGCACGCGATTTCGAAACGTGTGCATGGTGCCCTTTCTGAACTGGGGTTCCATTACTTGCGTGCACGCGATTTCAAAATGCGTGCACGCGCCACGGCGTAAGATCACCGAGATCACGGTTTTCGTGTCAGAACTGTGCCGGAATTGCTAGAAGTGGCTAGAAGTGAGTGCCAGTGCTCACTTCCGATAATTTCGATAGGTCCAGTACCTGCGGTTATGTCAAGAAACGCAGTTTTACCAGGCGCCACACACCCCTGGGAAGTCGAAAAAGTACTCACTTCTCGGAAGAGTACTCACTTCCAAAGGTGCGCACTTCCGAGCCCGTGGGACACGGGGCCGCGGGGATGGGGCAGCACGATTCCGACGAGAGAATTGGCGACTCTGGGCGAGGTGCCGAGCAGCACCGAGTGACACGTGTCCCCACGCAAAGCCCCCCGCCCGCATTTCCGCAGGCGAGGGCTTATCTTCGTGGTGGGTCGTGAGGGGGTCGAACCCTCGACCTTGGGATTAAGAGTCCCCTGCTCTACCAACTGAGCTAACGACCCGTCAAGGCAAAGCCGCAGGGACGCTGCGGCCAAGAGAATCAGATGGTGGGTCGTGAGGGGGTCGAACCCTCGACCTTGGGATTAAGAGTCCCCTGCTCTACCAACTGAGCTAACGACCCGTCTGACCAGGCGCCACGAAATGGGGTGGGTAGAGGGGCTCGAACCCTCGACCTACGGAGCCACGGTCCGTCGCTCTGCCAACTGAGCTACACCCACCATACGGGCCCCACTGCGTAACGCGCTTGACTATCATGCCCAAACTACCCCAGGGATGCAAGGGTCAATTTGAAAAAACTTGCATGATCCGAAGGGATGGGGAGGGCGCGGGAACGACGGTCGTCGGTGTGCTTTATGCAAACCAAGGCGGCGCTCACGCCAGGCGTGGGCAAGCATTTGACAAGCACCGTCACTTTGGTCGCACGGCCTCCCTTTCCAGGTGATTTTCACCTCAAGGCACCCCAAGGCAAGCCGACAATGCCTGTGCGATCCCCCATCACGCGGACATTTGCAGGAAAGGCGGTCAGCATGTCAGCACCCGACCCAGAGACGAACAGACAGATCGGCACGGCCCCCAGACGTCGCCCAGACATGCAACGACTCGTCGCCATGGCGCTTGGGCTCTTCGTTGCGTCCATGGTCCTCCTCGCCTCTCCCCTCTTGGCTCGAGAGGCACAGGGCATGGCATTTCGCAACACGCGCGAGCAGGGGGCCGTCGGAAAGTACGACGCTCGCACCTTCGGCGTCTACCAGAATGTGGACGATTCCGGAAAATGGGGCGTGGCGTACTGCATAGACCAGCACAAGGACGGACCCCTGGCATCCGTAGGCTACGCGGCGTACGGCAAACCTGACCAGGTCCTGAGCTACCTGATGGCCCATGGCTATCCCAATGCGACGACGATATGCGGCAGGGCCTTCTCACCGGGGGAGGCGCGGGCCGTGACCCAGATGGCGATATGGCAGTGCTGTGGCGGTGACGTCGTTTCGGAATGTGCCGACATAGACGGCTGCAGGACCACGGCCCTCCAGTTCCTGGAAGAGGCCCAGGCCTACCAGGGGCCGCCCTTCTCCTGCGGCACCATATGGACCCCTGAGGACGGAAGGTACCAGGACGTGCTCCTGACCACGGAGGCCAACATGGGGTGGCTCAAGGTCGTCAAGTCCTCCGCCGACAGGGAGCTGAGCGACGGTAATCCGTGTTACGCCCTCGACAAGGCATGCTATCAGGTGTTCCGTGATGAGGCCTGCACGGATCTCGCATGCGAGCTGTGGACGGGGACCGATGGGTCCTCCGAGGAGGTCGAGCTCCCCGTAGGTCGCTACTACCTGCGCGAGAGTCACGCACCGCATGGCTATCTGCTGGACGTCACGGTACATGCAGCCTCCGTCGAGCGGATGGAGACCAGACGGGTGGAGCTGTGTGAGGAGCCCGGACGGCTGACTCATCCGTTCGAGATCGAGAAGCATGATGGGGACATCGCCATCAACCCCAGGACCGCCGAGGGCGACGCACTTCTGGAGGATGCCGAGTTCGAGGTCAGGTACTTCGCCGGCAGATACGATGACGTCGCGGGGCTTCCCTATGTCGCGACCAGGACATGGACCATACGTACGAGACGCCTGGACGACGGGCGTGTCGCCGCCGTGCTGGGAGACGAGGGCTGCAAGGTGTCCGGAGCCGACTACTTCCGCGACCCCGTGACGGGGGGCGTGGTATTTCCCCTCGGAACGTACGCGATCAGGGAGTCCAAGGCGCCACAGGGATACTCCCCCTCATCCGCAACCTGCCTTGCCTGGGTCACGACGGACGGAACGACCACGTCCCTCGAGAAGGCCGACGGTTGGGCCACAAGGACGGGTGTGGATGAGGGGGCACTGGCGTTCCTTGACACGGTGAGGCGCGGTGGGCTTGCCATAGAGAAGCTCGACGCGGAGACGAAGGCATCGCGGCCCCTGGGCGCAGCGTCACTTGCTGGCGCGCGGTTCAAGCTGGAGAACGCCTCGGACGGCCCCGTCGTCGTACGGGGCACTCCCTACCCACCAGACGCGACCATAGACTGCCTGGAGCTGGTCACGGACGAGAACGGGCATGCCGAGACCGCAGCGGACGATCTTCCCTATGGCAGCTATCGCGTCACCGAGCTCTCGGCACCGGAAGGATACCTGCTGCCCGAGGGCTTTACGCAGACGATCCACGTGCACGAGGAGGGCGTCCTGGTCAAGGTCCCATTCTCCGACATGGTCAAGCGTGGCGACCTCCATCTGAGGAAGAAGGTCTCCGACGGCGCAGACGCACTTGCGGGAGTTCCCTTCCGCATCACCTCGACCACCACAGGGGAGAGCCACATCGTGGTCACGGACGAGAACGGCGTCCTCGACACGAGGACGAGCCGCATCGCGCACAGCGAGATGACCAACGCGAACGATGGGGCGAAGGGCGACGACTACCGGGTCTGCGGCACGTGGTTTTCGGGTGCCGCACATGACGGGTCGGCGGTGCGCGACGACCTTGGAGCACTCCCCTACGACACGTACCGCCTCGAGGAGCTGCGCTGCAAAACGAACGAGGGCAGGGAGCTCGTCACCCTCGCCGTCACCGTCTCGAGGGACAGCTATGCGATAGACATGGGTACCGTCGATGACAAGAACCTTCCCTCCATTCGGACCTCCGTCACGACCCTCTCCACCGACGGTGGCGTCTGCGCGGCGGGCGAGACGCACGTCACGGACGTCATCGACTTCGCCTACGTCACGCCGCTCACCTCTTACAGCCTGGTGGGAACACTCGTAGACAGGACGACCGGCCAAGCTGTGCTTGACAGCGATGGAAAGCCCGTGAGCTCGCGAAAGGATTTCGTGTCCAAGTCGGAGTATGGGACGGAATCCGTTGAGTTCACGTTCGACTCAACCCTGTGTGGCGATCGCGACGTCGTGGTGTTCGAGCGGCTTCTCAAGGGAGACGTCGAAGTCGCACGTCATGATGACCCGAACGACAAGGCCCAGACGTTCCATGTCCGTCCCTCCATCCAAACGGAGGCGACTGACGCGACAGACGCCGACCACGAGATCCCCTCCTGCTCGGAGTCGGCCATCACCGACAGCGTGCATATGGAAGGCCTCTATGTGGGCGCCAGCTACTCGCTGGTGGGAACCCTCGTTGACGGCGTGTCAGGTGAGGAGCTCAAGGACGAGGGTGGGCAGAGCCTGTCTCAGAGCATGACCTTTACCGCACGCTCGTCCACGGAGAGCCATGTGCTCGAGTTTCGCCTGCCGGCCCATGTCGGGGGGTCCTCGGTCGTGGTGTTCGAGCGGCTCATGCGCAACGGACGGCCCGTGGCTAACCACTGCGACGTCGGTGACCCGAGCCAGACCCTGGTACGCCCCAGCATCCACACCGAGGCAGCCCTCAAGGGGGGAGGGCGTGAGCGTCAGGCAGACGCAAGCGAGACCGTCACGGACAGGGTGTCGTTCGAGGGTCTCCAGGCTAGGCGCGAGTATCGACTGGTGGGGGTTCTCGTCGACCGCGCAGACGGAAGCCCCCTCAAGGCTGACGGCGCCCAGGCCGAGGTCAAGTTCACCCCCCAGGCAGCCGTAGGCACACAGGAGCTGTGCTTCGACGTGTCGGCGGAGGTGGTCGCAGGAAGGAGGCTTGTCGTGTTCGAGAGGCTCTATCAGAGTGACGAACTCGTGGCTACGCATGAGTCCCTCGAGGACGAGGGCCAGTTCGTGTCATTCCCCAAGATAGAGACCATGGCTACGGATGCGCTCGACGGAGACCACCTGATAAGCTCGTGTGACGTCCAGACCGTCTGCGACCTCATGAGCTACGAGGGGCTCGAGCCAGGCGCCGAGTACGTCGCCTCCGGCACGCTACGCGACCGGGACTCGGGCGCGGAGCTCGTCGGCGGCGACGGCACCCCGTTCGGGGCAAGCGTCACGTTCGTCCCCGCGGAACCGTCCGGGAGCGTCGAGGTGAGGATGGACGTCGACGCCACGGCTCTGGCGGGAAAGACGGTAGTCGCCTTCGAGAGGCTCGCGCGGGAGGGACGCGTGGTGGCGGCCCATGAGGACCTTGGCGACGCGGACCAGAGCGTGTTCGTCTCCTCCATCCACACGATCGCCACGGACAGAACGACGGGCGAGCATAGCGTCAGGGCCACCAGGGACGAGATGGTGGTCGATCACGTCAGTTATCACAACCTCGTCCCGGGAAGGGAATACCGTCTGGAAGGTCACCTCGTCGACCGAGGGGACGGCAAGGCCCTGGGAGATGCCAGAGGCGTCTCCTTCGTGCCCGAGGAGGGTTCGGGTGAGGTGATCGTTGAGCTGCCCCTTGATGCGGAGGGGCTCGAAGGCCGCGCGGTCGTCGCCTTCGAGCGCCTCTTTGACGAGTTCGGCCCCGTCGCCGCGCACGAGGACCTGGAAGACGACGATCAGGCGGTCTTCGTGGGCGACGGGCCCAGCGGAGCGCGTCGCATGCCGCAGACGGGCACGATGTCTATCGACTGGATGCGCCTGGCCCTCTGCGCCGCTGCGATCCTAGGTGGAGTCGCCCTCTGGCATCGGGGCAGAAGGTAGGGAAGGGCATGTGGTCGGACAGGCGCGTGAGTTCACGCAGACTCCTTGCGTCCATCCTCGTCGGAGCGGGCCTGGCAATCTCCTTGCCCCAACTCGTCCGAGCCATCGATGACCTCGGGCACCAGAGACGCTATGAAACGCTCGCCGACCGCGTCTCGGGCGCCCGGGGCGACCCAGGTGCGGACGGTGGGGGCGATAGGGACGAGCTGCCCGGAAACGCCGTCGCCTGGCTAAGCCTCAGCGGAACCCCAATCGACTACCCCGTCGCACGGGAGCCCGCTGACGATCCGGGCTACTTCCTCACTCATGACCTGTGGGGTGAGGAGAGCGGGATTGGCTGCCCCTATATGGAGTTCGACAGATCGACCGAAGACGCGGGCATCCTCGTCTTTGGGCATCACTGCTCGGGAACGACGCTCATGTTCTCCCCCATTGCCCACGCCGGGGAGGAGCGAGCATTCGCCGGCCTGTGTGACGAGCGCCTCCGTTGGAAGACCCGGGGCTCGAGGGGCAAGCTGCTCGTGCCCCTCTGTGCCCTCACGGTAGACGGCGAAGGTAACGGCAAGGTTGTCGGCTGCTCCCCGCCAAAGGACACGGGGGAGCTTCAGGCATGGCTCATCCGACTTGCCCGTGACGCGGGAGCCCGTCGGGCGGACTGGGAGGAGCTCATCGGGCGCACGCGATGTGCCGTATCGCTCGTCACCTGCAGCTCTGACGTACCCGGACAGCGCGAAAGGACTATCTTCGTCTGCTGCTGGACAGGAGAAACAGAGTCGTAACTGCACGGCGCTTGAACGCCTCGTGGGCGCGGTCTATGCTTACTCCATCACGCTAAAGTGCATGCATCGCTCTAAGGAGGGGCATCATGATCGAAGCACGTACGCTGGGCCGCAGGCAGTTCATCGAGGCATCCGCTGCCATCCTCTCGACACCCATTCTGCTTGCAACGGCAGGCTGCGGCGCGGCCCCCGCACCCGTCGGCACGAAGGAAGGCGGCCCCTCATCCTTCGACGGCAACTTCGTCGTCGGTTTTGACCAGGACTTCCCACCCTATGGATATGTCGGTGACGACGGACGCTACACCGGCTTCGACCTCGAGCTCGCTCAGGCGGTCTGCGAGAAGGAGGGCTGGACGTACACTCCCAGCCCCATATCTTGGGACGCAAAGGACGGTCTGCTGAACAGCGGGCAGATCACCTGCATCTGGAACGGCTTCACCATCGAGGGTCGCGAGGGCGACTACGCGTTCACCAGCCCCTACATGGAGAACCGCCAGGTCGTGGTCGTGCGCTCCGACTCCGGCATCTCGGGCTTCGCCGGCCTCGCGGGCAAGAACGTGGTCGTGCAGGCGGACTCCGCAGCCTACGACCTCCTGAGCACCGACGGGACGCAGGCCGAGCTTGGCGCCTCGTTCTCCCAGCTTCAGACCATCGGCGAGTACAACACCGCCTTCATGATGCTCGAGAGCGGATCGGTGGATGCCGTGGCCGTCGACTATCCCGTCGCGGTGTACAACATAGGTGACAAGACCGCGACCTTTGCGATCCTCGACGAGGCGCTCAGCTCGGAGCACTTTGGCGTGGGATTTGCCGACACCGACCTTGGCAGGGAACTTGCCAAGAAGGTAGAGGGCGACCTCCAGGCGCTTGACTCTGAGGGCAGGGTCAGAGAGCTCTGCGAGAAGTACGCCGACCAGGGCGTCTCCTACGATCTCTGGGTGCTTCCCAAAGCGCGGTAGCCTCACAACGGAAACGCATCCCAGACATACGTCAGGCGAGAACAAGGCGGTATCACGTGGAACTGTCCACCATGTTCGGCATGCTCGTGCAGGGCTATGTCGTGTCCCTCCAGATATTCCTTCTCACCCTCCTGGGGGCTGTCCCCCTGGGGGTCATCGTGGCGTTAGGTCGCCTGTCGAAGTTCAGGCCGCTCTCGTTCCTCACGGGGCTCTACATCTCTCTCATGCGCGGCACGCCGCTGATGCTCCAGATGTTTGCGGTCTTCTTCATCCCCTACTACGTCTTTGGGCAGCAAACGGGCCCCAGCTACATGTTCGTGGCCGTCATGATCGCCTTCATCGTCAACTACGCGGCATACTTTGCCGAGATCTATCGTTCGGGCATCCAGAGCATGCCGCAGGGACAGTACGAGGCTGCGCAGGTCCTGGGCTACTCGAGGTCCCAGACCTTCTTCGGGATCATCCTGCCACAGGTCTTCAAGCGCATACTGCCAGCCATGGGTAACGAGGTCGTCACGTTGGTCAAGGACACGTCCCTCGCCTTCTCCATCGGCATCGCCGAGATGTTCACCACCAGCAGGGCACTCGTGGCGTCCCAGCGCAACATGGCCCCCTTCGCCCTGGCCGCCCTCATCTACTGGGTCACCTGCCTGCTCATCGAGTTCGCGCTCAGACGCGCCGAGAAGGGGTTGGACTACTACCATGACTAGGACCGCGATGCGAGCCATCCCCCGTCCGGACGTGAGCTTTGCGTCCGCGATGGGCCTTCCCGCCGTCTACCTGCGTGGCGCACGCAAGTCCTTTGATGGCAGGGAGGTGCTGAAGGGCGTCAGCCTCACCATACGGAAAGGTGAGGTCCTCGCGCTCATCGGCCCCTCCGGTGCCGGCAAGTCCACGCTGTTGCGCGGCCTGACGCTCCTCGACACCTATGACGCAGGGGAGCTCGCCTACGGCAGCGTCCGCGTCTGCACCACAGCCGAAGGCACGGGCGCCGAGTACGACCGCACGGCGATGCGAGAGGCGCGCATGCGCTTTGGCATCGTCTTTCAGAGCTACAACCTCTTCCCGCATCGCAGTGTCCTACAAAACGTCATGGACGCCCCGATCGTGGTCCAGAGGAGGGACCGTGGCGAGGTCGAGGACCAGGCCCGCCGGCTGCTCGAGCGCCTAGGGCTCAACGAGCATGCCGAGAAGGTCCCCTGCCAGCTCTCGGGCGGGCAGCAACAGCGCGTCGCCATCGCCCGCGCCCTCTGCATGAGGCCCCAGGTCATCTACTTCGACGAGGCAACGTCCGCCCTCGACCCCAGGCTGACGGCCGACATGCACCTCCTCATCCGCGAACTCGCCGCCGAAGGCATGGCCGTAGGCATCGTCACGCACGAGATGGGCTTCGCGCGCGAGGTGTCCGACCGTGTCGCCTTCCTCTTTGACGGCCAGATCGTCGAGGAAGGCGACGCCGCGCAGGTCCTCGGAAGCCCAACTGACGAACGCACGAGGAGCTTCCTCGCGGATGCGGAGGACTAGCAGCATGGGGTGCCTGCACGGGAGCGCCGGACGAAGGGGCACCAGGCACCACGCCTTTCGCCCCTCCCGTCGTCACAAGCGCGCCGAACGCTCGGCAGGGTAACGTCGAGTCGAGTAAGGTCGACTACGACACGGCTATGGTCGTGCCGCCGACCGTGACCGAGGCCAAATCGGCCGGGTCGATGATCTGGGTGAGGAAGATGTTCTTCTCCACCGATGCCGAGTCAGAACGAGAGGAGTCGAGAGCGCCGCCTCCCATGTCCTTCACCTGGTAGGTAGTGCCATCCTTCATGGTCAGGACTATGGTCCCCAGATCGAGCAGCTGGGACTCGCGCTGCGCCATCGCGTCGGACTCTCGTCCGTCTGGCTCGTCGTCGGGAAGGCTGGCGGGCTCGGCAACGTCATAGTCGAGGGAGACCGCGATCGGTGAGACGGAGAGCCGGCGCACCGTCGCCCTCGCCCCATTGAGATCGAAGTCCTGGCCTGTGGGCAGGGCCTGGGAGACGGGCTCGTAGTCCATCTTGAACTTGAGGTTCCAGCTGCCACTGGCCAGGCTGGTCAGGTCTCCCGTCTCGCCGTCAAAGACACAGAGGCCAGAGAACTCCGCACGGAGCGTCCTGCCCTCAGGAGAGTCGGACCCTCCTGACAGCGACATCTGCTGCACGTACTGAATCGCGTTGTCGGAGGGGTCGGCGTCGTAGAAGTAGCTGCTCCCGTATGCTCCCGTGATGCCGGAGACGTGCGAGTCACCGTCCCTGAACATGAGGGGAAGGTAGCCGTAGCCGTTGGCCTCGAAGTCGCCGAACGAGCCTCCGTCATCCCTGCGGATGCTGTAGACCACGGCATAGTTGTTGCCGTCACAGATGACCGCGTCCGCGCTCATGGTCACGCCATCCGAGCTCGCCACGGCATTGAGCGGCCTGCCGACCTTGTTCACGACCTCGGTCTGGGCAGGCGCCCCCCCGAAGACGTCGTCCAGGAGGTCACTCACGCCCACGAGGCCGCCGCTCGCATACGCGACGCCAAACCCACAGGTCACGCAAAGCGCGGCCGCAACGGCTGCGGCAACGAGGCGCATGCGGTGGCCGCGGCGAAGCGGGACCGCGGAAGGCGCCTGATCGGAGGGGGCGTCACGAGTCGCGCTTGCGAGACGCTCCACCATCCTCACCTTGTCCTCTTCGGAGAACGACAGGTCGTGCATCTGCTTCCTGTAGTCGTCCATGATGTCAGTCATCGCTGTCTCCAATCCTCTCGCGGAGCATGTCGCGGGCTCTGCTCAGGCGCTTGGTTGCCGCGGCCTCGCCAACGTTGACGAGACGGGCGACGTCCCTGATGGGGTAGCCCTCGAAGTAATGCAGGTACACGACCTCCCGATAGGCCTCGGGAAGCGACATGACGGCATCGAGCACCGTCTGACGCTCATGGGCGCCGTCATCGGGAGCGGGCGGCTCGGCGACGTCGTCTAGGCACAGGACCCTTTTGTCCGCTCTCCTCAGCAGGTCCTTGCAGGCGTTCGCCGTGACGCGTATGACCCACGCCCGCTCATGCCCCTCGCCCTCGAACTGCGGCCTTCTCGTGAGCATCTTTAGGAACACCGTCTGGCAGACGTCCTGCGCATCGTACGTGGAGTGCAGGTAGGTGTAGCTCAGGCGCAGGATGAGGTCGGAGTAGGTGCGCACGAACCTCTCCGCCTCCCTGCGCTGGTCGCCTCCATCCCCTCCCCGTCCATCCACTTCCTTCTTGGGCATGTCCCCCTCCTGTCTGGCTCCCCGTCGCGACCGTGATGGATCCATCTGCCTACAACACGATTCTGCACCCCAAAACCTGACAGCAGAAGGCCCCCGGGGACCGTCAGTTCCCCGGGGGCCTCGCGTGGCGAGGCGTCGAAGGGGCGCGATGCGCCCACGTGATGGGAGCGGGCGCCTAGACCAGATGCTCCGCGATCTGGACGGCATTGGTGGCGGCGCCCTTGCGAATCTGGTCCCCGCAGCAGAAGAACGTGAGCGCGTTGGCGCCATCGGGTGCAGAGAGGTCACGGCGGATGCGCCCGACGAGGACCAGGTCCTGGTCCGAGGCGTCCAACGGCATGGGATAGCGCAGCTGCGCCGGGTCGTCGACGAGCTTGACGCCCGGAGCCGCCGAGAGGATCTCGCGCGCCTCATCAGGCGTGATGGGGCGATCGAACTCGCAAGTGATGGACTCGGAGTGCGAGCGCATGATGGGAACTCGCACGCAGGTACAGTTGAAGCGCAGCTCGGGGAGGTGCATGATCTTGCGGCCTTCGTTTTGCATCTTGAGTTCCTCGGACGTGTAGTCGTTGTCCGCGAAGCCACCGATCTGCGGAATGAGGTTGAAGGCCAGTTGGTACGCGAACGGAGCCGTCTCCGTTATCCCCTCGCCCCGCATAATGCAGGCGGACTCGCGCTCGAGCTCCTTGAGGCCGCCCATGCCGGCGCCAGAGGCCGCCTGGTAGGTGGAGACGATCATGCGCCTGAGCCCAGCCACGCGATGCAGCGGCCAGGTGGGCACCAGGCCGATGGTCGTGGCGCAGTTGGGGTTGGAGATGAGGCCCCTCGGGTGGTCCTGGATATCCTCCGCGTTGATCTCGGGGATGACCAGGGGTACGTCCTCGTCCAGTCGGAAGGCGTGGCTGTTGTCGACGCAGACCGCACCTCGGCGCGCGGCCTCGGGCAGCAGCTCCCGTGCCTGGGCGTCCCCGGCGGCACCGAGCACGATGTCCACGCCGTCGAAGGTCTCGGGCCGGGCCTCCCGGACGGGCAGCTCCTCGCCCCCGAACACCACGCTCCTGCCCTGCGAGCGCGCGCTGGCCAGGGGCACGAGCCGCTTCACGGGAAATGACCGCTCCTCAAGGCACTGGAGCATCTGTGTGCCGACGACGCCTGTCGCACCGAGAACCGCCACAACCTTGTCTGCCATGCTCTTCCCCTCTGTCGCACGAGACGGAGCCGTCACGCGGCACGTCACCGTCAGCTCCTGTGACCAGCCCCTAACCCTAGCCCCTGTCCGCCTCGGACAGGATGGCCATCTCGTTCTCCACGAAGCGATCGTAGATGACGTTGATGGCACGCTCGAAGTCGTCGTTGTCGACGCCCATGATGATCGAGATCTCCTGGGAGCTCTGCGTGATCATGCGGATGTTGATGCCCTCCTCGCCCAGGGCGCCGAAGACGCGGCCCGAGGTGCCGGCGCGGCGGCTCATGTTGCGGCCGACGACCGAGATGAGGGCGAGCTTGTCGACGACGTTGATGCTGTCGGGCTTGAGGTCGCGCTGTATGTCGTTAACGATCGAGTAGACGCTGTCCTTGACGTCTGACGCGCTCACGACGACGCCGAAGGAGTCGACGCCCGTGGGGATGTGCTCGACCGAGACTCCGTAGCGCTCGAAGATCCCGAGCGCCCGGCGGATGTAGCCGACCTCGCCGGACATGTGCGCGCGCTGGACGTGGATGGCCGTGAAGTCCTTCCTGCCCGCGATGCCGGTGATGAGGTGTTCGCTCACCCCGTCCTCGGCGGTCTCGCGTATGATGGTGCCGCGCTTCTCCGGCAGGTTGGTGTTCTTGATCTGGATGGGAATGCCGACCTCGCGCACGGGGAAGATGGCCTCCTCCTGCAGGACGGACGCGCCCATGTAGGAGAGCTCGCGCATCTCGTCGAAGGTGATGCGGTGGATGGTGCGGGGGCCCTCCACGATGCGGGGGTCGGCGGAGAGGAAGCCCGATACGTCCGTCCAGTTCTCGTAGAGGTTTGCGTCGAGGCAACGTGCGAGGATGGCCCCCGTGATGTCACCGCCACCACGTTCGAAGAGCTTGATGGTGCCGTCGACGGTCGCCCCGTAGAAGCCTGGCAGGACGAAGCCGCCCAGGCGCTGGGCCGCATCGCGCAGCGCGGTCTGCGTGCGCTCCATGTCAATCGTGCCGTCATGGTGGAAGACGATGACGTCGGCGGCGTCGAGGAAGGGCTTGCCCAGGTACTCCGCCATCAGCTGGGCCGTGAACCACTCGCCACGACTGACGATGTACTCGGGAGAGAGGCTCGCGACGAGCGCGGAGAACTCCTCGAACTTCTCGGAGATGGGGTATTTGAGGCCCAGCTCGCCCGCGAGCGCGACGAAGCGCCCCTCGATGTCCCTGAGCAGGGAGCTGCAGTCGACGTGGTACTGGATGTGCGCATTCACCAGCAGCAGCAGGTCGGTGAGCTTGTTGTCCGTCGGGAAGCGCCTGCCCGAGGCGGACACGACCACGAACCTGCGCTCGGGATCGGACCTGACTATGTCCCTCACCTTGCGAAACTGCCCTGCGTCGGCCACGGACGAGCCGCCGAACTTTGCGACCTTGATCATCTTGGGCTAGCCCTCCTGGGGAAACGCAGCCATGAAGCTGGCCGCATCGGTCTCGAGGGCCTCTCCGAGGAGCGCGCGCGCACGCTGCGCGGAGATGTCCCGCACGAGCACGGCCCCCTCGTCGAAGGGCTCGGAGGCCGCGACGCTCGCCGTGGTCATGAAGAGGTAGTCCGAGCTCAGGAGCGCGGGGTCGTAGGCGAGGTCCCGCGAGAAGTCATAGCTGGGGCGTATGCCCTGCATGTAGTCGAGGACGTCCTGGACGATGGCGTTGCCCGTGGGCAGCATGCCGGCCCCCTGCCCATAGAACTTGAGTGGCCCCACGGTGGTGCCCTCGAGGGTGACCAGGTTGAAGTTGGCCGGGACGTTGGCCTCGAGGGAAGACTTCGGGAGCGCGACGGGCTCCACGGCCACGGCGTAGCGCCCATCGGCCTGCGCGCCGCGTCCCAGCAGCTTGGCCGTACGCCCATGATGGGACAGGAGGTCGAGGCCCGCCTTGGTGAGCGTGCGGATGCCCGTGACGGGGAACTCCCTGGCACAGTCGACGTCGAAGGCGACGCACGCGGCGATGAGCGTCTTGTTGCGCACGTCGATGCCGTCTATGTCGGCGGAGGGGTCGCGCTCGGCATAGCCAAGCTCCTGGGCCCGTCCGAGGATGACGTCAAAGTCCGCCCCCTCGCGCAGCATGGCGTCGACGATGAAGTTGGTCGTGCCGTTCATGATGCCCGAGAAGGACGTGACGTCATCGATGCGACGGGCCTTCTGGATGCTCGCGATCCAGGGAATGCCGCCCGCGCAGGTCGCCTCGATGAAGAGGGCAGCACCCGAGGTGCGCGCCTGCCGCGCGAACTCGCCGAAATGCTCCGCAACGACGGCCTTGTTGGAGGTCACGACGCTCTTGCCGGCGGCAAGTGCGGCCGAGATGAACGTATGTGCCGGCTCCAGGCCACCCATGCACTCGACGACGAGCTCGATCTCGGGATCGCCGACGATGTCATCGTAGCTTGCCGTCATGCGAGGATCGCTCAGACGGTCAGGCAGCTCGAGGATGCGGGTGACGTCCACGCCCTCGACGCGCTCGGTGATGATCTCGTCCACCCCGCGCCCGACGGTTCCATGGCCAAGCAGTGCGATGTTCATGGCGTTCCAATCTTTCCGTTGTGTGTCGTAGGTGCAGGCCGATAGGCTCCGACGTTATGATACTGGCAGACAGGCGACCCAAGGGCCAGGCCAAGGAGTGCATTCCGTGGACACTTTCTATCACAGCACGCGCAATGGCGACGATTCCGTAACAAGCAAGCAAGCTATCCTGGCGGGCATCGCCCCTGACGGAGGGCTCTTCGTGTCCGACGGGCTGGGGGCCGAGAAGATCGATCTCGCCCTGGTCGTGGGACAGGACTATCATGCGACCGCTCGCCTCGTCCTGGGAACGCTCCTGGGCGACTTCAGCGAGGGCGAGGTGGGGGCCTGCGTCGCGGGTGCATACGCCGACAACTTCGACAGCGCGGCGGTGACGCCGCTCTCCCCCCTCGGCGATGACTGGCTGCTCGAGCTTCACCATGGGCCAACCTGCGCCTTCAAGGACATCGCCCTGCAGATGCTGCCGCGCCTCATGTCCGTCGCACGTGAGGGTGACGGACGTGACGTCATGATCGTCACGGCCACCTCGGGAGACACCGGCAAGGCCGCCCTGGCGGGCTTCGCGGGCGTCGAGGGCACGGGCGTCACCGTCTTCTACCCGGAGGGCAAGGTCTCGGACATACAGCGCCTCCAGATGGTCACCCAGCAAGGGGGGAACGTCGCCGTCTGCGCCATCCGCGGCAACTTCGACGACAGTCAGACCGAGGTCAAGCGCATCTTCTCGGATGCGAGCCTCGCAGGGCGCCTGGCCGCCGGGGGCACCGTCCTCTCCAGCGCCAACTCCATCAACGTCGGTCGTCTTGTCCCGCAGGTCACCTACTACTTCGACGCCTACGCGCAGCTCGTGCGTCGCGGTGCCGTCCGCCAGGGTGACGCCGTGGACTTCTACGTCCCCACCGGCAACTTTGGCGACGTCCTCGCCGGCTACTACGCCAGGCGCCTGGGACTGCCCGTCGGGCGGCTCGTCGTCGCCTCCAACACCAACAAGGTCCTCACCGACTTCATCGAGACCGGCACCTACGACCGGCGGCGCGACTTCGTGAAGACCATCTCCCCCTCCATGGACATCCTCGTCTCGTCCAACCTCGAGCGCCTGCTCTACTACCTGTCGGACGGGGACTGCGAGCGCGTCCGCTCCCACATGTCAGACCTGGCCGAGAGGGGCGTCTACTCCATCGACGCAGACATGCACGCACGCCTGCGGGAGACCTTTGGCTGCGGCTTCGCGACCGATGAGGAGACCAAGGGGACGATTCGCTCCAGTTGGGAGGGTGGGCACGTCCTTCTCGACCCGCATACCGCAGTCGCCAAGACCATCCTCGACCGCACGCCCCACGAGGGCAGGCAGCGCGTCTGTCTCTCCACGGCAAGCCCCTACAAGTTCTCTGCTGACGTACTTGCCGCGCTGGGCGGCAAGACCGCAGGCCTTGATGGCTTTGCCTGCATGGACGGGCTCGAGCGCCTGAGCGGCACTGCGGCGCCCGCCCAGCTCTCACGCCTGCGCTATGCCCCCGTCATCCACACGGACGTCTGTGGGCGCGACGAGATGGGCTCGTTCGTGGAGCGCGCCTGCCAGAGGGTCTTCGCATGAGCGGATGTCGCGCCGTCGTGAGGGTGCCGGCGACCTCCGCCAACGTGGGCGTGGGCTACGACTGCCTGGGACTTGCCCTCTCCCTCGAGGCGACGTTCATCTTCGAGGTGGCCGACAGACTGTCGATAGACGGCTGCGAGGAGCGCTTCCGCGGGGAGGACAACCTCGTCTGGACGAGCTACCTCGATGCCTGTCGACGTCTCTACGTGCGGCCCCATCGGCTGCACATCACGATTCACTCACCCATCCCGCTTTCGGGCGGCCTGGGTTCGAGTTCCGCCTGCGTCGTCGCCGGCATCGCCGCAGCCCAGGCGCTCAACGCTAGCGGCTTTGACCCCAAAGGCTCGCTCGAGATCGCCACCCTGCTGGAAGGGCATCCCGACAACGTGGCACCCGCCATCATGGGCGGCCTCGTGAGCTCCTTCTCAGACGGCCGTCACACGCACTCCCTGCGCTTCGAGATCGCAGAGTGCCTCGCCTTCGTCGCCATCGCGCCTCCCTACGAAGTGCGCACCGCCGACGCGCGCAAGGTCATGCCCCAGAGCGTGCCCACCGAGACGGCCGTCTGGCAGATCGGTCACTGCGTGGCTGCGGTGCATGCCCTCACGACTGGGGACGCAGGCCTGCTCGCCGTTTCCTGCCAGGACCGCCTGCACGAGCCCTATCGCTCCCAGCTCATCGCTGACTACGAGCCGCTGCGCAGGACGGCATTGGCAGCTGGTGCGGCAGCCTACCTCATCTCTGGCTCCGGCTCCACCATGCTCGCCGTCTGCGACGGCCGCAAGGCCGCCGAGCGCGTCGCATGCTCCGTCACCAACATGGTGGAGAACAGGGTGGAGGGACTCTGGGTCCGCATTCTGGGGACCCATACGACCGGCACGACCGTGGAGCTGGGGTAGTAGTGGGTCGAGGACCCACCCACCCGATAGTCGGTATCCACATGCGCACGCGTGCGCACCTTGTCTTTTTCCACGAGGTTGTCTGTCAGCAGGAGGTCTGCCATGTGTAACGTGGCGCTCGCGGAAGGTCTGAGTCGGGAGCACGCAGGGCGTGTCTGCCTATGGAGCAACCGACGAGGCGCGGGCTTTCTCGCGCAGTGGGCTGGCATGGAGGTGGCATTCCCCTTGACGGTCGAGACGCTACGGCGCTTCGACAACGTATATTCGATCTTCTCGGCCGATGAGTTCGTCGGCATAATCCAGAAGCTGCATGGGGAGGGCGGCGACGTCCATATCGGTAGGTTCCTTATAGATCCCAGCCGCACGAGGCGGGGCATAGGTGGGTGCGCCCTGTCCGAATTCGTCAGGATGTTATTCGCGAATCCCGGGGTCGGCAGCATTTCGCTCTCCGTATTTGCCGACAACGTCGCGGCGAAGGGCCTCTACGAGAGGCTTGGGTTCAAGGTGTGCGGGGCCATCGACCAGCCGCGGAGGAGATTCCTCATGCGACTCGCGCGCGGCGCCTCCGTTGCCCCCGTCAGCAAACGGCACGCGTGCCTGGAGACCGAACGGCTCCTCTTGCGCCCCTGGCTCGAGTCGGATGCCAAAGACCTCTTCCTCTACGCGAGCGACCCGCTGGTTGGCCCCATGGCAGGCTGGCCAGCCCATACGTGCATCGAGGACAGCCTGGGCGCCATCCGAGGCGTGCTCTCGGCACCCGAGTCCTACGCGGTCGTACCGAAGTCGGCAGGTCACGCGGTCGGCAGCATCGGCCTCAAGACTGATAACGGCGCCAGCATCAAGCTCGCGGGAGACGAATGCGAGCTTGGCTACTGGATCGGCGTACCGTTCTGGGGCCAGGGCCTCATCCCCGAGGCGGTCCGCGAGTTGCAGCGCCATGCATTCGAGGACCTGGGGATGGGCACGATGTGGGTCGGCTACTTCGACGGGAACGAGAAGTCCAGGCGAGTACAGGAGAAGTGCGGCTTCGCCTACCATCACACGGCTCACGACGTTGCCTGCGCGATGCCCGGTGTGCTGCATACCGTGCATTTCTCCAGCATGACGCGCGAGGCGTGGCTATCGAGACACGTTGGCACCCGGACCTGAGGGCGCGCGGCCCAAGTATGGTGACGACGGGGATGCCAGAAAGGGGTGGGGTCTCCCCCACCCCCTGCCCTTCTCGCATGTGGCTCAGTCGCGACGACCCGCCCATTGCGTGGCCGACGGCTGGGTTTACCCGCCGAGGTACGCCTTGCGCACGTCGTCGTCGTGCAGGAGGCTGGCGCCCGTGCCGGTCTTGATGATGCGGCCGACCTCGAGGACGTAGCCGCGGTCCGCGATGGAGAGTGCCATGGAGGCGTTCTGCTCGACCAGAAGGATCGTGGTTCCCTGCTTGTTGAGCTCCTTGATGATGTCGAAGATCTCCTGGACGAGGATGGGGGCGAGGCCCATCGAGGGCTCGTCGAGCATCAGGAGGTCTGGCTTGCTCATGAGGGCGCGCCCCATGGCGAGCATCTGCTGCTCGCCACCGGACATGGTGCCGGCAGACTGGCCGATGCGTTCCCTCAGGCGAGGGAAGTGCTCGTAGATGCCCTTGATCGTCTCGGCGTTCTCGGCATCGGTGCGGGTGTAGCCGCCCATGTCGAGGTTCTCGGCAACGCTCATCTGCGTGAAGACGCGTCGCCCCTCGGGGCAGAGGGCCAAGCCCTTCTCGACGATCCGGTGGGGCCTGATGCCCACCAGGCTGTCGCCCTTGAAGTCGATGTCGCCACGCTCGGGCTTGATGAGTCCCGCGATGGTGTTGAGCGTCGATGACTTCCCCGCCCCGTTGGCGCCGATCAGCGTGACGATCTCGCCCTCGTTGATCTCGAAGTCGATGCCCTTGACGGCCTTGATGGCACCGTAGGAGACGTACAGGTCCTTGACGGCGAGCAGTGCCATTTAGTCCACCTCCCGCTTGCCCAGGTAGGCCTCGATGACCCTGGGGTCGTTCTGGATCTCGTCGGGAGTGCCCTTGGCGATGATCCTGCCGTAGTCGAGGACGCCGACGACCTCGCAGACGCCCATGACCAGGCTCATGTCGTGCTCGATGAGCAGGATGGCGATCTGGAACTCGTCGCGGATCCTCTGGATGTTCTCCATCAGCTCCTCGGTCTCCGCGGGGTTCATGCCGGCGGCAGGCTCGTCGAGCAGCAACACCTTGGGATGCGTGCCCAGGGCGCGCAGGATCTCGAGGCGGCGCTGGGCTCCATACGGGAGGTTGCCGGCCTGGGTCTTGGCATACCTCTGCATGTCGAAGATGCCGAGAAGGTCCATGGCCTGATCGTGGAACTCCGCCTCCTGGCGCCAGTGCTTGGGAAGGCGCAGCAGGTCGGTCACGAGGCTTGTGGACATGGAGTTGCCGAGCCCGACGAGTATGTTCTCCTCGACCGTCATCTGGTTGAAGAGGCGGATGTTTTGGAAGGTGCGGGCGATGCCCATCTTGTTGACCTGCACCATGCTGAGGCCCGCCGTGTCGTAGCCGTCGATCAGGACGGTGCCACGCGTGGGTGCGTAGACGTTGGTCAGCAGGTTGAAGATGGTGGTCTTGCCGGCGCCGTTGGGCCCGATGAGGCCCGAGATCTCCGTGCGGCCCATGGCGATGTTGAAGTCGTCGACGGCAGTCAGGCCGCCGAAGTCGATGCCAAGGTGCTCGGCCTGCAGGACGGGGATGGAGCCCAGATCGCGCTCGGGGATGAGGTTGGGCGTCTCCATCTGGACGAGGACGGAGCGCTTCCTCTTGCTCTTGCCGTTAGGCATCGACGTCCACCTCCTCCGCAGACTCCCTCTTCCAGGGGAGCGAGCCGTTCATGAGCTTCTCCACGACGCCGGTGAGGGAGAAGTCGTAGGTGCCCATGAAGCCCTGCGGGCGGAAGATCATGACGATGATCAGGACGACGGCATAGACGACCATGCGGTAGTCCGCGAAGGCGCGCAGGGCCTCCGGCAGGACGGTTAGGACGGTCGCCGAGACGACGGAGCCAAGCATGGAACCCATGCCACCAAGAACGACCATGACCAGGACCTCGATGGACTTCATGAAGCCGAACTTCGCGGGCGCCATGACGCCTATGCAACCGGCATAGAGGCCGCCCGCGATGCCGGCGAAGAACGCCGAGACGACGAAGGCGAGGGTCTTGTAGTAGGTGGTGTGGACACCCGATGCCTCGGCCGCGATCTCGTTGTCGCGGATGGCCAGGATGGCGCGGCCGTGGCGCGACTTCATCATCGTGTGGATGAGGAAGAGCGATATGGCGACGATCACGAAGGTGTTGACGAAGCTGGTGTAGGACGGGATGCCCGTGAGACCCTTGGCGCCACCCGTGAGGTCGAAGCCCAGGACGCCGTCGATGTTGAGCATGATCACACGAATGATCTCGGCAAAGCCCAGGGTGATGATGGCAAGGTAATCGCCCTTGAGGCGCAGGGCCGGTATGCCGATGATGACGCCGCAGATGGCTGCGCAGACGCCACCGAAGGCGAGGCCACAGACAAAGAGCGCCATGGCGGCCGGGGCCCCCGTGACGAAGTCGCGGGCGCCCACGCCCATGACGTCGCTCATGCGCATGATGAAGATGGCGCAGGAGTAGCCGCCGACGGACATGAAGCCCGCGTGACCCAGCGGCAGCTGTCCGAGGTAGCCAGTTGCGATGTTGAGAGAGACGGCCATGATGACGTAGATGCCGACCTGCTCGAGCACGGAAGTCTGGTAGCGCGTTATGGCGCCGCCGTCGATCATGAGCTCGCCGATGGCGATGAAGGCTGCGACAAGCACGGCGTTGATGACGTAGCGAACCGGGGTCGAGAGCGTCTTTCTCCTCCCGCCGCCGACGGAGCCGCCGAGCGAGATGATGGGCTTCTTCTCGAAAGCGGTCTTCTCTTCCATGGTATCGCCTCCTTACACTTTCTCGTTCATGGTGCGGCCGAGGATGCCCGTGGGCTTGACGATCAGCACGATGATCAGGAGCAGGAACACGACGGCGTCCTTCCAGACGGACAGGCCGATGGCCGAGACGAGCACCTCGGCGAAGCCGACGAGCAGGCCGCCGATGACGGCACCGGGGATGGAGCCGATGCCGCCCAAGACGGCCGCGACGAAGGCCTTGGTGCCGAGCATGATGCCCATGGTCGGCGTGGCCTGGGTGTAGGCCATCGAGTAGAGCACGGCGCCGATGCCGGCGAGCGCCGAGCCCACCGCAAAGGTGAACGAGATCGTCGTGTTCACGTTGATGCCCATGAGGCGGGCGGCACCCATGTCCTCGGACACGGCACGCATGGCCTTGCCAAGCTTGGTCCTCTGGACCAGGAAGGTCAGGATGGCCGTGGAGACGACGGTGACCACGATGGTCAGCAAGGCGATCGGCGAGAGCTGAAGGTCCGCGAAGGTGATCGGCGTGGCGTCAAAGTATGACGGGACGACCTTGGCGTCGGCGCCGAAGACGAGCTGGGCGCCGTTCTCCAGGAAGTAGGAGACACCGATCGCGGTGATCAGGATCGAAAGGCGCGGGGCGTTGCGCAGGGGCGCATAGGCGACCTTGTCGATGAGGACGCCGAGGAGGGTGCAGCCAGCAACGGAAAGGATGACCGCAAGGATGGGGTTGAGGCCCAGCTGGGCCATCACGATCCAGGAGATGTACGCGCCCACCATGATGATGTCGCCATGGGCGAAGTTCAGCAACAGGATGATGCCGTACACCATCGTGTAGCCCAGGGCGACGAGCGCGTAAATGCTGCCCAGCTGGAGGCCGTTCAGCACCTGCGTCAAAAACGTCACGGCAAACACTTCCTCTCTTCAGCTCTCCGCCGCAGGCCACAGGCCTGCGGCGCGTACACGAATGCGAGCGGGCGCCGGCCTCCACGACGGACGGCGGGCGGGCGGCGCCAGGCCGGTTCCACAGGCGAGGCGCCGGGAGCGACCGCTCCCGGCGCCTCGTGGGACGATGCCTGGAGGGTCTGCTACGCCTCGATGGTGTCGAAGACCTTCTGAGCGCCGTCCTTGAAGGTGATTACGAGCGTGGGCTTTACCGGGTCGCCCGTGCCATCGTACTTGATGGTGCCCGTGACGCCTTCGACGGAGCCCTTTGCGATGCCGTCGATGATGGCCTGCCTGCCGTCATCGCTCGAGAGGTCGGCACCACCCTCGACGGCAGTCTTGATGCCGTTCATCATGACCATGGCCGCATCGTAGCCCAAGGCGCAGAAGTTGGTCGGACTCTCGCCGTACTCGTCCTTGTAGGCCTTGACGAACTTCTGGACCCCCTCGTCATCATTCTCGAGGATGAAGGAGCAGTCATAGTAGCAGCCCTCGAGGTCTGTGGCCGAGGCATACTCCTCGTCGCCGCCGAGGATGTTGGACCAGCCATCCGCACCCAGGAAGACGCCCTTGTAGCCGAGCTGGCGGGCCTGGGTGACGATCTTGCCGTCATCCTGGTAGTAGTTGGGGGCGAGCACGGCATCGGGGTTGCCGGCAATGATGGTGGTGAGCTGGGCATTGAAGTCGACGTCGCCGGCAGCGTAGCCCTGAGGGTCGAGGACGGTGATGCCCTTGGCCTTCGCCTCCTCGACGAAGGCGTCCTTGACGCCGACCTCGTAGTCGCCACCGGAGTTGAAGATGACGCCCACGGTCTTGTAACCCTGGGTGGCGGCGAAGTCGGCCATGAGCTTGCCCTGGTAGGGATCGGTGACGCAGGCGCGGAAGGCATTGGGTCCGTAGGAGATGAAGTCTGCCGCAGTCGTGGAGGCGGAGACCAACGGCATGTTGTCCTTCACCGACGCCTGGGCAACGGCGATGGAGGGCGTGGAAGTCACGTCGCCGATGATGGCCACGACGCCATCCTCAGCCATCTTGTTGTAGACGTTGACGGCCTCGGTGGCGTCGCCCTTCTCGTCCTGGGTGTTGAGCTCGACGTTCCTGCCACCGATGCCGCCCGCCTCGTTGAGTTCCTTGACGTAGAGCTCCGCGCCATGGCGCACGGCCAGGCCATACTGCGCGACGTCACCGGAGTACGGCCCCATGAGGCCGACCTTGATGGAGTCGCTGTTGGATGACGACGAGGAAGAGCCACCGCACGCGGTAATGATGGAGGCGCCACCCAGTCCGGCGGCAGTGATGCCGCTCAGCTTGACAAAGTCGCGCCTGCTGATTGCGTTAGCCATGTCCACCCTCCTTGGGATCAGTCGATGGCAACCGCTCGCCGGTTGCTTGTTGACATACTTTAGGAGCGCGTCCAACGAAAATGGCACGGTGGGTGCCAGGCTTATCAATCCTGTAACATCGCATACAGAATGGAAATAATTCCAATCAAAAAGAGCGTCGTCCCGTCGGCCCCGAGACGGGCGCGGTGGCGCGCGTTCGAACTCCATCGCGGCGACGTCGCGCACGCCCAAGCCCTCGAACAGCTATGCCTCCCTCGCTGTGGGCACGGCCATATGCCTAGGCCTGTAATCGCCGCTACGAACGGT
This sequence comes from Olsenella uli DSM 7084, assembly GCF_000143845.1. NCBI lineage: Bacteria > Bacillati > Actinomycetota > Coriobacteriia > Coriobacteriales > Atopobiaceae > Olsenella > Olsenella uli. The sequence continues at coordinate 850,099 of NC_014363.1, read as the reverse complement.
CCGATGGCGCGCGGTGGCACGGAGGTCCTGGCTTCCGCCCCGCAAGACGCGCAGGTACTCACGCGACTGACGCCGCACGGCCTGGGAGGAGTTGCGTGAGAACTCCTCGCCGATGAGATAGTCGACATAGGACTCCGTGTCGACGACCTCCGGATGGCCCGCTGGGGTCCTGAACGGGATGAAGCGCGTGGGAGACTCGAGGCCCTCGGGCTCATCGATGGAATCGACCCCGCCAACCGTGTCGTGGAAGACGGGGGAGGACTGCATCTGGTCGATCCTCTCCCCCATTGCCGCGAGCGCGGCATCCCACATGTCGTCGTGATCCAGCTCGGCCGACGTACGGCGCGCAGGGTACTTTCCTTGGTCGACCTCGGCGACACGACGCGCGATGACGGCGGCATGGGACGGCTGTGGGCGCACGGCCTCGCGAGGCCGTGGCGCGACGTCTGCACCGGGGCGGGCCTGGGACCGAGAGGTCTGGGGCTGAGGGGAGACGTCACCCATCCACGAGGGCACTGCCAGCTCGCCGGCAAGGTCGGTCCTGTCGCCAACGTGACGGACCGAGCCGCCCACACGTGCCTCCCACCAACCGGTTCCGACGTCACCTACGCTGCCGTCGGCACGCTCGATGACGGGGAGGTCATCGAAGCGGCTAGCCCCAAGGCGCTCGGACAGCACGTCGGCAACACCACGCGCCCGCGATGCCATGCGCTCGCGGAAGGTCTCGCGGCGCACGTAGTTCTCGGCGACGTCCTCGTAGTCGGTCGCTATGTGACCGGCGGCCACATGGTCATGACGGACTCCGGGATCGCGGGAGAGCCGCGAGGTATCATCGGCCGCGCCTTGCGATGTGGCCGTAACGCAGCTCGCAGTTCCCTGACGCATGAGGGAGGATGTGGCCTGCAGGGTGCCGCCCTCAAGATCGCGCAGCTCTCGGACGCGCGAGGCATGGATGGCAAGGGCGCAGGCGACGCCCGTCACGATCGACCCCGTGGCGCAGCCTATGACGAACTGTGCGAAGGGGCTGCCGATCAGGCCCATGTCGGGAGAGATGGCGAGGGCGACCTTAGGTGCGGCAAACGTCACCACACCCAGAAGCCCTGCCACCACGGCCGGGTTCCTCTTCTCCCGAATCATCGCGACCCACCTCCCGTTGTACCCGACGCACATCGCGCGATACGGGAGGAGTGGTGACATCAGCTGCGCATAGACGCCAGGAAGCCATGGCACCTGGCTGCGACAACGGCTTGCTTCGTCTCATCTTCATGTACCGTCGCTATATGCGTCCGAGACAGAAATCCTCAGACTGCTTTGATGTTAGCTCGATTCGTCCCGATTGCAAGCCTGTCCGGCAAAAATATCTGCCGGGCAGGCCCGTCCGCGGCGAGGGAATCGCGATCCTGGCGACCAGGGACGCCTAGCCTTGGAAATAGTCGCTCTGCTGTGCCTTCTTGGCGGAGCGGATGAGGAACTCCTCGTTGTCCTTGGTGCCCCTGAGGCCCTTCACCAGGGCCGAAGCGGCGCGCTCGGTGTTGTTCATGTTGGCGAGCACGCGGCGAATCCCCCAGACGAACGGCTGGAGCCCCGTGTCGAGCAGCAGGTCCTCGTTGCGCGTACCCGAGGCGACGGGATCGATGGCCGGGAAGATGCGCCTGTCCGCCAAGTCGCGATCGAGCTTGAGCTCCATGTTACCGGTACCCTTGAACTCCTCGAAGATGACCTCGTCCATCTTGGACCCCGTATCGACGAGGGCGGAGGCGAGGATGGTGAGCGACCCGCCGCCCTCGATGTTGCGGGCGGCACCCAGGAACTTCTTGGGTGGGTACAATGCGGCGGAGTCGACGCCGCCCGACAGGATGCGCCCGCTCGCGGGCGCGGCGAGGTTGTAGGCACGCGCCAAACGTGTGATGGAGTCAAGGACCACGACGACGTCCTCGCCCAGCTCGACCAAGCGCTTGGCGCGCTCGATCACAAGCTCCGCGACGGCCGTGTGGTTGGAGGCAGGCATGTCGAACGTGGAGGCCACGACCTCGCCCCTGATGGAGCGCTCCATGTCGGTGACCTCCTCGGGACGCTCGTCCACCAAAAGGCAGAAGAGGTGCACCTCAGGATTGTTGGCCGTTATCGACTGGCAGATGTGCTTGAGGACCGTCGTCTTGCCAGCCTTGGGGGGACTCACGATGAGGCCGCGCTGACCCTTGCCAATGGGCGCGACGAGGTCGATGGCACGACCGGTAACCGACTCCTTGCCATGCTCCATGACGAGACGCTCGTTGGGATAGATGGGCGTGAGGTCGCGGAAGCGGGGGCGAGACCGCATCTTCTCGGGCTCGGCGCCATTGATTGCCTCGACCTTGTGCAAGGGCGGGAACTTGCTGTTGCCGTTGCGGGCCGGTGCGACGGAGCCGGCCACCTTGTCGCCGGCACGCAGGCCGTACTGGCGAATGAGCTGTTGGTGCACGAAGGCGTCGTCCTCGCCCACCATGTAGTTACCAGTGCGGAGGAAGCCGTAACCCTCGTTTTGGATCTCGAGCACGCCCTCGACGGACCTGAACCCCTCGGCGCGCGCCGCAGCCTGGTAGATGGCCTCGGCAAGGGCCTTCTTGCGGACACCGACGTAGTCCACGTGGAGCTCCTGCGCCTTGACGCGCAGCTCGGCAACCTTCATCTCGGCAAGTGCGTCACGGGTGAGGGAGGGCTCGAGATTCGCGTCGTTCTGGCCGCGACGCCCGCGGCGCTTCTGGTTGCGGCCCGGGCGATTGCTGCCGTAGCCACCATAGCCGTTCCCGCCACGACCATCGGCTGCCTCGCCGTTCTGGCTGTGGGCGCGCTCGCGCCGACGCCGATGGCGAGGGGTCGCCTCGTCATCGTGCTGGTCTGCGCTGCGCTGATCCGCGCCGCGCGAAGCCGGGACGCCCTGGCCTCCCACATGCTGGTCGCCCAGACGTTCGGCTGCGGCATCGGCCTCGGCCAGCGTCGCGGCGGGAGCGGCAAGGACAGTCGCCGTGGATGGGGTCACCCCCTGAGACGGCCTGGCCGCCTCACCCGCATCGGCCTGCAGCTGTTCGCTCTTGCGAGGGCGGCCGCGGCGGCGCTTGGGCTTGGCGGCCTCCTCGGACGGCGACTGCTGTCCCGCCTGTCCGTCTTTGCTGGCGGCGGGAATCTCGCGCGGGGGCGTCATGGGCGCCTCGGGCAAGGGCGAGGTGGGGATCGCTGGGGTCGCCTCGGGCTGAGCCGCACCCGACACGACCTGTTCCTCGACCGCGGCGGCCGACTTCGCGCGCCTGCGGCGGGGCTTAGGCTTCTCGGCAACCTCGCCCGACGCGAGGGGAGGCTCGGGCGAGAGGGGCGCGGCCGCTTCCTCCTGGGCCTTCTTCCTGGCGGTACGACGCCGACGCTTGGGTGCCTCCGCCTCCCCTGTTGGGAGCGCCATGGCCTCTTGGGCGGGATCTGCGGTATCCTTCGTCATTCAGACTGCCTTTCTCAAGCGAATGACACACGGCGCTTGCGCCGCATATGACCTGTTGGAGATGACGGCCAGCCGAAACGCCTTCCCACACGCTCAAAAGACGCGGAAGGAGAAGGACATGCCCGTAGTGTGTTGAGAGTGGCCGTCTGCCAAAAGGCAACCGCTCGCGGTACCTTGGCTGCTGTAACTATAGCAGGCATGACGCATGATGACGACGGGAAAATAAAAATGGCTCGCAATCGACCAGGAGGACCGGCGGAATCTGCGAAGGGCCACCGGCCCCTAACGCTATGAACGCGGACGGCGGCGCACGATGGTCTTCGCGATCTGGCTCACAAGCCTCCTTGCGGCATCCTGTCCGCCGTCTGTCAGCGTCACGTTCGTGACATGGGTGCCTGCGGGGGAGATGGCCTCGGTCCTCTCGACGAGGCCCTCCTCCTCGAGCGCCGCCACGGACATGGAGACCGTGGGTTGGAGAAGCCCCAGCGTAGTGACGATCTCGGAGATGGATGTGGGCTCCCCCTTGAAGCTGTAGAGCCCCAGCAGCGTCAGGTCGCCGGCCATGTAGCTGATTGCCCCCATTGCGTCGACGTAGCGCTGAACGCGCTCGGGAGACGTGCGGCCGAGGGGCTGCGTCGAGGAGATCCTGTCACAGGTCATGGTGCACAGCCTTGCCGCATAGTCATGACCGCCATCGGTTATGGCGCACACGACGTTGCGCCTGTCGGCGCTGCCCTTCTGGCGCTCGATGAGGCCGAGGGACGCCAGATGCTTGGTCCTGTGTGTGGTCGTCGGGCGCAAGGAGCCCTGATAGTCGGCGATCTCTGAGGTCCTCAGGCAGCTCTGGGACAGATCCAACCTACAGAGAATCGCAAACTCGGCAAACGTCAGCCTTTCCGGAGAGTCCATCGACTTCCTGACCAGGTTGTAGGCTCGACGTATCGACAGGTACTCGCGAAGCTCCATAGCGCTCACCCACCCCTCAAAAAAATGCCCCACCATGGGGATGGTGGGGCGCACGCATACATGTCATGCACGACCAACGCTGCAAGTATGATACCCCATCACACAGGGCACAAGTCGCAACATAAACTTGTCCTGCAATACAAATGTAACCAGATGCCCTCCTACATCACATCCGGTGCCGAGACGCCGATGAGCCTCAGGGCGACTTCGAGGTTCACGCGCACGGCATCGCAGGCGGCAAGGCGGGCGCGGGAGAGCTCGGCGTCGACGGGACGTCCCTCGCTGGGAAGCACCTGGCAGCTAGCGTAGAAGCCATGGAAGGCGGCGGCGAGCTCCTCGCAGAAGTGAGTGATGCGGAACGGGGCACGGTCGCGGGCGCAACCGGCGACGAGCTCAGGGAACTCGGAGAGCTTGCGGGCGAGGGAGGCCTCGGTCGCGTCCGTCAGGAGCGAGAGGTCGTATGCGGGACCGATGGCGCGCTTGGCGACCTCGTCCATGCCCATCTCCACCGCCTCGTCCTCGCCGACGCCGGCGGCCTTGCGTAGAATGGAGCAGATGCGAGCGTGCGCGTACTGCACGTAGTACACGGGGTTGGCGTTGTCCTTCTGCTTGACGGCCTCGATGTCGAAGTCGATGGTCTGGTTGGACGAACGGCTGATGAGCGTATAGCGCGTGGCGTCAACGCCCACCTCGGCGATGAGCTCGTCGAAGGACACCATGGTGCCTTTGCGCTTGGACATGCGGACAGGCTCGCCATCCCTCAGCAGGTTGACAAACTGGCCGAGGTCGACCTCGAACTTGCCGGGGTACCCAAGCGCGTCGCAGACGTTGGTGACGCGCGCAATGTAGCCGTGGTGGTCGGCCCCCCATAGGTCGATGGAGTACTCGTCACGCTGGAACTTGTTCCAGTGGTACGCGACGTCCGAGGCGAAGTAGGTGTACTCGCCGTTGCTCTTGACGAGCACGCGGTCCTTGTCGTCGCCGAAGGCCGTGGACTTGAACCAGAGCGCACCGTCATCGGTCTTGTAGAGGTAGCCCATCTCGTCCAGGCGCCTGAAGGCACGATCGACCTGCGAGGTGCCGTCGGTGTCTTTCCTGTAGAGCGAGCGCTCCGAGAACCACAGGTCGAAGTCGCAGCGAACGGTATGGCAGGTCGCCTTTATGCGCCTGAGCATGGCCTGGTACGCACGCTCACGGAACTCGGGGTCGCGCTCCTCTGGCTCTGCCGAGACCCACTTGTCGCCGTCGGCCTCGTAGAACTCCCTGGCGATCTGGATGATGTAGTCGCCGCCATAGGAGTTGCCGCCGAGGACCTCGTTGAAGGCGTCCATGTAGGGATGGAGCTCGGGATGCTCGTCCTGCTCGTCGTCAACGTAGCTCTCGCGATCCTGCAGGAGGAGCCTGACGGCGTCCTCCAGACCAAAGCCCTCGGCCTTGATCGCTTGGTCCAGCTGCAGGTAGCGCATGGCGACGGAGCGGCCGAAGACGTCCATCTGGCTACCATGGTCATTGATGTAGTACTCGCGCGTGACCTTGTGGTTCGTGTGTTCGAAGACGTTGCACATGGAGTCGCCCAGGGCGGCCCAGCGACCATGGCCGACATGCAGGGGACCGGTGGGATTGGCCGAGATGAACTCGTAGTTGACCTTGAGGCCGTCGCCGACGTTGCTCTTGCCCCAGTCGGAGCCGGCCTCGCGGACGGTGCGGAAGACCTCGTTGTGTGCGGAGGTGCTCAGGTAGAAGTTGATGAAGCCGGGACCGGCAACCTCGACCCTGGTGATGGCGGGGTCGGGGGGCATGTTGTCGACGATTGCCTTTGCGATCTTGGCAGGGGCCATCCGCGCGAGACGGGCGGAACGCATGGCGACGGTCGAGGACCAGTCGCCGTTTGAGGTGTCAGCCGGACGCTCAAGGCCATAGTCCTCGATCTCGAACTCCGGAAGGGCGCCAGCCGACTGTGCGGCGGCGATTGCTTGCTTGACAAGCTCCTCGATCGTCTCGGGCATGCTTTCTCCTTTGTGCCTCATCGCTCTGTGCCTGCCGCCGAACCCACTGGCCCGACACACCTTCGCTGAAGTCTAGCAGAGTGGCACGTCGCTCGCGCTGGCATCGCACGAGAGACGCAATGTCGCCCTTTTCATGCCCCCCCTGCGAAGTCTTCTACCCGCTACGACGACCCGACCCGCAGCGCTCCGAACGTGCGAGCTCGCCGCGCAGGCGCGCAAGGCCGCTCTCCAGGCCCACGGGATAGATCTGCGGGTTGAGAAAGCGCCTGACCGCAGGGTCGAGGTGCATGAGCGCCTCGCGACAGCGGGAACGGGCCAGTTCGAGGGAGTCCGGCTCCTTGGAGCGCACACCCCTCTCGACCACCCGCTCCAGGAGCTCACGCGAGGTGGCGCCCGAGACGTCGTAGGTCGTGAGGTCGTCCAGGACGTCCACGATCGTGGAATCATCGCCCGCGTCCACGGCATCGTCCACGATCATGTCGCCCACGGGGCAACCGGCGGCATCGACGTAGCGCCTGACATGCTGCACGCCAGGGATCGTGCGTTTGTAGGCCATCTCGGACAGCTTAATGACGGGCTCCCAGGTTCCGTCCTGCGAGCGCGTGGCGGAGAGTTTGTACACGCCACCCAGAGACGGCTGGGGGTCGCATGTCGCAAGCTTGGTGCCCACGCCAAACGAGTCGATGGGAGCGCCCTGTGCAAAGAGCGACTGGATGGTGTACTCGTCCAGGTCGTTGGAAGCCGAGATCCTCACGTAGCCAAGGCCCTCGGCGTCGAACGCGGCGCGGGTCTCCTTCGAGAGCCTGGCGAGGTCGCCCGAGTCGATGCGGATGGCCGCGAGGCGCTCCCCTGCGGCCTCCATCTCCTTCGCCACGACGATCGCGTTACGTATGCCCTGGTGCACGTCATAGGTGTCGAGGAGGAGGACGCAGTTCTTGGGGCTGGAGCGAGCGAACGCGCGGAAGGCGTCAAGCTCCGTTGGAAACGCCATCACCCAGGAGTGTGCGTGGGTGCCGAACACGGGAATGCCGTAGACCTTGCCCGCAAGGACGTTCGACGTGGACGAGGCGCCCCCCACGTACGAGGCGCGCGCCACGGCAAGGCCGCCATCAGGGCCCTGGGCGCGGCGAAGGCCGAAGTCGGAGACGGGATGGCCCTCGGCTGCATGCACCACGCGTGCGGCCTTGGTCGCAACGAGCGTCTGGAAGTTCACGAGGTTCAGGAGTGCCGTCTCAAGCAGCTGGCAGTCAATGATGGGACCCTCGACGCGAACCATCGGCTCGCGCGGAAACACGAGGTCGCCCTCGGGAACCGCCCAGACGCTGACGCGCATCCTGAAGCCGCCCAGGTAGTCGAGGAAGCCCCGCTTAAACATGGGGCCGCCGCCCGGAGCCTGCACGGACTCGAGGTAGGCTATGGAATCGTCGTCGAAGAGGAAGCTCTCGACCAGGTCGGCGATCTGACCCATGCCACAGGCAACGGCATAGCCACCGCCAAAGGGGTTGTCCCGGAAGAACACGTTGAAGCAGCCCTCTACGTCGACCAGTCCCGACTCCCAGAAGCCCTGGGCCATCGTAAGTTCGTACAGGTCTGTGTTCAACGCGACGTCCGACGGCCTCGTGATGTCAGTCAGAGCCATGGGGAGATCCTCCCAACTCGCTGGTGACGGAAGGCGGAGACGATGCCCGCCCTGGTGCCAGCGTAACACTATGCCAAGGCAGCGCGTCCCAAAGTCGCCCTCGACCGTCGGCATGGGACCCTGTTGCGGAGGGGATGGCGATCATGCGGCTAGCGCCCCACCATCATGGACGCGACGATGGCGACGGCCAGGACAGTAAGGACGACGAGCACGGCCCTCTGGCCCAGGGGCATCCTGAGATCGTCATCCGGCTCCATGAGCTTGGAGTTGCGCTCGCGGATCTCTCTCGCGCGCGCAGACGCCTGCGCGTCGCGCAGGGCACGCTCCCTCTCGGCCTTGAGCCGGGCAAGCTCCGCGCGCTCGCGCTGGGCACGTCGCAGCTCCTCCTCCCGGGACTTCTCGGCGCGCAGCGTCTCGAGCTCGGCGCGCTCCTCGTCGCTCAGCGGTGCAGACGAATCAGCCATGTCTCTCTCCATCCCGTACGCACGTGGATCCCTGTGGGTCCAGGCGCCCTCCCACCCGAGGCGGACGTCCACGGAAGGGCGCCCTTCGGTTGCGCACGGACCCTATCGTAGCCGCTTTTCCGAGTCGTACAGCTCGGGGCCGCGCACTCCCGTCGCATCGAAGGCGGGCACGAAACTCTCGGAGACGGTGCCGCCCTGCTGCCACCAGAGCCTCTCGAAGCCCAGATCGTCGGCGTGGTCGAGGACCGACTCGTACTCGTCGTCCGTCACGCCACGAGCAAGGGCCCCACCCTCGCTGCGACAGTCCCCGTTGGGCGTGTACTGGTTCATGACCGACAGGTCGACCTCGTTGCCACAGAGTTCCCAGACACGGTCCAGCACGTCCTTGGAGTCGCACGAGTGACCGGGAAGCACCAGATGGCGAACGATGATGCCCCTCAACATGCGCCCATCCTCGCCCTGGGCACGGCCGCCCCGGGAACGCAGGGAGCTCAGCATGGCCGAGAGGGCCCCGGCTGCGACGTCCGGATAGTCCCTCGCCTTCGAGAGCCTCCCCGCAAGTCTCGTCGAGCCGTACTTGAAGTCCGTGAGCCAGACATCGATGACGTCGCCCATGGCCGCGACGACCTCAGGACGTTCGTAACCGGAGGTGTTGCAGACGATCGGCAGGGCAAGCCCCTCTCCCCTGGCCAGGATGATCGCCTCGCGAACCTGGGGTGCGAAGTGCAGCGGGGTGACCAGGTTTATGTTGAGTGCGCCCTGATCCCTCAGCTCAAGCATCATCCGCGCGAGGCGTCCGGTCGTGACGGCGAGGCCGAAGCCCTCCTGCGAGATCTCATGGTTCTGGCAGAACACGCAACGTAACGGGCAACCCGTGAAGAAGATGGCACCCGAGCCGGACTCGCCCGAGATGGGGGGCTCCTCCCAGAAGTGCAGTGCGGAGCGTGCGACGCGCAACGTCGCACCTGCCCCGCAGAACCCCGCCTCGCCCTGGGCGCGCGCGGCGCGACAGCGACGAGGGCAGAGCTCGCAGGCCTCGTAGGACCCCGCATCGATGTTCATGGGCCCCAATCGCCCCTCCTCGTGCGAACTAATCGCCTTTGCCCCTTGTCACCTGGCAGGCCCGCAGTCGCGCGGCCCCTGCCTTTCTGAGGCTACTGCAGCCATTGAACGAATGCGGTCTTATCAGTGTTGCTGTATCCCGCATCACTGTAAAAGTGCAGTGTCGCCTCTTCCCTCGAACTTGTGAGCAACATCATTTTGTAACAATTGGCTTTCTGGGCTATCTCTTTGGCGCGGTTCAGGCACTCGGTTGCATATCCTTTTCCACGAAAGTCGACATGAGTAACAACATTTTCGATAAATGCATATGGCCTGGCATTTCTCGTTAGATTTGGAATAATTACACAAACGCAGGAGGACACGAGGTCACCATCTATCTCGTTAACGATGATGTGATGGTTCTCGTCTTTGGTGATGGTGTCCCACGCGCCTTTTAAATGCTCGGTCATTTGCGGTACGGGTTCTCCGTGCAAATGCAGATACAGATTGAGCAGTGCGCTCAGCTCGCTTTCGGAGATTTCTCTGACCACCTGATGATTCCTCCACAATGAAAAGACCCCGCCCGAATCTATTCGGGCGGAGTCCCGAGGGCGCTCTCGGAGCACCTCCTCGTGGACTCTATCCGTCCACGAACCTATGTCAGACGCAGGGCCCATCCCTGGCAGAGAAGGGCCCGGCGCTCACGCTCATGGTGGAGATGAAGGGATTCGAACCCTCGGCCTCTGCCTTGCGAAGGCAGCGCTCTCCCAGCTGAGCTACATCCCCAAGCAAATTTGCGCGAGGAGTAGTATCGCAATTAACAACTGCAGTGTCAACCGCCCGCCATGACATACGGAGATTTGGCGTCACCCAGAGAAGTCGCCCCCTGCGGCCGCGAAATGAACCCACCTTCATAAGGTGGGTGCCCTCATCGTCTGTTCCAGCTTCCTCAACAAGGGAGGATCTCTGTACTGGGAAACGAAATACGGGCTCCCTCAAAACGCTTGTCGGTTCACCCAGTTGTTACCGCAGGGGGACGACACCTCACACTATACGGGAGTGACGCAGCGATACCAGTCTTGACTTGCTCTCCTCTATGAGTAACAGTTGAGGTTGCGTCTGGCCCCACGCCAGCTGCCGGGGTCCTTTTGGAGAGACGCCTCGCTGCACGGAGTGCACGTCCCCCTCTTCCTGTATCATTGCCTCCTTGGAGGGGTTCGCTTGCGGCAGGAGGGTGTGAGGCGGGGATGTTCAGGCCATGGATGCCATACCTCTGCCTCTTTGTCACGGCACTGCTCGTTGCTCTCGTGGCAACCCCCCTTGCCGGAAGGATCGCCTGGAAGGTTGGGGCCGTCGATTATCCCAACAAGAGGCGCATCAACAGACGCCCCATCCCCCGTATGGGCGGTATAGCGGTCTTCCTGGGGATCATTGCGGCCTTTGTCATCCAGTACCTGGGCACCACCCGGCTCGATTGGCCCGTCGTCCTCACCCCGGCCCCCCACTTCGCATCCATGAGCTACCAGATGCTCGTGGTGGGCTTCTGCGTGATCTTCCTCACTGGCGTCCTCGATGACATCTTCCAGCTCAAACCACTCCAGAAGCTCTTGGGCCAGGTCATCGCCGCGGCGGTCGCCGTCGCGGGCGGTCTTGTCATCGGCACCATCGTCAACCCCCTTACGGGGGATGCCCTTGAGCTTTCCTGGCTCGCTTACCCCATCACCGTCATCTACCTGGTCTCCTACGTAAACATCTTCAACCTGATAGACGGTCTCGACGGCCTGGCGTCAGGCATTGCGTGCATCGCTGGCGTGACGATGTTCACGCTCTCGGTCATGGCGGGACGCATGGACGCGGCCAGCCTCGCCATCGCCCTCGCGGGATCGACCCTCGGCTTCTTGCGCTACAACTTCAACCCCGCGTCCATCTTCCTGGGTGACTCGGGATCCCTGCTCTTGGGATACGCCCTTGGGGCCGTCTCTCTGCTCTCAGTCACCCGCGTCGCTGGCCTCACGACGATCATCGTCCCTCTGGTCATAGCGGGCATACCCATCATCGACACGTTCTCCGCGATAGTGCGGCGCAGGCGCGCCCACGTGAGCATCGGTTCCGCTGACCGCGGGCACATCCATCACCGCCTCATTGACGAAGGCTTCGACCAGCTTCAGGCCGTGCTGCTGATGTACGCATGGACGGCGGCGCTCTGCCTGGGGACCTTTGTCATGACGCAGGTCGGCGTCATCCCACGCATCGCCATCTTCTGTCTCCTGCTTGCCCTATCTGGAGGCCTCGCGGCACGCCTGCACCTCTTCCGGCCGGTCTTGCTGCACCACAGGAACCCCCAGACGGGCGACGACGAGCTCGTATGCCCCCAAGATGCCGCCTTCGACCAAGAGGAGCGCAAGTTCGAGAGGACACACCACCCCAACGGCTGACACGCCGAACGTCGCCTTTCGATGCAAGTACGCCGCAAACGGGCGCGGCAGGCCACGCAAGCGCACTGTCCTATGCTCCCCCCCACCAGCAACGAGAAGGGAGCACGACCATGGACATCTGCTTTGATGACTGCGCGACCCCGACGATCGTCCAGGCCATACTGGACCATGATGAGCTCATCATGAGGGAGGTCATGACCGACAGGCTGCGTGGGGAGCTGATTGGGAGACTCTTTGCCGAAGGCCGTGGCGCTGGCAGGCCATGTGGCGAACGGCCGTCGGGCTCGCGCTTGGATGGATACCCGGACGAGATGGACGACGTCTACGCAGGCTTCCCCGATTTCGCCGCCCTCATCGAGGATGAGTGCGAGAGGAGGGAAGATCGTGCCAGAGAGGCGGAATTTGACCGTATGTCGACTTTGGTGTCGGCCCTCGATGAGAAGGGAGGGCTCGAGCTGCTGCCTCCCGCGATGCAGGACCGCAGTCACCTCGAGAAGCTCATGGACGAGTACGGCATCTGAGCGGTTTGGCAAAAAAAGAGGTTCCGATCCCACCGGACCGGAACCTCTCAGCTCGCCCGTGAGGGTGAGGGACTTCAGGACGTCCGGCCCTAGTTCTCCTCGGCGAGGGCCTTTCTGGCGACCTCGGCCAGGTCCCTGAACGCAGTGTCATCGTCGTAGGCGATCTGGGCCAGGACCTTGCGGTCGAGATCGACGCCAGCGAGCTTCAGGCCATGCATGAACTTGCTGTAGGAGAGGTCGTTCATGCGGGCGGCAGCGTTGATGCGCTGGATCCAGAGGGCGCGGATGTCACGCTTCTTGTTACGACGGTCGCGGTACTGGTACTGCATGGAGTGCTGTGCCTGCTCCTTCATCCCGCGGAAGGTGCGGGAGGAGGTGCCGTAGTATCCCTTGGTACGCTCGACCAGCGTCTGACGCTTCTTGCGACCGGCGACTGCGCGCTTGACACGTGCCATATCTAATCAACTCCTTGAGAAATACGATTCGGGGACGCGAGGGCGCTTACTTGCCCATGCGCTGGGAGACGACCTGGGCATCACTTGGGGTGAGCACGGTCTCCTTGCGGAACGCACGAATGCGCTTCTGAGACTTCTTGGTCAGGATGTGGCTCTTGAAAGCCTTGGCACGCATGATCTTGCCGGTGCCGGTGCGGCGGAAGCGCTTTGCCGAACCCTTGTGAGTCTTCATCTTGGGCATGCTAGTTCTCCTTCTCGCTCTCGGCGTCACCCTCAACCGCCTTCTCATCGAAGGCGCCCTTGATCGGGGCGACGAGCATGTGCATGTTGCGGCCCTCCATCTTGGGCTGCTGCTCAACGGTGGCGTAGGGCTTCAGGTCCTGCGCGAGCCTCTCGAGGACGTTGAGACCCTGCTCGGGATGGGCCATCTCGCGGCCGCGGAACATGATGGTGACCTTGACGCGCGCGCCCTTCCTCAGGAAGCGCATGACGTGGTTCTTCTTGGTGGTGTAGTCCCCCACATCGATCTTCGGGCGGAACTTCATCTCCTTGACCTCGACCCTGACCTGCTTCTTGCGGGCGGCCTTGGCCTTGCGATCCTGCTCGTACTTGAACTTGCGGTAGTCCATGACCTTGCAGACGGGAGGCTCCGCGTTGGGTGCGATCTCCACGAGGTCAAGGTTCTGCTCGTCTGCGATGCGCTGTGCGTCACGCACGCCAAACAGACCAAGCTGCGAGCCATCGACTCCGATCAGGCGGCAGGTACGTGCGGTAATCTCGTTGTTGATGCGAGGACCCTCGTTCTTGGCTATCTTCTACACCTTCCCTTCGCGTATCGCAGAACGTGCGATACAAAAAACTCCCGGCGCGACAGCATCCAGGAGACAGTAACCGCCAGGAGGCGGGGCACTACGTTGTCTGACCAGACAGCTGCCGAGGGCGCCGTGTAGGTGGGGGCACAGGAACCACCCCTCTTTGCGGGGACTATTGTAGACGGATGACCCTTGTGACGCAAGGCGCGACCCTTGGGGCACACCACCGGCCACACACCCTCCGCATACGAGTCAATCAACAACCTCATGTGCTAGCTTTCCGTGAGCGTCCCTACGATCTATCGCTGGATAGATTTGAGATATGCAGACGCAGCCCACCTAGAGCTCAGGCGAAGGGTCTCCCATAGGCTGAGAAAGAAGGGTATAACCCGTAAGGGCGCCAGCCACGGTCCCACGCGCTCCCATGCGGCCTTCGTCGAGCTCCCGGAGGAGGAGCGAGACTCAGCATGTGAGATGGACGCAGTCACAGGCATAGTGCGCGACTCGAAGTGCCTGCTCGCGCTCTATCTCAGATCCTGTAAGTTCCAGCTCATGTTGCTTCTCGAGGAGAAGACCCTAGACGGGGTGGTGCGCACGCTCGATGCACTTGAGAGGATCGTAGGCACAGACGGCTTCAAGGGGCTCTTCGCACCTCTTCTCACCGATAACGGCAGCGAGTCCTGACCACGAGCTCATCGAGAGGTCCTCCGTCCTGGGGGGCGTTAAGCGTACTGAGTAGTGCGCCAACGAATCGCCGACGCCGGGAATACGCGCTGGCGCTCGCCAGGTGCAGCGCCGCCGAGAGCCAGCCCCTCACCTCATGTCCAGCCCGCCGCTCGTGAGGGCAGCAGCGGAGGTGGCGAGCTTCCGGAAGCGCTCGTCGTCCGCGAGTCCGCCCCACGCGGGGTCGGCCACCGCGGCGGCGACGGCTTCCCTCAAGGCGCGGACGAGGTCGGACGCCTGCCCCTCCTTATGCCCGGCCCACGCTGCCCCAAACTGCCCGGGGTCGGCGTCGGGGGCGATGCGGTCATAGAGCGGTGAGCTCTGGGACGAGAAGGGCACGGCCGGCGCAAGTTCCCGCGCAAGGTCGACCGCATCCCCAAGCGCCTCGAGGGCGCCGTCCGTATCGCCCATCCGACGAAGCGTGCCTGCGAGCTCGAGGGCGACCGTCGCGCGGTAGCACGGGTTGACCCCATCCATGTCAAGCGCCCCGTGAAGCGCGCTCGCCGCCCGGGCGGCACACCTGACATGCTCGGCATCCTCCGCCATGCCGACCTCCTGCAGCAGGAGCGCTTCGACGAGCGAGGCCGAGCGCAGGCATTCCCCCTGCATGAGCTTCCAGGCGTCATCCTTGCGCCCCAGCCCCCTATAGGCCATGACCAGAAGCATCACCTGCGATATCCCCTGCGGGGAGACCACAGGCTCCAGGAGCGCCACCGCCTTCGCATATGACCCCGACTGGACGAGTGTCGCGGCCTTCATCTGGGCTGCCTGCCGTACCGCCACGGAATCGGAACCCTCGTCGATCACGTGGTCGAGGAGGTCGACCGCCTCGGCCATCAGCATGTCGGGGCCATCTTCGGCAGCCAGGCGGGGAACCTCATCCCCCGCCTGCCCGAGTGGGTCCGGCCCCACGGTCGCCCACTCGAAGAGCAGCGACGCCATCATGACCAGGAGCCGACAGTCCGCATAGTGATCCTGGACGGCCTCGCGCAGGCGGTCGAGCGCAGAGGACTGGTCCCGAGCCGCTTTGGCGCGCAGCTCGGCGTAGAGGGTCGCCACCTCCTCGTTGGAGAGCACGGAGCGATAGCCGAAGAGCTCGTCGAGCGTAAGTGAGAAGTAGGCCGCTATGCGAGGCAGGAGCGTGACGTCGGGTATGCTCTGACCGACTTCCCACTTCGAGACTGCGGCCTTCGAAACCCCGAGCCGCTCCGCGAGCTCCTGCTGCGTGTCGCCGCGCAAGCGCCGCTCACGAGCGATGACGCTGCCGATGCTGACGGTCGGTTCCATGTCGACACCCTCCCTCGCGGCGCGGGCGCACGCCTCAGGTCGCCCCCAAATCCAGTATCAAGTCTCTCACCGGTTGAGACAACGGATGGCTCGTCGACTTTGGACGAGCTGGGTCAACCGGCAGTCGACGGGGTCGCAGACTGCGACACGAGGGATGATAGACACTACGATGACGATGGATCGCGGCACGCCTCTGCCGGGGTACACCCTCTGAGGCTGCAGGTTGTTGCGACCCGTCGAGGGTCCCCTGTCATCAGCGATATCGCTGTGATCGAGAGGAGCCTCGGAAGTCTGGCAGAGGAATGGCGACCCGAGGCAGTCCCCCATATAGTGAGCTGGTGCCCGAGGTGGGACTCGAACCCACACGCCGTTGCCGGCAGCAGATTTTGAGTCTGCCGTGTCTGCCAATTCCACCACTCGGGCTCGGCTGCGAACATCCACGCCGCAGCAAGGAGAATATATCAGAAAACGGCACTATTGAAGCGCAGGGTTCGTCACAAGCTCGTCCTCCATGGTCGTGGGGTCGCCATGCCCGCAGAAGAGGTTTGTGTGGGCGGGGATCTCCCTCTTGAGACGTGCGAGCGTCCTGCGCATGGCCCTCTCGTCGCCTCCCCCAAGATCGGTCCTGCCGCACGAGCCCTTGAACAGGGTGTCACCCACGAAGGCCACGCCCCGGGCGCTACCCTCGCCGAGAAGGACGATGCCCCCTGGCGTGTGCCCCGGTGCCTCGAGCACCTTGAAGCGGGCGCTGCCCAGCTCGAGCACGTCACCCTCCGCCAAGGTCAGGTCGGGGTCCGGGGCATTGTCGTCGTAGGAGCGCCCCTGCTCGCTGGGCTCGCCGGCGTGTCGGGCCAGCTCGGCGTCAGCCGCATGGATGGCGTAGCTGCCACCCGTGATCTCACGCAGGGCCTTCACGCCGCCCACATGGTCTCCGTGCCCGTGGGTCGCGACTATGTACCTCACCGTCGCGCCCACGGGGAGATGCTCGGCGATCTTTGCCCCCGAGTTTCCGGGATCGACGACCATGCACTCTCCGCCGGAGAGGTATGCGTAGCAGTCCGTCTCGAGCGGACCCACGACGAACATGGCGATCTGGTCGCGCCCGCGACGGCCTCCCTCGCAGCCCCCGCAGCAGCCGTCACCCTCACGGTGGTGCCCGTGGCCATCGCGGCAGTCGTCGTGCCCGTGCCCATGGGCGTGACCGCCGCAGCCGCCGTGTCCGTGGCCGTCACGACAACAGGACTCGTCCCTCTCGTCCCTGCACGTCATCGGGTCCTCCTTTTCATCTCGTTTCCGCCCTCCCCCGGCATGATACGACGCGCATCATAGACGGAGGGGACCTTGTTGACCGTAGCGAGCAGTGGGCCCAGGCGCGACGCGTCGGATATGGCGACCAGGAAGCGCAGGCGCGCGACACCGGTCGAAGTCGTCTGGGTGGCCGCCGAGAGGATGTTGCCGCCCGCGTCGCCCAGCGCGATGGTGACGTCCTTGAGGAGGCCCATGCGATCCGTGGCCTCGACCACGATCTCGACCTGGAACTCGGTCGCACCGGTGGCGTCCCACTCCACATCGATCATGCGCTCCGGGTGGTTCAGGAGGTCCTTGCAGTTGGGACAGCTCGCCCGATGCACGGAGACGCCACGGCCCCGGGTGACGAAACCAACGATCTCGTCGCCGGCCACGGGGTTGCAGCAGTGGGCCAGGTGGACAAGGAGATCGGGGTCCCCCTTCGCGACGACGCCGCAGTTGTTGCGCCTCCTGCGGTCCGATGCCGACTTCGCGGAGACGTTGACCAGGGGGCGGTTCTCGGTCATGGCCCTCTCGTGGGCGGCCTTTCGTGCGGCGGCGCGCTCCTGCTCGGCCAGGCGCTCGGGCGAGTTCTCCTCGAGGATGGCCTCTATGCGATTGGCCACCTGCTTTGGCGAGATCTTTCCCGTCCCCACGGCGGCAAAGAGGTCGTTGGTGCGGACGTAGTCGAGCAGCGCGGTGACACGCTCGATCGCCTTGGTGGTGCGCTGGTTGGAGATGCCGTAGCCTCGCTTGCGAAGCTCGTGGGCGATGTCGCTCCTGCCCTGCTCGGCATCGTCGACCTTCGAGACCGTGGTGAAATACTTGCGTATCTTGGCCTTGGCCGAAGGGGTCACGACGACGTTGAGCCAGTCATGGCTCGGCCTTGCGTTCTTGTTGGTCAGGATCTCGATGCGATCCCCGCTCTGGAGGCGGTAGGTCAGGGGTGCGACCGAGCCGTTCACCTTGGCTCCGACGCAGTGGTTGCCGACCTCGGTATGGACCGCATAGGCGAAGTCGAGCGGTGTGGAGTCGCGCCTGAGGCTCATGACCTCGCCCTTGGGGGTGAACACGAAGATCTCGTCCTCGAAGAGCTCCACCCTCAGGCTGTTGAGGTACTCGTGGGGATCGCCCATCTCCTCGTCGGTGGCCCAGTCGAGGCTGCGCCGTATCCAGTTGATCTGGCTGTCCACGTCAGCCTCGTCGCGCGACATGCGCCCGCTCGAGTTGCCGGACTTCTTGTACAGCCAGTGTGCGGCGATGCCGTACTCCGCCTGGCTGTGCATCTCGAAGGTCCTGATCTGGATCTCGATGGGCCGCGCGTCGAAGCCGATGACCGTGGTGTGAAGCGACTGGTAGCCGTTGGGCTTCGGCATGGCGATGTAATCCTTGAAGCGGCCGGGCAGGGGATGCCAGACGGTATGGACCGCACCCAGCGTGGAGTAGCAGTCTCCCACGGACTCCGTCAGGACGCGAATGGCGATCAGGTCGTAGATGTCGGTGAACTTCTTCCCCTTGCGCGTCATCTTCTGATAGATGGACCACAGGTGCTTGGGACGACCGTGGATCTGAAAGCCCGTGATCCCCACGCGGGCGAGCTCGTCTCCAAGCGTCTTGATGGCCTCGTCGGTGTTCTGCTCGCGCTGGGCGCGCGACTCCTGCACCATGCGGGCGATGCGCTCGTACTCGTCGGGGTTCAGATAGAAGAAGGCCAGGTCCTCGAGCTCCCACTTGATGGAGCTGATGCCCAGGCGATCCGCAAGCGGCGCGTAGACGTCCATCGTCTCACGGGCCTTGAACACGCGCCTGTCGGGGGGCAGGGCCGCGAGGGTGCGCATGTTGTGCAGGCGGTCGGCGAGCTTGATGATGACCACGCGGATGTCCTTGGACATGGCCAGGAACATCTTGCGCAGGTTGAGGGCCTGCTTCTCGTCCATCGAGGAGACCTCGATGGAGGTCAGCTTGGTGACGCCGTCGACCAGCTCCGCCACCGTGGCACCAAAGCGCTCCGTCAGGTCATCCAGGGTCGCCGAGGTGTCCTCCACCGTGTCGTGCAGAAGGGCCGCGCAGATGGGATCCTCGTCCATCTTGAGGTCCTTGGCCAGGATGAGCGCGACCTCGACCGGATGGTTGATGTAGGGCTCGCCAGAGCGTCGACGCTGGTCGCGGTGGAAGTCCGCGGCGAACGAGTAGGCGGCGTCGATTTTGGCCAATGCCTCGGCATCCAGGTACGTGACACAGGTGTTCCTCAGCACGCGCCAGTTATCGGCCTGCGGCACGGCCCTTCGTCGGACACTCCCCAAGCCACCGGTAGCCTCGCCCATGAAAGCCTCCTATCGATCTACGACGCAGCCGAAGCCGGGCGTGATCGGCTTGTTGATACGCTCCAACATCTCCTGTTGGCCGCTAGTAAGTACCCAATCGCGGAAGGCCGAAAACGCATCGCGCGAGCGTAGCCCCTCGAGATAGCGTATCGACCGCTCGAGCCGCATGCGCTCGGGTGAGGGGGCCATGGAGATCCGACGGGTCGGCCCGTAGCCACTGACGCCCAGGAAGCCCAGCTCGCGAAAGATCGAGATGCCGCAGGACACGGAATGCTCGTCCAGACGCGCCGTGGGATCGACGTCAAGGGCGACCTGGGCAATGTCAGCATTGCCCATCGAGAGGGGCGTCTCGCCGTCGCGTGCGCCCGCGCGTCCCGCCAGGGTCATCAGGGTCCGGTAGAGCACCACCAGATCATCGCGCCCTGGGGCCGCCGAGCAGATGATCCTCTCGTTGATACGCGCGTCTCTGCTGCCAAAGAGCAGATAGACCCAGGCGTCGTCGCCATCGCGTCCCGCCCGGCCGCTCATCTGGTTGAACTCGATCGAGCCGAAGGGCATGTGGTAGAGCACGACATTCCTGATGTCCGGAAGGTTCACGCCCTCGCCAAAGGCGCTGGTGGATACGATGCAGCTCAGGCGCCCGTCCCGGAAGGCCGCCTCCACGCGAAAGCGATCCTCGCGCGTGAGGCCGGCGTTGTAGAAGGCTATGCGCTGCCCCAGTTCGGGCACGTTCTTGCGCAACATGCGCGCGAGTGACACCGATCGCTCGCGCGAGTTGACATAGACCACGGTCTTCATGCCCGTCGCGACGACTGACACGAGCGCGGCCTCGCGGTCGTGCAGCCCGCGGTAGTCTACGACGTGGAGGTTCTCCCGGACGCTCCGGTCCACGACGACCCCGTCATCGGCATTGATGGAGAGGAGGCGGCAGATCTCGCGGGCCACACCCTCCTCGGCGGTCGCCGTCACGGCAAGCGCCACCGGGCCTCCCAGGCGTTCCAGGACCCTGGGCAGCGCAGTGTAGGAGCTGCGGCTCCCCCCCTTGGCCACACCCGCGTGGTGGGCCTCGTCCACGACCACGAACCCGACGCGCCCCGAGCTCGCGAAGCGCTCGGCATGGATGGCCAGAAACTCGGGGGTCGTGAGCAGCACGTCGACCGAGCCTAGGGCCAGGTCCGCAAAGCTGTCGTCCCTCTCGTCCAAGGGCGTCTCGCCCGTGAGCACGCGCACGCTCATGCCCAGCCTCCCGAAGGAACCAGCCAGATGATACGACTGGTCGGCGACGAGCGCGCGCAACGGGTACACGAAGACGCTCGCCCTGCCGCGACCGATGGCCTCACGGGCGGCGTGGATGTGGAAGATCAGCGACTTGCCACGCCCTGTCGCCATGACGCAGAGCACCGACTTGCCGGCAGCCAGGCGGTCGAGGGCCTCCCTCTGCGCGGGCAGGAGCGCATGGTCGCCGATCATGGCGCGCCGCAGCTCGTCGGTGAGCTCGTCTGTGCCCAGGCGCCCCAGCTGCGCCCTACGGGCGGGCGCGTCAGACGGTACTGCGTCCCCTTGGGCGTCATGCGAGAGGGTCTCGCCGGCACGTGAGAACAGGTCGTCCGAGAGGGACGTGGCAGCCTCGCATGCATCGCCGCAGAGGTCGACCGCGTCCCGATACAGGATGTCACGGACCATGAGTTTGGGCTTGGTTCGCCCCTGCCAGGTCTCGTTGACTGGCTCGAACACCAAGTCGACCGCCGCCTCGCAGTCGCAGGCGCGCTCGATCTGGGGGGTGCGGAACATGATGGCCGGGACGGGGTTCACGCCGTCGGTCGCCACGAAGCGCAGGTGGTTGCCTGACGCGCCGACGCGGGTGCGGTTGCGCATGCAGACACCATGCACTGCGAACAGGGGTTTCTTGTTGCCCTGGCCAAAGGGTTGGAGCACCTCGAGCGAGTCGATGGCCTCCACGCTCATCTCGGAGAGGCCGACGGGGGCGCTTACCTCTCCCCTGTCGACGAACTGTTCCTCTGGCAGCTGGCCCATGACCTCCCCGAGGCGGGACCTGAAGGCATCGAGGTTGGAGGCAGCGCAGGTCACCCCCACCGCCCCGGCATGTCCGCCAAAGCGGACCAGCACGTCGGAGCACCGTTCGACCGCACGGAAGAGGTCGACGGTGCCGACTGAGCGGCCCGAGCCCCGAGCCACGCCATCGGAGATCGTGAAGAGGATGGACGGGACGTGGTAGCGATTGGCTATGCGACTCGCGACTATGCCCTTGACCCCCTCGTGCCAACCCTCGCCACCGACCACGACGACGCGACCGCCGTCGTAGGTTGCCTCGACCTTCTCCATGGCCTCGTCCGTGAGCCGCGACTCTATCTCGCGGCGCTCGGCATTGGTGCGCTCGAGGCGACCGGCGAGCACGGCCGCCACGGCGGCGTCATCGGTCAGGAGCAGGTCGAAGGCGACGTCCGTCGTACCCATGCGACCAGCCGCGTTGAGTCGCGGGATCAGGGAGAACGGCAGCTCGTCGGCCGTGATGGAGGACAGGTCCACGCCGGACGTGGCCGCAAGCGCCACGATTCCGGGACGCCTGGTCTGGCGCATCTGGGCGATGCCGTCCGCCACGAGGGCGCGGTTCTCGCCCTCCAGCAGCATCATGTCCGAGATGGTGCCGAGCGTGGCGACCTCCGTGTAGCGCCGCCAGAGGTCCGGCTGGCCTCGCCGCTCGCCGAGCACCTGGACGAGCTTGAGCGCGACGCCTGCGCCCGCCAGCTCCCGCGAGACGCAGGCGGGATCGATCTTGGGATCCGTCACGGGAACGCCGACGGGCACGAGCTCGGCTGGCTCGTGGTGGTCGGTCACGACGACGTCGATCCCGCGCTCCCCGAGATGGGAGACCTCTTCACGGGCGGCGATGCCGTTGTCCACGGTGACGATGAGGTCGGGGTCACAGCCCTCTATCACACGGGAGAGGGCCTCGTCGGAGAGGCCGTACCCCTCGCCGAAGCGGTACGGTATGTAAGGGTGGACGTCACCGCCCAGCTTGCGCAGCGCAAGCGTGAGCAGGCAGGTCGCGGACATGCCGTCGACGTCGAAGTCACCGAAGACGGCTATGGTCTCGTGACGGTCGAGCGCGGCGCCCACGCGCTGCGCCGCCCCCTCCATGCCGGGAATGAGCAAGGGGTCCGCCCAGTCGCGCTCGAGCGAGGGCGTGAGGAAGCGACGGGCCTCGTCCACGTCCTTGACACCGCGCGCGGCGAGGGTGCGCGCGACGAGGGATGAGACGCCACAGCCCTCACGCAGGCACCTCTCGGCGGCCGCGTCCTGCGGCAGCAGCTCCCACCTCCTGCTTCCCAGCAGGCCAGGCACGGCTACTCGGCCCCTTCGGGAGCCGCGTCGTCCTCCATCTTGGCAGTGTCCGTAGCACCAGGTCCGTACTTGGCCTCGAGGCGCGCCCACCTCTTCTCGCGCGTCTTCCAGATCGCAAGCAAGGGCGATGCGACGGCAAAGCTCGACCACGTCCCCAACAGCTCGCCGACGAGCATGGCGAAGGCGAAGTCCTTCAGGGTGGCGCCACCCAGGAGCAGCATTGCGACGACGGGGACGAGCGAGGTGATGGTGGTGTTGATCGTACGGACGAAGACCTCGTTGATGGAGAAGTTGCAGATCTGGTAGTAGGTGCGATGCACCCCGTCCTTGAGCTGCTTGGCATTCTCGTTCATGCGATTGAACTCGACGACCGTGTCGTAGAGAGAGTAGCCCATGATCGTGAGCAGCGCGGCGACGACGTTGGGGGTGATGGCCGTCTGGGTCCACGCGTAGACGCCCAGCGTGATCAGCAGGTCGTGGAGCAGGGCGATGACGGCCGTGATGGACATCTTGAACTCGTAGCGCACAGAGACGTAGGCGATGATGAGGAGGATTGCGACGCCAAAGGCCATGGCCGAGGAGCGTGTCACGTCGGCGCCCCAGTCGGGACCGATGGTGGTGACGGTGTAGGACTCCCCACCCAACCCAAGCGAACTCGCGGCGGCAGCGGCATGCTGGTTGGCGGTCTTGGGGTCGATGGTGTCGGAGCGGACGAGGAAGCCCTGGGCGCCCTCGGTCACGCTCGTCTGGACCGTGGGGTCCTCCTCACCCGCAGAGACGAGGGCCGAGCGCATCTGCCCGATGCTGATGGAGCCCGTGTCGTGGAAGTCTATCTCGGTACCGCCCTTGAACTCGATGCCGAACACGAGTCCTCGGGCCACGAGGCCGACGATGGCGAGGACCACCAGCATGCCCGAGATGGCGAGGAACTGCCTGCGATGGTAGATGATGGGGATCTCGCGACTGAAGTGGCTACGCATTGCGGACACCCCCCTTCACGCCAGCTGCGTCCCTCTCGCGCTCCGCCTCCTCGACGTCCTGGTCGATCCCCCAGAAGCGAGGATGCCTCTGGATGGTGCCCAGGGCGAGCAGGCGCAGCGCGGGCGCCTTGAAGCAGAACATGGTCACGATGTCGCACACGATGCCGAGGGCAAGGGTCAATCCGAAGCCCTTGACGCTGCCGACGGCAACGAAGAAGAGGGCGAGGGCCGTCACCAGGGTGACGGCATCGGCGTCAAGCGAGGTGGTGATGCCATGCTTGGCGCCCGAGACGGACGCCGTCCTGACCGAGCGGCCCATGCGTATCTCCTCGCGGAAGCGTTCGAGGACGAGGATGGAGGAGTCCGCCGCAGAGCCTGTGGTGAGCACGATGCCGGCAAGTCCCGGCAGCGTCAGCGCAAAGGCGTCGAAGTGCGAGAGCAGAGCGAGGAGTCCCAGGTAGAGGACTGCGAATACTCCCAGTGAGCCCATGGTCAGAAGGCCCAGGCCCCGGTAGAAGACAAACAGGTAGGCCACGACGATGGCGACGCCTATGGCGATGGCGAACACGCCCTGGTTGAGGGAGTCC
Source organism: Olsenella uli DSM 7084 (assembly GCF_000143845.1). Classification (NCBI taxonomy): domain Bacteria; kingdom Bacillati; phylum Actinomycetota; class Coriobacteriia; order Coriobacteriales; family Atopobiaceae; genus Olsenella; species Olsenella uli. The sequence continues at coordinate 825,740 of NC_014363.1, read as the reverse complement.
TGCCCCAGCGTCGGGCCGACGACGCGGCTCTCGGAGTAGGTCAGGGTCACGGGCAGGGAGCCGGAGTCGAGGACGGTCTTGAGGCTCTTGGCCTGCTCGAGGGTGAAGCCACCCGTGATGGAGACCTGCCCCCCCGTGATCTCGCTCTGGACGGCGGGGGCGGAGTTGATGACGCCGTCAAGGACGATGGCGATGCGACCGTGGGTGGGGGCGAGCTCCCTGGTGACGTCCGCGAAGGTCTTGGTACCCTCGCCGTCAAGGGTGACGTTGACGGCATACTGCCCCGTTGCGGACGAGCTGTCCTGGGCAACGTTGACCGAGGAGATGTGGCTTCCGTCCATGAAGGCGGTGTAGCTGCCGTCCTGCAGGCTGACACCCTGCGTGCCCGCCTTGATCTTGGCAAGCGCATCGGCATCGCCGATCTCGTCGAGACGGACGAACTCGAGGTGACCGGTCTGGCCGATGGTCTGGATGGCGGCGTCCGCGTTGGTCGCACCGGGAATCTGAATCAGGATGGAGTTGGTCCCCTGCTGCTGGACGGACGTCTCCGAGGCACCGAGCGAGTTGACGCGGTTCTGGACGATCGTCGTGGCGGTCGCCATGTCGTCGGAGCTGGGGGTGGACCCGTCCGCCTTGTTTGCCGCCATGATGACCGAGACGCCGCCCTGTATGTCGAGGCCCTGCGTGATGCGCTCGCCCAGCGGAGTGAAGCCGACCGCTGCCGCCACGAGCACGACCGCGAGCACCACTAGGGTACTGACGTAGCGCCTCACCTGGGGAGCCATGCGCCTGCCCCACCCCCTCTTGGGCTTGGTCCGCTTGCCCTTCCGTACCGCGCGGCCACCTTTCGCGGTCGCTCCCGCGCCCTCGGAGGCGTTCCAACGCTCAACGCCGGTCCTGGGCTCCGAGGACTTGGTGTCTCGTGCCATGGCTGACTCTCCTGAGTTGGGGGCGCATGGGCCCCGGCTGGTTTAACCCGTTCATGATAGACCACTTGCCTACCAGTCGTTGGCGGCGGGCAGGTCCCCCCAAGCCGAGACGAACTCGCCGTAGCGCCCCTCCATGATGGCCTGTCGGGCGCGGCGCATGAGGTCGAGCAGGTAGTGCAGGTTGTGCAGGGACAGCAGGATGGAGCCCACCATCTCCCTCTGCCTCACGAGGTGATGCAGGTAGGCTCGGGTGTAGCCGCCAGTGCAGACGGGACAGGCGCAGTCGGGGTCGAGGGGGTCGTGGCTGTGCGTGTGCGCGGCATGGCGCAGATTCACCCGACCCTGGCCCGTGAAGGCGCAGCCCATGCGGGCCGTGCGCGTGGGGAGCACGCAGTCGAACATGTCGATGCCGCAGGACACGCCGCGCACCAGCGTGGTGGGATTGCCCACGCCCATGAGGTAGCGTGGCTTGTCTCTGGGCATGTAGTCACTGACCAGTGGCTCGAGGGTCTCGAACATGGTCTCGTGATCCTCGCCCACCGAGTAGCCGCCGATGCCGTAGCCCGGAAAGTCGCCACACTCCTCAAGGTGCGCGAGCGACCTCAACCGGAGGTCCAGGTGCATGCCTCCCTGGACGATGCCGAAGAGCGCCTGGTCGTCCCTCCCATGCGCCTTCCAGCAGCGCTCAGCCCACATGCTCGAGAGCTCCACCGCGCGCTCCACGAAGGCACGCGTCGCGGGGTAGCCGGGACATTGGTCAAGTTGCATGGCTATGTCCGCACCGAGCTTCTGGGCGATCTCCATGTTCCTCTCGGGCGTCCACGTGACGTAGGAGCCGTCGTAGTCGACCGTGCGGAACGTCACCCCGTCATCCGTGAGCTTGGTGAAGTCGCCATGGCTGAAGACCTGGAAGCCGCCCGAGTCCGTCAGGATGGGACCCTTCCACTGCATGAACTCGTGCAAGCCGCCCATCTCCTCGACGAGATCGGCACCGGGCCTCATGGCGAGGTGATAGGTGTTGGCGAGGAGGATCTTGGTGCCAATTTCCTCAAGCTGTCCAGGCAGGAGCCCCTTCACCGTCGCCTTGGTGCCAACGGGCATGAAGATGGGCGTGGGGACGTCGCCGTGCGGGGTGTGCAGCACGCCGGCGCGCGCGTGGGTCAGGGGGTCCTCGGCCACGATGTCATAGGTGAACCAGCTCTCGCGCGGGTTCGTGTGGGTGTCGTTCACGGTGCTGCCTTCCAGCCTGGTGGTGTTCGATGCGACGCGCCCGGAAACGGCCACGCCACGCAAACGGGCCCGACACCTTGGGTGCCGGGCCCTGGAGTCACGCCGAGGCGAGGCCTGCGCGCAGCGGGCTACTCGGAGAAGAGGTTCTCGTCGTTGTCCTTGATGGCGAGGAGCGCGCCCGGGGCGTCCTGCTCGTCGGGACCCTCGCAGGTGATCTCGACCTTGGAGCCGGTGCCGAGGCCTGCTGCGAGGATCATCATGATCGACTTGGCGTTGACGGGAGCGGTGCCCTTGTCGACGTCCGAGATCTTGACGTCGCTCTGGAAGCCCTTGGCAACCTGGACGAACTGAGAGGCCGGACGGGCATGAAGACCAGTTGCGCTGACGATAGTCACTTGCTTGGAAACCATAACGCACTCCTTTGCGTCCCTTTGTGAGAAGCCGACGGCTCCCCCCTACTGCACCAAGAACTCCGTCCATAGTAACAAACTACGGCGATTATGCATGATTCCATCGGACATTTCTTCTCCCCGGGGCCTCTCGCACATGACGGCACGGAGGAGTCGGCGCGGGCGGGGCCTTCCGGCAACGAAGATGTTGTACCGTCATGAGGTCAGGCGAGAGCGGGAGGAGCACCCATGGCAGACGAGCCCACGGCACAGGACGGCGAAGGCGACGCCGGGCGGGGTCAGCAAGCGACGATCGGAGCGCTCAGGGCCGGCATCGGCGCCATTGCCGCGGTGCGCGGTGCCGCCCGCCAGCATGCAGAAGCGCGCGCCCAGCTGAAATCGGCCCAGGACGCGCTCGACGAGAGCAGGGGCGTCCTCGCGCATCGTCTCGACATAGAGCGCAACTTCGAGCAGATAGTGTCCGACCAGGGTGCCGAGCTTGGGGCCGCGACGTCCGAGCGTCAGGCCACGCAGGGCGCCATCGACCAGGCGGAGGAAAAGCGAGGCGCGCTCGAGGGGCAGCTCGCCGCCATGAAGGAGAAGCACGAGGGGCAGCTGCGGCCATACCGTGACCTCATGGAGACGACCAAGGGCCGCTCCGATGACGCAGCAAAGTCGCTCTCGGAGCTCAAGCGTGCCATCAAGGGCGCAGATCAGCAGGTCAGCGATGCCGCAAAGCGGCGCGAACAGCGCATTGCGGCGGCGAATCGCTCGGTGGACAACGCCCAGGAGCGTCTGCGCAAGGTACAGTCGGACCTCCACGCGCTGCAGACGAACCCCTCCGCGGCCCCTGGTGCCATCTCGAAGATGCAGAGCGAGGCGGTCGCGGAACAGGCCCATCTGGATGCGGCCCGCGAGGAGGTCACGCGTGTGACGGCGGAGTGCCAGCTCCTCGTCGACAACGCCCAGACCCACCTCTGGACCCAGAGACAGTCTCTCGAGACCGTGGAGCGCCAGGCCGATGACGCCAAGCACGAGGCCGATGGCAGGCGCGAGGAGTACGAACGGCTCTACAACGAGGCCATGGGCAGGGAGAAGGACCTCTCCGACGAGATCGCACGATGCAGGCAGGAGGCCGAGGAGGCGGCAAAGGGGCGCGAGGCCGCCGAGGGGCGCATGTCTGCGGCGCAGCGGCTCCTGGACGAGGCGCGTGACATCCACACGACCCCAGAGCTTACCCGTCAGCTCCAGGAGAAGGTCGACGCCCAGATGAGGGACCTCGAGCAGCGGCAGGCGACCGTCGAGGAGCTTGCCCACGAGGAACGCGAGCTACGCCTGAGCACCCGTCGCCAGCGCTACACCCTCATGGTGGCGGCGACAGTTGCCGTCATCGTCATCGTGATCGTGGCCATCACGCTCTTCCTTCGCTGGTAGGACGTCCCTCCCATCCCCCGGCCCTCCGCCTTCTACTCTATGAGCATGGCGTCACCGAAGCTGAGGAAGCGGTAGCCCTCGTTCATAGCGGCCTGATAGGCTCCCATGATCTGCTCGCGCGTCGCAAAGGCGGAGACGAGCATCATGAGGGTCGAGCGTGGCACGTGGAAGTTGGTGATCATGGCATCGACCACGTGGAAGGTGGAGCCGGGCATGAGGTAGAGGTCGGTCGTGGCGTCCACGCGCTCGACGATGTCCCCTCTGCCGAGAAGGCGGGCGGAGTCCCGGGCGCCCTCGAAGCGCCGTGCGCAGACGGGGGTGCCCCAGGCGGGAACGTCCGGGTCGAAGGCGCTCTCCAGAGAGCGCACGGACGTGGTGCCGACGGCGATGACGCGATGTCCCGCCGCCTTGGTCGCATGGACGGCGTCGACGACGCCTCTTCCCACGTGATAGCGCTCGGTGTGCATGGCATGCTGCGTGGGGTCGTCCTCCTCGACCAGGCGGAAGGTGTCGATGCCGACCTCGAGCTCGACGGTCCTGAAGTCGATGTCCCGCCCGCGGATGCGCTTGATGAGCTCGGGCGTGAAGTGGAGGCCGGCCGTGGGGGCCGCGGCTGAGTGCTCCTCTCGCATGGAATAGACGGTCTGGTACCTCTCGGGATCACCCTCGTAGTCGGTTATGTAGGGGGGCAGGGGCACGTGACCGGCCCTGTGGATGGCCTCGTCCAGCGAAAGGCCGCCCACGGGCTCGAAGCGCACCAGGCGTCCGCCACGGCTCTCGTCCACGTAGTCGATGACCTCGCCGGTCAGGACGACGGGCCAGTCCATCGGCGCATGGATGCCACCCTCGCGGTACTCCACCACGGCGCCCTGCTTGAGGCGTTTGCCGGGCTTGACGAGGCACTCCCACACATGGCCTAGCGCGTCGACGTCCTCGCGACGCGCGAGCAGCAGCGTCTCAGACACGCCGCCGGTGCCGCGCTTGTGGCCCATGAGGCGCGCGGGCAGTACGCGGGTCCTGTTGGCGACCAGGAGGTCCCCCGGCTCGAGGTAGTCGACGAGGTCCGTGAATCTGCGGTGCTCGACGGAGCCGTCCTTCCGGTCGAGGACCAGCAGGCGGCAGGCGTCGCGGGGCTCGCAGGGCACCTGGGCGATGAGTGAGTCGGGCAGCGGGTAGTCGAAGTCATCGGTACGCATCATGCTTCCTTTCCCGCATGGCGGGGGATCGTCTGTGGATGGGCTCGTCGGAGCTGCGCTATCCTGGCAGGTACCCAGAACGAGGAGGCGGTTCCTTGCCCGCGCGTCGGGCGGCCTTCGCGGCCTTGCGCCAGTCGCGGGCCTCATGGCGCTCGAGTGCGGCCTCGGCGGCCGAGAAGCGGCAGCCACAGTAGTTCTGGCGATACATCCCCAGCTCGCGCGAGTCGCTCACGGACTCGGCGTAGTAGGGCCTGAAGTCACGCCAGACAGGTGTGAGGCCGTTGCGCGCGGCGAGGGAGGCCAACACGTCGCAGCAGTCATCGAAGAGCTGGTAGGGGGAGACGGCGAGCGTGGTGGAGATGTGCGAGAAGCCCCTCTCGCGCGCGACGCGGCAGCTCTCGGCCAGGCGCAGGGCATAGCAGAGCCGGCAGCGACGGGCACGGTCGAGGCCTGCGGGGGCGACCGTGCGCTCCCACAGCTCGCGCTGGTCGTCTGCCACTATGAGGTCGACGTGTGCGACGCGAGACGCCCAGTCCCTCAGGACGGCGAGGCGCCGGTCATGCTCCGCGAGGGGCTGGATGTTGGGATTCGTCCAGCAGATCGTGGGCTCGAAGCCCTCGCGCCGCAGGTACTTGACGGGCTCGAGCGAGCACGGACCGCAGCAGGCATGCAGCAGGAGCGGCGTGGCCGCGCTCTTCTCGGACATCCGTCCCCTCCCGTCATGACGCGAGACCCTAGTTCGCTGGCGCGCACCATTCTAGCAACGCCGAGGGGCCTGCACCGAAACGACGCGCATGCATGGCCCGCGCCGCGACGCCTGACGCGTTGTGGGATAATCGCGGGCGTTCACTTCCCCCAGAGCACCCCCGGAGCAACCGAAGGAACCAGTGAGTCACATGGCAGACACCAGCACCCCCACTGCGGGGCGTCCCAGCTTCCCCCGGCGTGCCGTCATCACCGGCGGCATGCCCTATGGCAACAAGAACCTCCACTTCGGCCACATCGGGGGCGTCTTCGTCCCCGCCGACTTCTTCGCGCGCTTCCTGCGCGACCGCCTGGGGGCCGACAACGTCGTCTTTGTCTCGGGGACCGACTGCTATGGCTCACCCATCATGGAGGGCTACCGCAAGAAGGTCGAGGATGACGGCTACACGGGCAGCATCGTCGACTATGTGGGCGCCAACCACGACGCGCAGAGGGCCGCACTCGATGCCTATGGAATCAGCCTCGACCTCTTCGCGGGATCGGGCACTAAGGACGCGGCACCCTACCACGAGCGCCTGACCTCGGAGGTCATAGCGCGCCTGTACGAGCGGGGTCACCTCCACAGGATGTCGACGAGACAGTTCTTCGACGTCGAGGCCAACCAGTTCCTGAACGGCCGACAGGTCATCGGGCGCTGCCCGGTGCGCGGGTGCAAGTCCGAGAGGGCCTACGCCGACGAGTGCGACCTGGGACACCAGTTCGAGCCCGAGGAGCTCATCTCCCCCGTGTCACAGCTCACGGGCACCACGCCCGAGCTGCGTCCGGTCGACAACTGGTACTTCGACCTTCCTGCGTTCAAGGGACGGCTCGAGGGCCTCGTGGACGCATGGGACACAGACGAGCAGGTGCGCCCCGTCGTCACCAAGACCGTCCGCGAGTCCCTCGCCGCACCGGTTATGTACATACAGGACAAGTTCCGCGACGAGTTCGACGCCATCGCGGACAGGCTCCCCGCACACGCGCTGCGCGAGCCCGAGAGGGGGCAGCAGTCCTTCTCGGTGGAGTTTGCCGACTGGGAGCAGCGCGACCAGGCCCGCAGCGTCCTGGAGGAAGCGCACGTCCGCTTCCGCACGGGCAAGACGCTCCTGCCATTCCGCATCACCGGCAACATCGACTGGGGCGTCCCGGCACCCGTGCTGGAAGACGTCCGCGACCTCACCGTCTGGTGCTGGCCGGAGTCCCTGTGGGCACCCATCTCCTTCACGCAGGCGCTGCTCGACGCAGACGCACGCTCCGGTGGCATGCGCTACTCGAGCGACGACTGGCGCGACTGGTGGTGCGCGGACGACGCCAAGGTCTACCAGTTCATCGGTCAGGACAACATCTACTTCTACTGCGTCGCACAGCCCGCGCTGTGGGACGCGCTCGACTGGGGGCTCTCTCAGGACGTCCCCGTCGCCAACTACCACATCCTGTTCATGAACAGGAAGGCGTCGAGCTCAGGCGCCATCAAGCCGCCCATGGCCACCGAACTCCTGGACCACTACAGTGCCGAGCAGCTGCGATGCCACTGGCTGAGCCTGGGCCTCGACCAGAGGGCGGTGTCCTTCTCGCCCAAGCCCTATGACACGAGCGTCAGCCACAGGGACAGGAAGACCGGCAGGGACGTCCTGGTGAGGGACGACCCACGCGTGGTCGACCCAGCCCTCAAGGAGTCGGCGTTCCTCACGAACATCTTCAACCGCCTGGCCCGCAGCTGCCTCTACGGCACGCAGAGCGCGTGCGCGGGCCACCTGCCGACACTTGCCGCGCACGACGACGTCATGGCTGCCTGCAGGGAGGTGACCCTCCGCTTCGAGCGCCTCGCCCACGGCTTCGACGCGCACAACGCCCTGGCAGCAGTGGACGCGTTCGCACGGGCGGCCAACAAGCGCTGGGGCGAGGCCTCGAAGGCGGCCCAGGGTGACGACGTCGCCTACGAGCAGGCGCTCGCCGACGCCTTCCAGGCGCTTCGCACGGTGACGCTGCTGATGCACCCAGCGACGCCGTCGGGCTGCGAGAAGGTCTGCGAGCATCTGGGCTTCGACAGCGACCTCTTCTTCGACTGGGAGCACGCCTTCGACTCGATCGCACAGCTCTGCCAGGCACAGGGCACCACGCCCGCAACGCACCAGACGGTGGGGCTCCCACCGCGCTTCGACTTCTTCGAGAGGCACCCCAGCCAGATTCGGCAGAAGTAGCCCATGGACGCACCCAGGCCACCGCAGCCCCATTTCCCCAGCCCCTACCGTCGTCCCCAGACGGCGCCGTGCTGGGCGGGGCATGTCACGACGGACGACGGGGCCCGGATCGCCGCCTTCGTGTACGGACGGGCAGGTGGGCGGGATGACGTGGTCTTCCTCCACGGCAACGGGGAGGAGCACGGGATCTTCGGTCCTATGGTCGACGCCGTCGTGGCACGGGGGCACAGGGCCGTGGGGATAGACTCCAGGGCGCAGGGCCGATCGACGCGCGGGGATGCCGAGAGGCTCAGCTACGAGCTCATGGCACGAGATGCCCTCGACGTGATGGATCGGCTGGACATGGCCTGCGCACACATCCTGGGGTTCTCCGACGGCGGCATCGAGGCGCTGGTGCTGGCACGCGACCATCCCGAACGGGTCCGCTCGCTCACCGTCCTGGGCGCGAACCTCACGCCCGAGGGCATCATCGAGGACGAGGACTGGGACGTCGCGGGAACCGTGGCGACCTGCAGGGCCTGGGCTGACTGGCTCGAGGGCCAGGCGGGCGGGGACGTCGACGCGACGCTTGTCACGCCCAGCGCCGCCGAGGCACGCCAGACTGCGGAGCTGCTGGACCTCATGCTCCGGGAGCCCCACATCGACGCCGAGGGCCTAGGGTGCATCTCCTGTCCCACGACGGTGATGGCGGGCGAGTTCGACTGCGTCAGGCCACAGGAGACGCATACGATCGCACGGTCCATCCCCGGCGCGCGACTCCGCATAGTTGCCGGTGCGGGTCACACGCTTCCCAAGGAGGTCCCGGACGAGGTGTGCGATGAGCTCCTGCGCACGCTGGGGCGAGCCGAGTTGCCGATAGGATGACGTCAGGGTCAGACCCAGACCCCTCCGCCACTCCCACCTGCCCCGATGCACCCACTCGTGGCATGCGGACTCGTGGCATGCGGGCCGCGGGGAGGGCATCTTTGTGTGCAGATTCCGTTAGGTACCTTTCAATTTTGTCAAGTACCTTGCGTTCCTCTCCCCAAGCACCTACCGTCTCATAGACCGAGTTTCACGATCCTACACACGGAAGGAGGGGCCTTGAGGGACGAGGGGCTGGAAAAGCGCATGGAGCGGGCCAGTCGTGCGACGGAGGCCCGGGTCCTGCGCGACCTTGGCTTCTTCGGGCACTTCCTCCACGTCCATGCGGGGGGACGAGGCGGCAAGCAGTACATACTGTCCCGGCTGCTGAGAAGCGGCGGGGCCATGACGCAGCGGGAGCTCCAGGAGCACGCCCACGTCACGGCCGCGGCGCTCTCGGAAGTGCTCGCAAAGCTCGAGACGGAGGGACTGGTCCTGCGGACACGCTCCGCTCGGGACAGGAGGCAGCTCGACATCGCCCTCACGGAGGGGGGGACGCGTCGGGCCGAGCAGATCGTGCGGCAGAAGCTCGCCTTCCAGGAGGCATCCCTCTCGCCACTGACGGTCGACGAGAGGGAACAGCTCGCCGACATGCTCGACAAGGTTGCCGACCACTGGCGCACGTACGGTGATGGGACGAAGGAAGGCACATGCAAGAACTGACGTATCGGCAGATTCTCTCGACGCTCGGCGGAAGCGTTCGCGAACACAGGAGGGACTCGCTCCTGACCCCCCTGCTCGTGACAGGCGAGGTCGTCATCGAGTGCATCCTGCCCTTCATCACCGCGCAGCTGATCGACCGGATGCAGATGGGTGCCGGCATGGACGTGGTCGTCCACTACAGCCTCGTGCTGCTCGCGCTCGCCCTCCTGTCGCTTGCGTGCGGGGCGCTCGCAGGCGTCACCTGCTCCGTTGCGGCAACCGGGTTCGCCAAGAACCTGCGCCATGACATGTTCGCGACGATCCAGCGCTTCTCGTTCAGCAACATCGACCGCTTCTCGACGAGCTCGCTCGTGACGCGCCTGACGACCGACACCAACAACGTCCAGCAGTCCTACATGATGATCATCCGCACCGCCCTGCGTGCGCCCATGATGATCGTCTTCGCAATCGTGATGGCCTTCGTCACAGGCGGCCCCATGGCGGTCATCTACGTGATCGTCTCCGTGGTGCTGGGCGCCATCCTCTTTGGCGTCGCCATCAAGGTCATGCCGATGTTCCGTCGCATCTTCAGGAAGTACGACAAGCTCAACGACTCCGTCGAGGAGAACGTTAGCGGCATCCGCGTGGTCAAGTCGTTCGTGCGGGAGGACCACGAGAAGGAGAAGTTCAACGCCGCCTCCGGCGCCCTCTACCACGACTTCGTCCATGTGGAGCGCATCCTCGCCTTCAACATGCCCCTCATGTCTCTGGCCATCGACGTGATCTATGCCTTCGTCATCTTCTTCGGCTCGCGCGCCATCGTGCAGAGCCAGGGCGCCGCGATGAACGTCGGCCAGATCTCGGCCCTCATCACCTACGGTTTCTCCATGCTCATCTCGCTCATGATGTTCTCCATGATCTTCGTCATGGTCACCATGTCAGAGGAGAGCGCGCGCCGCATCTGCGAGGTGCTCCTCGAGGTCCCCGACCTCACGGACCCCGACAATCCCCTCTACACCGTCGTCGACGGCTCCGTCGACTTCGACCACGTCAGCTTCGAGTACTCGGAAGACGCCGAGCGCATGGCCCTCGACGACATAGACCTCCACGTCAAGAGCGGCGAGGTCGTCGGCATCATCGGTGGCACGGGCTCCTCTAAGTCGACGCTCGTCCAGCTCATCTGCCGCCTGTACGACACTTCCAGGGGATCGGTCAAAGTCGGTGGGCACGATGTCCGCGAGTACGACCTCGACACCCTGCGTAACGAGGTGGCCGTCGTGCTGCAGAGAAACGTCCTCTTCTCGGGAACCATCAAGGAGAACCTGCGCTGGGGCAAGGCGGACGCCACCGACGAGGAGCTCGTCGAGGCCTGCAGGCTCGCCCAGGCCGACGAGTTCATCCAGCAACTCCCCCAGCAGTACGACACCTACATCGAGCAGGGCGGCACCAACGTCTCGGGTGGCCAGAAGCAGCGCCTCTGCATTGCGCGCGCCCTCCTGAAGCGTCCCAAGATCCTGATCCTGGACGACTCCACCTCGGCCGTCGACACCAAGACCGACAAGCTCATCCGACAAGGATTCCGTAGCTTCATCCCCGAGACCACCAAGTTCATCATCGCCCAGCGCACCAGCTCGGTCGAGGATGCGGACCGTATCGTCGTCCTGGACGACGGAAAGGTGAGCGCCATCGGCACGCACGACGAGCTCCTGCGCACGAGCTCCATCTACCGCGAGACCTACACGTCCCAGAACAAGCAGTCCCACGACGTGAAGATGGGCGAGATCGAAGACGAGGGTGCGGAAAGACTGAAAGGAGGCGAGGCGTAATGGCAGACGACCCCAAGAGGACGACGGGCGAGGCGGGCGCCACCGCAAAGCGAGGCGCAACCGAGGCGCAGGCCCCCCGGGGCGGCAAGGGCCGCGGACCGTCCAATCCGATGGCGACGCTTCGCAAGGTCATGGGAATGGTCTTCTCGTTTTACCCCGCGCAGACCATCGTCATCGTCATCTGTATCGTCGCCGCGGCAATCCTGACCTCGCTGCCTTCGATCTACATGCAGCAGGCCCTCGTCGTCGTAGGAAAGTACTGGCAGGCAGGCGACTGGGCAAGCGCGCTCGTCGAGCTTACGCCCCTCATGACCCAGCTCGTGATCATCTACGCGGTAGCGATCACGTGCAACGTCGTCCAAACGCAGCTCTCCGCCGTCGTCACCCAGGGCACCCTGATGAAGACCAGGAACGCCATGTTCGACCACATGGAGGACCTGCCCATCAGCTACTTCGACACCAACAAGCACGGCGACATCATGTCGCACTACACCAACGACGTCGACACGCTGAGGCAGCTCATCAGCCAGGCCCTCCCCAACCTGCTGACCATGTTCCTGCAGATGGCCTCCGTCCTGTTCATCATGCTGTGGTACTCGGTCCCCCTGTCACTCGTCGTGCTCGCCATGGTCGCCTTCATGGGCTGGCTGGTGCGCCTCATGGGAGGGCGTTCCGCGCACTTCTTCCTTGCACAGCAGGTCAGCATCGCCAAGGCCGAGGGCTTTGCCGAGGAGTCCATGAACGGTCAGAAGGTCGTCAAGGTCTTCACACACGAGCCTCAGATGGAGCGCGACTTCGACAAGGTCAACGAGGAGCTCTTCCAGGCCTCGAAGGCCGCGAACATCTATGGCAACACGCTCGGACCGATCCTCTTCAACATCGGCAACCTCGCCTACGTCCTGGTGGCGCTGGCGGGCAGTGTCTTCATGTCCCTCTCGGTTCCCAACCTCTCAATCAGCGGGCTGGCGCTCACCATCGACATCGTGGTCCCCTACCTCAACCTGACCAAGCGCTTCGCGGGGTCCATCGGGCAGGTGTCCCAGCAGATCAACTTCGTGGTCATGGGCCTCGCGGGAGCGGAGCGCATCTTTGGCCTCATGGGCGAGGAACCGGAGTCCGACGAGGGTTACGTCACCCTGGTGAACGCACGGCGCGACGCGCAGGGCGAGCTGGTCGAGACGGGCGAGCGCACCGACCTGTGGGCCTGGAAGCACCCGCACCACGACGGCAGCGTCACCTACACCCCGCTCAAGGGTGACGTACGCCTGACCGACGTCGACTTTGGCTACACGCCCGACCACACCGTCCTGCATGGCGTCTCGCTCTTCGCGAAGCCCGGCCAGAAGGTCGCCTTCGTGGGGGCGACGGGAGCCGGCAAGACCACGATCACCAACCTCATCAACCGCTTCTACGACATAGCCGACGGAAAGATCCGCTACGACGGCATCAACATCAACAAGATCAGGAAGGCCGACCTGCGGCGCTCGCTGGGCATCGTCCTGCAGGACGTCAACCTCTTCACCGGCACCGTCATGGACAACATCCGCTACGGGCGTCTCACTGCCTCGGACGGCGAGTGCATCGCCGCCGCCAAGCTCGCCGGTGCGGACTCCTTCATCGAACGCCTGCCCGAGGGGTACGACACCATGCTCACGGACAATGCGGCCTCCCTCTCCCAGGGCCAGCGCCAGCTGCTCTCCATCGCCCGCGCTGCCGTGGCCAACCCCCCCGCGATGATCCTCGACGAAGCAACGTCCTCGATCGACACGCGCACCGAGGCCATCGTCCAGCGTGGCATGGACGCCCTCATGCAGGGCCGTACGACCTTCGTGATCGCCCACCGCCTCTCCACGGTCCGCAACTCCGACGTGATCATCGTCCTGGACCACGGCCGCATCATCGAGCGTGGCACCCACGACGAGCTCATCACCCAGAGGGGCACCTACTACCAGCTCTACACCGGCGCGTTCGAGCTGGAGTAGGCAGCCGGGCAAAGGCGCGATGTGGTGCCGTCCGCCGGTTGCGGCGTCACCGTCAAGCATTCCCCTCGGCGGTCGTTCCCTCGGCAGCCGTTAAATGTCTGACCCCTGGCCGTTAGATGTCTCTGACCTCCAGAAGTGAGTACTTTTTAGGGTCTCCGAAGGCCTGCAACGTTCGACAAGCATGCATCTCTCGGCAACGCCGCAGGTACAACGCTTGCCAAAATCATCAGAAGTGAGCACTGGTACACACTTCTGGCTAAATGGTGCACACTTCTGGCCAACTCTGGCGAACTGGCGCACACTTCCGGTCAGCCACCGCTCACTCCCGGGCAATCGACAGGGGCACGAGCGTATCTCGAGGTGCGCCCGAGGCGCTTCCGCTTCGATGGGCACGGGGCCCTCCCCTGCCCGCACCCGTCGACCGCTATAATCGGGAGCGACCGCACGGCGCATGCGATGATCTCCCGCCCACGTCCCGCATCGTCGGTGCAAACGGCCTCACGGCACACGACAAGTTAGGGGCTGCGTAGCTAGGGACCACGCAGCTTTCCACAGTTCGGCACAGAGGAGAAGATATGAGCGCATCGATGAGCCGCAAGGCCTTCCTTGGATTGACGGCAACCTTCGGCGTGAACGGAATGCTGGGGCTTTCCGGGTGCAGGCTTGCCCCCGGCTCCGACCCGACGGCATCTGACGGATCATCCTCCGACTCGTCCGACAGCTCCTCCGATGGCTCCTCCGCCGGCACGCCCTCCTCCAGCGAGCCCGAGCTGCTCACGAGGCCCCTCGAGAACGGCTTCGGCTCAGGCATGCACCATGCGACGATCGAGGTGGCGGACTTCGGCACCATCGAACTCGAACTCAACGCCAACAACACGCCTATCACGGTCAGCAACTTCGCCGACCTCGTTCAGAGCGGCTTCTACGATGGCCTCACCTTCCATCGCATCATCGGTGGCTTCATGGTCCAAGGCGGCGATCCAAACGGGGACGGCACCGGCGGCTCCGCCAGAAGGATCAAGGGCGAGTTCTCCGAGAATGGCATTGTCAACGCCATCCAGCATAAGCGCGGGGTCATCTCCATGGCGCGCTCGAACGACGCGAACTCTGCCAGCTCCCAGTTCTTCATCATGCACGCGGACTCGAGCTCGCTTGACGGCAAGTACGCCGCCTTCGGCAGGGTCACCAGCGGTCTCGAGGTCATCGATGCCATATGCGAGAAGATCGTGCCCACCGACTCGAACGGCACCGTCCCCAAGGACCAGCAGCCGCGCATCACGTCCATGGCAATGGTCGACTAGTCCCCGCTCGGCGCCAACCTCGGACGCCACACGACCGCCCTCGCGTGCCGCTCGATGCCGGCCGCCATCGGTTCGCCCGCATGGTCCGTTTCGTGTAGTTTGCCCACGGCACCCGACAAGGCCTTATGATAGAGGGGTCTGTAGCGCCGTCACGGAAGACCTTCGTTGACGCAACCTCAGGAGGACCATGATCACACCGACGCGCCCCGCCCTGCGATTCGGCCGCGACGCCGTAGCCATCATCACGGCGGCCACCCTCTGCTGGGCCACCCCGCTCCCCGCGCTTGCGGACGAGAGCCTGGAGAGCCTCCAGAACGCAGCCATCACCGCTGCCGACGCCTATCAGCAGGCACAGGATCAGGCGACCCAGCTCCAGCAGCAGATCGACGACAACCAGCAGCGCATCGACGAGCTCGAGGCGGCGCTCCCGGAGCAGAAGGCGAAGGCGTCCACCGCCATCCGCGCCTCGTACAAGATGTCGCAGGACCAGGCAAACCTCCTCACGCTGCTCCTCTCGTCAGAGGACTTCAACCAGTTCGTCGCCTCTCTCATGTACCTCGACACGGTGACGCAGTCCAACATGGATGCCATCCAGGGACTCGCTAAGACCGAGGCCGAGCTCCAGGCGACCAGGGCCGACCTCACGTCGCAGAAGGCCGCCATCGATGCCAAGGTCGCAGAGGCCCAGAGCGCCTATGAGTCTGCGGAGTCCGCGCGAAAGACCGCAGAGCGCAAGGCCATGGAGAACGCCGCGGCCGCCCAGGCCGCCTATGAGGCCCAGCAGGCGGCAGGCCAGCAGGACAGCACCGCGACCGAGGTTGCCGCAGCCACCAGCGGCACCAACGGCGGCGTAAGCGGTGGCAGCAACGACTCCTCCAACAATGCCAACGACAGTGCCAGCGACTCCAGTTCGGCAGACGGCTCGGGCTCGAACGCCAGCTCGGACCCCAATCCGAGCCCCAGTGCACCGAGTGGCTCGTACACCTACGTCGGCGCATCGACTTACGGCGAGGGCGACGGCCTCATGTACAGCGCCACCGCCTCGGGCGACGTCGTCACACCGACCTCGATGGGCGTCGCCATGAAGACCATGCCCCTCGGAACGGTCATCGAGATCACCTATAACGGACGCACCACCACCGCCGTCGTGAACGACCGTGGCCCCTACATCGCAGGACGCGAGATCGACCTGCAGCCGGCCGTCGCGCATGCCCTGGGCTTCGACGGCGTGGGCACCGTGGGCTATCGTGTCATAGGGTAGCCGGGGACCTCTCGGGTCACCAGACCCAAGGCAATCCCAAGGCCAGATCGGCTCGAGTCCCAACCACCCGAGCCGATTTCCTATCGCCTTCGGCGTGACTCGCCCATGACCTGGCGCACGACCTGAAGGCCCATGATGAGGGCGATGAGGTAGCCCACGAAGCCTATGACGGGAATGCCGAAGATGACCGGCTGGATGCGGGCGTAGTAGACCACCGACGAGCCGATGAAGAGGCCCGCGATGATGATGCCCATGGTCAGGCGGTCGGCCGCATGGGCCAGGTCGCTGACGGGGTCCTTGGTGCCGGGGAGGTCCAGGTTCACGCGAAGCTGGCCGCGCGTGAGCATGCCCATCGCGAGGTTCGCCTGCGCGGCGGCGCCGAGGAGGCCATGGGTCGCGCGGACCGACTCCCGAACAAGGCGCTTCCCCTCGCTGCGGGCGAACTCGCCCGGCTCCGTATGGCTCCTCACGTGACGCGAGATGATCTCCACGATGGAGGTGCCCGGAAGGAGTCCGTCCACCACCCCCTCGAGGGTGACCAGCGCGCGCCCCAACATCATGACGGTGCCCGGCAGCTCGATGCCGTTCTTGCGCGCCATGGAGACGAGCGCGTTCACGAACGCCCCGATGTCGAGGTCGGCGAGGCCGGCGGTGCCAAACTCGTCGATGATCGAGTCAAGGTCCGCAAGCAGCTGAGGGTGGTCGACGTCGGCCACGTCGCCCACCGAGAAGCGAAGGAGCCCGTCCTTGAGACGCGCTGCGTCCTTCTCGGCCACAGCAAAGACCATGTCCGAGAGGGCCGAGCGGTCATGGGCCGACAGGCGACCCATGATGCCCAGGTCGAGGTAGACGATCTTGCCTCCCCGCACCACGAGGTTGCCGGGATGTGGGTCCGCATGGAAGAGGCCGTCGTCGAGCATCTGCTGGGCATAGTTGTCGACGAGCTTGGTGCCGATCTCCTCGAGGTCGTAGCCACAGGACAACAAGGCGGCGGCATCACTCACGGAGAGTCCCTCGACGTAGTCCATCACGACGACGTGCTCGGTGCAGAGCCTGGGATAGGGGCGCGGGCAGTCCACGAAACGGCAGTCCGCGTTGTTGCGGCGGAACTCCTCGAGGCTGCGGGCCTCCACCAAGAAGTCCGTCTCCTCCTTGAAGGACTGCCAGAGCTCGTCTACGACCGACTGCAGGTCCAGGAACTGCTCGTCGCCCATGAAGCGCTCGGCCCGACGCGCCAGCGAACGCACGATGGAGATGTCTTGGGCCATGATCTCACGCACGTGCGGGCGCTGGACCTTCACGGCCACGAGTTCGCCGGTTGCGAGCCGCGCCTTGTGGACCTGAGCGACCGAGGCCGAACCCAGAGGCACGTCGTCGATGGCGTCGAAGATCTCCTCTATCGGCATGTCATACTCGGCGCGCAGCGTCTCGAGCACCAGGTCGCGGTCCATCGGCTCCACGTCCGTGCGAAGCCTGGCCAGCTCGTCGCAGAAGCTCTGGGGGAGTATCTCCGAGCGCATGGAGAGGATCTGGCCGGCCTTCACGAAGGTCGGGCCCAGCTCCTCCAAGAGCTTGCGGAAGGTGTAGGGCGTGAGACCGTGGAAGACGTCGTAGTGGCTTGCGATCGCGACCATCTCGCGCAGGCGCGCGAGCTTGCTGCGCCGCGAGATGTCAAGACCCGCGATGGCATCGGAGCGTGCGCCGAACAGGCCGATCGTGTCGGCCTCGCCCCTGGGTCGCTCCCCAAGCATGTCATCGTAGAGGCCGCGCAGGACCTCACCTTCGTCGAGGTCCCCGCTCGGCTGGCTCCCGCCGCCCTTGCCGGCCATGCATCCCCGCCCGGGCGCTACTCGGTCGTGGTGTCAGCGGAAGGGGACGGCTCGTCTGTCGCGGGCCCCTCCTCGACCTCCACCTTGGTGACCTGGGCCTCGAGGTCGTCACTCACCTGCTGGGCATGCCTGATCCAGGCCGCACGCTCCTCGGGCGTCATGCCCCTGAGCTTGGCGCGAAGGAGCGAGTCCGAGGTGTCGTTGGCAACGCCCTCGAACCGGTGCCTGAGCTCCTCGTTGACGATCTTGCCCTGCTCGACCGTGAGCTCGCCCTTCTTGACCAGCTCGCCCACGATCTCCTGGGACTTCTCGGCACCCATCGCGACCGCGCCGACGCCCGCCAGGAACATCTTGTAGACACCCTCGCCCAGATCGCCAAAACCGGCCATGGCAGACCCCTTTCGTGATACGCGCCGCAGCGCTACGTCCGTTGGCTCCCTGTTGCCCCTTCTACCCCACACCGGAAGCGGCTATCACGTCTGGCCCGATCGGTGACGGAAGTTCCCGTCAGCCGAGAAGGACGCGCCCCAGCTCCTCGACGGATTCGGCCACGCTGCAGGCGCCCGCCCGCTCGAGCTCGCCCGCCGGCGCCGTCCTGCCGTAGGTGACGCCCACGCAGGGCAGCCCGCACGCGAGCGCGGCATCCACGTCGTAGAAGCGGTCCCCCACCATCACGACGTCGTCGGGTGCGACGCCCAGCTCGCCGATGAGCTCGCGCAGGGTGTCGGCCTTGTCGTGTCCCAGCTCGCGGCGCTTGCCCCGCACCCGGTCGAAGAGGTCGTGGATGCCCTCCTGCCTCAGTGCCACACGCAGGGTCTCCTCGCGCTTGGAACTCGCCACGGCGACCGTCCTGCCTGCCCGGGACAGTTCCCTGACCAGCTCGGGAATGCCAGGGAAGTTGGGCCAGTTCACCAGTCCGCGACCGTTGTAGCGCTCGCGGAAGCGATCCGTCACGAGCTGTGCGTCCGCAAGGGAGAGGCCGAAGACCTCCGAGAAGGCCTCGGGGAAGGGCGGACCCACCAGCTTGGGACAATCCGCCAGACACTCCTCGTCCAGACCGAAGTCGCGCAGGACCCCCGACGCCACCTCGACGATGCCGCCCATCGTATCGGCGAGCGTGCCATCGAAGTCGAACACCACCACCGTACGCTCGGCCGCAACGGCCCGTGAGAGCGCGTCCCCCTCGCCCATGCCGTCCATGCGTCTGTCCTCCCTAACCGCGAGGGCCCAAAAGCCGGCCCCGTAGCCTGCCTGAAACATCCAGGCGCTATGTTGGTTCCAACAGACCAGGATGGGAGGCATGATGGCCCGAGTCCACAACTTCTCCGCCGGCCCCGCGACCCTGCCGGAGTGCGTGCTGCGCGAGTGTGCCGCCGAGATGCTCGACTACCGCGGCTGCGGGATGTCGGTCATGGAGATGAGCCACCGCTCCGGTGCCTTCCAGTCCATCATGGACGATGCCGAGGCCACGCTCAGGCGCCTGCTGGACATACCGGAGAACTACCGCGTGCTCTTTCTGCAGGGTGGGGCGACGCTGCAGTTTGCGGGCGTGCCCCTCAACCTCATGCGCACGAGGCGCGCCGGCTACGTCGTGAGCGGCAACTGGTCGAAGAGGGCCTGGCAGGAGGCGCGCAGGTACGGTGACGCCATCGTCATCGCCTCGAGCGAGGACAGCTCCTTCGACCGCGTGCCCGCCTTCCCCGACTCCGTGGACCAGACCCTCGACTACGTCTATGTCTGCCAGAACGAGACGGTCTTCGGCAACATGATGAGGGACTTCCCCCAGACGGACGACGTGCCCCTGGTCGCGGACGTGTCCAGCTGCTTCTTGTCCCAGCCGCTCGACGTGGGCGCCTTCGGGCTCGTCTATGCCGGCGTGCAGAAGAACGCGGGACCCGCCGGCACCGCTGTGGTCATCGTGCGCGACGACCTCATCGCCCAGGGACCGGCGCTCGCCGACATCTGCCCCACCTACCTGGACCTCCGCGTCGAGGCGGACAAGGGCTCCCTGCTCAACACCCCCAACTGCTGGGCCATCTACGTGTGCGGCAAGGTCTTCCACTGGATCGAGGACCAGGGGGGCCTGAAGGCCATGGAGCGGAGCAACTGGGACAAGGTGCGGCTCCTCTACGACTACCTGGACCAGAGCGGCCTCTTCTGTGGGACGGTACGCGCAGGGGACCGCTCGATCGCCAACGTCACCTTCCGCACCTCCTCTCCCGAACTCGACGACTCCTTTGTGGAGGCTGCGGCCGAGAGGGGCATCGTCAACGTCAGGGGGCACCGTCTGGTGGGCGGCATGCGCGCGAGCTGCTACAACGCGGTCTCGCCAGCCTCCGTGCAAGAGCTCGTCACATGCATGGCGGACTTCGAGGCCACCCATGCGGGCGCGGCGCCTGAAAACGCGACGAGGGCCGGTGCAACGCCGACTCAGGTGACGTCGGGAAGCCCGACGGACCCCAAGGGCGTCCGATCTGGCTAGCCGGCAGCACGCCGGCCCTCGACCCATCCGCGCCCGCGTGCCCGCACACCCGCAGGCAGCCCGTCCGCACCCGCACGCAAGCCCTCCGCCCTGGAGGGCCATGCGCTCACAGAGAGGAATCCCCGTGCGTCACGTCAAGATCATGGACAACATCAGCAGGAAGATCACCCGAGACGGCATCGTCGACCTGGGTGAGGGCTATGAGAGGTACGAGGACGTGAACGGGGCGGACGCCATCCTGGTCCGCGCAAGCGACATCCACGGGATGGACCTCGGCCCCAACGTGCGCTGCGTCGCGCGCTCCGGAGCCGGCTACAACAACATCCCCATCGAAGACTGCGCCCGCAGGGGCATCGTGGTATTCAACACCCCAGGTGGCAACTCCAACGCCGTCAAGGAGCTCGTCGTGGGCATGATCCTCGTCAACTCGCGCGGCACCCTGGGCGGCATCAACTGGGTCCTGGACAACGCCCAGGACCCTGACATCGTGAGGGACGCCGAGAGGAACAAGAAGGCCTTCGTGGGGCACGAGGCCATCGGTCGCAAGGTCGGTGTCGTGGGGCTGGGGGCAGTGGGTTCCAAGGTCGCAAATGCGCTCGTCTCGCTCGGGCTGGACGTGCACGGATATGACCCCTACCTCTCCGT
The DNA here is from genome assembly GCF_000143845.1 of Olsenella uli DSM 7084. Lineage (NCBI taxonomy): Bacteria > Bacillati > Actinomycetota > Coriobacteriia > Coriobacteriales > Atopobiaceae > Olsenella > Olsenella uli. Next base: position 804,746 of record NC_014363.1, on the reverse strand, counting down.
CGAGCATGCCTGGCAGCTCTCCCGCAGCGTCAAGCGCGTGGACAGCCTCGATGAGCTCTGCCGCGACGCCGACTACGTGAGCCTGCACGTGCCCTCGAAGGACGACACCGTCCGCATGATCGGCGCCCGGCAGATTGCCCTCATGCACGAGGGCGCCATGCTCGTCAACTACGCCCGCGCCGACATCATCGACGAGGACGCCGTGGCCGCGGCGCTGAAGGACGGTCGGCTGGGCTCGCTCGTGTGCGACTTCGCGACGCCCAAGACGACGCGGATGCCCCGCACCATGATCACCCCGCACATGGGCGCCTGCACCAACGAGGCCGAGGAGAACTGCGCGGCCATGGCCGTCAGCCAGATGAAGGACTACCTGGAGAGCGGCATCATCCGTAACTCCGTCAACTACCCGGACTGCGACCTGGGGCCCGTCACGAGCGGCCTGCGCATCGCCGCTCTGCACGACAACGTGCCCAATATGATCGGGCAGATCACCGCCGTGCTTGCGCGCTATGATGCAAACATCCGTCGCATGAGCAACGAGGCCCAGGACGGCAGCGCCTACACCCTCATCGACCTCGATGGACGCCTGGACGACGGGGCCGTTGCCGATCTGCGCCCCATACCCGGCATCTACCGCATCCGCGTGCTGGAGCCCCCTCGCGAGGCCACGCGGGCCTAGGGGGACGGAGGCCGGACAACGACTAGAGGAGAGGACACACGATGCGCGCAGAGCCCCTGAGCTGCTGGAGACCGACCCCCGAGAGGGCCGCCGACTTCGCCTCGCCCCCCTACGACGTGTTCGACCGAAGGCAGGCGGCATCCTACGTTGCGGCGCATCCTGGCTGCTTCCTTGAGATCGACCGGCCCGAGACCGCCTTCGGCCCCTCACAGGACATGTACGCACCCGAAGTCTACGCCAAGGCAGCCGAGCTCATGCGCCTGCGCACCAGCGACGGGACCCTCGTCCGCGACGAGACGGCCTGCTATTACATCTATCGTCTGGAGCAGGGCGGCCACTCCCAGACCGGCATCGTCTGCGCCTGCTCGGCCAACGAGTACCTGGACGGCACCATACGGCGCCACGAGAGCACCCGTCACGAGAAGGAGCGCGACCGCATCGAGCACATCCGCACGACGGGTGCCCAGAGCGGCCCCATCTTCCTGACCTACCGCGACAGCTATGCCCTGGACGTCCTGGTGCGGTCCGCATGCACGGGAAGTCCCCTCTATGACTTCACGGACGAGGGAGGCGTGCGCCAGACGGTATGGCGCATAGCCAGGCCCGATGCCGTCGCAGCCATCCAGGCCGCCTTCGCCACCGTGCCTTGCGCCTACATAGCCGACGGCCACCATCGTGCTGCCTCCGCAGTCGCCGTGAGCCTCGAGCGCCGTCGTGCGCATGGGCGGGGGCAAGGCCGAGAGTCGCAGTCAGTCCCAAGGGACGCCCGCGCCGACGGCGATGACATCGGCACGGGCCCCACCGCTGGCACCGACCCTGGCGCAGACGAGGCCATGATGGCCGAACGGCCCTGGGACCTGTTCCTCTCCGTCCTGTTCCCCGCCAGCCAGCTATGTGTGCTCCCCTACAACCGCGTCGTGCGAGACAGGGGCGGGCTCTCCGTCGAGGGGCTGGTCGGCCGCATCGAGGCCGCGGGCTTTAAGGCCGGTCCCCCCCAGGCTGCGCCCATCGAGCCCCACACCAAGGGGCGCATGGGACTCTATGCGGACGGCAGCTGGCGTGAGCTCACGTTCGCTGGAAAAGCCGACGGCAACGCCCCCGAGGGAGGGTCGGGCGGCCCCGTCGCATCACTCGACGTCTCCCTGCTGCAAGAGCGCATACTGGGCCCCATCCTGGGCATTGCCGACCCCCGCGAGGATCCGCGCATCAGTTTCGTCGGCGGCATACACGGCACCGGTGAGCTGGAACGCCAGGCCAAGGATGGCGGCGTCGCCTTCACGCTCTTCCCGACCTCCGTCGATGAGCTGATGGCCGTAGGCGACGCGGGGCTTCTCATGCCACCCAAGTCCACCTGGTTCGAGCCCAAGCTCAGAAGCGGCCTCTTCATCCGTCGGATCTGACCTCTGGCCTGATGCCGATCCGGCCTGATGGTGACCTGACCTGTCTACAGGACTGAGCAGCTTTCCGCAGGAGCCTGTCGGTTTTCGAGAAGCACCAGGTAGGCGTGTCGCAAGTTTTGCAGTTTCCTGCGGAAACCTGTCCGTTCCACCAAAGGGCCACTCCAGAGGCGCCTGCGCTCGTAGGCGGGAGGACGACTGCGCTCGTATCTCGGAAGTTATACGAGGCTACAACCTAAGCCCCGATCAAACTGATATGCTTGTGCCATATGCATCTGAGGCATCGACAAGGCGGAATGGATCGGGAGTACCATGGCAGAGCACGAGAACGACAGCCCAACGGACAGCTCAACGCGGCGCGAGGCACCATCCAGGCCGACGCGGCGAGTCGCGCCTGCCCGACAGACACATGCGCATGGAACAGGCAAGCATCACTCCCGCACCGCAGGGACGCATGGCCAAGGACAGCCCACCGTCAAGAAGGCCTACTACATCCCCAGCGCCGTCTACGGCCAGGGCGGCGAGACCGGCCAGCATGCCCTCTCGGAGAAGGGGGGGCACGGCAGGAGGGGTAACGGACGCAGGAGGTCCGGCAAGGCTCCCGCCCTCATAGCCCTGGTGCTCCTCGTCGCCATGATCGGCGGGGGTGCCTACCTTTGGGCCCATCGCCCGGTCAAGCTCACGCTCAACGGCAACCAGATCGAGGCCCAGCCGGGCGAGTCCCTCGAGAAGCTCAAGGACGACAACAAGATCCAGGTGGCGGCGGGCAACTACGTCTCCGTCCTTGGCAACGTGATCCGAGAGGGCGGGGGCACGCCCTTCTCGGCGAAAGTCGACGGAGAGGACCTCTCCGCAGAGAATGTCGGGGCCTACGGCGTCCGGGGCGGCGAGACCATCGAGATCGGTGACGGCAGCGACACCACCGAGGACTACGACGCGACCACCTCGGAGGTCCAGCCCAAGCTTGTCATGGAGGGCGGCTACGGCGCCTTCGCCTACATCAAGCAGTGGGGGAAGGTTGGCATCACCGAGACGCGCACGGGCAGGGATTCCGGCGAGACGGCCGAGGTCACCGTCCAGGAGGTCCAGAACTGCACCGTCTTCCTGCACAACTTCACCCCGGACAACGGCCAGAAGCTCGTCGCGCTGACCTTTGATGATGGTCCCAGCGAGTTCACCCAGCAGTACCTGGACATCCTTGCGCAGTACGGCGCCAAGGCAACCTTCTTCCAGCTGGGCAACAACATCCGTGAGTACCCCGATCTCGCCAAGGCCGTCGCCGACGCCGGCATGCAGGTCGCCAGCCACTCCGACACGCATCCCGAGCTCACCAAGCTCGACGCGGCCGCGCTACGGAAGGAGCTCGGCGACTCCCTTGACTCACTCAAGGACGCAACGGGCGTGTCCACGACCATCTTCCGCCCGCCCTACGGCGCATTCAAGGAGTCCACCTGGCTGAACTCCGGGGGGCTCGTATCCGCCTCCGTCCTGTGGAACCAGGACTCCGAGGACTGGCGCCGCCCGGGCGTCGACGCCATCGTGGCGAACTCCCTCAGGGGCATCACGAACGGGTCCATCATCCTGATGCACGACGGCGGTGGGGACCGCAGCCAAGACGTGCAGGCGCTGCCCACCATCATCAGCTCGCTGCAGTCCCAGGGTTACACCCTCGTCACCCTCAACGAGCTCATGGCGGCAGACAGCTCGATTCCCGACGACATCAAGACGGGCAACGCAACCATGCCCGCCGACGCCGTCTGGCCGACCGAGCTTGGAGACAACTAGGCCTGTGACGCCTCTCGGGGTCTCTCAGGCACGAGCCTTTCGGCTGACAAGCTGTGGCTGGCAGGCGGGCTTCTGTGAGTCTCTTTACCGCCACGGCTCACAGAAGTTGCCCTGCCGTCCATCTCTGCACGCCCTCCGGACGACAGGTGAATTAGTGTGAGCCGGAAGCAGGCAGCCGCTCACAATACCTCCCCTGCCATCCATCAGGCATCTGAGATGCGGATGACAGGGGAGCTTCTGTGAAAATGGACAAGAAACTTTTCACAATACCTCCCCTGCCATCCCAAGGGCTCCCGTTAACGGACGGGAGGGAAACTGTTGTGAAAAAGCACTCCGGAGACACCCGCGAGGGCTCGCCTGCCGCGTGCGCGGCTAGACCCAAGGGACCTCCGTGGGATAGGTCGTGGCATTGGGCTCCGGTTCCTGCGATCCCAGGAACTTCCGCACGGCAAGCCGCAACAGACCCGCAACGACCATGAGGGCAGCAAGCGCCGCAACATACCAGAGCAGCGTCAGGGCGATGAACTGTACCATTGGAACCGAGAAGGAACTCATGCCAGCCTCCAACCAGGGGTCCGCCTTGCACGTCGACACCTCGCTCAAGCATGTTGTAACGCCGGGCGCGACGCGTTTCAAGCTCTGGGGCGAGCTTTCGCCCTCGCAGTCGCCGCAGTTAATCGTCGTTTATGAGCCCTGCCGAATGGCTTGTTCCCTTCTTGCCATGTGCACGTATGAAAGTGGCATTCTATGCGGAGGCATATTCCGACAACAAGAAATCAGACTCTACGTGCGAGCGGTTTGATTTCGTCGGCGAACGGACGAATGAAAACATGCGCCTGGTAGCACCCGTGGCAGCCTCATGGCTCCCATCTGGCGATCCCAGACCCCCAACCAACGCGCCCGGCTCACGCCCCCGACCCGCGTCGGACATCCGGGTGGACTCCGCTCGCAAGCCCGTTTGGGTATATACACAGACAACCAGTCGGCTTTTTCACGGGAGTCTCATGCGCAGGAAGCACCCAAAAGACCATCGAGGCACGACAACGGCCACGATACAGGGCCTCGTCATCCTTTTCGCCGAGGCGACCCTTCTGCTTGCAACCACCACGTCCCTCCTATCCGCAGTCGAGGAGGGAGGCGGACCCTGGTCGATCGTCGCCCTTGTGGCGACGGGGGTCCTTGTCGCCACGGCGCTCTTCGCCCGAACGCTACGCCGGGAGTGCGGCGGCGTGGGGCGAGGGGAACCCGCGCACGGGTCTGTCGCCCCCTCCACAGTCGCTGGCCCCATGTCCACCCCTCCCATGGACGACGCAACGACCTCCCCCAGGGCTTCCGCCACAGTCGAGACGGCTGCTCCCGCCATGGCTGCCGCCACCGCAGGAGAGTCCTCCCCAGCAGAAGGGCATCGGGCGCGGCAGCCCAGCGCCCCCGTAAAGCCCCAGCCCGCAAGGTCACGACTCGACTTCGAGGCACTGGCCGAGCACATCTGTGCGACGGACGACCCCCTGGCCGAGCTCAAGCTCTTCGTGGGTGACATCCGCACGCGCCAGGCGATGGCCAACGCGACGTCCGAGAATGGCATGACGTCCGAGGCTGAGGACGGCACCAGGCGCGAGGCCGACGCCACGCCCCAATCTGACGCGAACCCTCTTGCCGAGGCCCTCGTCGCCCCCTCCGAGCTCGAGCTCTATGCCGCACGTCAGCTCGAGGAGGCGGGGCTCTTCGCCAAGGACGTCGAGCTGCCGCGCATGCGAATCGTACGCCCCCGCACGTCCCACATGCTCTACCTGCGCGTGGCGAGTCCCCGCCTGCCCTACCTCGCCAAGGTCCGCGTCATTGCGCTCGAGGCGGCCCTCAACGCCCTGCGCTACGCCACCACCTACTTCGACGACCCCTCGACCGTGACCGAGGCCGACGCCTACAAGCTGAACCAGAGCCTGTTGCAGTCCGTCTGTGCACAGTCGCCCAACATCGACGAGCCCATCACGCACGGGGACTCCGAACCTTCCGACGGCGAATGGGCCGTACGCAACGCCATCTCCACGGCCATGGAATCGGCCCAGCTTCCCTACCGCCTGAACGCAAGCTTCCGCACGAACGTAGCCGATGGCAACGTGTCGTTCGAGCTGAGCCTCACGCCCGAGGACGCCTTCCCCGCATCCATGTTCGTGCCGGGCCTGGGAATCGTCTCCAGCTCGCGCGAGATGCGCCGCAAGGCGGCATCCGCCTACGCCCGGAGGGTCGCGCTGCTCCTGGCGGCCTTCGCCTTCCGCGCATCGACCAAGGTCAAGCACGTCTGGGTTGTGGGCACCCTCGAGACCGCCCGGCGGCGCTGGTGCTACTTCACGGTGGACTTCGACCGCTGGCGCTTCTCCCGCCTCGACATGGCGCACGTGGACGACCTTGCGCGCACCTGGCGCCCCTTCGTGCCCAACATCCGTCTCGAAAACGACATCCTGCGTCCCGTGGAACAGAGCGTCTCCCTGTCCGAGCCGCGCTTCTGCCCACCTCGTCGCTACGAGAGCGTCTCGCTCTCCAACCGGCGCTTGACGGGAGACATAGCCCGCGCGCTGGGCACCGACCACGTGAGCGGCCTCGCGATCGAGGAGGGCGACCAGCGCAGCCTCGTCGCCGCAAGCATCATGGGCAGGCTCGTCTCGGCCGCAGAGCCCGACGCCACCCAGAGGAACGTCCGCATGATCATGGACGTGGCCGGCGACGACCCCGACCCCAGCGTGCGTGACGCCGCGGTGCGTACCGTCCGCCACCTGGTCGAGGGTACGATCGGTTCCGACGCGCCCTCCGTCGGAGAGGACTTCGTGGCGGGCGACGCGCTCTCCCGCGCCGTGGCGAGGGCCAAGGGGCTCCTGGCCGAGAAGGACCTTCCCGCAGCGTCCGAGCTTCTCTCGCGGGCGCTCGGGCCCATCGACCGCGCCGGCCTGTATCGTGACACGCCCACGACTGAGTGGCGCTACTTCTCGAGCTACGTCGACCGTGCGCTCCACAACCGCGTGTTCGGGGGCGACACGGTCCTCATGCTGGTGCCCAACGCCTACTTCGAGGCACACCTCCTGCTCTCGCTCGCACAGCTGTCCCAGGGCCGTAAGGAGGAGGCGCTTGCAGGCGCACGGCGCATCGTCGAGCTTGCCCCTATGGGCGCCCGTGCCCGCCTCCACCTTGTCAAGTGCCTGGAGGAGCTCGGAAGGGCCGACGAGGCCATCGAGGAGCTGAGGGAGCTCCTCTCCATCGCGCACGACCCCGAGGGGCTCGGCCTGGCCTACTACCGTATGGCGTCGTTCCAGTGGCAGGCGGGAAACCTCCTGGCCGCCGAGGCGTGCTATGTCTGCGCCCTGCGCTTCATGCCGTCCATGGCTCCGACGGTCTCGATGGAGATGGCCGTGCTTTCCATGCGGAACCCGGGAAGCCTTCGGCACGGGCTGAGCGGGACGCAGATCGTCGAGGTCCTCAGGGCACACGACATACCCGTCGCGCCGACGGACGAGACGGCGGGAATCGTCTACGACTGCGCACGAGCCTCGCTCGATGCGGAGATCTTCCCCGTGGCTCGGAACTTCATCGGCCTTTTGGGGGCCTTCACGGGAGATGACGTGATCATGAACGTCATCCGCTCGATAGAGGGTGAGCCGGACCGCTAGGCCCGACGGATCGCCACGCCCGCATACAATGGGTCCCTGTCAGATGCCCCCGAGAATGCGGCGGCGCTCGACAAGGAGCTGGCAACCCAAAAGGACGTGACCCCGGTTCTCGGGCGGGACGAGAACCGGGGCACAGCGTGACGGCTTAGAACGAGAGCCTCATGAGGCGGGCGACGGAGACGATGTAGATCTCCAGGGCCCGCTTGAACTGCTCCTCGGAGAAGCCCTCGTCCGCAGAGTGCTCGGCACCGACCCATTCGGGCATCGGGAAGCTGGGGTCGTTGGGGCCGAACGCGCCGCCGGCCTTGAAGTGGCGGGCGTAGGTGCCGCCGCCGATGGTGAACGGCCGGTCATTGCGACCCGTGTACTCGTTGTAGGTGCCCACCAGCGCCTGGACGCCCTCGGAATCGGGGTCGGTGGAGAAGGGCACCATGTCGAGGTCGACCGTCAGCGTGCAGCCATGCGCCTCGCAGAGGGCGCCCACGCGCCGGGCGATCTCCTCACCGGTGATCGACGTCGGGTAGCGCGAGTCGATGGTCTGCTCGAAGACTCCGTCCCTGGTACGAATGGTGCCACCGATGCAGGTCAACGGGTCGAAGAGGTCATCGGTGGCGGCGATGCCCAGCGTCGAGCCGTCCGTGGAGCCAAACACGAGGCCCTCCATGTCGAGGAAGGGCTTCTCGGCGTCGGAGTAGAGGCCGTTCGCCAGGAGATAGTCCACCAGAAGGCCGATGGCGTTGACGGATCCCTCGGGCGTCGAGGCGTGCGCCCCGATGCCATGGGCCGTGAGCCTCACAAGGCCCTCCCCGGCATCCTCGACGTCGATGCGGTCGGTCCCCGCGAGGAGCCGCGCGTCACCCCTGACGGTCGCCGTGGCCTCTCCGGCAACGGCGTTGCCCACGGTACCGCCATCGAAGTCGACGATCACGTCAGACACCTTGCCGGAGCGGATGGTGGCCGAGAAGCCACCCTTCTCCCCACAGATGAGCGGGAAGTCGGCGTCGGGCGAGAACAGGAACTCCGGCTGCTCGTAGCGCTCGAGGTACCACTCGACATCGCGCATGTCGGTCTCCTCGTTGTTGCCGATGATGCAGCGGAGGGTGTACGGCAGCCGCTCCCCCGTGCGGGCAACCTGCTCGGCAAAGAACTTCGCCGTATAGAGCTCGAGGACGAAGGGGCCCTTGTCGTCCAGGACGCCACGGCCGATCAGGTAGCCGTCCTTGCGGGTCACCTTGAACGGGTCGAAGTGCCAGCCCGTGCCCTCGGGGACGATATCCGTGTGGGCGATCATCGCGATCTGCCTCTCGGACCTGCCGACGAGATCGGCATAGCCGATGTGCCCGTCGCAGTTGTGGGCGTCAAGTCCCAGGCGCGAGGCGATCTCGACGCCCCTGCGCAGGGCCTCGTATGGGGCAGGGCCATAGGGCATGCCCTCGGTCGCGTGCTCCATGTCCTCGACCGAGCGGACGGCGACGAGATCCTCGATGTCCTTCACGATGTCTTCCCAGTTGGCCTCGACGAAGTCATGCGCCTGTCTCTTCAGTTCCTCATCTGCCATGTGACGGATTCCTTTCGCATAGAAGGGATGCTTTTTCGAATAGCGAGAACAGTGTAACGCTCACGAAACATTTCGGGGACGGGGCTCCGCCTGCGGCAGCATGTCAGCCGCAGGCGATGGGCGCAGACGCTGTGCACAGCTGACGTCCACGGCAGGGCCCCACGCATGGACGTGCTATGATCATGCGCCCCCACCCCAAGGAAGGGACGCAGGTGCAGCAGACCCCCCACGCGCTCTGGCCGCCGCGGTTCAAGGCCGCCATCTTCGACTTCGATGGAACCATATCGGATACCGCCACGATCTGGCACGAGGTCGACCGGGCCTTCCTAAGTTCGCGGGGCCTCCCCTACACCGACGAGTACCCCCGCATGCTCTCCTCGCTCGGCTTCGATGCGGGTGCACGCTACACCATCGAGACCTTCGGTCTCAGGGAGTCCGTGGCGGAGGTCTGCGAAGAGTGGAAGCGCATGGGCCGAGCCCTCTTCGAGAGTCACGCCACGCTACGTCCGGGAGTGCAGCTCTACGTACATGCCCTAACCGAGAGGGGCGTGCGCGTCGCACTTGCGACCGTCAACGACAGGGATGTCCTCAAGTCCCTGCGTCACGTGGACGTCGAGGCGCTCTTCGAGGTATGCGTGTACGGCGGCGAGGTCGCACGTCCCAAGGACCATCCCGACATCTACCTGGAGACCGCACGTCGACTGGGCGTCGAGCCCACCGACTGCATCGTGTTCGAGGACATCGCCACGGGGCTGCACTCCGCCTCATCGGTGGGCATGCTCACCTGCGGCGTGAGGTCCTTCGACCCGGTACAGCGAGTCGATGAGGTCAGGTCTGCCGCAGACTTGTGGCTGGACGACTGGCGAGACATAGGCCCCGGTGCCGCGCCCGGGCCTCGGGCCTGAGGCTCGGGCGTGAGGCCTACTGGTACGACAGCTGCATCAGGCGCCAGATCGAGACGATGTACACCTTCAGCGCACGGCGGAGACTCGCCTCGCTTATCCCCTCGTCCGCACCGTGTTCCGGGCCGACCCAGCTCGGCACGTCCTCGTCGGGCTCGTGCGGACCGAAGGCGCATGCGCGCCTGAACTTGCGTGCGTAGGTACCGCCGCCGATCACGAAGGCCTCGGAGCGCCTGCCCGTGTACTCGTCGTAGGTGTCAAGCAGGGTCCTGATCTCGGGAGAGTCAGGCTCGACGTAGAACGGGACCTTCACCGCATCGACGTCGAACGTGCAGCCGTGACCCTCCGCGAACGAGGTGAGCGTGCGAGCGATCCTCTCGTCGTCGGTGGATGAGGGATAGCGCGCGTCACAAGTCTGGACCAGGTGCCCGTTCACCATGCGGACGGTGCCACCGATGACGGTGAGGGGGCCGAAGCGCTCGTCGGATGCCTTGATGCCCAGGGCGGCCCCATCGTGGCCGCAGGAGCACAGGGCGTGCTCGAGGACCAGGAAGCGCCGCTCGTCCTTTGAGCAGATGCCGTGATCCATGAGGTAGTCGGCAAGCAGGCCGATGGCGTTGAGCGTTCCCTCGGGAAGCGAGGCGTGGCCTCCCCTGCCGTGGGCACGCACCCGTGCCAGGCCGTCTCCCGCCGGCTCGACGTCGATGTTGGCGCGCGCGGGCAGGCTGGAGGCATCGGCGCGCACGACGGCCGTGGCGAGGCCGGGGATGGCGTTGGCCACGGTGCCACCGTCCATCTCGACTATACGGCTCTCACCCGCACCGCCCGAGCTCCCCACCATGCCGAAGCGCCCATGGAAGACGCCCTTCTCGCCACAGATGAGCGGGAAGTCCGCATCGGGCGTGAAGGCGAACTCGGGCTCGGGGTAGTTCTCGAGGTACCAGTCAAGGTCGCCCATGTTCGTCTCCTCCTCGTTGCCCACGATGCAACGGAGGGTGTACGGGAGCCTCTCTCCCGTCTCGTCGACCAGGCGCTTGAGGAAGTGGGCGGCATAGAGCGACAGGACGAAGGGACCCTTGTCGTCCAGGACGCCACGACCCAGCAGATAGCCCTCGCGACGGGTCACGTCGTAGGGGTCAACGCTCCAGCCAAGCCCCTCGGGCACCACGTCGGTATGCGCGATGGTGGCAAGGTAGCGCTCGGAGGAGCCGGCAAGGTCGGCATAGCCGATGTGCCCGTCGCAGTTGTGGGCGTCAAGGCCCAGGCGAGAGGCGATCTCAAGGCCCCGTTCCAACGCCTCGAGGCATGCCGGGCCATAGGGCCTTCCCTCCTGCGCCGCATCCAGATCCTCCACGGAACGGATCCTCACGAGAGAGCGAATGTCCTCGACGACACTCTCCCACACCTCGTTCACGTAGGCATCGACGCGGACCTTGAGTTCTTCGTCGGTCATGCGGCACCCCTTCCGCGCCCTGCGGCGCATCTCGTTGACCACGTCATGGTACACGCCCTGACACCTTGGTGGGGCCTGCCCGCCGCAGATAGGAAAGAAAAAGAGAGCCGCCGAAGCGACTCTCCCGCCAGCTCTATGGAATAGGGCTTGGCCTTGCCTATGCCTTGCGGACGTTGGAAGCCTGCAGCTTGCCGTTCTGACCGGTGGTGATGTCAAACTCGACGGCCTGGCCCTCGTCCAGGGTCTTGAAGCCATCCATCTGGATCTCAGAGTAGTGGACGAACAGATCGTCGCCATCCTCACGAGAGATGAAGCCGTAGCCCTTGTCCGGGTTGAACCACTTAACAGTACCCTGTGCCATGTCGTGCCTTTCTTTCTTGCCCCTAGGGGCGAAAACAATGCGCTTTCGCGCGCTACAAGTGTGACCCCTCGATCACAGGGACCATCTTACCTCATAACGACAGACAGCAGGGGCATAAACATAAGTTTGAGACCGGTTTTGACGCCTGAGGGCAGATGGACTACGCGATATCCCCTGGATGGGGCATGGCGGGTGGGCAATGCGCAAAGGGCCGGGCGGCCCCGATGGGGCCGCCCGGGCAGGTGGCCTGCCGCGCGTGGGGGCGGGGGACCTACCCCTCGCGCCTGCGCAGGAGGGCGCCCGCGGCCACGGCGAGGCCGGAGGCGGCGAGGGCGGCCAGTGCGGAGGCGTCGGCGGCGTCGCCGGTCTGGGGCAGCCTGGTCGCGGCCTTGGGCTTGTCGCCCCTGGCGTTGGTGACGGTGAAGCCCTTGGAGGCGTCGCCCTCGATCTTGGAGGAGTAGCCCTCCACGGCGTCCTCGGAGACCGTGTAGGCGATCCGCTCGCCGCCCTCGAAGGCGGGAAGGCCGTCGAAGGAGCCCTTCCAGCCGTTGCCGGCGTTGAGCTTCAGCGACTTGCCCGTATCATGTCCGTCGGCGAGCAGGTGGATCGTCACCTCGCCGCCCTCGCCGCCGACCCACTTCTTGACGACGGGGATCGACACGGCCTCGGGCTCATGGGCGTTGGTGAGCGTGTAGCCCGCCTTGGCGTCACCGGCCACCGAGGCCTCGTAGCCCCTCGGGACCGAGACCTCCTTGACCTCGTAGGCGATGTCCTTGCCGGCTTCCTTCATGAACAGGCCGGTCCAGGTGTGGGTCCAGCCGTTGGCATCGGAGAGCTCCACGGGCTCGCCCAGGGGCTTGCCGTTCGCGTAGAGCTGGGCCTTCACGCTCGCGGGACGGATCCCGTCCCGGTTGTTCGCGTCGGCCCATGCCTTGGTGACGGTGACCGAGGTCTTGCCGGGCGTGTAGGAGTTGACGATGTCGGTGTCGTTCACCTCGGTGGCGTAGTTCGGGACCGCCTCCTCGGTCACCGCGTAGGCGTACTCGTGGCCGTCGGCGGGATCGTACTTGGGAAGGCCCATGAAGGAATAGGCCCACGTGCCGGCGGGGTCGGGCGTCACCGTCTTGGAGTCGGCCTTGGCGCCGTCGCGCATCAGGTTCACCGTGATGGACGCGGGGCGCACGCCGTCGCGGTCGTTATCGTCGTCCCAGGACTTCGCGCCGGAGACCTCCACGGTCTCGGTGTTGGTGTTGGTGATGGTGAAGCCGGAGGACATGGAGCCAACGACGTCGCTATCGTAGTTCGCCACCGGGTCTTCCTTCACGGTGTAGACGATCTCGGTGGCGGTGCCGGCCTTGTACTTGCGCAGGTTGTCGAAGGACCCGGTCCAGTTGTTGCCGGCGTTGAGTTTGAGCTCCTTGCCGGTGTCGACGCCGTCGGCGAGCAGGTGCGCGGTCACCTCGCCGCCCTCGGGGCCGACCCACCTCTTCGTGACGCTGGCACTGGTCTTGATGGGCCTGTCGCAGATAGTCTTGAGCGCGCCGCCCGTGGGTGTGACCTCGAGCGTGTACTCGTTGCCGTTGAGCTCGTAGCCGTCAGGCGGGGTCTTCTCCTTGACCTTGTAAGTGCCCTGCACAAGGACGCCCGAGGTCACCGTGCCGTCGGCGCCCGTGGTGAGCTCGAAGGTGGTGCCGTCGGGCCTGGTCACCGTGAACACGGCATTCTTGAGCGGGATGGAGTTGTCGTCACCATCGACCTTGGTCAGCTTGATCTTGCTCGCCAGGTCGCCACCGGCGGTGCCACCGGATTCGGCGGACTGGTAGGAATAGGAGATCTCTTCATGAGCCGACGACGCGTCAAGGGTCGCTTTATTTTTGAGAACCGTACCCGCATGGTACGTCGACTTGTAATACAAACGGTACTGTTTGCCGTTCACGTTCCCCAGATTGATGGTGAACGACCGGCCATCGGGGGCTAACTGCAGCTTGCCTGTCAGATCGATCGTCTGAATCTCTTGGACGATACTTCCATATTCGTTGAACTCGACCTCGAGAAGCTTGAAGCTGTCCTCGATATAACGCTCGTCCCCGTTGCCGCCGGACAGGCTGTCAGAAATCACCGCATTGGGAAGGTTAGCCTTCTTATGGTTGATACGGACGTTCCATTCGGCCTGATCTTCATGACCAGGCACGGGCTTACCCCATTTAGCCAGGGGCTCGTCCTGAAGCGGCTTGGCCCCCTGGACAATCACGCTGCCGCTAACCGCCTGCGAATTCACCGTAATGGTGAAGACGTTCTCGGCGTCTTTTATTATCTTCGTTTCGTCGAACTGAGCGGCCAGATATATCGTGCCCTTGACGTTGTACTTGTTCTCCACCGCCTTGGTGAAGGTGACATGCACCGTGCCGCCGACATCGCCTGGCCCAGGGGTGACATGGGCCTTCGCCACGACGTTTCCGTCGACGTCTTTCAGATCGAAGTCCTGCGCGGTCGTGCCGGACGGGAACTTCATGTTGTCCGGAAGGGTGATGTCGAAGTAGTCGCCTTCGTGGATGCTCGTCCCCGCGGCGCTGGCGTCCCAGTCCATCGCGAGATAGAACCTATCGCTCTGATAGATTGTGTGCACTTCTTCTTTATTGAGATTCAGAATCTGGAACTTCGTGATGTTGACGTTCACGGGTACGCCGCTATCGGCGAAGGCATGACCCCCCCCCGACCACTATCCCTACGGCAAGGGCGACCGCTAGAAGGTAGCGCAACCTCTTCAGTAACATTCCCACTTCCTTTCTCCTGACTCTACGGACAATTCCATTCATCGACGAGAGTGGCGACGACCGGAGGTGCAAAGCGTGACCGCATCAGCAAGCGGGACAGACTTCCCCACGGCATGGCGCACCCTGTGAATGCGCGTCGATCTTCGACCTTATGCAGAAAACAGCCACGCCGTCCTCCCTACCAGAGAAAATTGCAGCTGGCTGCCATTCCAGGCCCTATAGCTTTACGTCACTGCCTTTCGACAGTTTTACTTAGCTGAAATATACGCGAAATGTAGTCTCCGATCAAGAACTGATGGGCCCTTGGGATGGTTTCAGCATCAAGAGTGGAGAGCTTTGTCAAGCTCCTCGAACTCAGCGGGCACCTCGCATCCGCATCCGAAGGACTCCTCGATGGCCTCAGCCTGCTCGGCGCGCAGCCTTGCCTTGTCTGGCCTCCCCATGCCTCCATAGGCACCGGAGACGGCACGCAGGGCATACGCCACGTATGAGGCCACGGAGTCTCCCATGCCCGAGAGGAGCATCATGGTGACGAGCGAGTCGGGTGCAAGCTGCATCGCGACCTGGGGGTCAAGATCAAGCAGACCCGCGATGGCCTCCTCGGTCTCGAGCACGGCAGCCTCGTCCCTCTCGGCAACGGCACGTCTGAGCGAGCGCGACACCACCTCCACGAACTGGGCGATGATCTCTAGGATGTAGTCTCGTTGAAGCATCTTCCCTCCAAGAGGAACGGACGTGGGAACGAGTGGGGCGTCTACGCGGACGGAGGGGACGCCACGCCGAGGTGCTCGAACGCGAGCGACGTGGCCTGGCGCCCCTGGGGCGTGCGGACGATGAGTCCGCGCTGCAGCAGGTACGGCTCGTAGACATCCTCGAGCGTGGAGGGATCCTCCCCCACCGCAGACGCGATGGTCGTAAGGCCGACCGCCCTGCCACGGAAGGTCCTGGTGAGCGCCTCCAGAATCTTGACGTCCATCCAGTCGAGGCCCATCTCGTCGATCTCGAAGAAGGAGAGCGCCTCGGCCGCGACGTCCCAGGCAACGGAACCCTGGGCCTTGACCTGGGCATAGTCGCGCACGCGCTTGAGCAGGCGATTGGCGAGGCGCGGGGTGCCGCGCGAGCGCGAGGCGATCTCGGCGGCGCCCTGGTCGTCTATCTCCACACCCAGTATCCTGGCGGAGCGCCTCACGATGCCCGCCAGCTCCTCGATCGTGTAGTAGTCCAGGCGATACGAGATGCCGAATCGGTCGCGCAGCGGACCGGTCAGAAGGCCCGTCCTGGTAGTGGCTCCCACGAGGGTGAAATGCGGGACGTCCAGCCTGATGGAGCGCGCGGCAGGGCCCTTGCCGATGACGATGTCGAGGAAGAAGTCCTCCATCGCCGGA
Organism: Olsenella uli DSM 7084; assembly: GCF_000143845.1. NCBI lineage: Bacteria > Bacillati > Actinomycetota > Coriobacteriia > Coriobacteriales > Atopobiaceae > Olsenella > Olsenella uli. Next base: position 788,796 of record NC_014363.1, on the reverse strand, counting down.
TAGAGCACCTCCTCGACCTGGTGGTTGAGGCGGTGGATCTCGTCGACGAAGAGGACGTCGCCCTCCTCGAGGTTCGTGAGGATGGCGGCGAGGTCGCCCGTGCGGGCGATGGCGGGGCCTGACGTGGTCCTGAGACGGGCGCCCATCTCGTTGGCGACCACGTTTGCGAGCGTGGTCTTCCCCAGGCCCGGGGGGCCGCTGAAGAGCACGTGATCGAGGGTTTCGTGGCGGTCCTTGGCTGCGGCGATCAACACGCGCAGGTTCTCGCGGACGCGCTCCTGGCCGCAGTACTCGTCAAGCGTGACGGGACGCAGGCTGTGCTCCACGTCCAGGTCGTCGGTGGTGAGCTCGGCAGACACGCTGCGCTGTCCCAAGGAGCGTGCCGCGGCCGCGGCGTCGTGGCCCTCCTCGAACAGGTCTTCCCTGTCGGCCTCCCACATCAGGCACCACCTCCCAGATGCCTCAGCGCATACGAGATCGCCTTCTCGACCGTCAGGGCACCCGCATCCTCATGGCCCCTCAGGGCGAGCTCGGCCTCCTGGGGCGTGAAGCCCATGGCGAGCAGTGCCGAGGTGGCGTCGCTCTGAACGGACTCGGCCGTGTTGGCGAGGGGGGACCGGGGCGCAGGTTCGCTCATGCCCACAAGGCCCCTGAGCTCCGTGTCCCTGGTAAAGACGTCCTGCAGCTCCATGAGGAGGCGCTGGGCCTTCTTCTTGCCGACGCCGGGCACCGTGGCCATGCGCGTGGCGTCCTGGGTCACCACGACAGTTGCGAGCGAGGCGGGAGAGAAGGTCGAGAGCACGGCAAGCGCAAGCTTTGGCCCAACGCCGGAGACGCCGACGAGCCGGTCGAAGACCGCTCGCTCCTCGCGCGACGCAAAGCCGTAGAGTTCGACCGCACTCTCCTTCACCAGCATGCGCGCAAGGAGGGTGACGCCGGCCTCGCCTACGGCGGGAAGCGAGGCAGCCGTGGTTGCCGACACACCAAGCTCGTAGCCGATACCACCGACGTCGACTATCACATGGGTGGGGAGCACCTCGACGAGGGTTCCCGTCAGCTGCACGATCATCGGCTGTTCCTCCTGCTCTGCCGCGCGTGGCCCAGGGCCGCGCGCCCGCTTTCCATCGAGCGCGAGACGTGGGCCGCGGTCGCGGCGGCGGTCACCTCGCGGGCCTCGATGCGATCCTGGGCCTCCTGGGCCCTCTCCTGCGCCAGCACCTGGGCGGCCGCGGCGTCACGGGTGACCCTCTTGGTCCGCGTGAGGTTGGCATGGCAGACCGCTGCGGCGAGTGCGTCCGCGCAGTGGTCGGGCCTCGGGTCGTGATCGAGGTCGAGGATGTTCCTGACCATGTAGATGACCTGGCGCTTGTCAGCCGACCCCGTCCCCACGACGGCTTGCTTTATCTGCATGGGAGTGTACTCGCCCATCTCGAGTCCCATGCGGGAGCAGGCCACGATCGCCGCCCCACGGGCATGTGCCGTCGCCAGGGCGGAGCGCGTGTTCTCGCCGAAGAAGATCTTCTCTATGGCAAGCTGCGAGGGCTGGTACGTCCCTATCGCCTCTGAGAGCCCATCGTAGATGGCACCCAGGCGACGGTCGAGCGTCTCGGAGGAGCTTGTGCTGATGCAGCCATACGCCCGCGCGCGGCAGAGGGTGCCGCGCGTCTCGATGACACCCCAACCGGTATTCGCGAGCCCTGGGTCTATCCCAAGTATGATCACATGCCCTCCAGCATCGTACGTTAGAACGTTCGTTCTATCCTAGCATACGTCCGATCGCACGGGATGGCCTCGCCGAAAATCAGTTCTGCGAGAAGGGGCTCGGCCAGGGCGCCCCTGGCCCCTCCCGCTCGGAGGCACCGTCAGGCCCTCGGCCGTCGTCCCCCCGAGAGGCGCCCTCCGTGCGCGGCCCCCCGCCAGGCTCGCCGAAGCCCGTCGGCCTGAAGCCGCCGCCGATCGAGAAGTCACGCAGGAAGCCGAGGGCGTCGCTTATCTCCCTCGTGGCACTTCGCTCATCCGCGTCCCAATCGGCACCCTCTTCGTCCCCCAGCTCGCCCCCGTCGCTCACGCGAGGCTCGGGGCCGACGGCGAGAAGGAGGCGTGCGAGCGCGTCGAAGCCGTCTTGCCCCCCGTCGCCACGGACGTGGTCGCGCCAGGCAAGCGCGGGCGGACGGCACGCCTCGACGAGCGGTGCCGTGCTTGCGGACAGGCAGTGCATGCGACCGGCGCGCCAGGGCCCAGCCGCATCGAGGGCGGCGAGCGTGGCCTCGACGAGCGCGGGGTCCTGCCCACCCGCCTGCACTATCTCACCCACCGTGCGCCCCCACTCGAGGTGCTCCGACAGGATGAGGCCGATCGTCATAGTCCACGCCTCGCCCGAGACCCCATGGCGGTCGTAGCCGGCGACGACGGGCAGCTCCCACTGCTCGAGGATGGCAGGGGGCAGGATGGGCGAGACGGTGTTGCGCATGCGGACCATGGCTACTATGTCCTCGAGGTAGACGTCACCCAATGGGCAGAGGGCTGCGGCGCTGGCGTGGTGCGGCATCCCCTCGAGTGCCAGCGTCGTCTTGTCGAGGGACGAGAGCACAAGGGCTCCCAGGTCGTGGGCCCAGGCTGCAAGGTACGCCCCGACGATGCCACGACGTAGCACCTGGGGGTGGCCGGTGGCGACCCCCGTGGATGGCACCTCAAGCCCACCTGCCGGGGGCGTCGGGAGCACGTCTATGCGCAGGGAGCGCACCAGGCCGTCCGCGGCACCCACGCGAACACCTGGGCGGGCGACGTCGACGAGCGCATGTACATGGGTCGGACCGAGGGCGTCGGTGGCGAGCGCCGCGAGAGCCAGGGAGCGCAGCGTTCCGTCGACGACCAGGGCGACGTCCTTGACCTGCTCCTTGGCAAGATAGTCACGAAGGCCGACGCACAGGGACTGCCACAGGTGGAAGGGCCGGTCATACACCTCGGGCGTCAGGGACCCGACACGTCCCGCCTGACAGGCGCCCCCTATGTCACAGGTGACGAAGGACTCCTCGAAGCCCGGTGCCGATGCCCTGAGCGCGCCCGTCGGGTCAAGCACGAAGCTCGATCCCGTGAACACCTGCATGCCGTAGCCTCCCAGGGAACCCACCCCCACGATCCAGGCGCCCGTCTTGAGGGCGTCGCCCACGAAGCGGTTCTCGGAGAGCGCCGCCCCGAGGGCGGACGAGGGGTCGTCAGCGGCATACCCGTAACTGGAGAGGTAGAGGATGGCGTCCACGTCGAAGTCATAGTCGTCGTAGTCGTCCAGGTCCTCGTAGCCGAATGCGATGCCAAAGGACAGGTCGCCTATCCGGACCTCGGGCAGATCGTACGCGGGGGCGTCACCCTCGTCCTTAGCGCCTCCCGGCCCCTCGGGCCCCAGGGCAAGCCCGAAGCCAAGGGGGCGCACGCGACCGCCCTCGATCAAAAGCGCCAGGGGCGCCAACGTCCCCTCCCCAAGGTCGCACACGAACGCCACGACGCAGGGACACGCCAGCGCCTGTGCGAGGCCCTCCAGGGTGCAGGCCATGTCAAGGTAGAAGTCCCCCTGGTCGGTAGGTGCCGCGGCCTCGACGCCTGCGAGCGCCGCAAGTGGAAACACGAGCAGTTCGACGCCCTCCTGCGCGGCGCGCTCGCTCTGCGCGACCATGCGCCCGGAGGTGGTCTCGAAGTCCCCGGGGCGGGTGTTGATCTGTGCGATGCCAATCTTCATGCGGGGCTCCTCCCACCCATCCCAAGGCACGGCGAGAGGGATCACGCCACCTGGACGTGGCCCTCTGCACCCACGAAGTCCTTCACCTCGGCCATGAGGACCATGTTGCGGGCGTCTACCTTGGTCGGCAGTTCCATGCGCATGAGGTCGCCCGATGCGCTCTCGACCATGAGCTCGACGCGGTCCATGCCCCCGTAGCGAGAGAAGATCGACTGGAGTGCCTCCATGCGTCCCGTCGACAGCATGCGCAGCGGCAGGTAGACCTCGATGACCTTGGGTCTGTTGGTGTGCTCGTTGAGCTCCATCGCCGATATGGAGCTCACGATGACCTGGATGCCACGATCGCCGCGTTCGAGCCTGCCGGTCGCCTCGATGAAGACGTTGCCCACGCGCTCGCCAGTCTGCTCGTCGACCTCGCCCTCGAGGGCGGCGGCACACTCCCTGTACGCCTTGGGGAAGACCACGAGCGTCACCTCCCCCTCCATGTCCTCCAAGGTGACGATGGCCATCTGATCGCCCTTCTTGGTCACCTTCTTGACCACGCCTCCCACAGGCACCATTCCCGCAAGGCGTATGGGCTTGCCCTCGGGGACCTTGTAGCGGGTGGTGGCGGCACCCGAGACGGGGTCGACGACCTCCTCGGACTCCTCTATCTCGCTCAGCGTGTAGTCACGCGCCTTGGAGATGGCATACTCATACGGGCGCAGCGGGTGGTCGGAGACGTAGATGCCGAGGACCTCGTGCTCTTGGGCCAGCTTCGTGTTGCGGTCCCACTCGTCGTGGGGGTTGGGCTCGGGAATGTCGTCCTCGAAGCCGGCGCCGGCGACGTCCGCAAACATGTCGAACATCGAGACCTGGCCGTTGGCCTTGTCCTTCTGGCGCTTGGCGGCGGCGTCGATGATGTTGGCAGGGTCGTTCTTGTCGACGAAGCCCATGAGCTGCTTGCGTGGGTAACCCGTCGAGTCGAAGGCACCCGACTTGATGAGGGCCTCGACCACGCGGCGGTTTGCCTGGCTGCCGTCGACACGCTCGCAGAAGTCATGGAGGCTCTTGAAGGGGCCCCGGGCCTCGCGCTCGGCCATGATGGCCTCGCCCACGCCGTCGCCCACGCCGCGGATGCCCGCGAAGCCGAAGCGGACGCCCTGGGGGGTGGCCGTGAAGTCCTTGCCGGACTCGTTCACGTCAGGGGGCAGGACGTCGATGCCCTCGCGGCGGCAGGACGTGACATAGTGGACGATCTTGTCCGTCTTGCCCATGTAGGACGTGAGGACGGAGGCCATGAACTCGCGGGGGAAGTGGGACTTGAGCCAGGCGGTCTGCATGACGAGGATGGCATAGCCGGCGGAGTGGGACTTGTTGAACGCGTAGGAGGCGAACTCCAGGACGTCGTCCCAGATGCGCTGGGCGACGTCGCGCTGGTAGCCGTTGCCAAGGGCGCCGTTCATCCAGTGGTCGTAGATGGTCTCGTCGGCGCCGTCGCCCTCCCAGTGGAAGACCTGGCTCGTAAGCATCTTGATCTTCTTCTTGGCCACGGGCTTGCGGATGCGACCGTCGGACTCGCCGGGCGAGAAGTTGGACATCTTCATCGAGATCTGCATGACCTGCTCCTGGTAGACCATGGTGCCGTAGGTCTCGTCCAAGATGTCCGAGAGGCGGTCGTCGTAGAAGACGACGGGCTCCTTTCCGTTCATGCGGTTGATGTAGCTCGTGACCATGCCGGCGCCCAGGGGGCCTGGGCGATAGAGGGCGATGAGTGCGACGATGTGCTTGTACTCGGTGGGTTGCATGCCCTTGATGGTGGCGGTCATGCCCGCAGACTCGACCTGGAAGACGCCGGCGGTGTGGCCGGAACCCAGAAGCTCGTAGATGGCGGGATCAGAGAAGTCGCACTTGTCGACGTCAAGGTCCACGCAGGTCGCCCCGGGCTTGATGGCAGACCTGACTTGCTCGGGCAGCTCGTCTGCGCGAGAGAGGTCGGGGTAGCTGCGACGGATGTTCTCGAGCGCCTTGTTGATGACTGTGAGCGTGCGCAGGCCCAGGAAGTCCATCTTGAGGAGGCCCATGTCCGCGACCGAGTGGCCCTCGTACTGGGTGATGGTGACGTTGCCCTTGGTGTCGAGCTTGGTGGGCACGTGGTCTGTGACGGGCGTCGGCGCGATGAGCGTCGCGCAGGCATGGACGCCCTCCCCACGCATGAAGCCCTCGATGGAGAGTGCCGCATCGATGATGCGGTGCGCGTCCGCGTCCTTGTTGTATGCCTCCTCGAAGTCGGGAGAGTACTGGTCCGGCTTCTTCTCGTTCTTGTGGAGGGCGTTGGGGAGCGTCAGCTTGGGGTCGTTCGAGAGCATCTTGGAGAGGCGCTGCCCCATGTAGACCGGGAAGCCCAAGACGCGGTTGGCGTCGTTGATGGCCTGCTTGGCCTTGATGGTCGAGTAGGTGATGACCTTGCAGACGCGGTCCTCGCCGTACACGTCGCGCACGTGCTGGAGGACCATCTGGAGGTGCTCGTCATCGAAGTCCATGTCGATGTCGGGCATCTCGGAGCGCTGGGGCGAGAGGAAGCGCTCGAACATCAGGCCGTTCTCGAGCGGGTCGAAGTTGGTGATGTTCATGGCGTAGGCGACGATGGCGCCCGCCGCCGAGCCACGGCCGGGACCCACGCCGATGCCGTTATCCTTGGCCCACTGCACGTAGTCCTGGACGATGAGGAAGTAGTTGGCGAAGCCCTTCTCGGTGATGATCTTGTACTCGTGCTCGAAGCGGTCCCTCACGTTCCAACCGCCGATCTCGAGGTCGCGCCAGCCCTCGCCGTAGCGCTTGGCCAGGCCGCGCTCGCACTCCTCGCGAAAGCGCTCCTCGGCCGTCTCGCCCTTGCGGAGCCCCGGGAACTCGGGCAGGTACATGGAGTTCCAGTCAAGCTCGTAGTCGCACTTGTCCGCGACCTCGAGCGTGTTGTCGCATGCCTGGGGGTACCACGAGAAGAGCTGGCGCATCTCCTCCTCGCTCTTCATGTAGAACTCCGTGCCCTCCATGCGCATGCGGGAGTTGTCGTCGATGGTCGTGGCCTTGCCGATGCACGAGAGGATGTCCTGGGTGGAGGCGTCCTCGCGGGTGAGGTAGTGGATGTCGTTGGTGCAGACGACCTTGACGCCCAGCTCGTCGGCGATCTTGATGAGGTACTCGTCCAGCTTGCGGTCGTTCCAGCCGTTCGGGAACTCGAGCCCGTGGTCCTGGATCTCCATGTAGAAGTCGTCGCCAAAGACGTCCTGGAAGGTGCGCGCCCACTGGCGGGCCCCCTCGACGTCGCCCTCGATGACACGCTGCTGGATGATGCCCTGGACGCAGGCGCTCTGGCAGATCAGCCCCTCGTGGTAGCGCTTGAGCATGTCCAGGGTGGTGCGGGGCTTGTAGTACATCATCTCGTGCCCGGCGGCCTGCGACATGCACTTTATGAGGTTGACGTAGCCTCGCTCGTTCTTGGCGAGGAGGATGAGGTGATAGCGCCGCTGCTTGGTGCCGCGCTCGATGCAGTCATCGGTGATGAAGTAGGCCTCGCAGCCGAAGATGGGCTTGATCTTGAGGCGGGGGCGGTTGGCCCTGACGGCGGCGAGGTCGTGGCCGGATGACTCCCACGTCGCAAGGTCGGACGCCCACTGGTCATGGACGCGGTCGAAGTAGTCCGCCTCCGCCGCGTCGGGCGCGGGCTCCTCGAGCTCCCAGCCCTTCTGGAAGCACTCGACGTCGTGGCGCCACTGCTTCATGTTGGCCTGGACGTCGTTGTAGCTGCGGCACTCGAGGTCGAGGTTGGGGACGCCGAAGAGGTAGCCGTGATCCGTGAGCGCCACGGCGGGCATTTTGAGGTCGACGGCACGCTTGACCAGGGACTCGACGGGCGTCGCGCCGTCGAGGATCGAAAAGTCCGAGTGGTTGTGCAGGTGAACGAACGCCATGTGCGAACCTCCGTCGTGCGCAAGGTTTTCCGCTGACTGACCATCATAGCGCGCGAGCCGCGACGGGGCGCTACATCCTCGGCATCTCGCCGTTGCCGAACTCATAGGACACAGAGAGTGGCTGGCCGTCCTCGCCGTCGCGCTCCACGCAGACGAACACGCAGGTCACAACCTCGTACCCTTCCCCCATGAGCACGGAGGCGTAGAAGTTCGCCTGCATGCGGTGGCGCTCGGCAACTTCGTCGAGGCTCAGGCCCGCGTCACCGGTCTTGTAGTCGACGACCAGCGCGGACGTGGAGCCCACGTCCGTGGCGACAAGGTCGATCGCCCCCTCGACATGGCTGCCGTACGGCGCATCGACGGCACGGAAGAACGGCAGCTCCGCACGGACGAGGTCATGCGAGAGGACCTCACGACGCAGCTTCGAGTCCTGCCAGCGTGCGAGTGCCGCGTCGAGTCGTGCGCCCTGGCGCGTCGAGAGGCGCCAGTACGCCTTGGTCCGCTCGATGCGCCCGGGCGCAAGCGCTCCCTGGCCCTCGACCAGGCACTGGGCAAGCTCGTGGAAGGCCGATCCCAGGTTGGTCGCCTTGTCCGCGTCGGCTGTGTCGGCCATGGGACCGTCATCTGCTTCCGCGCCGGCGTCCCCACGGGTGCCGACCAGGGACGCGTCTTCAGGCAACGGACGCACGTCCCCCTCGGCGGGCTGGCCCTCCCCCTCACCCACCAGCATCTGGGCACGTGCCGACGAGTAGCTGAACACTCCCTCGCGCGCAGACCAGGTGCCGGCATGCTGACGCGCCTCGGGCAGGCCGTCCGAGGTGGCCTCGTCCACAATCGCCAGCTCCCCCGCGTCACGGTCCACGTCCTCCAGGGCGGCCAGGGGGGGCTCCGCAGCACCCGCGCCCCCGTCGTCCACCACCGGCTCGCCCTGCTCCGAGGGGCGCATGCTCACCACGCGCACCGAAGCGGGGGCCGACCCGCCGTAGGGGACCTCATGCCTGCCTGGCGCGGGCAGGGCCTCGCCGAAGAGCGCCTCGGCCACGCCCCGTGCCAACGTAGGCGAGACGGATCCCTTGGAGCTGAGCGTCACCCCCATGCCCAGGATGACGGCCTCCTTTGCGCGCGTGATCGCCACGTAGAGCAGCCGTGCCCTCTCGGCCTGCTCGCCGTCTGCGGACACCGCATGGAGGAACTTGGCCCAGTCGATCGTCGTGGTGCACTCGCTGGGGTCGAGTGGCACGTCCGTGCGCAGGTCGAGGGGGGTGACGCCTTCGGGCACGAGCGCTGCGCGCACGGTGCCCCCGCGATTCTCGGCCGTGATGCCCCTCGCCGATGCGGCCCGGTCGTTGCCCCAGCACTCGCTGATCGCGACGACGGGATACTCCAGGCCCTTGGACGCATGGACGGTCATGACCTTGACCGATCCCGCACCGCCGCCCACGAGCGACGCCGGACCCACCTTCGCGGCCTCGAGCCAGCGATCGAACTCCAGCGCCGCCGAGGACACGCCCAGCCCGGCCTCGTCCGCGAGCTCGCCCACATGGCGGACGGCCGCGAGCACGTTCGCGAGCTGGGCCTGGCCGTCTGCGCCGGCACGCTCGAGCCGCACGATCCAGCCCGACTCGCGGATCGCCGAGAGAAGGACGTCGGCCACCCCCCAGCTGCCCAGGCGCCCGATCGCCCGACCCAGGACCTCGCGCGCGCGGACGAGGCGTGCCGATGGCACGCAACCGCGCGGGAACTCGAAGTCCCAGAGGCCCACGTCGATGCCTCGCTTGGCCAGGGCGTCAGCCCTCTCCTGCTGCCGTGTCGAGAGCAGGCACAGGTCGTCGGCCGTGAGAGAGAACATGCGGCTCACGAGCACGGGATAGAGCCCCGCCTGCGTGTCCCTGGGATTGGCCAGCACGTGCAGCAGGGAAGCCACGACGTGCACCTCGGGCGCATCCGAGAAGGTCGAGCCACCGCTCACCACGCAGTCTATGCCCCGCTCGCGCAGGGCCTCGAGGTAGACGCCCAGGTTGGACATGCGTCCCAACAGCAGGGCCACGTCGTCGGCGCGCTGGCCTGCGGCCACGTAGTCCCCTATCCTCTCGGCCATCTGACGCGCGAGCTGACGGGAGCGCAGGGTAGCCGGCACGCCACGCCTCCCGCTCGAGAGCCCCACCACGGCCTCGACGCTCACGCGCGGCAGCCCCGCGGCCCCGTACGACGTGGGGCGCCCGGCCCAGGGCCTCAAATCCATGAAGCCCGGGACGAGCCCCTTCCCCAAGAGGCACGCCACGAGGCGCAGCACGTCATCATGGCTGCGGAAGTTCTGGTCGAGGCATACGACCGCACCCGTCCCGCCCTCGGCAAGGAACCTCTCCCGGTCGCGGAAGACCTGCACGTCTGCAGCACGGAAGCGATAGATGGACTGCTGGGCGTCGCCCACCGTGCACAGGTGGCAGGCATCGCGGCCGCTCAGGAGCTCTATCATGCGCACCTGCTGGGCGTTCGTGTCCTGGAACTCGTCGACCATCACGAGGCGGAACTTCTCGCCGTACAGTGCGGCGATCTCGGGGTGGTCGCGAAACGCTCCCAGCGTGAGCGAGAGCAGGTCGTCGTTGTCGAGCGCGCCTGCCGCGGCCTTGCGTCGCGCGTAGCGGCGATCCACCTTGCGTGCAAGGTCGCAGATCTGCTCGGCAAGGGGGCCGACGCCGGCGAAGGCCACGCAGAGTCGCAGCTCCGCGAAGGCCGAGCGCAGCTCGGCACCAACCTCCCTCATGGTCGCCTTGCGGTAGGCGTCCTTGGGCCTGCCGATCTGGGCTAAGGTCGCCTCCGCAAGTGCAGGCGTGCGCGCGGAGGGGGCATGCGAGAAGAACCCTTCCGCCGCCTTGATGCCGCGCTCCAGGTTCGCACGCTCCCCCGTCCCCGTCTTGCTCTCGAACGCCCCCGCGTCCTGGCCCAGCACGAGCGCCCGTCGCGCCGCGTCCAGCCAGCTGCCGAGGGCGTCATCGCAGCTTGCAGGCTCACCGGGAAAGCCGATCGAATCGAAGCCCCCGAGTGCGGTCGCGGCGGAGGCGCGCAGCGTGGCCACCATCTCGAAGAGCGTCCCCTTCGCGTCCGCGCCGCGTCGGTCACGCGGGCTGAAGGCGCGCAACAGGGAGGCGTAGCCCTCGTCGTAGCGCACGTCCCGCAGGACCTCGTCGACGGCCTCCTCGACCATCCGCTTCCCGTCCTTCTCGGAGAGGACCTCGAAGCCAAGATCGATGCCCAGGTCGAAGGCATGGCGCCTGAGGATGCGCGAGCACATGGCATGGATGGTGCTGATCCATGCCGAGTCGACGGCGAGGGCCTGGTCGGCAAGGCCGCCCTCGCGCAGGCGCGCGCGTATCTTCTCCTTGATCTCCTCGGCTGCAGCGCGGGTGAAGGTTATGACGAGGACCTGGTCGAGGCTCTCGAGAAACGCCGTCCCCTTTGCGCCCGAACCGGGCGTGAGGGCCCATGCCACACGCTCGGCGAGCGTGGACGACTTTCCCGAGCCCGCACCGGCCGCCACGAAGAGCGGGCGGTCGAGCGTATGGACGATCTCCGCCTGTCCAGGAGTGAGTCTGCGTGCCACTACCCCCGCCTCCTCTCGCAGTCGACGACCGGACACCAGCTGCATGCCTTGTCGTCTGTGGGATCCGCCTCGATGTCGCCGTCCAGCATGCGCTGGATCGCCGACGCCACCTTCTCCTCGGTGACGTCGAGGAGCTCCTCGAAAGTCGCCTGGCCGTGACCGCCGACGCAAAGGCGGGCTGCACGCGGCGCGCTGATGGGCCCCATGACCATGTCGAGTGCGTTTGCGTCCACGACACCGGCGATCTCGTGGTCCCCCTCGCCCGCTCCCATCGTGGAGAGGTACACGGCACCCACCACACGAAGGTCGGGGAACATGCGGCGCACGACCTGCGCGTAGATGAGGCTCTGCACGCGCCGGGGCAGCGCGATGGCATCGGCAGCGGGACAGCCCCCCTCGCCGAAGACGTCATACTCGGCCGCAAAGCCACCCTTCCCCTTGTGCTTGTAGTCGACGACCACGGCACGCCCGTGCGCGTCCACGTCGACGCGGTCGATGCTGCCCACGAAGTCGGCGCCCGCGTAGGTGACGTGCGCGCTGTCGGGCCGCGTGCCGCCAAAGCGCAGCTCGAAGCGGCGTGGCTCGAAGCCCCGGAAGCGCCCGGCCTCGAACGCCAGGGTGCTCCTGAGGTCACGGCGCAGATAGGACAGACGCAGCTCCTCGGTCGCCGTGTGCGGGACGAGCGACTGCGCCGCAAGCGTGGTGGCATGCTGACGCTGGTGCATGAGGTGACGGTCGATCTCGAGGTCGACCAGCTCTTGCGCATGCGCGAGGTTCTCCCGCGTGACGCGTGAGCCCGGGATGCACCGCTGAGGCACGAGGTCGAGGTCGACGGATGGGCTTTCCCCCGCGTCGACGAGGCCGGAGGAGATGGCCGCCTCCTGGGCGAGGTGACGGTGAGAGACCTCCAGGACACGGTGTGCGAAGCTGCCCATCTGGAGGTAGCCGAAGTCTGCATCGATGCCGGCCAGACCAAGCCTGCGCAGTGTGAACCATTTGTAGGGACACTCGAGGTACGACTCTATCTGCGATGCTGAGAGTGACGGGCGTCCCTCGTAGAATCCCTCCTGCCCCTCGCGAGGCACCACGACCATCCTGCGAGACCCCTCGCTGACGCGTCCCGTGGGAGGCAGCTGCCAGTAGCCCCTGACCTCGGGTGCGAGCGAGCGGGCAGTGAGGTTGCGCGTCACCTCGGATTCCCCGAGGGTACGGGGGGCGAGGGGGTCCGCAGGGTCCAGGCGCTCCTCCGGCGTGATGCCGTAGCAGGCGAGGAGCTCCGTGAGGACGACGGCGGGATAGGTCGGCTTGGCGTCGCCGTCGTGGAGCGTGCGCTCGAGGACGAGAGTCTCGCGTGGCGCCGCGACGGCCGCCCCGAACTGGGCACGTGCCTGCTCGAGAGGGTCGCTCGCATCCGCAAGCCCCAGCTTGGCGAGCAGCATCTGTGCGGCGCCGTCGGGGGGGTCGAGCGGGTAGTCGAGCGAGCTGAGCCCACAGGATGCGAGCACGTCCACAGAGCCAGTCTCGAGCTGTGCGGCCTGGGCGCGCGAGAGAATCCGGACAATGGGCCCATCGGCCACCGGGTGGTCGGCATTGGGCAGAGGCCCCTCGAACGACGCCCCCCCGTCCCTCTCCCCCAGGGAGAGGCGGCGGAGGATCTGCTGGCGCTCGGCAAGCTCGCGCACGAGCGACACGACCTCCGCAGCCGTGAGGAAAACGGTGGTGGACTTCTTTTCGGAATGCGCGGATATGCCCAGCAGGCCCAGGGTGCGAGCGATCTGCTGGATGGCCGCGAGCGCGGATATGGCGTCGGTACACGCGACACCCCCGCTAGAGGCGCCCAGACCCCCCTTGCCTTCCCGTGCGCAGCCCCCCCGCACGTGACCCTCCCGTCCGTAGCCTTCGCGGCCGCAGCCTTCCCGGCGCACGTCGCCTCTTACGCGTTCCTGCAGGGCCCGGGCCAGCACAAGCGCACCGGAGCCTACGCGCCCCCGAAGCACCTGCTGCGTCACGCGCTGCACGAGCGGGGACGTCGCCGACTGCCTCTGCAGGGTGTCGAGCACCTGCTGCGGAGTGAGCGAGCGGTTGGCGCGCCAACGGGCGTCGAGGGCCCATGCCTGGGCCCTTTCCACGGCGCTCGCGTCGCTCAGGAGGAAGTCCACGATCGGGCGCGGGGGCCACCAGGACATGTCACCCAGCTGTGGGACGGGTCCCTCGGGACCGTCGCAGGGCCTGGGCCAGGTTGCGGCAAGCTCCGCGAGGTGGCACACGGCCTGGGCGAAGTCGAGATAGGCACGGGCGACGGGGACGTCACGTACCCCCACGGGGACGGATGCCCGCACCCGCATGCCACGCGCTGCGAGCTTGGGGGCCAAGGCCTCCCAGCAGCGGTCCGGACGGGGTGCGACGACCACCATCTCGCAAGCCCCCCGTCGGGCCTGCCGCTCGAGCTCATCGGCCACGAGCTCCCACTGCGCAAGGGGACCCGTCGCCTCGAGGCGCACGACGGAGCCTGTCGCCTCGATCGTCCCCTGCCCCCCCGCGCCTCCCCGAAACGCCAGGCGGCGCAGGGCCTGGAGCTCGGGGGGGGGTGGGACGGGCGACGCGGCGGAGGGGGCGCCCGGGGCGGACGGCGATACGTCCTCACGCACGTCAGCACCTTCGTCAGAGCACCTCTCGGCAAGCCGGCGGGCAAAGCCCTCGGCGAGGGAGCTGGCGGGGCCCCCGTCCGAGCGCACGACGAGCGTGACGTCACCGTGCGATGCGAGCCGCGCCATCAGTGACAGGAGGGCAAGGGAGGAAGGGCCCATGCCGGCGGCAACGAGGGGCACCGGCCGCACGCCCTGGTCTGCGAGGAGGTCGGGAAGCCGCCCCATGGCCTCGCAGCGCTCCACGAGGCCATGGGGCGCCAGCTGGGACCGATAGTCGGCGAGCAGGTCGCATGCGAACGTCTCGCCTGACGTGAGGGAGGTTCGCCGTGGATCGGCCGCATCGAGCGGGAGCCACGCAAGCGCGGACTGCGCAAGCGCGGCAAGCGCGTCCAGCGTCCCAGACGTCGGGGGGAGCCGCAGGGAGGCGCGCTCGTCCGCGGCACGGAGCACGGTGCGCATGAGCGCCAGGCGCGACGTGGCGTCCACGATGTGCGTGCCGTCACCCCACACCTCCCAGCGCTCCTCCGCCCACGCCGAAGGAGTCGAGGTGGTAACGCCCAGCGAGAGGCCGTCCGACTCTGCCAGCGCATACCGAGCGCGCAGGGCCACGTCATGGTCGGGCACGAGCAGGACGGCCGAGCCCACACGCTCGACGGCGGTGCGCAGGGCGCCCTCGACGGCTGGGCCCACCAGGCGCATGTCATCCGTTCTCACTATCTGAAGTGGCATGGGACCCCCTGACCAGGACGGCAAGGCGACGCTCGCGGCCACCGCCCGCACGCGTCACCCACGCGCATCATGGTAGCGCGAGCGGTGGACACAAATCGACGGAACCACAGATCCTGGCTACTCCCGCGACTCCTGCGGCCCGCTCCCGGGAGCGGGCCCATCCAGGCGCGAGAGCACCAGGCGATAGCCGCCCTCGGGGCCGTTCAGGCACTTGGAGACGCGGCTCACGGTCGTGGACGAGGCGCCGGTCGAGCGGGAGACGCTGAGGTACGACGCGCCGTCGCGCAGCATGGTGGCCACCTCAAGGCGCTGCGCCAGGTCAAGGATCTCGCGCCTGCTGCAGACGTCCAAGAGGAAGCTGCGGGCCTCCTGGGGCGTCGCCAGGGAACTCATGGCCGAGAAGAGGCGCTCGACCTCGAGGGCCGTGAGCCTCCCGTCCTTCCCCGTTGCAAACCTGGTGTCCCCTACCACCGTCACGCGCTCCCCCTTTCGGCGGACACGTGCATCCCGACGTGCCTGCGACCGCCAAGACACCCCGAACCGCGAGGGCACTCCCGACCGCCAAGACTTTAGCGCATTAAAGTATCGCGCGCCAGCCGTGGGCGGTATGCCAACCGGGGGATGTCATGCCAGCCGGGGTGTCGCTGGGAAAGGCTGCCCAGCCAAGGGAAACGTCCCTCTCGGTCCCGAAGCGCATCGCCCCACCCCGACGTCCTGTCCCGTGCAACGCCTTCCGCCAGCTCGGGTATAGTCAGGCACAACGGACAGGAGGGGACATGAGATTCGTAGGAACCTGGATCACCACAGCGATCGCCACGGCCGCAGCCATCGCCTTCGTGCCCGGCATCGAGGCCGTAGGCGGGGGCTACCTGGGCCCCATCATGTGCGCGCTGGCACTCGCGCTCGTCAATGCCACCGTCAAGCCCGTCATGCAGGTGCTGTCGCTGCCACTCACGATCGTCTCGTTTGGCATCTTCGCGCTGGTGGTCAACGCCTTCATGCTCGAGCTTGCCAGCTACCTCTCGCGCAACGTCTTCCACGCAGGTGTCACGATCTCCTCGTTTGGCGCGGCGTTCGTCGGTGCCATCGTGATCTCGATCGTCAGCTCCATCGTGAGCGGCGTGATGGGGCTGGGAGACTAGGCGCCTGGCATTGCGCGGCGGCCCTAGTGGTCCCCGGTGCCTGTGGCGGGTGCCCGCAGCAACCCAAGCGCCCGTTGCACGGCCCTAGTGGCCCCTGGACCTCGAGACGACCGATCTCACGAGGCCGACCGCCCCTTCCCGTGCGGCAGCCGCCGACTGCGTCACGGTGGCCTCGACGAGCCTTCCCACCACGTTCTTGGTTCCCTCGCTCGCGGAACGCGCGGCCGACAGCACCTTCTGCAGACCCTGCGGGCTGCCTGCGACCTCCTCGAGCGTGGTCGCCCCGCCGGCCGAGAGTATGGAGAAGAGCTCGTCCGTGAACTCCGCACGCTCCCCGAGGTCGACACCTTCCAGCCACAGGTCCATCGCCTGGCCCAAGACGGCGGCGTTTGGCGCAAGCGACTCCGCCACCACGAAGCCGTCGCGAGACAGCATCCAGCTCGTAGGGTCGTGCTGCCCCAGACCATCCGCGCCGCTTTGCACATAGGTGCGCGGCTCCTCGCCGCGGTCGAAGATCTGGCCCACGACACTGAAGTTTGGCTGAATGCGCACGAAACGCTCACCCAGCACGTCATGGGCGCCACGCGGAAGGAGCTCGCGTGCCATGCCAGGGCCGTCGAAGCTGTAGACGCGGGTGAGGCGGGAGGCCTGGCCGTCGGGCAGCGTGGCGGCCGCATAGGTGGCAAGGTTGCCGCCCTTCGAGTGGCCGCCCACGTACACCTGCGCCCCCTTTGCGCTGCGACCCAGGGCGCGAGACAGGTACCCCTGAGCCAGGATCTGGGCCTGCGCGACCGTGAAGCTGAGCATGAAGTCCTCGTGCCAGCCCACCAGGCTCAGGTCGGTGCCGCGATACGAGACGTACACACCTCCCCCGGGAAGGTCTACCTGGACCGCGGCGAACTGCAGGGAGCGGCCCTCGTCGATGACGTCCGTGTAGTCATGGAGCAGAAGCGGCCCGAAGCGCTCGGACTCCCCCAGCAGGCGCACGAACGTCGCGTCAAGCGTTGCCAGCGACATCACGTGCGCCGACGTCCCCTCGACGCCATAACGGGCGAGGAAGCCCTCGCAGGCCTCGCGGATGCTCACGGGAGACGCGGTCGATGGGGAAGGACGTGTCGGGGAGGGTCCCGTGACGCCGGTGGCGTCCTCCCCGGGCACCAGGCCCCTGAGATCAAGGTACGACAGGCACGCCAAAACGAGGGCGTCGACGTCGTTGAAGGGACGCTCCCCCAGCGTGAGGTCACCACGCCAGGACAGGTAGTCGTTCATGTTCGCCATGACCGCTCCTCTCGTGCGGGGGGGCGCCGCCGTCGCCGTCGCCGTTGCCGGACCGCTCCTCTCGTGCGGGGGGGCGCCGCTATCCAGAAGCACTACCCCAACAGCTGATCGGCCCACTCCCACTCCCTGAAGCCCGCGAGAAGGAGGCCCGTGCCCACCACCAACGGCCGCTTCACCAGCATGCCGTTCGTCGCGAGGAGCTCATAGCACTCCTCATCGCTCATCCGGGCGAGGCGATCCTTGAGACCCATGTCGCGGTAGAGCATGCCGCTCGTGTTGAAGAGGCGACGGACGGGCAGGGCGCTACCCGAGTGCCAGAGCCGCAGCTCCTCGGCCGTAGGATTCTGAGCGACGATGTCGCGCGGCGTGTAGGCGACGCCGTGCCCGTCGAGCCACTTGAGCGCTCGCTTGCAGGTGGAGCAGCGGGGATAGTGAAGGACGAGAAGCGCATCTTCTGCCATGGGTCTTTCTCCTGGGTCGCCTTGATCAGTCGGCGGGGCGTATGGGGTCGGCGGGGCGTATGGGGTATGCGCGGGGACATCATCTCACAGCTCGCGCCGCGCCTTTGCAATGCGAGACCCCTCCCTCCCGGCACCCCTCGTGCTGCGGTCCCTTTCACCGGCACGCCCTTGCGAAGCGAGTACTTTCCCGACACCCTCTCTTTCCCGACACCCTCTCTGCAAAGTGAGTACCCACAGGGCGAGAAAGTACTCACTTCTGCGAGGCAACCGGATCACCAACTGGGAAAACGTCCGATTTTTCGTGATTCCTCCCCCGAAGTGAGCGCATCGCGCGTAGCGCGGAACTCACTTCGGGAAGATCACTCGCTAGGCCTCCAGTCGAGCCGCAAGCAGCTGGTTGAAGAGCTTGGGATTGCCCTTGGCGCCTGCGGCCTTGGAGGCCTTCATGCACTGCCCCACGAGGAAGCCGACGACCTTCTTGTTGCCGTCCCGATACTGCTGGACCTGGTCGACGCACCGACCCAGCACCTCGTCCACGATGGGCTCGAGGGACGACGCGTCCGTGGTCTGGCGCATGCCACGCTCGTCCACCACACGCCCGGGGTCCGCGCTCGTCCCGTCGACGGCCGCGAGAACCTCGCGGGCCTGCGCGAAGGTGATGGCGTCCTGGGCGAGGAGGGAGGCGATGCTCGCCACCTGGGACGCCGTCAGGCTCTGGAACGCAGGCAGGAGGTTCACCACGACGTTTGCCACGGTGGAGATAACCTTTGCCTCGGTGATCCCTTTCGCGACCTTTCCTCCCGCCGCCATGGCAGCCTCCTCGAAGAGGGCCGCCACCGCAGGGTCGCCCGCGATCTGCGTCGCGTCATCGCACTTGAGACCCAGCTCGCCCACGTAGCGGTCGCGCTTGGCGTCAGGCAGCTCGGGAATGCGGCTGCGACACGCTTCGATGAACTCGTCCGTGAGGTCGAAGGGTGCCAGGTCCGGATCGGGGAACAGACGGTAGTCGTCCGCCGTCTCCTTCACGCGCATGACCACGGTGCGGCGCCTCGAGGGCTCCCAGTGTCGGGTCTCCTGGTAGACGATGCCACCCTCCTCAAGGACCTCGGCCTGGCGACAGATCTCGTACTCGAGCGCGTCGTGAAGGCTCTTGAAGGAGTTGATGTTCTTCATCTCCGTCTTGGTGCCGAACCCGGCCTCGCCACGTCGGCGCAGGCTGATGTTGCCGTCACAGCGCATGGAGCCGCTCTCGAGCGAGCAGTCCGAGATGCCGAGCGTGCGGAAGGTCTGCTGGAGCTTCTCCATGAAGAGGCGCGCCTCCTCGGGGGTGCGCAGGTCGGGCTCGGTCACCAGCTCGATGAGCGGCGTCCCGCAGCGGTTGTAGTCGATGAGCGACTCGGTGGCTGCGGTGATGCGGCCCTCCTCGCCACCCACGTGCACCATCTTGGCGGCGTCCTCCTCCATGTGTATGCGGAGGATGCGTATGGGCACCACGTAGGAGCCGTCCGCCCGACGGAGGATCCCCCCTCCCGTGGCCGTGGCGTCGGCGAGGTCAGGACGCTCCCTGGCACCGGCGCCCCCGACCTCGAGGTCAAGGCGGCCATGCATGCAGAAGGCGACCGGGCCCTGCGTGGTCTGGAAGTTCTTGGCCATGTCGGGATAGAAGTAGTGCTTGCGGTAGAACATCGAGTGGCGTTTGATCTCGCAGTTGGTGGCAAGGCCGGCCATCACGATCGAGCGGATGGCCTCGCGGTTGGGCACAGGCAGGGCGCCCGGCATACCCAGGCAGACGGGGCACACGTTGGCGTTGGGCTCGTCGTCATGGGAAAGGCGGCAGTTGCAGAACATCTTGGTCTCGAGCGTGGTGAGCTCGGTGTGAACCTCCAGGCCGATGACGGCCTCCCAGTCGCGCAGGACCTCCTGGAGCCCCCTCATCGCAGATCGCCTCCCTTCCCGGCGAAGGCGGGCGCGACAGGCGCCCCCTGGCCCAGGCCCAATCCGGCGTCGACGCCCCGCTCGAGGGCGCGGGCGAAGCTCAGCAGCTGGCGGTCCCTGAACGCCGGCCCCTGGAGCTGCGCCGAGATGGGCAGGCCCGAGTCCTCGCCCAGGCCCAGCGGGACCGAGACGCCCCCATTGCCGGCGATGTTGCTCGAGATCGTGAACATGTCCGAGGCGTACATCTGCGTGGGGTCGGAGATCTCGCCAAACTTGAACGCCGTGCGCGGACTGGCCGGCATGAGGATGACGTCGCAGCGCTGGTACGCCGCGACGTAGTCCTGCGTGATGAGGGTGCGTACCTGCTGCGCGGGATAGTAGTACCTGTCATAGGTACCGCTGGAGAGGAGGTAGGCACCCAGCATCTGGCGGCGCTTGGCCTCCTCGCCGAAGCCGTGGGCGCGCGAGAGCGACGTCTGCTCCGCGAGCGTGGCGCAGCCCTGCTCCTGGTAGCCATAGCGAACCCCGTCGAAGCGGGCCAGGTTGCTGAAGGCCTCGCAGGGCGCGATGACGTAATAGGCGGCGATGGCGCTGGCGATGTTGGGGAGCTCCACCTCGACGATGCGCGCACCCTGGTCCTCGAGCGCCGCGCGGGCCACCTCGATGCCACGTCTGACCTCGTCGGCGAGGCCCTCCGCCTCGAGGAGCGCAGGCACGACGCCCACCGTGCGGCCCTCGATGGGTTCCTCCAGTCGCTCGAGGAAGTCGACGGGGCAGTCCTGACTGGTGGAGTCGAGCGGGTCACGGCCAGGGCTGACGAGCGCGTTCATGGCGAGCGCGACGTCCTCGACGCGGCGTCCGAAGGGACCCACCTGGTCGAGGGACGAGCCGAAGGCCACGACTCCGTAGCGGCTCACGGCACCGTAGGTGGGCTTCATGCCCACGACGCCGCAGAGGCTTGCCGGCTGGCGGATGGAACCGCCCGTGTCCGAGCCCAGGGAGAGCGTGACCTCGCCTGCGGCCACCGCGGCGGCCGAGCCGCCCGAGGAGCCGCCTGGCACGCGCTCGGTGTCCCAGGGGTTGTTGGTACGGTGGAAGGCGCTGGACTCCGTGGACGAGCCGAAGGCGAACTCGTCCATGTTGGCCTTGCCGACGGGCGTGGCACCCGCGTCGAGCAGGCGCTGGACGCAGGTCGCGGTGAAGGTGGACCCATAGCCCTCGAGCATCCTCGACGCGCAGGTGGTATGCGTGCCCACGAGATGCATGTTGTCCTTGAAGGCGACGGGGACGCCGGCCAAAGGGCCGAGTCCCTCTCCCCTGGCACGCCTGCCATCGGTCTCGCGGGCAGCCGCGAGGGCGAGGTCTGCGGAGATCTCGAGGAAGGCCTGGACCTCAGGCTCGCGTGCGTCGACGGCCGAGAGGGACGCCTGCGCGACCTCGGCGGCGGAGAAGTCGCCGGCGGCGACGCCTGCCGCGATCTGGGCTGCGGAGAGCTGGTCGAGTCCTGTCATCAGCGATCCTCCTCCGCGTCACCGAGGATGGAGGGGACGCGGAAGTAGCGCCCCTGCGTAGCCGCGGCATTGCCAAGCGCGACGGCGACGGGAAGGGCGCGGACGGAGTCGTCCACCACGTCGGCGCCCATCACGTTGGAGAGCTCCCCGATGGGATGGAAGGTTGGCTCGACGCCCTCGAGGTCATACTGGCGGATGGGCTCGAGGAGCTCGATGGCCTCGTTCATGTAGGCGGTCATCTGGGCAAGCTCCTCGCCCGCGAGGGCGATGCGCGCGTAGTCGGCGATGCCGGCCACGTCATCTTGGGTCAGGGGCATGGTTCCTCCCGTACGGTCAGCGTTGCGTGCGTTCCATGATAGGGCACGGCCCGCAGGCTAGCGGCGCCCGCCGTCCCTTGGAGACGCCAAGGCAACAAACAGCGCGGCCACGACGGCCACGAAGGAGGACGCCCCGAAGAGCACCGCCTGTACGCCGAAGGCGTCGGCTAGAGACGGCGCGACCAGAAGCGGCAGGACGCCGGCGCTGTTGAGCCCTACGCGCATGAACGCGATGACGCGACCCACGTGGGCGACGTCACAGCCGCGCTGCACCAGCGTGGTGCGCACGGGTCCCATCGCGCCAAAGCCCAGGCCCGTTACGAGCTGGCCGACCACGACGACACGCACGTCTCCTGTACCCACGTAGAGCATGGACCCCACGCCCGTGACGAGCAGCAGTGCGCACATCAGTCGCACGTTCAGCCTGCGGGCGCCCACGCGCATGACGGCAAGCGAGCCCAGGGTGGCGCCCACGCCACCGACCATGGACAGCCAGCCCATCCATTCAGCCGAGGCATGAAGGACGTCGCGGTAGAACAGGGACTCAAGCGAGTCGAAGGCGCCGTACGCAAAGAAGCCCAGGAAGGCCACGGTCAAAAGGAGACGCAGGTCGGGATGGGAGAGGGTGATGCGGACCCCCTCCAGGGCATCCGAGAGGAGCGCGGGGAGACCACGGGGATCCGCATCGGCATGCGCGGCGCCAGGCGCCTCCGAAGGCTTCCCACCCTCGGCAAGGCCGGCGACAAGGACGAGGGAGACGAGGGGCGCGAGCGCCAGGACAGCGAAGACCGCCTGCTGGGATGCGAATCCGGTGATGAGAGCGCCCAGGGCGGGTCCCAGGATGACGGCGACGCCCGTAGCGGTGTTGGTGAGGCTGTTGGCACGCATCAGGACCGCAGGATCGTCAGTGAGGTGACGCGGGTAGGCGTCCACCGCCGTGGTGCCCACAGAGAGCAGCAGCCCATGGAGGGCGGCAACCACGAGCAGCAGTCCCAGGCCCAAGGGAAGGAGCCAGCCCGCAGCGCCCAATGCGGCTGCCGCCACGAACGTGGCCGCGAGCGTCCGGCGCGGTCCGAGGCGGTCGACGGCGGGTCCCGCTGCGAGGCCCCCGACCACCAGCAGCACGTTCAGGGCGAAGACCAGCGCGCTCACGCCAAGGGCGTCCGTGCCCAGGACGTAGGTGGCACAGCCGATGATCCCCACGAAGTACGTCGCCTGGAAGCCCAGCTGCATGAAGAGGCTGGACGCCGCCAGGCGGCGGACGAAGTGGCCCTGTTGCGCGGATGCGCGCGCCGCTGATGCCGACAAGGACCATCCCCCCTCCCATGGCCCCTACCTCCCTGCGTCCTCTGCCGGGAGCACGCCCTTCTCGCCTGGCCATGATAGCAGGGCCACCAGCGCAGCCGTCCACGAGGGCTGCATGGACGGCTGCTGTAGACGCAGTTCGGTTGAAAGAAGCGCGCGGCTGGGGGTAAAATCCCCCCTCGTAGGTAGGAATAACGCCATGGGGCGGGCGCACGTCCTCAGGAAAGGGTCGCGTCAACGCGTCCGTGGCTCCACGACTGCAGAACCATGCACAGAGAGAGGCACCATGTCACAGCTGCTCACCATCTCAGGGCTCTCCGCCGGTACCGAGGAGAAGATCATACTCCACGACATCGACCTTGCCGTCGGCGCAGGCGAGACCCACGTCCTCATGGGCCCCAACGGCGCCGGCAAGTCCACGCTCGGCCACGTCATCATGGGCGATCCCGTCTACCACGTGAGCGAGGGCGCCATCGACTTCGACGGCGAGGACATCACCGACAAGGCGCCCGACAAGCGCTCGCTCGCCGGCATCTTCCTCTCCTACCAGGCACCGGTCGAGGTGCCGGGCGTGCCGCTGTACAGCTTCCTGCGGACCATCTGCCAGATGCGCCCCGAGCTCAAGGTCACCGCGCGCAAGTTCCGGCGGCGCGTGGCCGAGATCTCCGAGCAGCTCGACATAGACGAGTCGTTCTTGACCCGCGAACTCAACGTGGGCTTCTCCGGGGGTGAGAAGAAGAAGCTCGAGATGCTGCAGCTCCTGCTCCTCAGGCCCAAGCTTGCCATCCTCGACGAGACGGACTCGGGACTGGACGTCGACGCGCTGCAGGTCGTCTCCCGTGGCATCGAGGCCTACCGCGCCGAATGCGGCGGGGCGCTCCTCATGATCACGCATAACACCCGCATCCTCGAGCGGCTCAGCGTCGACAGGACCCATGTCATGGTCAGGGGCAGCCTCATGGCCGACGGCCCCGCCTCGCTCATCGCCGACATCGACGCCAACGGCTTCGGTCGCTTCGAGGATGCCGCCGCCGAGAGGGACGAGGCCTAACGTGACCGAGAAGAGCTATACCGCAGACGCCGACCCCGGCGTCGACGAGAAGGGACGCTCCCGCGTCTCGGACGTCGACCGCTCGCTGTACGACTTCGTGAAGAGCGAGGAGGGCTACGAGCGCTACGCAGACGGCCTCACGCCAGAGATCGTGCGCGCCATCAGCGCCAAGAAGGACGAGCCCGCCTGGATGCTCGAGATGCGCCTCAGGGCCCTCGACCTCTTCCACGAGCTTGAGATGGCCCCCAACTACGGTCCGGACACCTCGGCTTTGGACATGGACCACATCTCCACCTACGTGAGCCCCAGGACCAAGCAGGCGCGCGACTGGGACAGCGTCCCCGCTGACATCAAGGACACCTTCGAGCGCCTGGGCATCCCCGAAGCGGAACGCGAGAGCCTGGCAGGCGTCGGTGCCCAGTACGACTCGGAGATCGTGTACCACAACATGCGCGAGGAGGTCGCCAAGCAGGGCGTCGTCTACACCACGATCGAGGACGCGCTGCACGACCCCCAGTGGGAGGGCGTGGTCCACGAGTACTTCGGCACGCTCATCCCCCCGCGCGACCACAAGTTCGCCGCGCTGCACTATGCCGTGTGGTCGGGCGGCTCCTTCGTCTACGTCCCCGCGGGAGTCACGCTCGACTACCCGCTGCAGAGCTACTTCCGCCTGAACGCCAGTGGTGCCGGCCAGTTCGAGCACACGCTCATCATCGTGGAGCCCGGCTCCGACCTGCACTTCATCGAGGGCTGCTCCGCGCCCAAGTACTACGAGGCCAACCTCCACGCCGGTGCCGTGGAGCTCTTCGTGAAGGACCACGCGCGCCTGCGCTACTCCACCATCGAGAACTGGTCCAAGAACATGTTCAACCTCAACACCAAGCGCGCGACCATCGGCGCTGACTCCAAGATGGAATGGGTCTCCGGCTCCTTCGGAAGCCACGTCTCCTACCTCTACCCCACCACGATACTCGCGGGCGACCGCTCGAGCTGCGAGTTCACGGGCATCACCTTCGCCGGTGCCACGCAGGACCTCGACACCGGCTGCAAGGTCATCCTGAACGGGGCCGACACCACCGCCTCCGTCGACACCAAGTCCATCTCCAAGGACGGCGGGATCAACACCTTCCGCAGCTCCATCGTCGTCGGACGCCAGGCAAACCGCGCACGCGTCAACGTCAGCTGCCAGTCGCTCATGCTCGATGACATCAGCCGCTCGGACACCGTCCCGGCCATGGACGTCCGCAACCCCACGGCATCGGTCGGCCACGAGGCCACCATCGGCCGCATCTCGGATGACACCGTCCTCTACCTCATGAGCCGCGGCTGCTCCGAGGCGGAGGCCCGCACCATGGTCGTCAACGGCTTTGCGAACCCCGTCTCCAAGGAGCTTCCGCTCGAGTACGCCGTCGAGATGAACAACCTGATCAAGCTCGAGATGGAAGGGGCGATCGGCTAATGGCAGACTCCACGACCACTTCGGCCCGGCCCTCGGCGCAGGTACCAACGTCGACGCCGACCCCGATGGCCAGCGCGGATCACGACACGCTGGAGGCGCCCGGCGCCCTCACGACGCTTTCCCACGTCAACGTCCCCTACAGCCAGACCTGGAACCACCTGAATGTCAACGAGGCCTCCCTCCGGATGCCCCAGCCCATCCACAGGGGCGAGGTCACAGCCCGTCTCCCCCAGATCCTGCGGCAGGTGGAGGCCGGCATCGGAGCCGAGGCCGTAGCGTGGGCGGAGTCCTCCGCCGGTGACGCCCGCTACATCGAGGTGCCACGCGGGACACGCCGCGAGGAGCCCCTCCTCGTCGAGGCCAACGCCGATGCGGGCGAGGTGCGCGACACCGGCATCCTCGTCCGCGAGGGCGCGCACGCGACCGTTGCGATCGTCTCGCATGCCGCTGGCGCCGCAAGCTCCGCCGGTTCCACCCACACCGAGACCGCAACCACGGTGTCCGCGGCCAGGGCGTCCCGTCGCCACTCCGCCAACCTCGTCCGCATCATCGCCGAGAGGAACGCGACGGTACGCATCGTGGAGATCATCGCCCTGGGTGAGGACAGCACCCACCTCGAGGGCATCGGCATCGAGGCGGACGGGGGCGCCTCGATCGAGGTGCGCCAGTACGCGCTCGGCGGTGGCCAGGTCGCCCTGGGCTTCGAGGCACAGCTCCGTGGAAGGTCTTCTCGCCTGCAGCTCGACCTGCGCTACGTCGCACGTGGCCATGAGCGCCTGGACGTGAACCAGATGGTGCGCCAGCGCGGCCTCGACACGCGCTGCGACATCCAGTCGACCGGCGTCCTTGCCGACAGCGCGCACAAGACCCTGCGCGAGACCATCGATCTGGTCCACGGCGCCAAGGGCTCCAAGGGCAACGAGGCCGAGACCGTCCTCGTCACGGGGGACGACGTCGTCAACCGCACGCTGCCCGTCATCCTCTGCGACGAGGACGACGTCGCCGGAAACCACGGGGCCTCCATCGGCTCCGTCAGCGCGGAGCAGCTCGCCTACCTCCGCGACCGGGGGCTCTCCGAGGGGGAGGCCGTCGCGCTCTTCTCGCGCGCCATCTTCGACGACGCCGCGATCCATGCCCCCGAGGACGCCTCGCTCGTCGCCGCGCTGGACCGCGCGGCGGAGGTGCTGGGGGACGAGATCGCGCACGACCTCGCCGACGGGCTCGGCCTGACCGACGGGCTCCGAGGCAGTGCCGCCCCCTGCGATGGGCACGGCCTCCACGACGGCGACGATCCTCAGGAGGGACAGTCGTGACGCTTTCCGAATCCCAGCTCGCGAGCATCGAGCAGAACCCCTACAGGCAGGACTTTCCCCTGCTGGCCAAGCACCCCGACATCACCTTCCTCGACAGCGCCGCCACCTCGCAGCGCCCCGAGGCCGTGCTTGCGGCCGAGCGCGGCTTCTACGAGACCATGAACGCCAATCCCCTGCGCGGCCTCTACCGACTCTCCGTCGAGGCGACCTCCGCCATCGAAAGCGCGCGTCGGCGCATCGCCGGCTTCATCGGAGCCACGGATGACGCCGGTCAGCCACAAGGCGACGAGATCGTCTTCACGCGGAACACCTCCGAGTCCCTCAACCTCGTGGCAGGCTCCCTCGGACGCTCGGTCCTGAAGCCCGGAGACGAGGTCGTCATCTCCATCATGGAGCACCACTCCAACCTCATCCCCTGGCAGCAGGTCTGCGCCGCCACCGGGGCCAAGCTCGTCTACCTGCGTCTGGACGACGACTTCCGCATCACCCCCAAGGAGATCGAGGGCAAGATCGGTCCCAGGGCCAAGATCGTCTCGGTGACCCAGGTCTCCAACGTGCTCGGCGTCGAGAACGACATCCGCGCCATTGCGCGCCGAGCCCACGAGATGGGCGCGTACATGGTGGTGGACGGGGCCCAGTCCGTCCCGCACCTCAGGGTCGACGTGCGCGAGCTCGGCTGCGACCTCCTCGCCTTCTCGGCCCACAAGATGGGGGGTCCCATGGGCGTCGGCATCCTGTGGGGCAGGCGTGCCATCCTCGATGGGATGCCGCCCTTCCTGACGGGCGGGGAGATGATCGACTCCGTGAGCGAGACGGAGGCCGTCTGGGCTCCCGTACCCCAGAAATTCGAGGCGGGGACCCAGGACGCCGCAGGCGTCTATGCCTTCGACGCCGACCTGGCCTATCTCGAGGGCCTGGGCATGGACAGGGTCGAGGAGCGCGAGCGGACGCTGGCCTCCTACCTCACGGACTCGCTGTCCGCATTGGGCTTCGTGGACGTGATCGGGCCCTCCGATGGCAGCCGCCACGTGGGTGCGGTCGCGTTCAACGTGCGGGGTGTCCATCCGCATGACGTCGCCTCCATCCTGGACGGTTCGGGCATCTGCATCCGTGCGGGGCACCACTGCGCCCAGCCGCTGCTCTCCTACCTGGACGTGGCGATGGACAGCACCTGTCGTGCGTCCGTCGCGCTCTACAACGACAAGGCCGACATCGACTGCCTGGTCGAGGGGCTCGAAACGGTTTGGACGGTGTTCCATGGCTAATCCCGTCGCCGGCGCGGGCGGCCTGTACAACCCCGCGTTCATGGACCACGTGTCCCATCCCGACTACAAGTACCAGATGGACGAGCCCACCCTCACGCACGAGGGGATCAACCCCTCCTGCGGAGACGACCTGACCTTCTCGGTCAGGATGGCTGCGGACGGCACCATCGAGGAAGCCGCCTACCAGGGGCATGGCTGCGCCATCAGCCAGGCCTCGGCCGACATGATGAGCGACCTCATGGTGGGCAAGACGCCCGAGGAGGCCATCGGGCTCTGTCGGCTCTTCATGGCGATGGTTCGTGGCGAGGAGACCGACGGTGACGAGCTGGACCAGCTCGAGGATGCGGCCATGCTCAAGGACATCAGCCACATGCCCGCTCGCGTGAAGTGCGCGGAGCTTGCCTGGCGCACCCTCGAGGAGATGCTCCTTGCGGCCATCCCGAAGACCCAGGCAGCCCCGGACGGACCGGAGGCCCCGGCAGCCACCTCCCAGTCCCATGGGGATCCCGCCGGCGGCAAGGGGGACTAGGCTCATGGCCAGCATGTTCTCGACAAAGGGACGCTACGCCCTCAGGGTCATGGGCGACCTTGCCACGCATGAGGGCTGGGTCTCGCTGGGCGACGTCTCCAAGCGGCAGGGCATCTCGCGCAAGTACCTGGAACAGGTGGTATCGCGCATGCACAAGGCCGGCTACGTCGAGAGCCTGCGCGGCAAGGGCGGCGGCTATCGCCTGACGCGAGCCCCCGAGGACTACACCCTGGGCGAGATCCTGCGCGCGGCCGAGGGTTCGCTGGCACCCGTCGCCTGCCTGGACTGCACCAACGACGAGATCTGCCCGCAGGCCGACTCCTGCCCTACGGTCACCATATGGCGCGATCTGGGCAGGGTCACCGCAGGTTTCCTGGACAGCAGGACGCTCGCGGACATCGTGGGAGATGTGGACGGGACGGGCGAGTAAGTCCAAGACCCTCCTCGCCGCCATCGGCGAGACGAGCAAAGCCACATGGCCTCTGTCCGAGGCTAGCGCTGCGCGGCAGATCACCTGTGAAAAGAAGTTCCCAGTTACATGATATCCTTATCTGAGCGCAGGCGCGTGGGACATGCTTGCCCCAAGCAAGCCAACCAGCCCACGAGAAGGGATCCCATCATGGCAGCAGTTTTCCCCAAGGGCTTCTTCTGGGGCGGAGCCACGGCCGCCAACCAGCTCGAGGGTGCCTGGGACGCAGACGGCCGCGGTCCGTCCGTCGACGACCACTTCACGGGCGGCTCCTATGAGAGGCCGCGCGAGATCACCCTCGAGATCGATCCCGACAAGCTCTATCCCAACCATGACGGCATCGACTTCTACCACCGCTACGAGGAGGACATCGCGCTGTTCGCGGAGATGGGCTGCAACATGCTCCGCATGTCCATCAGCTGGAGCCGCATCTTCCCCAACGGCGACGACGCCGAGCCCAACGAGGCCGGCCTCGCCTTCTACGACAGGGTCTTCGACTGTTGCCACGCCCATGGCATCGAGCCCCTGGTGACCATGTCCCATTACGAGATGCCCTACCACCTCGTCGAGAAGTACGACGGCTGGGCCTCCCGCGAGCTCATCGGCCTCTTCGAGAGGTATGCCAAGACCATCCTCGACCGCTATCATGGCAAGGTCACCTACTGGCTCACCTTCAACGAGATCAACTGCGGCACCATGGACATGGGCAACCTCTTCGAGACCAGCATGATCCAGGGCTACGAGGGTCCCGCGTCCGGCGTCCATACCACCTTCCAGGACCGCTATCAGGCCCTTCACCACCAGTTCGTGGCCTCTGGCCGCGCCATCCGCTACGCGCACGAGAGCTACCCCACGCTCAGGATGGGCAACATGGACTGCTTCATCCTGTCCTACGCTGCCACCTGCGATCCCGCCGACATCCTGCTCAACCAGCAGCAGATGCGCCAGATGAACTGGTACTGTTCCGACGTCCAGGTTCGCGGCTACTACCCCTCCTACGCCAGGCGCTTCTGGCGCGACCACGGCATCGAGCTTGACATCGGGCCGGGGGACCTCGACGACCTCGAGGAGGGGACCATCGACTTCTACGCCTTCAGCTACTACATGAGCAACGTCGTGGGCACCCACGGCGTCGAGCAGTCCGCCGGCAACATGACCTTCGGCGGCAAGAACCCCTACCTTCAGTCCACCGACTGGGGCTGGCAGATCGACCCCGACGGACTGCGCTTCTCGCTCAACGAGATCTGGGACCGCTACCAGATCCCCGTCATGGTCGTCGAGAACGGCATGGGCGCCAGGGACGAGGTGGCCGAGGACGGCTCCGTCCACGACCCATACCGCATCGCCTACCTCAGGAGTCACGTCAAGGCCATGGGCGAGGCCGTCGACGACGGCGTCGACCTCGTCGCCTACACCTGGTGGGGGCCGATCGACCTGGTGTCGGCCGGCACCGGCGAGATGCGCAAGCGCTACGGCTTCGTCTACGTCGACAAGCACGACGACGGCACCGGCACCCTCGAGCGCAGGCGCAAGGACTCCTTCTTCGCATACCAGAGGATCATCAGGTCCAACGGGACCGAGGGCCTGGAGTAGTCTTGCCCCACTGGCCGAGGCAAGAGATGTCGAAGTCGCATTATACTGTTGCGTCCCCGACCTACATCAGCCTATGTATGCCACGCACCCAGGGGCCACGCCCCCCAGGAGCCACGTACCCGGGAGTCATCCATGCCCGTCACGAAGACATCGGCCACAGCCGCACATCAGTCGCCCTCTTGGCTTCCCCAGCACCTCCCCACCATCAGTTCCTCACGCATCTTCGCGGGGCTGGACGGCGAGGAGATCGCCAAGGCACTCCCCTGCCTGGGCGCGCGCCTGCACAGCTTTGGCGAGGGCGAGTACGTGCTGCGCGAGGGCGAGACCACCACGCAGGTCTACGTCCTCCTCGAAGGTGGCGTCAACGTCATCCGCGAGGACTGGTGGGGCAACCGCAACATCATCACGACCGTCGCCCCCGGCGGCACCTTTGCCGAGTCCTACGCCTGCACAGAGGGCACCCCACTCGCCGTCTCGGCCGTCACGACGAGGGCCTCCACCTTGCTCACGCTCAAAGCGCGCAAGATCATGGTCGGGTGCAGCTCGGGCTGCCCCTACCACGTGCGGCTCACGCAGAACCTCGTAGGCGACGTGGCCCAGCACAACCTGGCCCTCAACAGCAAGCTCACCTACCTCAGCCAGCGCTCCACACGCGAGAAGCTCCTGGCCTACCTCTCCGACGAGTCACGCCGTGCCGCCAGTCCCACGTTCACGATCCCCTTCAATCGCCAGCAGCTCGCGGACTTCCTCTCGGTCAATCGCTCTGCCATGTCCAACGAGCTCTGCAAGATGCGCGGCGAGGGCATCCTCGACTTCGATCGCAGCCGCTTCACGCTGCGGGAGAGTCCGCACTCCTGACGCTTGGACCGCACGGGTCCTTGAGGCGCGCACGCGTCTCCAGGACCCGTGCGCGTCCCCAACGCACGCAGCGCATCTCCGTGGCGCATCTCGAAGCGACCCGACCGCACACGGAGGAGGGACGCCGCCACCCATGTGGCAACGTCCCTCTCGCATGCCCCGTGCCTCAGCACCGACGGTGCTCGCGAGGCTTCGGCGCCGACCGTCTGCCTTCGCGACAAACGGGCGACGGGCCTAGTTCGATGCCCCTAGTTCCAGCCCTTGCCGTCGGAGCCGAACTCGACGATGAGCTCCTTGGTGCGCTTGACGATGGCGTCGCGACCCGGCTTGAGGAGCTTGCGCGGATCGTAGCCCTTGCCCTGCTGGTCGGCACCAGACTCGATGTACTTGCGGGTTGCCTCGGCAAAGACGAGCTGGAGGTCGGTGTTGACGTTGATCTTGCAGATGCCCAGCGAGATGGCCTTCTGGATCTGGTCGACGGGAATGCCCGTGCCGCCATGGAGGACCAGCGGCAGGTCGCCGGTCTCGGCCTTGATTGCCGTCAGCTGGTCGAAGGAGAGGCCCTCCCAGTTGTCGGGGTAGATGCCGTGAATGTTGCCGATGCCGCAGGCCAGGAAGTCAACGCCCAGGTCCGCGATCTGCTTGCACTGCTTGGGATCGGCGAGCTCGCCCCTGGAGGTCACGCCGTCCTCGGTGCCGCCGATGCCGCCGACCTCGGCCTCGACCGAGATGCCCTTGACGTGGGCGGCCTTGACGACCTCAGCGGTGCGCTTGAGGTTGGTCTCGAAGTCGGGCTCGTGGGAGCCGTCATACATGACGGAGGTGAAGCCCGCTTCGATGCACTTGAAAACGTCCTCGTAGGAGCCATGGTCAAGGTGAAGGGCAACGGGGACGGTGATGTCCTTGGCCTCGACGAGATCCCTGACGATGTCGGCGACGACCTTGTAGGAGATCTGCCATTTGGCGGCACCGCCGGTGCACTGGATGATCACCGGGGACTGGAGCTCCTCGGCGGCATCCAGGATCGAGCTGGCCCATTCGAGGTTGTTGGTGTTGAACGCTCCAAGGCCATAGTGGCCCTTCTCAGCGCTCTGGAGCATGGCCGTAGCATTGACAAGCATGTGATACCTCCATTGAACGTGATGGACCTTCCACACACCACATATGATACTGCCAATTACCGATACGTCAGCGACGACGAACCACAAATGTGCAACCAGAATGGTGCAACCTGGCCAATTATATTGGCCCAGCCGGAACCCATAGCTCCAATCGGACCGACTCCACCGCCAACGCAGCCCGGACCGCCCCGTGCCATGGCTTGTCCTGTATTCGTGAAATTCGCACGGCAGACCACAAGACCCCTCTACCCTAGTGTCAGGAAGCACCGAAGGGACGCCGGGCGCTGCGGAAGGCACGCGACCGGCAACGGCGGGCAGACGCCCGCAGGAAAGTGGCGACACGCATGGACCCACAACACACCAACGTCTCGTCCGGGGACGACGGCCCCGACAAGACCACCAAGAAGAGCCTGTTCGAGGACTTCTCCATGACGGCGGTCGTCGCATCCGCCCTGGCATCCGTCACGTCGTTCGCGCTCTCGTCCCAGATCGGCCTGGCCGGTTCCCTCATCGGCGTCGGCATCGCGGCGGCGGCCTCGGCCATCGCCTCCCAGGTATACAAGTCAGTGCTCTCGGCATCGGCCGAGAAGATCAAGGGCCTGGGCGAGCAGGGCCCCGGCATGACCGACCCCGCGACCCCGACCGTACGGCTCGGCGCCCACGGCCCTGACGCGGGGGGCACCGTCGTCCGCAGGATGCCCGATGCGGCACCTGGCATGCCAGGTGACGAGCCGACTTCACCCGCCATGGCCGAGACGGGCACCCCCATCGCCCCCGAGGCCATCCGCACGGCTGCGGCGGACCGCAGGAGCAGGACCATCCGGCGGCGTGCGCTCATCGTCACGGCCGTGGCAGCGATCGCGGCCGTCCTGGTCTATGCGGCCATCGTCAGCCTCGCCACCGCAGGCCAGGGCATAGGCAGCTCGAGCGTGGTGGCCCCGACCGTCTCCGAGCCCCGAGGGGGCTCCTCGTCAGACGCGACCACAGACAGACGGGCTGAAGGAGCGGGCGGCTCCTCCACCGGCCAGGACGGCACAAGCGGCTCGGACGCGGAGGCGACGTCCTCCGACGAGGGCTCCTCTGCCGGCAGCTCTGCGACAAGCGGATCTGGCACAAGCGGATCGTCTGCAAGCGGCTCGTCCGGAAGCGGCACGTCCGGAAGCCCCGACTCGAAGGGCGACGGGACAGGTGGCGCGACCACGACAGGCGGGTCGTCCTCGGATACGACGGGCAGCTCGTCGACGGGCGCCTCCGGCACCACAGGCGGCTCCAGTGACGCCAGCTCGACAGGCACGAGTGGGACCAGCCCCTCCGGAAGCGGCTCGTCGAAGTCGGTCGCCACCAGCGCCTCGGGCAGCGCAGCCTAGGCGACACGGGCCCACGGCCGCGTCGACCGCCAGGCCGCCAGCAGCAACCGGAAAGGACCCGCATGGGCCGTCCCCACCTCTTGACAGCATTCCTCCCCCGGCCTCGGCGCGGCACCGTCGCCTGGCTGGTCGCCGTCTCCCTCGTGCCCGTCGTGCTGCTGTGCGTCTGCATCGGCGGCATCTACAGGGATCCCAGCCCCACCCCCATCCTTCTCGTCGCCTTCGCGTCCCTCGTTGCGGAAGGGCTCACGCTCCAGCGCGACCACCTCTCGGAGCTGCTCTCCGCTCGCACGGGAGGCTTCCACCCCACCATGAGGGCCGTGGTCTGGGCGCTCAGGGACGCCCTTCTCGTCGTTGCCGCCGCAGGGCTCTCCTACCTTGCGCTCGAGGCCCCCCTCAACTCGGGACGCCCCTCCATCGAGCCTGTCGGCACGACACTCGAGCTGCTCGTCATTGGCACGACGATGCTGGTTGGCTACTTCCTCGCCCAGAGGCGCGGCTGGCTTGCGGCCATCGTCCCCGTGCTTGCCTTCCTGGCCGGGATCGGCCAGTACTTCACGCTCGCCCTCAAGCAGACCGTCGTGATGCCGGGAGACCTCTACGCCCTGGGCACCGCCGCAGCCGTCAGCGGCGGGCTCACATTCAGGCTCACGCCCGCGACGCTCCCCTCCCTTGCCCACCTTGCGCTCGCCCTTGCCTGCCTGGCGCTTGTCGTCCCGCCCAAGGCCCTTCCCGAGTCATCGCCCGACGGACGCGGGACCCCTGCCTCGAGCCCGGCCCCCGGGCCTGCCCTCGGTGCTGCCCCCAGACCCGCGCTCAACCTCGCCTGCGCCGCGGCCCTTGCGCTCTGCCTTCCCGTCGAGGCAGGCGCCGCCTGCGACTGGGTTGGGCAGCAGGGCATCGACTACTGGTTCATCGTCGAGACCTACCAGAGGTACGGCTCGCTCAACTCGTTCATGACGATAGCCCGTGACATGGGCATCAAGGCCCCCGATGGCTACAGCGACGCACAGGCCCGACAACTCGAGCAAGAGAGTGCCGCCGGCTTCGACGCAGGCCCTGCGGCGCCCACCTACGCCCAGGCGTCCTCCCAGTTTTCGGCGACCAGGCCCACGGTCATTGCAATCATGAACGAGACCTTCTCGGACCTCTCCCTCTACCAGGCCCTTTCCGACCAGGGCTATGCTGGTCCCACCGCGTTCAACGCAATCCCCGACGCCCTCGCGCGCGGGGCGCTCTACACCTCCGTCCTGGGAGGGGGGACCTGTAACTCCGAGTTCGAGTTCCTCTCGGGCAACACCATGGCCTTCGTCGGGCCGGGCAAGTACCCCTACACGCTCTATGACCTCTCCGGCATCCCCACGCTCGCCAGGCAGTTCAAGGAGCTGGGCTACACCACCTGCGCCATCCACCCCAACCTTGCGACCAACTGGAACCGTGACAGGGTCTACCGGGGCTTCGGCTTCGACCGATTCCTGGACATAGGCTCGTTCGAGCACGCACCGCAGTTCCACAACGGCGTGACGGACGGCGCCACCTACGACAAGGTTCTCGAGCTGCTCGCCGCAGACGACGGGCCGCAGTTCATCTTTGACGTGACCATGCAGAACCACGCCGGCTACGACCTCTCCAACATCCCCGCGGACCGCCTGACCAGCTATCGTCTGGACCGCTTCTCGGACTACGACAACGCGCAGCTCAACGAGTACCTGTCCTGCATCCAGGCATCCGACGAGGACCTCGCGGCCTTCGTCGCGCGCCTGCGGGATCTTGACCGTCCCGTTGTCCTCGTGTTCTTTGGTGACCACCAGCCCACGGTCTCAAGCTGGCTCAATGACAGCTACCATCCGGGAGAGGACGAGCTCGCCCATAGCGTCCGCTCCTACCAGACGAGCTATGTCATCTGGGCCAACTATGACGTCGTCGGCAACGGGCAGACGAGCCAGGCCATGGACACATCCGTCAACTACCTGGGCGCTCTCATGAACCAGATGATTGGCGCACCGCTCACCGACTACCAGAAGGCAGAGCTCAGCCTGCGCGAGACGCTCCCCGGCGTCACGCTCAACGGCTACAGGGACGCATCGGGCGCCTGGCATGCGCCGACCAAGGGGGATGAGGGGGATGCGGCGACGGACGCGGAGGAGAGCTGCGCGACGGAGGCCGCAAGGGCATACGACCTGTTCGAGAGGCTCGAGTACTACGAGTTTGGCTCGCGCGTCTAAGCAGCCGGCCCCTTGCCCAAAAAGCCCAGCACCTCACGCTTGCACGCCAGGAACTCGGAGGTGAGCGCGAAGGCCGCAGCCGAGGACGTGTGACCTGGCTCACCGACCGGACGCGGAACCGCAATCTCCGCCAGGATCGTGCTGGGCTGGCCGGCAGACGGATTGCCCTCGAGCACATAGATGCGTTCGGCCATGGACACGGCCTCGTCCACGTCATGCGTGATGGCAAGCGTTGCCAGGCCCAACTCGCGCGCCATGTCGCAGTACCAACTACGCATGTCGTCGCGCGTCAGGGCGTCGAGAGCACTGAACGGCTCGTCCAAGAGCACCACGTCGTTGCCCATGAGGTAGGTCCGCAGGAACGCCGCACGCTGCCGCATCCCACCCGAGAGCTCCGCCGGCCAACTCTGCTCGCAGCCTGCCAGACCGAAGCGTTCGAACAGAGGCCGAGCCCTCTCGTGCGCCTCCTCGCGTCCCATGCCGGCAATCTCCAGCGGCAGGCAGACGTTGTCGATGATGCGCCTGCTCGGCAGCAGTAGGTCCTTCTGAAGCATGTAGCTGACATGGCCGGGACGGGCCGTCACGTCCCTGCCATGGAGGAGCACACGTCCCTCGACTGGCGTCGTGAGTCCCGAAAGGGCGTGGAGCAGGGTCGTCTTCCCGCAGCCAGAGCGACCGACAAGGCACACGACCTCGCCTGCGCCCACGGTGACGCTCACGTCGCGGACGACGAGCGACGGGGTCCCCTGACCCCAGGAAAGGGTCAGACCCTGCGCGGAGAGGGCGATGTCCCCCCCGCCGCCAAAGCCTCCCCCGATCGCCTGCGCCATCGACATCCGGCTACGCCTCGAGATAGTCCATGGTCCAACCCGCATTGATGTCAAGTTGGTTCTGGACCAGGCCGTTGTCATTGAGCCACTGGTAGAACCTACTCCAGCGGCTGGCGTCGATCATGCCCCAGTGCGACGCGTCTGCCTGGTACTGACCGGCGAGGTAGAGCTGGCTCTGCCTCACGAGGGCGGGATCGAGCTCAGGTACCTGTCCGCAGAGGATGTCGGCCGCAGGCTCGGGGTTTGCGATCGCGTACTCGTAGCCCCTCTTCGCAGAGCGCACGAATGCCTTCACCACATCGGGATGCTGCCGGCAGAAGTCGTTGTTGGCCGCAATGACCGGCGTGTAGTAGTCAAAGACGTCATCGATCGATATGAACGAGAAATAGCTGACGTCGTAGCCCTGGACGGCCGCGTTCTGCACGGCCCAGCCCTCGTAAACCCAGACGTCGTCGAACATGTCGGCCTTGAGGCCGCTGACCTCGTCGTCGACGGTGTACGGGACCAGATCGAGCTTGGAGAAGTCACCGCCGTCCCTCTCGACCACCTGCCGTATGATGGCCTGCTCGACCGGCATGTCCCAGGTGGCGTACCTGTGACCCTCCATCATGCGCGGAGAGCTTATGGCATCCTCCCTGCGACTCATGATGCCGGAGGTGTTGTGCTGGATCACCGCCGCAACGGCCTGTATGGCGAGAGGGCTGTCACCCGCCAGGGCGTTGGCGATGTAGTCCTGGTAGCTGATGCCCAGCTGCGCCTGGCCCGAACCCAGCATGGTCTCAGCGGTATCCTCAGCCGGCTGGACGATCTCGACCTCAAGGCCCTCGTCGGCAAAGTAACCTTGGTCCTGGGCAACGTAGATGCCCGTGTGATTGGTGTTGGGCGTGTAGTCCAGGCAGAAGGTGATCTTGCCGGCATCACCGACGTTGCCGGCGCCTCCGTTGCCGCTTGCGGCAACATCGCCTGCGGTGCCATCGCCCGCAGAGGGCGCTCCCGCGTTACGGTACGCGCCGCAGCCCGCAAGCCCCAGGCCAGCCAATGCCGCACCAGACAGCCCGACGAACGCCCGGCGCGAGATTGCCGCATGGGCGGTGCGGAAGTCGCGGGCGCCACGGGCGCCATGTGCAGAGCTTACGTTGCATCTCATGTCGCTTACCTCTTTCTCTCGGCCCGCTTCCAGGGCATCGCCACGCGACGCAGCACGTCGACGACGCCCATGAGGGCCAGTGACAGCGCGGAGATCAGAAGGATCACCGCAAACATCCGGTCGTACGAGAAGGACTTGCGCACGCGCGTCATGTACACGCCCAGTCCCGAAAAGCCACCCAGCCACTCCGCAATCACGGCGCCCACGATGGCATAGGTCGCGCTGATGCGCAGGCCACCAAAGAACTGCTCGGCAGCGGCAGGTATCTTGACCTGCCAGAATATCTGCCAGTCACCTGCATTCATGGTACGCATGAGATCAATCATGTCGGCATCTGCGGAGCGGAAGCCCGACACCAACGACACCGTTATGGGAAAGAACGTCGAGATGATGACCAGCACCACCTTGGGTGCCAGGCCATAGCCAAACCACAGCACCAGAAGCGGCGCGATGGCGACGGTCGGTATGGTCTGCGACAGGGTGACAAGGGGGTCGAGGGCCAGGCCGACGGCCTCGAAGCGATCCATGAGCACAGCCACCACGAAGCCCACGGCACAGCCAATCAAAAGGCCCAGGAAGGCCTCGAGCAGCGTCGCGGCACTGTGGGA
Source organism: Olsenella uli DSM 7084 (assembly GCF_000143845.1). Taxonomy (NCBI): domain Bacteria; kingdom Bacillati; phylum Actinomycetota; class Coriobacteriia; order Coriobacteriales; family Atopobiaceae; genus Olsenella; species Olsenella uli. Next base: position 750,351 of record NC_014363.1, on the reverse strand, counting down.
GACGAGAAGGGACGCGTCCTCGATGAGCGCCACGACCACCTGCGTGGGACTTGGCAGCAGAAAGTTGGGAACGAGCCCCAACATGACGGCAAGCTGCCATGCGACCAGCAATGCGAGCGTTGCCGTCAGCGGGATGAATGTGCGACGCGCGTCGTGCATGCCTAGGCCACAGCTTCCCGCGAGCTTGTCGCAAACTCGCTGTCAGCCTGGTGGTACTTGCCAATCTTACGCTCGGTGGTCATGACGTCACCGTCGGGACGATAGGAGATCTTCACGTAGCTGGCACTTTCGGCACAGCCCGCAGAAGCTCCCACCTCGACGCAGCGTTTGACCAGGTCCATGCAGGCGTTGAGGTCACCCTCGACGGCCGTCTCGAACGGTCCCACGTAGTAGTCGAGGCCACTGGCATCGATGGCCGCGATGACCTCGTCGACGATGCGACAGACCTCCTCGTCCGAACCCGCGTCCATGGGCAGGTACTGGATGGCAACGGAACAGTTCACGTTTCCTCGCTTCCTGCGAGGCTCGCCGTAGGAATATGACGGCAGGCATCTTGCGGACAGTTGCAACCGTCTCGCGGGCGTTCAGATCGCAGACGCCCAGACGCCATCGTCAACCTACGAGAAGGCCCCGCGCTTGCGGGGCCAAAAGTCTGCAAAACGCAGCCACACTCTGGTCCCTACGCTGGCATTACCCAGATCAGGTTCTGAGGTCGGGCGAGTAGGTCGCCCCTCTCAGCCGCGCCATATCCGCAGCTCCCTGTTGACATGGCCATTATAGACCTCTTCGGCAGAAACCGTCTTGGAGGCGTTTTCGCAGGTAGAACAAACTGTATGACAACCGATGGCAAGCTCTGCCATCGGAGACGGTGTCTTCCCGTCCTTCATGCTCAGCGCGAAGGCATACTCGCGCAACGGGAAGAATCCCGACTTCGCCAGACAGTCTGACATCGACAAGGTCAGACATCCTAAGCTCATCATAGAGCTGGCACGGTAGCAGGGCGGTTCGGTTGCCGCCCGCTTCGGTGCTGCACCAGTCATCTCATATACAGAAGGACATGTACAGTGGCAGGTAGATACGGGTTCCCTCCTTCTTGAGCTGGCCTGGATGCAACACGATCTCGTCCCCGACTCGCTTGCCGAAGCGTCTGCGGAAGTCATCGAGCGAGATGGTGGAGTAGGTCTTCGTGGACTTGGCCTCGATGGGCGAGACTCGCGGCTTGCCGTCGGCATCGGAGAACCCCCTTGTGACCAGGAAGTCTATCTCACGTGGTCTCGGTCGGCGTCCCGGCTCGATGGGGGGCTCATCCCACGAGTAGTAGTACAGGGACCTGCCGTTTGAACGCAGCTGCTGGGCGATGGCGTTCTCGACGAACATCCCGCGGTTGATGGAGAGCTTGCCGAACTGCAGGGCGCGATAGATTCCTTCCGTCTCCGCCCCCTCGTCGAAGACGCTCGACACGAGCAGACCAGTATCTGCCATGTAGCACTTGAGCGAACTGTCCTCTCCTTCGTCTGCGGCAAGTTTGAACCCAACATTCGGATCGTTGCATAGCCGACAGACGCTCACGACGTGTGCATCCTCGAGCCAACGGAGCGCTGGCTCGTATTGGCGGTAGCGTGACCCCCTGCCCAAGGTCGAGAACTTGAACCGCTTGCTACCTGCCGACAGCTGGCCGGGAATGCCCATGAAGACGGAGTAGGCCCGCCGAGCGTCGCTCGCGCCGAACTTCTCGATATCCTCGGCATAGAGGGCCAGGATCTGCCGCTTCGTCTTGTCGCTCTGTGTGAACGCGGAAGTCTCGATGAAGTCGCTGACGGATTGAGGCATGCCTCCTACGAGCATGTATTCATTGAACAGGCGCATGCACTGGCGATGCAGGCTGTCGGGAAGGGGCCGTAGTGCGTCGTGGCACCGTCTGACCTCGTCTGCGAGATTCTCTCTCCCGAGCGCCCAGAGGTACTCCTCGAAGTCGAGGGACCAGAGCTTCACGCGCTCCTCCTCGGAGGGGATGACGATGTCCTGGACGTTCTTGCGGATTGAGATGAGCGAGCCCGTCTCGATGTAGTCGAACCTCCCGTCCGCCACCAGGTGCTTGATCATCTCGCGGGCGACGGGAAAGCGCTGGACCTCGTCGAATATGACGATTGAGTGCCTCGGGGTCAGCTTAACGCCGAAGTAGAGCTGAAGCATGCGCAGAAGCGTGTCTATATCTCCCCGATGCTCATCAAAGATGGCACGCACGTTGTTGTCCACCTGAGAGAAGTCGACGAACAGGCTCGATTCGTACTCGTTCGCCGCGAACGCCTTGGCGATGGTGGTCTTACCGACACGCCTTGCTCCCTCGACGAGCAGCGCACTCCTACCCTTCGAGTCTGCCTTCCAGCCAAGCATTGTGCCGTAGAGCTTCCTCCTGAAGGTCATCTGCACCTCCCCACGTACATCAGCCAGTCTTGATAGCATCGATTATGAGGTTGTTTGCAAAATCCTCCACCTATGGCAGGTCTATTCTATACAGAATCCTCTATCTAGGTTGAGCGGGAGATATGCAGAATCAGGAAAATGGAGAATGGGCTTTACGTCTACTCCAAGGACGGGATCCCATCGAGGAGATGGGCCTGCATCTTCATCGACGGGCCCAGCGAATCGAGGGCCCACAGACACAACGGCGGTAATGCCATCTCCGTCTCACTGCCCCTCTCTCAGAAGTGACATATGCTATGGGAATATGTTCCTTCATGAACGGAGCCAGCTATGTCCCTCCAGGGCACCCAGGATGACGATCTCCTCCTTTATCAAATTGCGAAGATGTACTATGTCGAAGGGCTCTCGCAGGACGCCATCGCGTCCAAGGTGAGCTTCAGCCGCTCGTATGTCTCCCGTCTGCTTGACCGTGCCAAAGAGCGCAGGATTGTCACGTTCAACGTCATGAACCCCATGGCAGAGACGGTCGACGGGCTTGAAAGGCACCTTGCGGAGCTCTTTGATCTCAAGTTCGTCTCAATCGAGGGGGTCTCGGCGGCAGAGCACCATGGCAAGACTGGTCGGACGCTCAACGACAGCATCGCTCGCCACGCCGCCGCGATGCTTCCCGGCTTTCTCTCGACGGCAAGCACCGTCACCGTTGGTTTTGGCGAAACCCTCTATCGCATGTCAAAGGAGCTTCGCGCTCAGAAGCCCCAGGAGGCCCTCTCCTTTGTCCCCGCCGTAGGTACGGTGAGCACCGCGAGTCCCCAGACCCAGTCGAACATCATCGTCGACAACCTCGCGACTGCCTTTGGCGGCCGCTCCTTCTTCACCAACGTCCCTGTGGTTGCCGACCGCGCCGAGTCCAAAAGCAGGCTCTACCAGAGTCACCGCAGCGAGCTTCTCCACCAGTGGGAGCTCGCCGACGCAGCAATCGTCGGACTCGGTGCTCCCTATCGCTCGTCGGCCGACCCCTTCAGCCTGAACGAGGCCACAGACGAATACCGTGCCCTCGTCGCTTCCTCGGACATCGCCGGCGACATCCTGGCCTCCTTCTTCTTCGAGGACGGGTCGGAGCTTCCTCTCGGCGGCGCATACACGAGAAACGCACTTCCCCTCTCCCACCTGCGCCAGATGGACCGCGTTCTCTGCATAGCCGGAGGGTCTCGGAAGGTCAGGGGCATCTGGTCGGCCCTGCGCTGCGGCTTCGTCAACTGCCTCATCACCGACTCGGAGACGGCAATGGGCGTGATAGCCCTCGAAGAGGACGGATAGGAAGGCGCGCCGATCGAAGGGCCCGATTGATGCATCAAAAAAACGCCTACCTCGCAAGCCTGTAGATGTTGACGATATCCTCCTTGTCGAGCCTGATGGCGCTGCCGATGTAACCGACCCCAGCCGTCTCTATGGCGATGTCCGCACACCGCCCGAAGGCTTCCTCGCCGATGCCCACCTGAGAGAGCCTCGTGGAAAGACCCACGTCCTCGATGAAGTGCTCGAGGTTGCGGATGCCCTCGTCGACCGTGTTCTCCGGATCCTCGTAGTTCATCTTCGCCCCAAAGCATCTCACGCACAGACGCGTGAAGAGTGGCATGTTGCGCCGGTGGCAGTAGCGCATCCAGGCGGGAAACAGTATGGCAAGCATCTCGCCGTGCGTGCGATGGAAGGCGCCCGTCATGGGCTTCTCGAGGTTGTGGACGCAGTACCCATGCACCTGTCCGGATATGATCACGTCTTCGAGAGGCACGTAGGCAACCCGGCAGATGTTCGCCCGCGCCGCGTAGTCATCGGGAACCCTGAGCGCCACGGGCAGGTTGCGCATTACCTCGTTGATAACGCCCTCATAGGCGGAGAGGTAGAACTCGACCCCATCCGGAGCGCAGAAGTAGTCCTCCATGGCATGGGAGATGATGTCGAAGCAGCCTGCCGCCGTCTGGAACGCAGGCAGCGTGTAGGTGAGCTCCGGGTCGATGAAAGCGAGGTCGAAGCGCATCTCGTTGGCAAAGACGCAGGTCTTACGTTCCGGATCGCAGGTGTCGTCCCGCCACACGGCCGCCGTCGAGACGTCGCTCCCTGTCCCCGGCATAGTCACCACTACACCATGCTTGAGAACACGGCTCGTGATGGGCGCGAACTTGGGGTGGTCCCAGAGCTCGCCCGGGTAGTAGGCGCCGCAAGCGATGTACTTCGAGCTGTCCATGGTGGACCCGCCACCCACCGCGAGCACAAAGTCGATGCCCTTCTCGCGAACGAGTCTGCAGCCTTCGCGCATGAGCGAGACCTTAGGGTTAGGGACCACACCGCCGAGTCCGAAGACCTCAAGTCCCTCCTCTTCCAAGTACCCGCGGATGCGGGCGACCAGGGGCCTGATGAAATCTCCGGCATCGTAGTGCACGAGCACGCGAGAGGCTCCTACGGCCTTGACCTCCTTGCCGACATCCTTCTCGCACCCCCTCCCAAAGATGATCTTTTCTGGATTGCATTGCACATAGTCGTTAAGCACAGCGCCTCACCTCGTCACCGAGCCTTGATGCGACCAGCTGGAGCAGGCAGTCTGAGCCAATCAGGGAAACCAAGCCTGCACCCCTTCAGAGACCAGATGGAGCAGGGGCACACGTTCCCGCTCCAGCCCGACCAATGGTCTATCGGAAGTTGTCTGCCTTGCCGGTGGAGCCGGTGACATCCATGTAGTGCGCCGCCACCTCCTGGTAGCCCTTGGTGAGCCTCGGGTACATCTGGTAGGCACCCATGCCCATCAGGTCGTTACCCAAGGAGAAGAGCTCTTTGATGGCGCCCCTCTTAAGGTCGTTGGAGAGGTTGAGCTTGGTGATGCCCATCTTGCTCGCCATGGCGAGGGCATCGTCACCTGTGCCGCTACCCCCATGCAGAACGAGCGGGACGGGCACGACCTCGTCGAGTTCCTTGAGAAGCTCCAACTCCAGGTGCGGGTTGCCATTCTTGTAGACGCCATGCGTGGTGCCGATGGCCACGGCGAGCGCATCACAACCTGTGAGCTCGCAGAACTTGACAGCCTGGTCGGGCTGGGTGTAGAGGGAGTCGTCAACAGTCCCGATGCCGACGTGCCCGAGCTCAGCCTCGACACCGACGCCGCAGGCGTGGGCGACCCTGACAATCTCTGCGACTTGCCCGGCATTCTCGTCAAAGGGCAGCGACGATCGGTCGACCATGACGTCCGTGAAGCCAGCATGGATGGCCCTCATGGCCTCTCCGAAGGTGCCGCCGTGGTCCTGGCAGAGGGCCACCGGAACGCTTACGCGCAGAGCCATGTCCTCGACGATCCTGCCCCACATGTTAATGTCGGGGTTGACCTTGAAAAGCGAGATGAGGATAACAGGGGAGTTCTTCTCCTCGGCGGCGTTGAGGATCGCCCTCACGGAATGCTCGTTCTCGACGGCGCAGGCGGGGATGCAGTAGCTATTCTTGCGGGCATCCTTCATCAAGCCAATCATTGAGGTGTACATGCGGTTTCTCCCTTCAGGGCAGCCGATCTGCTACCACTTGACCATGACGCGGTAGGTGTCCATGGAGCAGGCCCGCTCGAAGGCCTTGGTGGCGTCCTCCATGGGATAGGACTCCGTGAGCAGCGGGGTGAGGTCGACGAGCATCTTGGAGAGGATCCTCGTGCTAGCTTCGAAGGCCTTGACCGAGGGGGACTTCGATCCCGTAATCACGATTTCCGCGTTGTGGATGGAGTTCATGGAGAGCTCTACGGGTTCATCGGGATGCATGCTTGAGTACTGGACGAAGGTGCCCATGAGCGCAAGCATCTTAATGCCCTGAGCCGAAAGAGCGGTGACGGATGTCGTGTTGAAGACAGCGTTTGCACCCTCGCCATCCGTGAGGCGCATGACCTCCTCGACGGCATCGACCTCTTTGGGGTTGATAACCACATCGCAGCCATAGCGCTTTGCCATCTCGAGGCGTGCCGGATCAGGCTCGCTCAGGATGACGCGGGCACCGTACAGCTTGGCGATGATGACGTGGAGGATGCCCATCACGCCGCCGCCAAGGACCACCACATCGTCACCCAGGTGGATGTTCCCGCGCTCGACGCTGTTGACGCAACAGGCGAAGGGCTCAGCAAGGACAGCCTGCTCGTAGGGCAGATTATTGGCCATCTTGTAGACCTGGCCCTCGTCGACGGCCATGTACTCGCCGAGGCCGTTGGGCAGGAGCTTGCCGGCGGATGCCGCAGACTTCTTGTAGGAGTTGCGGCAGAGGTTCTCCTCGCCTTTGCGGCACTCAGGGCAGTGGCCGCAGTTCTGCAGGACGCGGACGGCGACCTTCTGGCCCATCGGATACTCCTCCGGGTCAACGTCCTCCCCCAGGCCCTCGATGACGCCCGCACACTCGTGGCCGCCGACATAGGGCAGCTCCTTCTTCGTCACCTGTGTGAAAACACGCTGTTCAAAGGTGCACAGCGCACAGGCGTGAAGGTGGACCAACACCTGGCCAGGACCGGGCTCGGGTTTTTCGATCTCGCAGACGGCAGTCTCGCGCTCCGCCGTGATTGCGACAACCTTCATCTTTTCCATGGGGATCCCCTTTCGGTAGGCAGGTCCGCAAGGCGCACGGACCCAAACAGTGACATGCGTCGGGAAGAGTCGTTAGATTGTGGATGGGTTTGTCCGCAGAGACAGCCGCAGGGCTAGACGATTCCCAGGTAGCCAAGGACGATGCCACCGAAGATGAGGTAGGCCATCATCCTCAGGGCGGAGACGCCCCTCTTGTCCATCAGCCAATAGACGAAGAGCGCAAGCGCCAGTGGAAGCGCCTTGGGCATGATGGCGTCAAAGACGTCGGCCTGCAGGTCAAAGGCACCCGTTGTGAGTTCGAGGTTGATGGTGGTGCTTAGGGAAACGTAGTTGGCCACAAGCGCACCCATGACGGTGCAGCCCATGATACCCGCGGCGGTGATGAGCTTGTTGATAAGGCCGCTCTCGAGAAGCCCCATGATCGCCTCGTCGCCCTTCTTATAGCCGAGCTGAAAGGAGTGCCGGCCCATGACGACGAGGAGCGCAACAAACATTGCTAGATAGAGCAGGGGGCCGGCGACGTTGCCATCCATAGCAAGGCCAATGCAGAGGGAGAGCAGGATTGGTGAGAGGACCGCCTGTATGATGGTGTCACCGACACCGGCGATCGGTCCCATGAGGCCGTACTTGACGGAGGGCATGAGATCGTCGGCAAGCTCAATCTCACCGGCGGCGATGCGCTCCTCCATGGCGGCGGTCAGACCCACGATGGCACCGCCGAGACGTACCTCGGTATTGAAGAAGGCGGTGTGGCGCTGCATGGCCTTCCGACGGCCCTCGACGTCATCCTTCGCGTAGAGGGCATCGATGATCGGACACATGGCGTAGAGGAAGCCCGTTCCCTGGAGCCTCTCGTAGTTGTAACAGGAGTGAGCGAAGACGAGCCAGTTCCAGAAGGACTTGTGCATGGCTTTTGCGGGAACCCTCTTGATCTCGTCACTCATCGTCATCATCCCCCTCAGCGATGGCGGGCGCAGCAAGGCCACCCTCCTTGAGATTGGCATAGACAGCCGCGAAGAGCAGGGCAAAGCAGGAAAGCGAGAGCATGTTTAGGCTGAAGTACACAACCATGAGGAACCCGATGAAGAAGAACGGGATGGCATCTCCTTTGAAGATGGCTTTCATGTTCATCGCGATGCCGACCACGGAGAGCACGCCGCCCACAACGCCGAGGACTCTGATAAACGTGGTGCCAGCAAGGGCGTTGATCAGGCCAGAGATGGCGTCGACGCCGAACATGCAGATGATGGTGCAGGGAATGACATAGATGGCCGCAAGCGCAACCTGGGCACCGACCACGTTGGCGAGAAACACGCCCTTGGTGTCGCCCTTCTCAGCTGCCTTGTCGGCCATGTGCGTGAAGGGGACGGCGGAGAGCATGCGGAGGTTGAACAGGACGGTACCGGCGAGGCCAACGGGAATGGCAATGGCGACCGCCTCGGGCGCCGAGAGGCCTCCAGAGATCGCTGCGGCGGTACCTACGATTCCGGCGAGGGCGGGATCGGCAGGATAGGAGCCACCCGTTGACATGACGCCTAAGTAGATAAGCTGGATGGTCGCGCCAACGATGGTGCCCTGGACGGGATCGCCGAGGACGAGCCCAACGAAGAAACCTAGGACGAGCGGCTTTCCGAAGGTGTAGTAGCCACCGCCGACAATCCAGGGACCGGCATTTAGGTAGTAGAAGATGCCACACAAAAGCGCTTGAAGAAAGCTCATGACCTACTCCCTCTCTGCTAGGACGTTGTTCAGGTCCTTTGGAGCGTCCGAGGGGACGAGTTGATAGAGAATCCTCGTCCCCCTGGCAACGATTCTCTGCATGCATTCGACCTCCTCCGGGCTTGCGGAGACGTTTCTGTTGATGCGCGACCTCCCCTCTTTGAATCCCATGCCTCCCAGAATCACGTCGTGCAGCGAAATCCCCCCGTCGATGAGCGCCTCGATCGTCTCGGGCACCTTGACGAGAACCATGACCCTCTCGTCCTCCTTGGGCTCTCGGAGACACCAGGCAACTCCCCCCTCGACGTCCTTGACGACAACCTTGATGCCGGACGGCGCGGCAGCCTTGAGGATGCGCACCTGAAAAGCATTGTCAGGAAGGGCGTCGTCCATCACGAGCACCTTGTTGGCGTGCGTGGTTTTGAGCCACTGCGTAGCGATCTGCCCGTGAATCAGGCGATCGTCAATTCGAACAAGCACCAAGTCCTTCACGGTTCCTCTCCAATCTGCCTCCACGCGACCGACCAAACCGCTGCCACTCGACCGTTCGGATTGCCTTGTCAAATAAGCTAGCATCTATTGTTCACGTATGTTCTGCACGTATGTGCATACAATCTAAATGGCTGTACCTTGGGTTCTTACGTGCCGTATAAAGGACAAGCTGCGGTGTGGGAGGCCAAGCCGGTCTCATTGGATGCTGCAGGAGGCGCGGAGAGATGCCGATGAACGGTTACTCGTCATCATCCTCGACTTCGCTGTCGAGGTTCACGAGTGCGTTCACATCTGCCATGCTGGAGGCCCCCAGTGCGAGGGCGTTGGAGACGACCTCGCCGATGGGGAGGTCGACGCGGTCCACGAGAGCCTCGATGACCATCGGGAGGTTCATGCCCGTAACGTGGTGAAAGGCCATGTCCCCCATCGCCGCGCAGGTAACGTTAAAGGGGCTGCCGGACTGGATGTCAGAGAGAACCAGCACCTCTCCCCTGGTCAGGCTCTCGGCAATGCCCCCGCGAACCATATCGCGGAACACGTCGACAGACTCGCCCAGATGGAGGCCGTAGGTCTTCACGCGTTCCTGATCGCCACAGATGAGCTCGGCAGACTCGAGGACCGCCCGGGCAAAGGACCCGTGAGAAACGAGGATGACGTCGAACATACGAACTCCCTTCGCTTGCGTTGCCGCAATCCGGACGGTCGAGGCCCTTGTCGGCAAACATACGAGGGAGGCGAGACGGTGAGAGCAATCCTAGGCATGTGACGATCTGTCCGGGGACGAGAAGGATCCCCCGTTCCGCCAGCGGATGTGCCAGTGCGGGCGAGCGGTCCGAATCAGTGACGAAAGCGGACGAGTGGCGCTAAGGGGCAGCCATCGTCCGGCCACGGGCCGTCGACCGTCGTCCATGGGCTGACGGCCGTCAGCCGTGCACACAAATGGAAAACGGATGCATGGCTCTCGTAAAGGTGCAGGTCACCAGAGACCTCGTGCATCCATTTTCAAAATGGGTGCACGGGGCCTTCCGCCACCATGGGCACTGCCGCCATGGCAGGGAACCGCACTGCAAAACGCGCTTGCGGGAGCAGGGACAAGGTCCTCTGCGGATATCTCGAAGTCCACGTCGGCGTTGGAGGTCACGAAGGGCTTCTCGCGGTCGACGCCCGAGGCACGAACGCCCCCTCCCCCCCTCGCCCACCTCGCGCTCGTTGCCGTAGGCCTGCGCGGCGTCGAAGTGGCGGCAGCCGATCTTGACAGCCGCGTTTGACGCATCTATGGAATCGTTCTCATATGAGACGCCACCTCCTCCCGCAGTAACGTATAGTCGGTGTGTCATCGCACTCCGCGGGACAGGACGAGGAAGAGGAGCACCGTCATGCCCAAGAGCACATGGAGCGTCGGGTTCCACCTGCGCTCCCCCCGCGCCTGGCTCAACGACCCCAATGGGTGCTGCCAGTTCCGGGGCGTCTACCACATCTTCTACCAGTACGACCACGGTTGGCCCGAGGTGGACCAGAAGGGCTGGGGTGCCTTCTCGAGCAACGACCTCGTCCACTGGAGCTACGACGGCGTGCCCCTGGAGCCCAGCATCCCCGAGGACCGCCACGGCGTCTTCTCTGGCACCACCTATGTCGAGAAGGGCACCGCCTCCGACGGCGGCGACAAGATGCGCGTGTTCTACACCGGCAACGTCATAAGCCCCGACCCCGACCACAACGAGAAGGACTTCGACTTCGTCTACGACGGCCGCCAGGCCAACGAGATAACGGTGGAGAGCGAGGACGGAAGGCGGTTCACCGAGAAGCGCGTGGTCATCCGTGCCGAGGACTATCCCGAGATCTGCAGCACGCACGTCCGCGACCCCAAGGTGTGGGAGCAGGGGGGCAGCCTCCACATGCTGCTGGGGGCGCGCCACATAGACAGCCACGGCATGGTCCTGCTCTACGACTCCCAAGATGGCTACGACTGGACCTTCCGCCGCTCCATCAGTCCCCGCTACTTCTTCGGCTACGTGTGGGAGTGCCCCAACATCGTGCAGATAGACGGCCACGACTACCTCTCCATCAACCCGCAGGGCCTGCCCAGCCTCTACGACCGCTGGCAGAACATGTGGCAGTCGGGCTACATCCCGCTGGCAGAGAGCATCCTCGAGACGAGCGAGGTGGACGAACGCGACTTCATGGAGTGGGACCACGGGCACGACTTCTACGCGCCACAGACCTTCCAGGACGAGCAAGGCCGTTGGATACTGGTGGGCTGGCTCGGCACCTTTGACAGGAACTACTCGGCCGAGCCCGACGAGCTCGGCTGGTGGCACTGCCTCACCGTACCCCGCGTGGTCACGCGCGACGAGGAGACGGGTCTGCTCAGGCAGAACCCCGTGCCGGAGCTGCGGCAGCTGCGCCAGACGCAGCAGGTGCTGCGCGAGCACGAGCCCCTGGAGGTCGAGGGGCGCCTTGCGGACATCTCGCTCGAGCACATCAGCTCCGTGGTGGGCACGCTCACGCTCGATGACACGTTCCAGATCAGCTATGTGCAGGGCCGCCTCGCCATCAACTACCTCAACAAGGAGACGGCGGCCGGCCGCGCGGACCGCTTCATACGCCTGCAGCGGCTCTCGAGCCTGCGCGTGCTCGTGGATGGCTCCGTCGTAGAGATCTACGCCAACGGGGGCACCGAGGTCTTCTCGAGCAGGTGGTTCCCCGCCCAGAGGCCCAGCCTCACGATAGAGACCTCGCTGGAGGCCGAGCGCTCCTTCGTCTACCCCCTGAGCGACGCCATGACCGAGATGTACGCCACGGCCATAGCCCCCGACCTCCGGCTGCCCGGCTGGAACAAGGCCGACGACCAGGCCTGACGCACCTGACGCCTACGAGTCCTGCCGCGCGGCGTCCCACTTCTCGAAGGCGTCGTCGCCTAGCTCGGCGAGGTCCTGGAGGGCACGACCCACCGCATCATCCTCGCATGCTCCGATGTGATGGCGGGCGACGTCCCTGACGCGGTCACTGGCGTTGGCCACGGCCACGGAGTGGTCTATCGCGGCTAGGATCTGGTAGTCGTTGTCTGAGTCGCCGAAGCAGACCACCTCGTCGTTGCCGATGCCCAGGAGTATCTGGAGGACCCTCAGGCCGGATGCCTTGGACCAGCCCTTGGGGACGCAATCGAACATGCGCGAGCCGGGGGAGATGAGATCGAGCTTGGGACAGGCCGCGCGGACCCTGTCACCCCATGCGACGTTGTCAATCCCCTCGGATCCCTCCTCGAAGTGCAGCCCCGCCGTGATGATGGGCCAGTGCGGTATGTCCTGCGGCTCGCAGAGCTCTGCGGCGCGCTTGGAGCCCCAGAAGGTGCCCATCAGGCTCTCGCGCGTGGTGCCGGAGATGAAGCCTCCCTGGTCGCCGCGGCCGCTCACATAGACGCCCGGCAGGTCGTAGACCATCTCGGCCATGGTCACGATGCTCTCGCGGTCCATGGACGTCTGGTTCATGAGCGTGCCGTAGGCATAGATCTTCTTACCGTTGGAGAGCAGAGCCGTCTGCATGCACGCCTCGTCGGAGCAAAACGACTCAAGCACGGAGGCCCAGTCGCGGCCGCTGGCCGGACCGAAGAAGACGCCCTGGTCGGTGAGCCTATGTATGGCACCCAGCGCCCGCTCGCTCACGGGATGCCGAAACGACACGAGGGTGTTGTCCATATCGGTCAGGACGAGCTTTACCATGGCGGCCCCAATCGTCAGAGGATGATAGGTACATCCTAGCAGTTGAGTGGCCTGCAGGCGCGAAGCGAGACGAGGCGCAGGGCAGCAAGAGGCAGCCCGCAAATGACTGGGAACGTACGGGCAATCCCCTCTCTCGTGACCATGGACCAGAGCCTCTCGAGACGAATCCCGTACGCGTCGGTGCACTCAAGCGATATGATAGGCGCCGTATGTCTGCCAAAGGTCAGGAGCAAAGGTGAACTTCTACACCATTGACTACATCACCTCCCACCAGTCGATGGATTCCATCATTCGCGTGACGCTGATCCTTGCGCTGTTGTCGTGTGGCCTTGTCTTCAGCATCCTCTATATGCGCAACAGGATGAGGACCCGCTGGCGGGACGTGGGCATAGGGGCCCTCGTTCTCTCGTTGGTCCTGGTGGGTGTTCAGACAGAACAGTACCTGCGGGTAAGCAACCAGATGTCTCAGTCCCAGCGCCTCGTGAGCTTCATCAGGGGCATTGCTATCGGCCAGGGGGTTACACCGGACGAAGTGCTGGTCAATTCGACCTCCCTGAAAGACGGCGTCATCGTGCGCTTCAACGAGGAGGACTACCTCGTCCACCTGAACGCGGACAACAACTCATACGCTCTGGAACGGACGCACATCATCGACCACAACGTCTATGTGAACGGAGAGCGCTGAGATGAGCTTCTACGTGCTGACAGCCATCAAGTTTGCGCTTGGCATGCTCGTGATGATCCTTCAGATCAACATCCTCGGGAAGTACGAGTTCTCCCTCAACACCCCACTCAACCAGATTCAGAATTACGTACTCGGTGGCATCATCGGCGGGGTCATCTACAACGAGTCCATCACCGTCCTTCAGTTCTTGATCATTGTGCTCATCTGGTCGTTGGTGGTCATAGCAGTAAAGGTTCTTGCGGAAAGCAGCAGGGTCTTCAGGAAGGTCATCGCCAGCCAGCCAGAGCTCATCATCTCCACAGGGCAGCTCGACGTCTCGCGCTGCGCGAAGGTAGGCCTTACGGCCGAGCAGCTCAGCCGACGCCTGCGCGAGGAGGACATCGCTAGCATCCGCGATGTGGAGGCAGCCATAATGGAGACCAACGGCAAGCTGACCGTCAGGACGCACGGGGCCAAAAGCAGGGGGTCTCTCCTCCCTCTCATCGCCGACGGACGCCTGGTAGAGGACGGTCTGAGGCTGGCGGACAGGGACGGCACCTGGGTCGCTCGGCAATTGAGGGACCAGGGGTATTCATCGGTGAAACAGGTCTTCCTCGGAGAGCTCGTGGATGGAAAGCTTGAGGTCGTGCCGTTCTCCCGTAAGCCGCAGGCGGCTTCCGGGAGGGCGCTTCGCTAAGTCATCGCCGGCACCACCCGTCGGCACTACCGAAGTGGCCCCACATGCTTGCCAGCATTCCGATCGGCTCGCTCGCCCTTCCGGGGAGCAGCGTCCTGCTAGGCGTCAGTACCTGCTAGGCGTCAGTACAGTGTCCTTTTGATCACGCCCAGGAGCGCTCGGCAGTCTCGCCTGCCAAGAACCAGGAGGGTCAGCAGCTGTTGCGTGACGAATTCCACAAAGTCCTCTCTGGAAAGGTCGGCGTCCCAGACGTCAGGGCGAATCCGACCATCCACATCCAGCACGTCGAGAAGGCCCCTCCGAATCCCGGAGGGAAACGAGCGCATGCGCTGCCTCCCGCGTCGCATGCGCTCCTCACTCCACCCTGAGATGGACGCCAGGCCTAAGCCATGTTCCGAAAGGAAACCAGGGTACTGGGACAGCCGACGGCTCGCCTCATCGAAGGTCCCCTCCACATAGTCGGCGAAGCCATCCGCATGGACCAGCCGATTCCCCGGATCGAAGACGTCGGACCATATGTCAGCCGTAACGGCAAGGAGCAGGGCTTCCTTGTCCGGGAAGTAATGGTAGATCGTACCGACGGCAACCCCACAGGCCGAGGCGACGGAGCGGACGCTGATGCCGGAGAGTCCCCTTTCGCGCACGATCTCGCGGCAGGCCCCGAGGATGGCTTCCCTCGACGTGGACGGCGGCTTCACGGCTCGACCCTAAAGAACACCGAGGAGCGACAGGCCCATGCCGACAACCCACATGTACATCACGGTCTTGGGGAGCATCAGTGCACCGATGGCAGGCCTCCTCTTTGAGAAGAAGGTGACGGGGAGATAGAAACCGAAGCTGAGCGCGACGGCAATGCACATCCTCCAGAGGCCGTACCCACCCGCATCGCCAGAGATGGCAAAGAGCGCAATGACCAGAGCCCCGATGATGACAAAGGGGGCGTTCCGATATAGGGACCAGCGCAGGTTCTCCTTGTCGGAGAACCAGCCGTTCTGTGGGAAGAGGCAGAGAACGATCCGTAGCAAGGCCATGGGGAAGACGAGCGCTGGTATGACAGGAGAGATGTGGATATTCGGAAAGAGCTGTACCCAGATGAGGTAGAGAAGGGCGTAGAACACGGTCATGGTGACGGAGGTCACTGCGATGCCCAGGCCCAGCCTCCTTTGCGTGTCCTCCCCGACGCCAAACAGATGCATCTGCACCCTAGGGATCAGATGGAAGGCATCGCCTCCACCCAGGCACAGGGCAAGCATCCCGTACAGAACAAAGACCGCCCGACCGTTTGCCTGTACGAAGAAGATAGTGGCGGCGACCAGGTCGAACAGGAGGTACCCGATGTCAAAGATACTCTCCCCTATACGCAGGCCCTTGGGCATGGCCCCCTGCCTCACGGCCGAACTCGCATGGCTCATCTTTCCCCTTCCGGGCCCGTCGACAGGGTGGCGTCCCTGGCGCAAGACAATCCCTCTCAATATGAACAAGGTTCATATTGAGACTTGGCCGCCGAGAAGTCAACATCATCATCCGTCAAGGGGACACGACCGCCCCCAGGACTCGACATGCCATCGCCTCAGATCACCTTATGGGGCAACGGTCCCTCAGGGCTTTCGCCCTCATGATCTCCTACAGCCTCCTGACCGGTCGACGCACCACGGTCTTGGGCTTGTCGGCAGATGTCTTGCGAGGATCTCCCGGATAGATCTCGTGATGCCGTCGCTCGTCGGAGGTGACGACCACATATCCCTGCTCGATGGCGAAGGCATGCAGGAGAGTCAGGGTGAGCGGATAACCCCGGATGGCCCACATTACTTCGCCTGCCACCCGAAAGGACTCCCAAAGTGGACGCGTGGCGAAGCAGCGTGAAAATAGTTTCATTCACACTGCCTCGTCTGCCATCCATGCGATCCCGAAAAGCGGACGGCAGGGAGGTCATTGTGAACCGGCCCCGATCACGTCGGGCCCGGACACCCTGCTCCAGACGCGTTGCGCGCCGAGACGCTGACGCCCCGTCCCTACTGCACGCCACCCTCCCCGCTCCGAGCGCACCGCCATAGCCGGCCCACGACGAGGCCCAGGACCGCCAGGGTGATCCAACCCATGTGCAGGTCCGCCAGGGGAAGCATGTCGAAGGGCAGCCACAGCGTGGGCGCATAGCCATCCCTCAGGGCTACGGTGACGCTATCGAGGGCGCAGAGTGCGACCGCGAGACGCCACGCGGGGGCGTCGCGAGCGTCCCCGACGCGCGCGCCAGCATTGCCTGCGTCGCTGCGCCCTACCCCACTCCGCCCGACACGGCCCTGCAGCAGTCCCATGGCCACGAGGCAAATCGCCACGGGATACAGCGCCAGGAGCAACGGGACCGAGTATCCCAGGATGGCAGTGAGGCCCACGTTGGAGAGCAGGAAGGAGACCACCACCACGGCAAGCGCCCACTGACGGTAGCCCAGCCTCGCATAGCGCTCCGAGAAGTACTCCGAGATCGAGCAGGTGAGTCCGATGCACACGTTGAGGCAGGCCAGGCCGAAGATGGCAGCGACGAGCACGGCCCCCAGCGAACCAAACTCAATACGTGCGGCGGCGGCGATCACCTCGGCACCGTTGCCCACACCCGGCACGACGCTACCCATGGTGTAGCCCAGGTAGCCAAAGCCACAGTAGATGAGCATCATGAGCACGCCCGCAATCGCTCCCGAACGCATGACCTGCCGAGCGACGTCGCGCGTGTCTTCCAGCCCCTTCTCACGCACGTTCATTGCGATGACGATGCCAAACGCGAGGGCGGCAAGGACGTCCATGGTCTGATAGCCGCACACGAAGCCCGCGACGAGGGGCCGGGCGGCGTAGTCGCCCGCAGCCGCCGAAGCGGGCCCTCCCGGCGGGGAGACGAGCACGGCGCCTACCACCAGCACGATGAGGAGCAAGAGCGCGGGACCCGACGCTTTGCCCATGAGCTCCGTCAGCCGACTGGGATGCATGGCCAGCACGTAGGCCACCGCAAAGAACGCCAGCGAGAACACCAGGAGCGCCGCCGTGGGAGAAAGGTCCGTCGGCAACAGGGGCCTGAGCATCTCGTAGGAGGTCGTCGCCGTACGCGGGATGGCCAGGAAGGGTCCGATGGCCAGGTACACCAGGGCGGCGAACACTTCCGAGAAGAGCGGGCTTATGCGGTCGGCCAGCTGGCGCACCGAGCCAGAGAGCGCGATGGCCGCGATCGTGAGGACAGGCAGGCCGACGGCCGAGACGATGAAGCCGGCCAGGGCCAACGGCGTGCTCCCGGCGGCTTGGACGCCCAGAAGCGGGGCGAGGATGAGGTTGCCCGCACCAAAGAACATGGAGAAGAGCATGACGCCCACGGCGAGCCCGTCCCTGCGGTTCAGGCGATGCGCCAACATCTCAGCCCCTTCCCCATCCGACCTCACGCTGCCACAGACCACGCGAACCTCCCCAATCCCACGTGCGACAAAGCGCGCGAGGGCGCGCGGAAGGCCGCAGCTGGTATCCAAAACGACGTTTCATGGCTGCCCATTCTATACGACCTTTAAGGTTTCCATGTACTTAAGGCTCCCAACACGAAAGACCCCAGGTTCTCAAGCGGAGAGGAGAGGTCGGAGCGTGAGGCCAGGGGCTGCTTTTCCCAGCCCATTTGGACGCCGAGACGTCACTTCCGCTTCCCGCGCATAAATGTCATTAAGTGTGGTACATATTGAGTCAGTCACGGCTATCTTTAGGCAAGAGACCAGTCACGCCGGACAAGGGGCCTGACGCATCAACCAAGGGGCCCGCCGCATCACATGATGTCCGGACGGGCCCACGACACAAGGAGGACGCATGTCTCTCATCGGCAAGGAAATCGGCGACTTCTCCGTCCAGGCATACCAGGACAACGGCTTCAGGACCGTCACCAAGGCGGACGTCCTGGGCACGTGGTCGCTGTTCTTCTTCTATCCTGCGGACTTCACCTTCGTCTGCCCCACCGAGCTCGAAGAGCTGGCCGAGAACTACGAGGCCTTCAAGGCAGAGGGCTGCGAGGTGTACTCCGTCTCCTGCGACACCGAGTTCACCCATATGGCCTGGCATGGAAGCTCCGCGCGCATCGGCCAGGTCAGCTACCCCATGCTCGCAGACCCCGCCCACGTCCTCGCACGCGACTTCGAGGTCCTCGTCGAGGATGCCGGACAGGCGGAGCGCGGTGCCTTCGTCGTTGACCCCGAGGGTCGCATCCAGGTCTACGAGGTGACGGCCAGCGGCATCGGCCGCAATGCCCAGGAGCTGCTGCGCCTGGTGCAAGCCGCCAAGTTCGTGGCTGAGCACGGCGACCAGGTCTGCCCCGCCAAGTGGCGCCCCGGCAGCAAGACCCTGACGCCCGGCGCTGACCTCGTGGGCAAGCTATAGGTGTAGGAGCTTCTGAGTGTAGGGGCTGCGACACAACGCGATTTCCGGCACCGCTTCCTCTAGTCCTACCCCAGCTTCAGGTGGACGAGGATGGCACGCCTCTTGTCATCACATACCCTCATGGCGATCCTCGTGTACAGCTTCAGCCGCCTCCCGAGGACCTCTCGAGCCTCCGTGTAAAACACCCGCTCTCCGACAAGCGGCATGCCGAGCCTCCCTGCGAACGCCTGCGCATCGTCCACGCAGAAGCGGATCCGCGCCGAGGTGTTGCCCGTCTTCCTCACGTATCGGTCGGCGTACCTGACGCCGACCGCATTGGTTGCGTCGAATATCAGCTCGCTGCCGGGGAAGCGCCGGCCAAGCTCCTTCAGGAACCGCACGATGTCCGCCTCGTCGAAGTACTGGAAGACTCCCGAGGCGACCATGAGCGACGGGACGGTCCTGTCGACCTGGTCCGCCCAGCCGAACTCGAACATGTCGCCTCCGACAAGCACCTCGTTCGGAAGCGGGTCGATGAGAGCCCTGCGGAGTTCGATCGTCTCCGGCAGGTCCACCTCGTAGAACGTGACTTCGGGCATGTCGAGCCTATGGGGCATCGTCTCCAGGCCGGCACCGAGGTTGACGACGCAGCAGCCCTCGGGATGTTCCGACACGAACGTGCGCACCACGCCGTCAAGCACGTGATAGCGTGCGACCGAGGCGATCATCGTATATTCCGAGGAGCTCTCCCCGATCCGTTCGAGGATTCCAGACGGAATCTTATCCCGAAGCCCTACGGCCGTCCCGTCATAGAAGAACTCTGGGAAGCGCTCTGAGGCGTACATCCTGGCCACCATCGGGATGTACGTCGTGTCGGCCACCCCCTGTAGGCCGGCATGCTGCCCAGCAGTCTGGTCGGACAGACGATTGCCGCACTCGGGTCGGTGGTTGCCGTGCAAGTCACTCATCTCGCACCTCTCTTTAGCTCCTCCACGGGCATGCGCTCCGGATACCTTCCCTCTTCGAGGATCTCCTTGAGGTATCTGTTGTCCAGGACCATGTCGTCCCTGATCAGCCGCCAATCCGCTTTCTTCCGAAAGAAGACCTTGAAGACGAGGAAGTTCACGATCGCCCCGATGACCGGCACCGTCATGCCGAAGGATTCGGTATGGGAGAAGCGACAGCCACCCTGCGTCCGTGTCCCCTCGAAGGTGATGGAGGCCGTCCCCTTGTCGCTCTGGAACACGAACCTGAAGCGGTCGGGGCTGCGCAGGCTCTCCACGATGGACCCCGTGACGTCGTAGTCGAGGCCCATCACGATCTCGCGGAACCTGACCCTGCTTCCTACGTCAACGTCCCCGTCGTAGA
Source organism: Olsenella uli DSM 7084 (assembly GCF_000143845.1). Classification (NCBI taxonomy): domain Bacteria; kingdom Bacillati; phylum Actinomycetota; class Coriobacteriia; order Coriobacteriales; family Atopobiaceae; genus Olsenella; species Olsenella uli. Next base: position 730,299 of record NC_014363.1, on the reverse strand, counting down.
GCTCGCACTCCAGGTGGTATGGGCTCCACCTGACGAACTCCTCTTCGAAGTTGTCCGCCCATTCGCACAGCCTCTCGAACGGGACGTCCAGATCGACGTTTTCAGTCAAGCTGACCATGGGCGATCCTCCTGTACCTTTCCCTGTCGGCATCGCCGACGCCGAGAACGCCACCGCAGAAGTCCACCATGCGGTCCATAAGGGCGGCAGGGTCCCCGCCTTCCTTTCCCCGGACGTAGCCGAAGTCGAAGACCATCTCGCCGATGCCGCCGGCGATGAAGACGGCCGCCTGATGGACGTCCTCGTCATCCGTCCCGCACCAGCCCTTCGCCCGTATGAACAGCTCCCACACCTCGATGAAGCGCCGCGTCAGGTCGGCCTTCAACCTCAGCGAGAACAGCAGGTTCCCAGGGGAGGCCACCGCCTCGTCCCCGTGTCCGTCGGCGGCGAGCGTGCCCATGAACAAGCATGCTATGCAGGCCATCAACCCATCGGGATCATCTGCGTGCTCTGCGGCGGCCGCCGAGATGCCCTGTAGGTAGCGATCGGTGTACCTCTGCAGGACCGCCTGGTAGATTGCCTCTTTTGACTCGAAGTAGTAATAGAACACGCTGGGAGATGCGGTTCTGTCGTCCACGGCGTCGAGGATGTCTCTGATCGAGGTCGCCGTGTAGCCCCGCGAGAAGAACAGTTTGGTCGCGGCGTCGATCAGCTCGCTGCGCCGACTCTCTGGATTCCGTCTCGTTCTCGCCATCGCCGTCTCTCTAATTCATAGAACGATATTCTATGAAAGATGATAGAGGACGTACGGGCGAAAATCAAATGCGATGCCACGATGCTGCCGCAGCGCCCCCGACGTCCGTTGGGGCGGCATGGCCCCTTTCGAATCCAATCGGCTCAGCCTCATGGCCGAGGCTCGTCGGTCCCGCCATTCCTAGCAGTTGCCCACGTACACGTGGTCCAGGTATTCCCTTGCCACATCGGCGAGCGCATAGACCCTCTCGACCGGTGTGGGGGCGGCGTCCGACATGCGCCAGCAGGGGAAGAAGCGCGTCAGGTGGTAGACGATGTCCCCGCTGGTCTCACACAGCCACCGCGCGATGGTCGCGACCTGGTCGGGCGTGTCGTTCTTGCCCGGGACGACAAGGGTCGTTACCTCGACATGCGCTCCCGAGGCGACGAGGCGGGAGATCGTCCCCTTCACGGTGCTGACGTCGAAGCCACATTCGTCGCAGAAGGTGGGGGCAGTGCCTTTGAGGTCGATGTTCGCCGCATCGATAAGCCCGGCCAGGCAGTCGATCACCTCGGCGTTCGCGTAGCCGCTTGACACCAGCACGTTGACAAGGCCGTGCCTGTGGGCCTCACGTGAGCAGTCGCGCACGTACTCCCAGCCGACAAGCGGTTCGTTGTAGGTATAGGCGATGCCGATCATGCGCGGGTCACGCCGACGCTCCTCGCAGGCAAGGTCGACGAGCCGTTCCGGAAAGACCCGGCGCCAGGGCACGCCATCTCTCCCCGCCTGTGCGATGCGGTGGTTCTGGCAGAAGGGGCAGCGCAGGTTGCAGCCATAGCTTCCCACCGAGAGGAGCAGGGACCCGGGATGGAAGCGCGCAAGCGGCTTCTTCTCGACGGGGTCAACGGCGAGTGAGGTCACGCAGCCGTAGTTCTCCGCAACGACCGTGCCGCCCACGTTCCTGCGCGCACGGCAGAAGCCGACGCCGCCCTCCGGGACACGACACGCGCGCGGACAGGTGAGGCAGGTCGCCCTGCGCGTACCGTCCATGGCGTGCGCGCCACTCGTGGCACCCATGCCATCCGTAGCTCCGTGCGTATCGTTCATGCATGTCTCACGACCTCGAAGCGCTCGAGCGTCCAGCCATCCCTGCCAAGGTCGATGCCACCCTTGCGTGCCGCTATGCCCACCTGTTGCTCGACGGAGTCGACCCCGTCAAGGTCGGGCAAAAGCAGCCCGCGACGGCCGTCGGCCGTCGAGACGATCACGCCGTAGCGGCGCACATCGAGCTCGTCTGGCGAGGAAATGGGTTCGGGGACCGTGAGGACGTCCACGTCATAGACCAGTTCGTAAAGCTCCGAGCTCCGTACGGCGGGAAAGCGCGGATCCCGCGTGCCGGCGCTTACCGCATTGGCGCAGATCTCCTCCGCCAGGCTCGAACGGGTCGGCAGTATCGTCCCCATGCAGCCGCGCAGCTCCCCGCCCACTTTGAGTGAGACGAAGCATCCCGCGCGCCCGTCGAGAAGCTCTGCGGGCAGGGCCTCGCCCAGTGAGGCCATGTCATGGGGATTGCCGGGGTCGATGCGCCTGCCGTCGCGCACATAGGTCTCGAGCGAGAGCCGTGCGAGGCGCACAAACAGGTCCTCAGCGGCTTTGCGCCCGGCCATCTCACGCACATGGGCGTCCTCATACTGTTCGAGGAAGCTGCGGCTGGCGTCTGCACCCGCCGCAGATGTCGGGGTGAACGCCGCCACGCCGTAACCCACCCCAAACGGCCCTTCGTGGCTCAGCAGCTCCGCGGAGACAGACGTGCGGTCGAGCGCGCCCGCCATGATCTGGAAGCTGCGGAGCCCGCATTCGGCCGCCCGCTCGGCAAGGCCCGGATCCATGGAGAGCAGAGCGAGGAAGTCGCCCGTGCGGAAGATGCCGTCGATCGCCTCGTCGAACTTGGGGCCGTCGGGGGCGAAGCCATAGGGGCCGTCGGCGGTCAGCCTGTGGCTGAGGTCACCCGAGGCGACATAGACGGTCCTTCTGCCGAGCTCGCCCGCGACCGCCTGCACGCACTGCCCGAGCCGGTAGTGGACAGCAGGCGAAAGGCCAGAGAGCCCCATACGCACGACCTTGGGCCGTGGCCTGTCATCGGGCCAGGCCTTCCAGATGAAATGGAGCGGAACCATCGTCGCATGGTCGAGCAGGGGGTCGCGCTCTCCCTCGGTTCCCGCAGGGATGCCGGCAGCGTCGACGGCGGCGCACAGGGCATCCACGAAGCCCACGTCGTAGTCGCAGCCATAGGCAGCCTCTGGAGCGCCGAACTGGGCAAAGCTCCCGTGTGCACGGCTACCGGGGGATATATGGATGTAGTCACGATACATGACCGAGTGCGGCGTCGAGATGACGAGGGTCTCGGGCGCAAGCCCTGCGATGCGACGCCCCGCCTCGCCATAGGCGTCGATGGTGTCCTGGACGTCTCGCTCGCGGCCGTTCCCCACAGCAGGGATGATCAGGGGCGGATGCGGAACCGCAAACGCCGCAACGATCGCCATGTCGCCTCCCCTCTCCCAAAGCCGAAGACGCACCAGTCCCTCCCTGCGAGGGCGCGACTGGGCGGAGCGACGGCTGAAGTACGTCGCCTCGCTCCCCGCACGGTCGGCGGCGGCTGCCTCCTAGCGTCCCCTAGCAGCAGCCCTCCACGTCATCGACCATCAGCGGCTGGGTGAGGTAGCGCAGGGGCTCCAGCTCGTCGAAGGTGTGGTAGCCTGCGGGAGCGGCAAGCACCGTGGGAATGCGGTTGACGATGGTGGCGCAGGTGTGCTCGACGGTCGCGGGCTTCTCCACATGGAAGACGGTATCAGGCTCGCCCACGATCTTCCAGTCGCAGAGGTCGCCGTCGTCGGGACCGTAGACCTTGCCAATCTGCGAGGTCACGATGTCGATGCCCTGGTACGTCTTCGTGGTGACGCGCGTGTTCATGCCGATGACCCTGCCTGCGGGCACGGTGGCGCCCAAGGTCTCGGAGCGGCTGTCCCTCTCGGCGACGAACGGCACGTTCTCCTGGACGACCTGCGACACCGTGAGGCCCAGGTGCTGGGCGAGCGCCTCGTTGGAGTTCCACACGTACGAGGGGACCACCTCGTCCGGGTGGGCCAGCGTCCTCTCGAACTCCTCGGGAGTGAGGCCCACACCATGCGCCTTGGCCAGGGCGAGCCCGTAGTCCTCCACGTTGTAGCTCACCGCGCCCTCGATGCGCTCGATGCGGTTCACCGCACCGACGAGCAGCCCCACGATGTGGACCCAGAACACGTCCTCCATGCCCGCGCCCACCACGGTGCAGCCCGTCTCGCACGCCAGGGCGTCGATGCGGTTGGTCGCCACCGAGGAGGTGGTCCAGGGGAAGGTACACTCCTCGCAGGTGGTGATGACGCTGATGCCACGGCTCACGCACCTCTCCACCATGGGCTCGATGTCCGCAAGCAGGCTGAACAGCTCGACGACCGCGATGTCGGGCACGCTCTCGTCCAACACGCGGTCCGCGTCGTCCGAGATCTTGACGCCCAGCCTGATGGGCAGCCCCGCAAAGTCGCCCACATCCATGCCGACGACCTCGGGGTTGATGTCAATGGCGCCGACGACCTGCGCCCCATGCTCATGCAGGTAGCGAAGCGTGTACTTTGCCATCTTCCCGCAACCGTACTGGACCACCCGGATCGGCCTGCGCCCCATGCTGACTCCTCCCATCGGATGCCTGGGCGAGAGACACGCCCGTCTTTGCCCTTGGATGTTCCCTGATTTAGGCAGGTGTGGCCCAGGGGTCGGCAAATGGGGGCCTTTGCCCGGGGAGGGGTGGCATCGGCACCAACCAGGTGGGTTAGAGTGTAGCCAACGAGCGGTGTCACGGTGGTAAGACGACGGGGCGCATCCCTAAGCCGCCTGCATCGAGCGGGCCGAAGGGGGAAGGCGCGGGCGAGGGGGCTATGGGCATGCGTAGTCTGATCGACCTCACGGGCAATCACGGCGTCCGACGCGGCTACGAGCTTGGTAGGGTCGCCATAGACACGGGCGTGAACATCCGCGAGCTCGGGGGGTTTCCGACGCCCCGGGGCATGACACGCTACCACCGCTTCATTCGTTCGGGAACCACGGCCAGCGTAAACAAGGAGGATGCGGACGCTCTCTACGGCTATGGGGTCCGGCAGGTGCTCGACCTGCGCGGTACGGACGAGGTCCGTAGAAGCCCCGAGAGGCTTGTCTCGCTCATAGACGTCGGATACCGAAACGTCCCGCTCTTTGACTACGACATCACGGGCTCGGTTCTTGGCAGGGGGGACGACGATGGCAACTACCTCGCTGACAGCATGTTCCAGATGCTTGAGAACCGTCCTGCCATGCGGGAGATCTTCACGTTCCTCGCCAACGTCCCCCGACGCGGTTGCACCCTCTTCCACTGTGGGGCGGGGAGCGATCGAACCGGCTTGCTGTCGTTGCTGCTCTTGGGGCTCGTGGGCGTCGAGCGGCGTCAGCTCATTGCGGACTATGCCTATTCGTTTGGCTATGTTCCCGAGGTCAATGCCGCTATCTTCGAGGAGCGCGAGGGCACGGGAGGCAGGCGCGTTCGTGGTGACCTCTCGTTGCGCATCGATGCCATCTCGACGGTCTATGACCGTCTGGGCGAGACGTTCGGCACCATCGAGGCCTATCTCTTGGACTGTGGGGTCCGTGGTTCCGAGGTCAGGCAGGTTCGCTCGCTCCTCCTGAGCCGCTGGCCCAGGCGATACCACATGCCCGACGACGAGATCGTGTCCTCGAGCTCGGAACTCGCCGCGGCAAAGCCCGCCAACCCTCCGGAGCCCAGGTCGAGCCGACGCTTCTTTGTCAACGCCTTCGAGAACCCCAACAAGGTCACGGCCGACCTCTACTACATCACCGGAAGGGCGAACGACCTCACCGAGCGCATCGACACCAACCAGCGCGATCGTTCGTTCCATGACCACGACTATGTGATGCTTGAGGTCCCCGAAACGGAGAGGGGAATCCTGTTCGCACCGGTCTCGGGCAAGATCATGCCGCTCTCCGAGGTGGGCGATCCCGCCTTTTCCGACGGCTCCTGCGGAGAGGGGGTTGCCATCATTGCGGACGGCTCCACCGTGTACGCTCCCGCCACCTGCCGCGTCACGGCTCAGCTTCCCTCGAACAACGCGCTTGGGCTGCTCTCCCAGGACGGCATGGAGCTTCTCCTGGTGGTGGGCCCCCGAGCAGAGAGGTACGCCGGGGGCGGGTTCAGGCAGCATGCCTGGCAGAACGACTCCATACGACGTGGCACCCCTCTCATCTCTTGGGACCCGACGTCGGTCCCCAAGGCCAACAGCGAGCCAGTGATGCTCGTGGTGACCAACGCACGCGAGCTTGGTGGCATCCGAATCCTTGCCAAGGGCTCAGTCGAGGTGGGCGAGGCGATCATCTCGTTTGGCCGCCACCAGGGGAACCACCGCAGCATCGCCAAGAATATGTGAATATTGTAGTTCACAATTATTTCACATCAGGCTAGAATCAGTAACCAAGCCCCGAAAGGGGCCTGTGCGCATACGCGCCAGCACGCACGACGGATGACACCTTACGAGAGGAGACCGCATGCGTTACCTGCTTCTGGTGAGCCACGGCACCTTCGCCCCCGGTCTTGGCAGCGTCATCAAGATGCTCGTGGGAGAGAGGACTGACGTCCTGAGCTGTGGCATGGAAGATGGCATGGGGGCGGACGCCTACGTGCGCGCCCTCGAGCAGACGGTTTCCGTCATCAAGCCAGAGGACTCCGTCTTCGTCTTCGGTGACCTCATCGGCGGGTCGCCCCTGACCAACGCGATCAACGTCCTGACCCAGAGGGGTCTCATGCAAAACGCGACGGTCTTCGGCGGGGCCAATGTCCCCATGGTCATCACGGCCACCCTTCAGTCCGACGAAGACGACGAGACGCTCAAGCGCGACATCATCAGCGAAGGGCAGGCAGCCATCCGTGAGTTCGTCCTGCAGCTTGACGACGAGGAGGACGAGAGCCTCTAGCCCTTCCCACTGGCGGTCGGCGTGGCCTGGCGGCGCACGCCCCCAGCGCCCGATGCCACAAAGCACCGAACTACACCCCCGTGCACAAGCCGTCGTGAGCCATACGCCGGCGAGAAGGTCCCACGTGGAAAGGAGACTCCATGATTTCGTTCGTCCGTATCGATGACCGCATGATCCATGGTCAGACCGTCACGAGGTGGTCTCTCGAGTATCCCTGCGACGGCATCATCGCCGTGAACGACGCGGCGGCGACCAATCCCGTGCTCAAGGCCGCCTACAAGGGCGCCGCGCCCGACAAGAAGGTCTTCATCTGGACCCTCGACCACTTCAGGGAGAGCATGGGCAAGGTCCTCGAGAGCAAGACCCGCTACTTCCTCATCACCAAGAGCCCCCTCGACATGAGGACGATACTCGTCGACTACGGGTTCAAGCCCTCCGATGTCAAGACCGTCGTCGTCGGCCCCTGCAATGACCGTCCGGGTGCGGTCAAGCTGGGCAACAACCAGTCGATCACCCCCGAGGAGGCGCAGGCCCTCGAGGCCATCACCCAAGCGGGCTATGACGTGGAGTTCGCCCTGCTCAAGGACAACGCCATCGGCAGCTGGTCAAAGTTCCGCGACCGCTTTGACCTCAAGTGACAGGGGCCCTGCGGGCCTCACGGACCACGCATAGGAAGGTGGTTTGACGCTTATGACTATCAACGTTCTGCAGGCTGCGTTGCTTGGCCTGTTCGCCTGCCTGGCGTCCTTGCCTGGCATGGGCGGCACCACCGTCGGTAACTACACCCTCGGCCGTCCCCTGGTCGGCGGTCTCGTCGTCGGCCTCATACTCGGCGACGTCCCGACGGGCATCATCGTCGGCGCCGCGATTCAGGTCGTCTACATCGCGCTCGTCACTCCCGGCGGCACCGTGTCCGCCGACGTCCGTGCCGTCACCTACATCGGCATCCCCCTCTCCATCCTGGCCATCCACGCCCAGGGGCTCGACCCGTCCTCGACCGAGGCCGCCTCGTTGGCCGCAGCCCTCGGCGCCGCCGTCGGAACCATCGGAACCGTCCTGTTCTACGGCACCGCAACCCTCAACCTCGTGTGGCAGTCCATTGGCTGGAAGGCAATGGAGACCCACGACTGGAAGAGGATCAGAAGGACCATCCCACTGGTCGACTTCGTCTACCCGTGGGTCTCCCACATCCTGTTCTCCTTCGTTCCCACGTTCATCATCTGCATGGCCGGTTCCAGCATGGTCCAGCTCATGAAGGACTACATGCCGATGGACGGCATCGCCATGAAGACGCTGTTCACCGTCGGCTCCCTGCTCCCTGCAGTCGGTATCGCAATCCTCTGCAAGCAGGTCGTCAACAAGCCACTTGATTGGCTCACCTTTGCGTTCGGCTTCACGCTCGCGGCCTGCCTGCACATGAACCTCATCGCGTGTGCGATCGTCGCGGCGTTCTTCGCCCTCATCAAGTATCAGATCGAGGAGGCCAAGGCCGCTCGTCCCGCCATCGCCGGGGCGGCGGGTGCTGCCGATGAAGAGGAAGAGGAGGATATCTGATCATGGCCGAGACGAGGAAGATCTCCGCAGATGCACGCAAGAAGTGCTTCCGCAACTGGGCATACGGCAACCTCACCTGCTTCTCGCAGGCACACATGCAGACCTTTGGCTACCTTGCCGCCATGCTCCCCATCGTGGACGACCTCTATGACAAGGAGGAGGACAAGGTCAATGCCCTGGAGACCTACACCACCTTCTTCAACACCGAACCCCAGATCGGCACCATGGTCATCGGCCTGACCACCGGCCTCGAGGAGGCGCGCGCCAACGGCGAGGCCATCGACGCCGAGACCATCAATGGCATTCGCGCCGGCCTCATGGGCCCGCTGGCAGGCCTTGGCGACTCCATCATCGTAGGCACGTTCATCCCCATCCTGCTGGGCATCGCACTCGGCCTCTCGACGGGAGGCTCCGTCATTGGCCCGCTGTTCTACATCGTGGCGTGGAACGTGCTCATGTACTTCGGCATGAAGCTCGCCTACAACCGTGGCTACGAACTCGGCGGCTCGGCCGTCCAGGCCCTGGTCGGCCCCGAGTCCCAGGCCCTGCGCAGCGCCATCATCATGGTCGGCACCATGGTCATCGGTGCCGTCGCCGCCACCTGGGTCTCCATCAGCACCTCCCTCGTACTCCCGGGCGTCGGCCCGCTCGAGGGCGTCCTGTGGTCCAGCAACTCCACGGTCACGCTGGATGCCCTGCAGCTAGCCGGCCCTGCGGGCGTCTCGCTTGACGTCTTTGGCTCTGGCATCTTCCCCAAGCTGCTGAACTTCGTGTTCGTGTACTTCTGCTGGTGGCTCATGACCAAGAAGAAGGTCGGCGTCATCCCCACCATGCTGGTTCTCGTCGCGATTGCGTTCGTGGGCGTCCTCGTCGGCGTCTTCGATCCCGGCCTGTCCTACTAAGCCGCATTCGGAGGGGCCGCACATGTCGTGTGGCCCCATGGCGGCACCGACACAGGATGCAAGCGACGGGGTTTTGGCGGGGCTGGCACTTCCAGCCCCGCTTTCCGTGCCCCGTAGGACGGGCGGTCCGTCAGCCGCACACGGCATTCTCCGACACAAGCACGGTGACACGGCGGTTGTGACTGCCTATTGCCGTTTGGCTGATCTCTTCCGTTTTGCCGGCCCCTCGCCTCGTCTCTTCATTGGCGGGCAGGGGATCGCGGCGACTGGTCCAAGGAGGTACCTGCGAGATGGTTGGCACGACCACGGATAGGAAGGCGCAGACGGCCCGGGAGCGCGACGCCCTCATCGCAGAGGCGGACCTGCAGACCAGGGCGATCATGCGCCTGAGCGCATGGAAGCGCATCGCATACTCGCTGCTCGCCGTCGGTGCGCTGATGGCCTATTGGAACATCTACCAGGAAGGGCCGTTTTGGGCCCTTGTCGTGGGAATCGTCACCTTCGTCGCGTCAGTGTTCGCTTCTGTCATGCTCTACATGGTGGTGGAGCGCGCCAAGGCCAACGTACGCGCGATGATGTCCGCCGCCGGGATCGACATGGGGGATGCCCCCAAGGGAGGCTCCGTGGGCAAGGGCTGAGCTGCCGGGGATGCGAGCTCGGATCTTTTGCAGAAGAACGGGCGGGCGGCCTACGCCACCTTAGCGTAGGCGCGCAGAGGTCTCCCTGCACGCCGCCATCCGAAATGACCTCTTGGACTGTGCGACACCCTATGTCAGCCGAACGATCCTGGTGCCATGCGCCTCGTCTACCCCGAGGGCACACGCCACCTCCTCCGCATTCTCGAACGTGACACCACCACCCGGCAGGATGCCGACTCGCCCAGCCGCATGGCCAACGAGACGACGAAGGTGACCGAGGTTGCTGGCGATGGGCGTGGCTGCTGCCCCACCATGGGTGAGAATGCGGCCGACACCCATATCCACCAGGCTATCGATTGCCTCGAGCTGGCGGATGTCGGAAAGCTCGTCGAAGGCCATATGGAAGGTCACGCTGACGGGAGCGACCTCCCTACCGTCACCCAACTTCAGAGGCTCGCGGGCGGCACGGACGAGACGCCCGGTCATCCCATGGTCGAGGATCGGCTCGCCTGTCTCGGCATCCTCGGAAAGGCAGCCAAGCACGACCCCCGCCACGCCCAGCATGCGTGCCATCGTCACGTCATCGAGCATCATGCGCTCCTCCTCGGAAGAGTAGGCGAAGCCACCCCCTCGCGGACGCACCATGGCATGTACGGCAACGTCGGCCTCCGCCGCACATGCGACGGCGGCGCGAATCACGCCGTAGCTGGGGGTCGTACCGCCCACCGCAAGGTTGTCGCACAACTCTATACGTCCCGCCCCCGCAGCAATTGCCTTGGGCACCCACTCCATGTTCTCCGCGCAGAACTCCCTCAGCAGCGCCATGAGCCCTCCTTCAGCACCAAACCGATGATGGGGACGGCAACTCGGGCTCCCCTTTGCGCAACTCGGTGCAAGGACGCGCATGCCACCTTCCGACCCCCGCTATCCTCATTGTCGTGGGGAGAGAGACGCAACGGCAAGCACGGACTTGGAGCTGGACACCATGGACATACGAGTGGTCGAGGAAGCAGGGCGAACCGCGATGGAGGTGACCATCCTCTGCGCGCCTGCGGACCCGCGCGTCACTCGCGTGGTGCGGAGGCTGCGGTCCCTGGGCGGCGGGCTGGTAGGCTACGAGCCAGGTGGGGGCATCGAACGGCGCCTCGTCGCCGCCGACGAGGTCCTCTCCATAGAGACGTCCGAAGGTCGCGCATACCTGCACCTGGCCGATGGCCCGAACCTGGAAAGCCCCCTGCGCCTCTTCGAGCTCGAGGATCTTCTTGCTGGCACCGAGTTCGTACGAGCCTCGCGCCAGGAGCTCGTGAACCTGGGCCACGTGAGGTCGATCCGACCAGAAGTTGGCAGAAGGCTGGTGCTCGTGCTCGATGATGGGTCATCGGTGCTCGCCAGCAGGAGCTACGCCCGGGAAATCAAGGCGCGAATCGGCATCACGTCCAGGTAGGGGCATCAAGTTAGGGCATTGGGCACGGAGCGAAGGGAGTGGCACCATGACCGCAACGACAAACGGAGAAAGCATGGGCAGGGGCAAGGGGGAGGTCCTCTTCTCGGACGAGCCGTTCAAGACTACGGGGGCGGCCATAGGCGCGGGCGTGCTCACGGGAAGCCTCATCACCTGCATCATGCTCGTGATCGCCATCATCATAGGGTCTGCCCTCCAAGGCATGGACGAGGGCATGGCCTACTGTCTCAGCTTCATCGCCGCAGGCATTGCGGGCGGGGTGCTGCAGCAACTATGGTTCAACCTGAGGGCGACCGTGCTACGCTTGCGCTACCCCCTGCGACTCCTGGGGTTCTCGCTCAGCTACTACATCTGTTTGGCAGCGTGTGCGTTCCTGGGACGCTGGCTCCCCAGCACGCCGGGTGCATGGGCAACGTTCACCGCCATCTTCCTCGTGATCCTTCTGGTGCTGACCGTCGTGCTGACGCGCGTGTTCCACCGGCGCGAAGGGGAGTACGGCCGCAAGCTGGGCGAATATCGCCAAGCCCGGCACGGATAGGCCTTGTGACGCCGCTTAGGCCATGCGACGCATGAGGTCCGACACGAAGTGACGCGTCTGCATTCAGGTAGGAAGCCCAAGCTGATTGGTTTGACTGGCAGGTCTGTTTTCACACTACTTCTCCAGCCGTCCGCCCTACGCACCCGCGCGGACAGCTGGAGAGTTATTGTGAGTGGTCCGCAGCCTAAGATTCACAATTCTTCGCCAGCCATCCGTCGAAAGGAAGGGCCCGGATGCGTGGAGAGTTATTGTGAGTTCCCGCTTCACGTCCGCTCACAATAACTCTCTAGCGATCCAACACCCTGTGAAAAATGGACGGGTGGGAAACTTTTGTGAATCAGACTTTTAATTTCAACCCTGCTAGAGACTTATAGAGAGGCTTACCCTGAGGCTTGTCTGACCGACGACGGCCCGGGTCGACGCAGGGCACCAGCCGTAGAATGGACACAGCGAGATCTAGACCCTCTGGCCCGACCAAAACCTAGCTAGAGGGGTCAAGCAAGGCTGCAGCCCATCGTCGGAAGGCAGGCGTCATGAACGACTTCGTGTTCCAGTCCCCCACCCGCTTCGTGTTTGGACGCGACTTCGCCGACAGGGTCGGCGAAGAGGTTGCCGCGCTCGGTGCGCAACACGCGCTGCTGGTGTACGGCGGGGGCTCCGTGGTGCGCACGGGGCTGCTCGACCGCGTGGAGGCGTCGCTCGACAGCGCGGATGTCACATACGCGGAGCTCGCTGGCGTGCGCCCCAACCCGGAGCTCGGTCTCGTCCGCAAGGGTATCGACCTCGCACGCGTCGAGAAGGTCGATCTGGTCCTCGCGGTAGGCGGCGGGTCGGTCATCGACTGCTCCAAGGCCATCGCGTTTGGCGTCCCCTACCAGGGGGACGTATGGGACTTCTTCTCGTGCAAGGCAAGCGTCCGCGAGTGCCTGCCCATCGCATGCGTGCTCACCATCCCCGCCGCAGGGTCCGAGGCGTCGGCCTCCTGTGTCATCAGCAACGACGCCCTCAGCCTGAAGCGGGGCACCAGCTCCGACGCGTTCCGGCCGCGCCTGGCGATCATGGACCCAAGGCTCACCTTCACGCTGCCTCAGTACCAGACCGCTGCCGGCGTCACGGACATCATCTGTCATATCTGCGAGCGCTTCTTCAGCTCTGCGGGAGCCGTTCCCGTGACGGACAACATTGCCTGCGGCATCATCCGCGCCGTCATGGACGCCGCGACGGCCGTCACCGAGAAACCCGACGACTACGACGCGCGCGCCACCATCATGTGGTCGGGCACGCTCGCCCACAACGACCTCTGTGGCTGCGGGCGTGCCGCGGCGGCCGGCAAGCGTGCGGGCGGCTGGGAGAGCCATGGCCTCGAGCACGAGATCTCCGCCCACCACCCCGAGGTGGCGCACGGCGCGGGCCTGGCCGTCATCCTGCCTGCGTGGATGCGCTACGTCTGGCACGCCGACCCCACGCGCTTCCTCGCCTTCGCGAAGGGAGTCTTCGACGTCGAGCCCATGGACAAGACGGACGAGGGCACGCAGGACGCGGTCACCTACGCCATCGACGAGCTCCAACGCTTCTTCGTGGGCCTCGGCATGCCCCGGGCGCTCGCCGACCTGGGCCTCTCGCCTACCGACGTCGACGCCTGGCTGGGGACCCTGCGTCAGAACAAGGGCGAGCGCTTTGGCGAGCTCATGCCCCTGACCATGGATGACGCGCGCGCCATCTACCTCTCGGCTTTCTAGGGAGCTCGCGCAGGCCGCGGGGACGTGGCTCTATCCCCTCTGCCTCGCCGCCCTCCTCGCCCGGGACAAGAGGCGGCATCACCAACGAACCGGCTGCTGAAGCGACATCCTCGAATGCATGATCCTACTCACGAACATACTCATCACGATGAGTATCGTTACGATGAGTATCGTTACGAGAGGTGCCTGGATTACGAAAGTCACCTTGCATCCCCGCAGACAGGAGACGCCATGCCCGCAGACACACCCTCCGCGACACGCCCCCGGCTGGTGGCCGTCGACATGGACGGCACCTTCTGCCACAGCGACACGACCATCAACGAGGCCCGCTTCAGGCCCCTCCTCGCCCGTATGCAGGCTGCGTGCTGCCACTTCGTTGTGGCCAGCGGCAACCAGTACTGGCAGTTGCGCGACTTCTTCCCCGGCTACGACGAGGAGCTGGCATTCGTCGCAGAGAACGGCGCCTTCGTGAAGGACGGCAGCGAGATGGTCTTCGCAGGCGAGATCGCGCCCAAGGCAGTCAGGACGACCATCGACTGGATCCGCTCGCACAGCGAGGCCAAAAGCGTCATGTGCGGCGTCGAAGGCGCCTACGTGGAGCGTGGGTCCGCAACGCAGCAGTGGATCGACGTCATGCGGACCTGGTACCACCGGATCGACTGGGTCGAGAGCTTCGACGACGTGGATGACGAAATCATCAAGTTCTTCATCGAGGTGCCAGCGAAGGAGACCGACGCCTACTGCCAGCAGATCAGCTCGGAGCTGGACGGCCTCATGACGCCCACGACCTCCGGCCACGGGGCCATCGACCTCATCGTTCCCGGCTGCCACAAGGCGTCGGGCATCGAACGCCTCGCCCAGCGCTGGAACGTCTCCCCCCAGGAGGTCATCGCCTTCGGCGACGGAGGCAACGACATCGAGATGCTGAGCTACGCCGGCATGGGATATGCCATGGAGAACGCCACCGACGACGTGAAGGCCGTGGCAGACGCTATCTGCCCCTCCAACGACGACGAGGGCGTCCTCCAGGTGCTCGAGAGCCTCTTCCCCGAGAGCTGACGTCCCCCTCTGCTGTCAGCGAAGCAGCGGGAGGAATGACTGCTATGGGCAAGGGGCGTGAGGCGGCAGTGCGACTACATGTGCCGCGCGACGTCCGTAGAGCGGGCTTTCCCGTCCCAAGACTTAACTTTCCATAAAGCCCTCGCCGCTCCCACAGAGAATCATGAGGACGTCTCCCTGCCTGAAGCCATGGTCAATGGCAACCTGAAGCACCGATGGCAGCGAGGGCTCGGTCTGGGCGGCATAGGGGAAGGAGAAGGACCTGTACGCCATCGCCGAGAGCTCGCGCAGGTTAGGGACGGAACTTTGCGCCTTCGAGGTGAAGTAGAGCGCTCGTAGAACGCTCGCTTGTCGCGCACAAACCCGTCTCTAGCGTACTCACGAGTATCTTACTCCTAAGTACGTTATGACAGCCTCACGTGCGTGGGCCAGTGTAGTCGTTAATGCCCCCAATGTCGCGGACGTCCGCATATCCCGCACGCACGAGCTCACGTGCGGCGCGAGCACTCCGAGCGCCGCTGGCACAGTAGAGAAAGAGCGGAGTCGCACGGTCCTGAGCGACGTCAGCGATGCGCCCCAGCTGGGAGAGCGGCACGTTGGCGGCATCGGGGACGTGCCCGGCGAGGAACTCGCCCTCCTCACGCACGTCGACGAGCCGCGCACCAGGGGTGCGCCGCGCCTCCGCAACTCCCTCATCCATGGAAGCTATGGTTCTCACCGTCCCTACAGGTCGGGGTCTTTGCATATAGGTGATGACGCGCTATAGAGCCATGACCGGTATGGCGTGCGCGCGGTCGGGATGCATGTACGGTGCCTCCGTTTGGCAGATGATATTCCCGAACCCCGTTTCATAGTCCTCGAACGCTTCGAGGGCACCGAAGTTCCGTATCGCGTCCGCACTGTCCATCCGCCCCGATGCCCGCCTATCTGCCCGCAACCAGACGGCGCACGAAGTCCGTCGCAGGCTTCTCGACCAGCTCGTCAGGCGAGGCATACTGCTGCACGCGCCCTCCGTCCACCACGGCCACCTTGCTTGCAAGCCGTAGCGCCTCCTCGATGTCGTGCGTCACGAACATCACGGTGATGCCCGTCTCGCCATAGATGCGCCTGAGCTCCGCCTGCAGCTGCCTGCGGGTGATCTCGTCCACGGCTCCGAACGGCTCGTCCATGAGCAGGATGCCTGGTGAGGCCGCCAGCGCACGGGCAATGCCCACCCGCTGCTGCTGGCCTCCCGAAAGCTCGGCCGGGTAGCGCTCGAGCAGCTCCTCTTCGAGCCCCACGATGCCCATCCACTTGCGGACCGCCTTGCGAGTGCGTGCACGATTGCCGCCGTTCCAGAGGCTGGGCACGTAGGAGATGTTCTGCTCCACCGTCATGTGCGGGAAGAGCACGCTGCCCTGGATGGCATAGCCGATGTTGCGCCTGAGCTGGATGAGGTCCTGCTTCCGTACGCTCACGCCCTCGACCAGCACATCCCCCTCGCTTGGCTCGATGAGGCCGTTGGCCATCTTGAGCAGCGTGGTCTTGCCACCGCCCGAGGACCCTATCACGCACACGAACTCGCCGCGCATGATGGAAAGCGATACGTCGCGAAGGACGGGCTTGCCGTCATAGTCCTTGCTCACGTCGCGAAACTCTATGGCCGGCACGTCTGCGGCGGGGGTGCCCTCGACGGAGGCGGCTGTGGCTGGGTCGTCTGCCGTCAGGGCGGCAGCGGTCTTCATTTCGTCACTCATCGCAGGAGCCCCTTCTGCTCGAGGTACTCGCGCGCCACGTCCTCGGGTGCACGCCCTTCGGTCTCGACCGAGTAGTTCATCTTCGCCATGTCATCGTCGGTGACGGTCCCCTCCAGGCGCTCGAGCACCGCACGCAGCTCGGGATGGCTCTCCAGCGTCTCCCTGCGCACCACGTTGCCACAGAGGTAGGAGGGGAAGAGGCCCTTGTCGTCCTCGAGGACCACGGCATCCGTGGCAGAGAGCTGCCCGTCGGTGGTGAAGATCACCATCACGTCGATCTGGCCCTCGGCCAGTGCCTGGTACTTGAGGCCGATGTCGAGGTCCATGGTGCTGCCGAAGTCGAGGCCATAGGCGTCACAGAGCGCCTGGTAGCCATCCTCGCGCTCGAAGAAGTCGTACTCGGCGCCAAAGCTGAGCTGGCTGGCGACGCGTTGCAGGTCGGAGTAGGTGCGGAGGTCGTAGCGTTCGGCCACCTCCCTGCGCACGACCAGGCCAAAGGTGTTGTTGAAGCCGTACATGCCTACCCACTCGAGGCCCAGCTGGTCCTCGTAGGCCTGCCGCAGCTGTCCGAAGAGGTCCTCCGAGTAGGTGTCCCCCTTGTTGAGCACGGCACTCCAGGCAGTCCCGGTGTACTCGGGATAGAGGTCGAACTCGCCGGACTCCATGGCAGGCTCGATGTTGGAGGTGCCGCCACCCACCCCCACGGTGAGCTCGACGGTGAGGTCCGTGTCCTGCTCGATGAGGTCTTTGAGCATGTAGCCCATGATGTACTGCTCGGTCATGGGCTTGGTGGCCACGTGGATGACCTCTGCCGGGACAAACGCCTGCACACCGGCAACCAATGCGGCCACGGCGGCCATCCCGGCAGCGGCAAGCGCCATGCGCCGATTGGCGCGCCGGGCGGAAGCGCTTCGCATCTGGCTGCGACGCTCCACAAAACCGAGCACGACGTCGACGGCGAGGGCGAGAAGCGCCGTGAGGAGGCTCCCGTCCATGGTCATGGCCACATTGTTGGTGGTGATGCCGCGATAGATGGCCACGCCCAGGCCACCGGCGCCGATGAACGACGCGATGCCCGCAAGTGCCACCGTCATGGTCGCCATCGACCGGATGCCGCTCATGATGTAGGGCAGGGCCAGGGGGATCTTGATCCTACGCAGGATCTGCCCGTCGGTCGAACCCATGCCGCAAGCGGCCTCCACGAGGGCGGGGTCCACGTTGGTGATGCCCGTGTGGGTGTTTCTCACCATGGGCAGCAAGGCGTAGATGGTGAGCGCTATGACCGCCGTCGCGTTGCCCACGCCCGAGAAGGGGATGAGGAACCCCAGCATCGAGATGGATGGGATGGTGTAGAGGAAGTTGACCACGCCGAGCGTGGGCTTGGCGGCGCGGGGGCGCTCGGCGATGAGCAGGCCGAAGACCCCTCCCGCCACGATGGCGATGACGATGGCGGCAGCCGAGATGGCCAGGTGCTCGACCAGAAGCTCCCCAAAGAACTCCCAGCGTCCCAGCAGGAGGTCCCACATCGCGTGCAGCATGTCCAGGCATTCTTGTGCGTCCATGGGCTGCTCCTCTCGGGTTGTCCCTTGGGTGAGCATTCTCCCCCGAGACGCCCGCAAAAGGAAGTAGGCACTTTCATGTAACCATGGGCGCGAACCCCCTGTCACCCCAGGGTGTCAAGCGTCCCAGCGGGATCACCGCCGCGCGCCCCATGTCGCACAATCCAAACCGTCAGCCAGACAAGCGACGGATTGGAGGCACGATGGACGCAGGCCAGCGTAAAACGCATCGTCGAGGCGCACGTCGGTCAGAAGGACTCGCAATCGCAACCGATGGCCTCACCAAGCGCTACGGTGACGCCACCGTGGTGAGCAATCTCAACCTCGAGGTGAGCGAGGGCGCCGTCTACGGCTTCCTCGGGCCCAACGGCGCGGGAAAGTCCACCACCATGAAGATGATCCTGGGCCTCGCCCACCCCACGGGTGGCAGCATCCAGGTACTGGGACGCGAGATGGGCCCCAGCAACCGCCTCGAGGTGCTGCGGCAGGTGGGCTCGATCATCGAGGGCCCCAGCTGCTACCCGCACCTCACCGCATACGAGAACCTCGACATCGTGCGCCGGCTGCGCGGACTGCCCACCAGCTGCATCGACGAGGCCCTCGAGGTCGTGCGCCTGAACGACCCCAAGACGCGCCGCAAGGTCGTCGGCCAGTTCTCGCTCGGCATGCGCCAGCGCCTGGGCATCGCAAGCGCCCTCGTCGGCCGTCCACGGCTGTTGCTGCTCGACGAGCCCACCAACGGCCTCGACCCCAGTGGCATCCACGAGATCCGCCAGCTCATCCGCGACATGCCCAACCGCTTCGGCTGCACCGTCATGGTGTCGAGCCATCTGCTCTCCGAGATAGACCAGATGGCCGACCACGTGGGCATAATCAACTCCGGCCAGATGGTCTGGCAGGGTCCCATAGCGGAGCTGCACGCCCGCGCCCGGCGCTGGATCGCCCTGCGCACCACCGACAACGCGACCGCCCTGCGAGCACTCACCGGCGCCACAGCGGACACCAACGGATGGCTGCGCATCAAGGCCGTCGACGACGCCACCGCTGGTCAGGTGAGCCTGTGCCTTGCGCGGCAAGGCGTCGGCATCGTCCGCATGGAGGAGCGCTCCCAGAGCCTGGAGGACATCTTCCTCCAGCTGACCGGCATGGAGGCGACGATCTGATGGCCGAAAGGACCCCGTCCGCGACGTCGCGGCCGCGCCGCATCCCGGCGGTTCGCCTGGAGCTCAGGAAGCTTCGCCGCAAGCACCTGCCACTCGTTGCGCTGGCCCTCATGGCCCTCGAGCTCGTCTGGCTGGGATACGGCTGGTCGGGCGACGCCGTGTCCAAGGGCGATTGGCGCGCCATCTACTGGCAGCTCCCCATGCTCAACGCCATCTTCCTCCCCCTGCTCGCGAGCATCGCCTCGAGCACCGTCTGCGACATAGAGAGCCCCGGAGGTATGCTCAAGGAGCTCCTCACCCTGCAGTCACCCCGAGAGCTCTTCCGTGCGAAGTGGCAGGCCATAACCCTTGTGCTGGGGCTTCTCGTGGTCGCGCAGACCGCGGCCAGCCTCGCTCTGACCTCGTCCCTCGGCTTTCCCTCGCTGCCGGACGCGATTGCCGTCGCCCAGTACGCAGTCTCCACGCTCGCGGTGAGCCTGCTCGTGGCGACGCTGGTCCAGGCGCTCTGCCTCATCCTGCAGAACCAGTTCCTTCCCCTCGTGGTGGGCGTGGCGCTGTCGTTTCTCGGCCTGTTCTCCATGTACCTGCCCACGGCGTTTGCCCGATTGGTCCCCAGCTCGTATTACGCGCTGCTCTCCACCGTCGAGATGAGCTCCGATGCAGGTCGGGTGGCATTCGCCTCGCGGGCCTGGCCCGTGGCGGACCTTGCCGTCATTATCATCCTGACCGTCGCGATCTACGGGTACGCAGGTCGCGGCTTCTCCCGAAAGGAGCTCTAGCATGGACGGAAGCCCTCGCGTAAGCCACGTCTCCTTCGCCACCTGCGTTCATGCGGAGCTCATCAAGATGCGCAGGGCGCCCATCTGGCTGGCCTTCGTGCTGCTGCCGGGCCTCTCCGCACTCCTGGGCTCGGCAAACTACAGTCTCAACCTGGGAGTGCTCACGCCCGGCTGGGAGAACCTGTGGACGCAGCAGACGCTCTTCGTCTGCTACTTCTTCCTGCCCGCGCTCGTCGGCGTGGCAGCAAGCCACCTGTGGCGCCTCGAGCACCAGGGTTCCAACTGGAACGAGCTCATGGTCGCGCCCGTGCCCGCCCGCCATGTCTTCTGCACCAAGCTGGTCGTCGTCGGCGTCTGCATGCTCGTGGCGTTCGCGAGCATCGTCGCGGCGTATGTGGCCTGTGGCGTCGCCCTGGGCGTACCCGGGAGCTTCCCCGTCGGGAGCACCCTGCTCTACGTGGCACTCGGTTGGCTTGGCAGCCTTGCCATCGCGGCGCTGCAGCTCGTCGTCTCGATGCTCGTCCGCAGCTTTGCGGCTCCGGTGGGCGTGGCGCTCGCAGGAGGTGTCGCCGGTCTCATGGCCACCATAGCCGGGGCGGGCTACGTGTTCCCCTACTCCCTCATGCAGATGGGCATGAACTCGAACGCGATGGTCAGCCTCTCGGCGTCCAATGTGGCGACCATCGTGGTGATGTCCGTGGCGTGGACCGCAGCGGCCGTCGCGTTCGCAACCCTGCGCCTGCGCCGCCATGACATCCACGCAAGCTAGGGCCTATGCGGGATAGAATGAGGCAAACGGAAGGAGGGAGAGGGTCATGTTCGACAGGCTGTCAGAGCGCTGGGATGCAAGCCCCCTCCTGCAGCTCGTGGCACCCGTCCTCTGCGTGGCGTGGGAGGCCATGCTCTTCACGCGCCTCTTCTTCATCGGCCTGCCCGGATCTCCCAGCCCCAGCCTGCTCTTGCCGGTGCTGCTGCTCCTGGCCTTGGGATGCGCCGCCCTCTTTGTGCGGCACCGCTGGCCGCTCGCCGTCGCCCTGGCGGAGGCCATGTCGATCGCCCTGCTCTCCCTCATGGGCGTCACGTCCGAGACGGGCGCGCTCGCCCTTGTCGCAGCCTATGCCTGCGTGGCACGCGGAAGCCAGCGGGACGCCCTGGCGGGAACCACGACGATCGTCGCAGCCCAGGCCTTCGCCTGCACGCAGGACGTCATGGCGCCGACGGGCGGGGCGGCTGTCGGCGGGACCGCCTCAACATGGGGTTTCATGCTCACGTACGTGGTCTTCCTCTCCCCTACCATCCTCACCATCGCGCTGGGCGCAATCTCGCGGCTGCGTTACGACAGGCGGCGCGCCCGCCAGGCAGAGGCTGCAGCCGAGCGAGCACGAGCCGAGGAGCTCGCCCGCGTGGCCGAGGCACGCGATGCGGCCCTCAGACGCGGGCGCATCGCCGCAGAGCTTCACGACTCCGTGGGCCACGACCTCACGGCAATCGTCGCGCTGTCAGAGGGCCTTGCCGGGACCACGGGCGACGACGAGCTCGACCGGGCCCTCGCCTCGATCAACGGCCTCGCGCGAGCGGGCCTCGAGGACACGCGCAGGGCCGTCCGCGCGCTCGCGGGCGCGAGGGATGCCAAATCTGCGGGGGCGGCGATGACGGGACCCGCGAGTGATGCCGCCGAGGCGCCCCACCGTTGGGACGAGGTGGAACCCGTGCTCGAGCACGTACGAGAGCTGGGGATCACCTGCGCCCTGACCGAGACGGGGACCAGACCCGATGACGCCAGGCAGGCCGACCTCGCGTTCTCCATCACGCGCGAGGCCCTGACCAACGCCGTCCGACACGGCGGTCGCGCGAGCGGCGGACACGTGGGCCGCATCGTCACGTCGTGGGACCATAGGCCGGACGGTACCCTCGCGCTCACCGTCCGCGACGACGGAGAGCGCACGGCCGGTACGCCATGCACGGCCGCAGGAGGTGGCAACGGCGCGGAGGAGGGTGGGCGAGGCACGGGACTTGTGCGGCTGGAGGAGGTCGTGCGCCTGTCCGGAGGCACGTTCTCCTCGGGATACGAGGACAACGCTGGCTGGACGGTCCATGCGACCATCCCGTCACAGGCTGTCCCGGGGCACAGGCTGCCACCAGGCGGGAAGGGGGTGCGGGCGCATGATACGCACCATGATCGTCGATGACCAGGAGGGCGTGCGCATGGGCCTCTCGCTCATGCTCAGGCGTGCGGATGGTGTCACGGTCGTGCTCGAGGCCGAAGATGGCCAGCAGGCCATCGACCGGCTCGCACAGGCGGAGGAGCTGGGACGTGCCCTACCGGATGTCATCCTCATGGACGTACGCATGCCCCGCATGGACGGCATCGACGCCACCGCGCGCATCACGGCGCGCTGGACGGACGTCCGCGTGCTCATCCTCACCACCTACGACGAGGACGACTACGCCTTCGGCGGGCTCTCCGCCGGCGCGTCGGGCTTTTTGCTCAAGGACGTGCATGCCGCAGAGCTTGCCCGGGCGGTACGCGCCGTCGCAGACGGCGATGCCGTGCTCACGCCGCGCATCACCCGTGCGGTCATCGAGCGAGGGATGCGCCCTGCCGAGAAGGACGAGGCCTCCCTGGGCTTTGCGGCAAGCTTCCGCGCGCTCACGCCCCGTGAGCGCGAGGTATGCCGCCTGGTGGCCGACGGGCTCTCGAACGCCGAGGTCGCCGAGAGGATCTGCATAGAGCCGGCGAGCGTCAAGCGCTCGGTGACGCGCATCCTCGCGAAGCTTGGCCTGCGTGACCGCGTCCAGTTGGCCGTCGCCTGGTACAAGTCCGGCATGGACTCCTGACGGAAGCCCTGCGGAGGGCACACCTCACGCGCCCATGTCGCGACCTCGGGAGATGGCCACACCACCCGCCAGGACGAGGCGGTTGTCCTCGTCCGCACGGAAGACGCGTACGAACTCAGCTGCGGCGCGATAGTTGAGCACCACTGCGGCCGCGCAGGGAACCAGCAGCTGGAGACCCAGCACCCCAAGGCAGAGCGAGCACAGCAGGGGCACGTAGACGCCGGCAAAAAGCAGGATGTCTCCCAGCCCCTCGAAGCGTCGCAGGTGCACGAGGATCGCACGTGACACAAGCGTCTGCCAGCCATGGCCGCACAGCAGCAGGGATAACAGCCACTTCCTCCGTGCAAGGCGGGAGCTTCTCTCTAGCTCGTGGTACAGCCCGCGGTTCGTGAGATGCATCAGCAAGCCCGAGATCAACCCTGCGCCCGCATCTGGCATCGCATCACAGGCGAGGGCAGGCACGCAGATGCGCCGCTCGAGCAGGACAAGCGCTCCGGCCAGCAGACATGCCAGAACGGCAAGCAGGGCCATCGGGAGGCCGCGAGATACTGGCATGATGGGCACGGCCGACGCAGCTGAAACGGCCAACGCGGTGG
This sequence comes from Olsenella uli DSM 7084, assembly GCF_000143845.1. NCBI lineage: Bacteria > Bacillati > Actinomycetota > Coriobacteriia > Coriobacteriales > Atopobiaceae > Olsenella > Olsenella uli. Next base: position 706,954 of record NC_014363.1, on the reverse strand, counting down.
AGGTGACCATCACAGCCATGGTCCCAATGGATGCCAGGAGAACGCCCGCCCAGGACGTACACGACCTCTCGTGCAAGCGCCTTATCTCAACGACAGCACCGACAACCCCGTGTTCCTGTGGCTTGTCAACCACGTCGAGCTGCCACTGGCAAACCTACTGATGCATAATAAGGGGGACGTGCGCATCTACTCTCGCAAAGAGCTCACGGAGATGTGCCGGCGGTCGGGACTGGTCATGGAGGCCTTCGAGAACAGCGGGGTCTGGCACCTACATGCGGTCATCCGCAAGCCTCGTGGCTGAGGCGGTCATCCGCAAGCCTCGCGGCTGTGCAGCCCCGGCCTCAGGCGACCCAGGCTGGGCCGGTCCCGGCCTCGAGCGGCCCCGTCCTAGGGCAACCTCGACCTGGGGCGACCCCTCACGCAAACCTTTGTGAGTCTCGGTCGGGCGCGTTTCACAAAGATTCCCCTGTCGTCCAGTTTTACGGGTCTGCGGGATGCGTAGAGAACTACTGTGAGTATCGTTGTCCGGGCAACTCACAATACCTCGCCAGCCATCCCCAGAGCGTCTGTCTTACGGACGTGTGGTGAGCTATTGTGAAAGTGGTTGCATAATTTTTCACAAAAACTTCCCTGCCATCCACAGGGCCCCAAAAACTGGATGGCAGGGAAACTAGTGTGAAAATACGTCGGCGTGAGACAGGTCAACGCGAGACATGTCGGCGCGGGACACACCACACGCAGGCCGTCGCATGCACCACCCGTCGGCCACCGCACACAGGCCACCGCGCATACCATCTGCCGGCCGCCATGCACCATACGCCGCGTGGCAGCCGCAACGTTGGCTGCTCCAGCCGCAACGTTAGATGCTCCAGCCGGCAGACTGCTGCTGGAGCTCGGACATGTGGCGGAAGATGCCGCCGTCCTTGGCCCTGAGCTCGGCGGGGGAGCCCTCCTCCACGACCCTGCCCCCAGCCAGCACCACGATCCTGTCGGCATTCTCCACGGTGCGCATGCGATGCGCGATCACGAGAACCGTCTTGCCCACGAGCAGCCTCGTGAGAGCCTCCTGTACCTGGGTCTCGTTCTCGACGTCAAGCGAGGCCGTGGCCTCGTCCATCAGGACGATGGGCGCATCCTTCAGCAAGGCACGCGCGATGGAGATGCGCTGGCGCTCTCCGCCAGAGAGACGGCTGCCGTTCTCGCCGATCACGGTGTCGTAGCCCTGGGGCAGCTGCCCGACGAAGCCGTCGCAGTTGGCCGCGCGTGCCGCAGCGAGGACCTCCTCGTCGGTGGCATCCTTGCGACCCAGGCGGATGTTGGCCATGACCGTGTCGTCGAAGAGCGTCACGTCCTGGAAGACCACGGCATAGTCTGCGAGAAGGACCTCGGGGTCCACCGTCGAGACGTCGACGCCGCCCACGCGCACCGTGCCCGAGCTCGCATCCCAGAGGCGCGCCGCAAGGCGTGCGCAGGTCGACTTGCCCGATCCCGACGGACCCACGAGGGCCGTCACCTCACCTTCCCTCGCCGTGAAGCTCACGCTGTCGAGGACGCGCTCGCCCTGGTAGGCAAAGTCCACGTCATCGAAGACGATGTCGTGACCGACGGGCGCGAACGCCTCCTGCCCCCGCGCCACGGGCTCGTCGTAGATGGACTGGAGCCGCGAGGCCGCGACCTCGGACGCAAGCATCTCGGCGATGAGGGCAAGCGCCTGGTCGAAGGGTGCGTAGATGCGCGTGACCGTGAGCAGGAAGGCAAAGTAGACCATGAAGCCGATCTGACCGGAGAGCATGAGGGCGGCCCCCGCGACGACGGTGGTGGCAACGCCCATGCGCATGATCACCGACGCGGCGTTGACCGAGAGCCCCGTCTTGAGCTCGCTTGCGGTCTGGCTGGCCTCCGCATGATCGATCTTCTTGCGCAGCCCGTCGAGGTAGCGCTCCTCCTGGTTGGTGGCGCGAATCTCGCGGACGTTCTCGAGCGTCTCCTGGATCGCGTCGGAGACCTCGAGGGAGTCGGCACGCGCCGCCCTCTGGCTCTCGAGCGTCATCCTACGCAGGCCAAAGAGCAGCCCAAACGCCAAGGGCACGCTCCAGAGCACCGCAAGGGCGAGGCGCCACTCGAACGCGAGCAGCCCCACGGCCACGATGGCCGTCGACACGTAGGCCCCGTAGAGGTAGCCCAGGACGTGCGACCACACGTGCTCGAGGGCGTCCACGTCGCCCATGATGGTCTCGGAGAGGTCGGCAAGGTCGCGACCCATGAAGAAGGACAGCGGCAACCTGCGCAGGCGCTCGGCGAGGCCGATGCGCAGCACCCCCACCTCGTGGTAGACCGTACCGTAGGTGTTGAAGTACTGCTGCTTGTGGGCGAGGAACGACACCACCACGAACGCGACCAGCAGGGCTGCGTAGGGCAGGATGGACGGCAGCCCCCCACCCTCGGTGAGCGCCGTCACGAGCTGCGCCATGAGCTGGTAGAGGAACACGATGCCCGCGAAGTCTATGAGGTTGACCGCGATGGTCCACAGCGCGCCCTTCTTCGCATTGGTCACGCCCTGGTCGGTGAGCGCGAAGCGCCTCTTGAACCCCTCGCCAAACATCTAGGCCACCCCCTTCGAGATCTTCCACGAGACGGCCGTCTGGTAGTCGGCCCACATGCGCGCATAGAGACCGCCCGAGGCGACGAGCCCCTCATGCGATCCCTGCTCGACCACATGCCCGTGGTCGAGGACCACGATCTTGTCAGCACCCACGACGGTCGTGAGCCGGTGGGCAACCATGATCACCGTGCGGCCCTGTGCCAGGCGCTTGAAGGCCCCCTGGATGAGCCGCTCGTTCTCCGGGTCGGCAAAGGCCGTGGCCTCGTCGAGCACGACGATGGGGGCGTCCTTGAGGATCGCTCGGGCAAGCATGATGCGCTGCTGCTCACCACCCGAGAGGTAGGTCCCCCTCGTGCCGATGATCGTGTCGACGCTGTCGGGGAGCTTGGCGATGATGTCGTCGCACTGGGCCGCCGAGAGCGCCTCGCCGACCTGCTCGCGCGTCGCGTCGGGGCGCGCGACACGCACGTTCTCGAGGATCGAGGACTTGAAGAGCCGGTTGTTCTGGAAGACGAAGGCCACGTCGTCCATCAGCACATGCGGGTCCATCTCACGCACGTCGACGCCACCGACGAGCACCGACCCGGAGTCGGCATCCCAGAAGCGGGGGACGAGGCTGGCGGCCGTGGTCTTTCCGCCGCCGGAAGGCCCCACGAGCGCGACCGTGGAGCCGGCGGGGACCCTGAACGAGACGCCATCGAGGGCGGGGTGCTCCGCCCCCTCGTAGGTGAAGCGCACGTCGCAAAACTCGACGTCATTACCGCGAGGCGCCTTGGGATTGTCGGCGACCGTCATCTGAGGCGCATCCAGGACCTCCTCGATGCGTCTGAGGGCGTCATTGGCCTGCATCATGCCGCCCCCGGCGAACATGATCTTGGAGAGCGCCGTCGATATGACAGCCGAGAAGATCGCGTAGAACGCGAAGTCCGTCACAAGGCCCGCGAGGCTGCCCGTCGCGAGCGCGCCGGGCGCAAGCAGGATCACGACGGGGAGCAAGAACACGAAGGCCCCCTCGATGAAGGTGAGGTTGATGCTCTGGGGAACCTCGCAGACCGCGCGCTGGTACCTGTCGGCAAGGTCGCCGTACCTCTCGATGGAGACCTTGAGCGCCTTGAAGGAGTGGGCCGTCTGCTGGAACACCTTCACCACGGGGATGCCGCGCACGTACTCGGTGGTCGCGTGGCTCATGTCATCAAGGGCGTCCTGGTACACGCTCATGAACTGCATCTTGTCCGGCCCCATCATGGAGAAGATGCACGCGAACGATATGATCACGGCCAGCAGGCAGGCAAGGCCCATGCGCCAGTCATAGGCAAAGAGGAGCACCACGGTGGCGACGAACATCACCACGGTGCCCGAGATGTCGGCGAGGTTGTGTGCGCAGAGCTGCTCGATGTTGGCGCTCATCTTGTCGATGCGACGGCGCAGCAGGCCCGAGGCGTGCGTGTCGAAGTAGCCGAGAGGGGCGTGCATAAGCCGCTCCGAGCACATCTTGCGCACGTTGGACTGCATGCGAAACGCCGCCAGGTGCGTGCACATGAGGCCCGCGAAGTACACCATGATGCCCACGACCGAGAACCAGAACGCCGACCAGCCGTAGCCAGCGATGCTGGTGGCACGCTCCCAGTCGGGGGCCACCGCGACGAGGTCGCGCACCACGAGCCAGATGTAGACGTAGGGCACCATGGTGAACACCATCGACACGGCAACGAGCAGGCATCCGATGATGACCAGCGGCCTCCTCGTCCCCGCGAAGTCCAGAATGCGGGACAGCGAGCCACGTTGGCTCCTGCGGCCGTGGCCGCCTCCGGGGCCATGCCCATCTTTCTTCTCCTGTGACATGTCATCCTCCCAGCCGATTGCGGATGCGCTCACCAGATGACGCAGGCCGCACCACGCACGGGCGACACGGGCCGCCATGTCGCCAGCACATTAGTTAGATAGGGAGAACTTATGCCAGTCGGAGCGGATTTGCAAGCCACCCACACCTTTGAGTCGCCATGGGAGGGAATGCCGGTCGGCGTCCCTCGCCACTCCCTAGTACCTGAGACCGTGACCCCAGCTGCCGTCCTGCGCGCAGCACACGTCGGAGGCAAACTCTGCGGCATACGCGAGTCCCGCCTTGTACGCCTCCTCCTCAGAGGCGCCCCTCTTGCGGGCGTCGGCGCTCCTCACGAGGAACGCCGTGAGGAAGGAGTCGCCCGCGCCCATGGCGTCGCGCATCCGCGCGACAGGCTTGGACTCCTGGCGGTAGAACCTCTCGCCGTCAAAGGCATAGCAGCCCTCGACGCCGCGCGTGGCCGAGACCCACTTGGGGCCCAGCTCGTGGACCTTGCGCAGGCGGTCGTGCGTCTCGTCGACGCTCAGGCCAGAGGCGGAGAAGAACGCGTAGGTCACGTTGGGGGCGACCTCCTGGTAGTACTCCCACGTGGAGTCGTCGGAGAAGTCGAATGAAAGCGGGATGCCGGCCTCATGGATCTTGTGCAGCTGGCGCTCGGTGTAGCAGTAGTTGCCCGAGTGAACGATGTCGAACTGCCGCAGGTACTCCACGTCAAAGCGGTCGAGCACATAACGGGACTCGCCGCGGATGCCGCCCTGGTTGTAGTCGCCCCAGATGCGGTCGCCGTCCTCGGCGATGGACACGCAGGAGTAACCGTTCTCGCCGATGAGCTGCTTGCACTTGACGAGCTCGATACCCTCCTCGTGCAGGCTCCGTATCACGTGCTCGGCACGGTCGTCGCTGCCGAAGTAGCCCATGTAGGCGGCACGCCTCACGCCGGCCTTCTTGGCATAGACCGCGAAGTTGACGGCGTTGCCGCCGGGGTACATGGTCCTGACATGCTCGTACACGTCGACGACGTTGTCACCAAAGCCACAGACGCTGACGTCCAGATTCTGCTCCTGCATCGTTGTCACCCTCTCGGTCGATCGCTGGCACGGGTCGCGCTGGCACTTGGGCTAGTACTCGACGACGCCCATGTAGCGACGCAGGTCGGGATCGTGGCCAAAGGCCTTGCCGCGAACGCCGCGCAGCGACACGTTCATCTCGTAGAAGAAGATCGGGTCGAGGTAGCTGCGGACGGACTCGTCGACGTCGAGCATGCCGTAGTCGGCCGAGTCGAGGACCATGAGCGTGTCGGTGTGGGTGGCGAGGAAGCGCTCGGCGCGCTCGTCGATGGCGCGGTTGGCGCCGGACCCCTTCTGCAGGAAGTAGAAGACGCCGTCCTCGGTGCACTCGAAGGGGCCGTGGAAGTACTCGGCCGAGTTGATGTACGAGCAGTGCTGCCACTGCATCTCCATCAGGGAGCAGATGGCAAATCCATAGGTCTGGCAGAAGGTGGGACCGGAGCCCAGCGCGTAGAGGAAGTCATGCTCGCGGCAGAGCTCGGCGAAGCGGGGGCCAAGTTCCGCCTCCACACGCGGCTTAGCAGAGGCGATGATGCCGTCGAGTTGTGCGATGCCGGCAGCGAGGGCGTCGACCTCGTCGTAGCCGTCCTGGGTGGCCATCAGCGCTGCGGCAAGGGCAAGCGAGAAGCCCGCGGGCCTTTCCGCCTGAGGTGTGTCGTCCTCCCACTCATACACCCAGCAGGGCCACTCGCCGCTATCGATCCTGGAGCCGGCCTGGTTGGTCATGGCAAGCACGTAGGCGCCACGGGACCTGCCAATCTCGCTTGCCTCGACGGTCTCAGGCGTGCCGCCTGAGTGGCTGCAGGTGACGACCAGTGAGTCAGGGCCGAGCTTTGCGGGCGGGAAGGCGTTGAACTCCGCACCCGTGAAGATGGCGCTCTCCACGGTGGCGCTCGTCGCGTTGATCAGGCAGTGTGCCGGGTAGAGGTCGATGACGGAGCCGCCGCAGGCGACCCAGTAGACCTGCTTCACCGTGCCCTCGTCTGCCAGGATCTGCGTTGCGTAGCCAGTTGCGTCCATTTTCGCTCCTTATCGTTTTGCGCCAAACGGCACCGTTTATCAGCTGAAACATTAGGACCCAGTATTTACGCTGTTAGAGCCATGCCGCCAACGGACGGCTACGTGAGGCCGTCGTATGCCACACGCCCGTCGCTCACGGTGAGTGCGGCATTGACCTCGCGAACGTCTGCGGGGTCCGCATGCAGCACGTCGGCCTCGAGCACCACGATGTCCGCCAGCTTGCCTGGCTCGAGCGTGCCCAGGCGGTCCTCCGCATAGCAGTCGTACGCACCGTTTGCCGTCCAGGCGAGCAGCATCTCGGGCACCGTGAGCATGTTCTCCTCGCGTGCGGTGCCACCGTCGTCAAAGTGCCCGCCGCAGCCACAGTAGATCGCCTCGCCGATGGAGGGGAGCATCAGCGGCAGGTCGGTGCCACACGCCACCTTGCAGCCGGCGTCCCACATCTGGCGGCGCATCCAGTAGTGCCCAAAGCGCTTGGGGCCGATCTTCCGGCTGACCATGGCCAGGAGGTCGGCCTTCTTGTCGAGCGACTGGATCTGTGGGTACACCTCGCAGACGCCTCCGAGCGCGCCAAGGCGCTCGATGTCCTCGGGATCGGCAAGCTCCAGGTCCGTTATCGCATGGCGCTGCAACAGCCGGCCGCTATCGCCCTTGCGGCAGCGTCCGTAGAGCTCGACCACATGCGCCACCGCGGCATCTCCCTGGCAATGCAGGGAGTAGCGAAAACCCGCGTCATCGGCGGCCTCGAGCTCGTCCTCGATCAGCCCCCACTCGACGGACGCGCCGCAGCGGGAGCCCGGGTCGTCCAGATAGGGCTCCTTGAGCTCCGCCATGCCCGATCCGATGGAGCGGTCGGTCATGCGGTTGAAGCCGCTGAAGCTCACGAACGGCCCGCGAAAGCGCTCGCGCATGCGACGCCCGTGCTCCAGGTCCATGCCCCGGCCGACGGGCTGGCTCATCATCGAGACGCGTACGGTGAGCTCGTCGTCCCTCTCCATGCGCTCCATCACGTCGGCAAAGCCGTAGTAGTCGTCGAACGTCATCTCCTTTATCTGCGTGATGCCGCGCGCGTTGAGCATGCGCATGTACTGGTGGTAGAGGCCGCGCATCCTGGGATCGCGCAGATAGTCGCCCATCATGCGCCAGGTCTTCTCGGCATAGCACTCATCGGGCGAGAAGCCATAGCGCTCGCGTGCCGCGGTGTTCATCCAGCACGTGCCTCGATCTGCGGTGAACGCCACGACGGGGCGGTCAGGGAATGCCTCATCCAGAATGGATGCGGCGTCGGGGCCAAAGTCCCCCGCGTTCCAGCCGTGCCCGAACACGGGCTCGCCCTCTCCCAGCGGCTGGGCGAAGGCGAGAAGCGCCTCGATCGCAACCCGCACGTCGTGCGCGTGCGAGAGGTCGCAGCCAAGCGAGAGGAGGGCCCATCCGGCAAAGAAGGTGTGGTTGTCGGTCATGCCCGGCAGCACCGTGCGCTCGCCCGCATCGATCACGCGCGTGGCGGCGTCGACGTATGGCCGGGCATCGCCGCGCGGGCCCACCGCCACGATGCGGTTGCCCTCGGTCGCGACGAAGCCGTCGAGAGACCCGGTTCCCGTTGCGGGAAAGACGTTCTGGGAAAGGACTACCAACCTGTCCGACCTGTCTCGCATCACTACCCCCACTGCCAGGCATGCACGTGCTTCTCCCACACGAGCCATGCGCTTCTCCTGCACGCGCCTCTCCCGCACGTTCCTCTATCGGGCGGGCCTCCCCGCGCCCCAAGGGCTCCCCAAGGGCCGACGCCCCGCACGTGCATCGGGACGTCGCAGGGACGAGCTAGACGGGCAGCATGCCCGAGAGGGCGGTGACCGCGATGCCCAGCGCGGCGATCACGGCCATGAACTTCCAGCAGGTCTTCCACCACTGGCCGAAGGAGATCTTGGCCACGGCCAGCCCGGCGACGGTCATGCCCGCCGTCGGACTGATGGTATTGATGGTCTGGTTGGCCATGGCCAGGGCGGTGACGGCGGCCTCGGGGTTGACGCCCACGAGCTGGGTGAGGGGCCCGACGATGGGCATCGTCAGCGCGGCCAGCCCCGATGAGCTGGGAACCAGGAGTGACAGCAGGCCCAGGACCACGTAGAGAATCGTGGTGTAGATGGCTGACGGAACTCCCGCGAGCAGGGTCGCCATGGAGTTCAGGATGGTGTCGATGATCATGCCGTTCTCGGCGATGACCAGGATGGAGCGGGCCAGGCCGATGATGACCGCTGCATAGGCGAAGTCCGCGAGGCCTTTGACGAACTCCTCGGCCATCTCGCGCTCGGAGAGTCCGCCCACGATGCCGGAGAGCACGCCCATGCCAAAGAACACGGCAGAGATCTCGTCCATGTACCAGCTCTGCGTCACAAGGCCCCACACGATGAGGCCCATGCCCGCCGCAAAGACCACGAGCACGCCCTTCTGACGCGCACTGAACGGCTGGACGACGCTCTCGTCGCTGACGGAGAACTCGATGCGCTTGGCGATGTCGTCCGCATAGGTGATGGAGCCCTCGGGGTCACGCTTGACCCTACGGGCATAGCGCATGACCCAGACGATGGCCAGCACGGTGAAGACCACCCAGACGACGGCGCGCAGCCACAGCTGCGGGTTGCCCTCGATCCCCACGACGCCTTGGGCGATGAGCACGTTGAACGGGTTCACGGTCGAGGCGATGTAGCCGATGTTGGGGCCCATGAAGCAGATCATGAACGCCGTCATCGAGTCATATCCCAGCCCCATCATGATGGGGATAAAGATGGCATAGAACGGCAGGGCCTCCTCGGACATGCCGAAGGTGGTGCCGCAGACCGACAGCAGCAGCATCGAGACCGGAATGATCAGGATGTCCTTGTCCTTGAGCTTTCCAATGACGTGGGAGAGGCCGGCGTTGATGGCGTTGGTCTTGGTGATGATGCCAAAGGATCCGCCGATGAGGAGGACGAACGCCACGACGTCGGCGGCGGCCTGGATGCCCTGGGTCGGCGCCATCAGAAGCTCCTGGAGGTCGGTGCGCAGGTCCACCTCCTTTCCGGTCTCGTCGTCCAGGTACGTCTTCTCGGTGGGTTGGTAGGTTCCCGCAACCGCGACCTCGCGCTCGCCAGCGGCGGTCTCGATGGTCTGGCGCTCATACGACCCCGATGGAATGATCCAGGTCAGAACCGCAAAGACCACCATGAGCAGGAAGATGATCGTGTACACGTGCGGCAGCTGGAGCCCCTTGCGCCACCGCAGTCCCTTGCGCTGGGCGGACCCCTCGCGCTTCCCATCCGTGGCCGAACCCTCGTGTGCCATCCTCGCCTCTTTCTCCCGTTTCTCTCGTGCGCAGGTCGACATGCCTTCCAGCACGTCACCCACGCCCTGTGCTGTCTTGATAGTATCTATCATATGTATACATCATATGACGTTTGTTACTAAACCTGACGTAGGCGTTCCACAAAAGAGTCTCGGAGGGGTCAAAGGCTCGAAAAGCCCGCCGAACGGTAGTGGGGGCACACCGAACGACACGTGTCACGTGCCACATGTCACACAGGGGGCGCGGTGCCGGACAGGCGGGCGGTGCGGAGATCCCATGAGGGTATGGGGCACCCGGATGATGGCAGAGAGGGGCTACCCGGATGATGGCAGAGGAGGGCTACCCGGATGATGGGAGGACGCCCCGATGGCGGGGAAGACCCGGATGGCAGGAGAGGTATTGTGAGCCACAAATGGGCCGTTTTCACACTAGTTGCTGTGCCGTCCACTTTTGAAGGTCGCGTGGACGGCAGGAGAGGTATTGTGAAAGCGTTTTCACAGAAGTTGCCCTGCCATCCAGGTTCTGCCCAATCGGAGCCGTTTTTTGGATGACAGGAGAGGTATTGTGAGCGCACGCTCCACGGTGACTCACAATACCTGCTGTGCCATCCACAACCCTTCAAAAAATGGATGTGAGAAGAACTTCTGTGAGCTCGCCTCGAATCAGGCGATGGCTATGTATAGGGAATCAGGCTATATATCGAAGAGGTACATGTCGCCGACTATGTACTGGCGACCCATCAACAGGGGGCGCCCCTCGCCGTCCAAGAACTCCACCTGCTCGCAGAACAGCGGCTCGCCCACGGCGACCTCGAGAAGGGCGGCGACCTCGGCGTTGGCGCGAACGATGCTCAGGGTGCAACGCCGTGTGTCCTGGGGGATACGACCCGTGCGCTCCCCCACAAGCGAGAAGATCGAACAGTCGTCCAGGTTGGCCGTGACCAAGAACTCGAACCCCTCGAACGGGAAGAAGTTGTTCTCCAGCATGATGGGGACGCCGTCCGCCGTGCGGATGCGCTGGACATAGACGAGCTTGGCGCCCTCGTCCAGGTCCAAGAACTCACGCTCGGCAGGACGTGCGTCCACCACCTCGCATGAGACGAGCTTGGAGCCGGCGACGCGGCCCGCCGCGCGACAGGTCTCCGTGAAGCTCTGGACCTCCGAGCTCTGCAGAATCTTGCGCGCAAGCTTGGGCGGGTTGACGAAGGTGCCCTTGCCCTGCATCTTGGTGAGGTAGCCCTCCGAGACGAGCTCCTCCACAGCACGCCTGATCGTGATGCGGCTCACGGCGTATTTGCCCGAGAGTTCCGCCTCTGAAGGGATCTTGTGGTTGGGCGCATAGCGCCCGCCCTCGATGTCCGCCTTGATGTCATCCATCGCCTGCAGGTACAGTGGCCTGAGCGACTGGTTGGACAGCTTCACGTCAATCCCGCCTTCTTGTTACAGGGCAACACGGACGAAAACCACCTACACCTTACCTCTGAACCCCGGAATCCACCTACGCAAGGTCCATGTCAGCGCCATCGACCCCACCAGGCCCAAGGCAGCGATGCACAGTTGCAGGGCCACGACTCCCCCGGCACCGCACGACGCGACGGCATCCGTCACCACACCCAACTTGAGCAGGATGTGACCAAAGAGGGGATGAATCACGTAGATGCCGAAGCTGTAGCCACAGAGCGTCGCGATCGCGGGATGCCCACCGCCCCCAGCGAGATGGTACCCATCGCCCTCGGCAGGATGCCCGCCACCTCCCACAGGGGTGGTCACCGCGACGTCCAGGAAGTCACGTGCCAGCAGGAACACCGCCGCGCCAAATGGCAGGGCCAGGCACAGCTCCGGCAGTTGGAAGTCAGGGTAGCCCAGGGCCTCGAGCCAGGCCATGGCGACGCAGGCGCAGGCTCCCACAGCCATCACGACCCACCAGGCGGCACCACCGCGCGCGATGCGCCCGCCAGCACGGAACAGGACATGTCCCGCAAGGTAGTACACGACGGGAAACGCCCAGCCACAGCACGTCGCCACCCCACCGACCGCGGAGGCACCTGCCACAGACGTACCGAGCCACGAGGGGACCACCGCCAACCCGCTCTCCATGGCAGCCGCAAGCGTAGGGGCGCCGCAGCAGAGCAGCCACAGGACGAGGACGAGCACCTCGACCATCGGCGCCGTGCCCCTCTCGGCCATCCCAACCACCCAGCGCAACGGGGGCGTGACGACATAGAGGGCGAGTGTGGCGTAGAGGTACCAGAGGTGGCCCCAGGAGTTGCCCGTCAGGAGGTCGAGGACGGCCTCCCCCACCACGGACAGGCCGATCGCACCTGCCCCGTAGGCGCTCTCCATGAGGCAGAACGCAAACCCTATGGTAAGCAGCACGAATGCTACGCGCCAGATGTGGCGACCGACCTTGCGCAGGCCCATCTCTCGCGTCGGGTCGAGCATGAGCGCGCCGCTCATCATGAAGAACACGGGGACGGCCCAGCGGGAGAGCGGGACGAGGGCCACGCCCTCTGCCGCAAGCAGCCCGGGCGCGACGGCGGAGGCGCCCTCGTCGACGGAGCAGGCCACGACAGCATGCAGCAGGACGATGGCCACCGCCCCAAGTGCACGGAGCCAGTCGAAATAGGCGATGTGACGGGGACGGGCGACCACCGCCTGGCATGCAGGTCCCTCCTGGCACGCAGGTGCCGTCACGAGCGAACCCTGTGAGCCGCAGCGAACTTCTCCACCTGATCCCAGGTGGGCATGGCGTCCTGGGCCCCCACCTTGGTGCAGCAGAGCGCCGCGGCGGCCGTGGCGTAGCGCATGCCATCCACGATCGAACCGCCAAAGGCCAGGTGTGCCGCCAGCTCGCCGAGGTAGGCATCCCCCGCACCTGTCGTGTCAACCGCCTGGATCTCGTGGGCCGAGACACGCACGAGCTGGCCCCTCTCCGTCGTTACCGACCCACGTGACCCCAGGGTGATGACCGTGTGCCTGACGCCCAGGTCCGCGAAGCGACCAAGTGCCATGGCGCAGGAGGCGTCATCCACCGGACGGATGCCCGAGAGCAGCTCGCACTCGCTCTCGTTGACGCACAGCAGGTCGAGGGTCTGGTAGACGTCGTGCGGGAGCCTGTGTGCGGGCGCGGCGTTCAGGATGGTGTACAGGTAGTTGCGGTTTGCGCACCTGAGCGCGTCCATCGTGACGTCGAAGTCGCACTCCAGCTGCGTCAGGAAGATGTTGCGGTCCTGCCCCAGGCCATGGATGGCCGAACGGACCTCCTCGTAGCGGATCCTCTGGTTGGCCCCCGGGTCGACGACGATGCGGTTGTCATCGCCTGAGCGCACGACCAGCGCCGTGCCCGTCGCCGCCCAGTTGGTGAGGCTGACGTTGCCCACGGACACGCCATGGTTGGTGAGTGACACCAGAAGCTGCTGGCCAAAGGTATCGGCGCCCACCTTTCCCACCATGAAGGTGTCCGCGCCCATCCGTGCGCAGGCAACGGCCTGGTTGCCGCCCTTGCCACCCGGGGTGGTCACGAAGCCGCGCCCTAGGACGGTCTGGCCCCTTCGGGGATACTCCGAGCACTCCACGGAGAGATCCATGTTGAGGCTGCCGAACACGATGACCTTGTGCTCGTTCTTCTCGCCGGACATCGCTAGCGCTCCTTGACCTCGCCTGCCATGAGGCGGTCGAACATCACCTTGTTGGCGGCCAGCTCCTCTTCGTCGTCGAGCGGATCGAGCTCGGAGGCGCCATACTTGCGCTCCAGCGCCCGACGGATGAGGTGGTCCGCGACACCCGGGTTCTTGGGCAGGAGCGGGCCGTGGACGTAGGTGCCCATGACGTTCTTGTACAGGCAGCCCTCCCAGCCCGTCTGCCCGTCGTTGCCGTGCCCGTAGAGGACGCGCCCGAGCGGCTCGACGCCCGGGCCCAGGTGCGTGCGACCGCCGTGGTTCTCGTAGCCCACGATGGGTTGGGGGCTGATGCGGCTCTCGACGGCGATGTTGCCGATAAGGCGCGGGGTGCCGCGATCGGTGTAGAGGTCCACGAGCCCAAGGCCGCCGACCCTCTCGTCCCCCATGAGGTAGGAGTCGCCCAAGAGCTGGTAGCCACCGCAGACGGCCGCCAACACGCCCCCGTCCTCCACGAAGGAGCAGAGCTCGGCGCGCTCCGCCAGGAGCTTGTCGCAGACGATACGCTCCTCACGGTCGGACCCTCCGCCTATGAAGGCTATGTCCACGTCCGAGAAGGACGGGCGCTCGCCCACGTGGACCTCGCGCACCTCGCAGCCGATCCCGCGCCAAGCCATGCGGCTCCTGAGGACGAGGATGTTGCCCGAGTCGCCGTAGAGGTTCAGGAGCTCCGGATAGAGGTGGGCCACACGCAGGACGCGCGGGACGGAGGCAACGTCAGCCACGGTGCTCCCCCATTCGCTCAAGCTCGGCCTTGGCGGGCCAGAGGGCCGAGTAGTTGGTGAGCACGTACAGCGGGCATGCGACGTCGAGGTCGCCGCAGATGCGCAGGGCCTCTTCGACGTTCGCGGCGATCTGGGCGTGTATGCCCGCATACTTGAGGCGCACCTGGAGGTCGTTGGCGCGATGCCCGCCGGCAATGACGCGCAGCCCGTCCCCGAGGCCGAGCCGCTCGAAGTCCACGTCCCAGATCCAGGAGATGTCCTTGCCGTCGTTGAAGTCGTCGTTGATCACGACAAACGCCGCCTTGGAACGCTCGTCCTGCGAGAGGAGCGAGATGTTCTGGTTGAAGCCCGTGGGGTTCTTCGCCAGGTTAAGCACCACCTCACGACCCCCGACCACGAAGTGCTGCAGGCGGCCGTTCTGGGGGCGATAGCCGTCCAGCACGCGCTGGAACGCAGCCCCGTCGACGCCCGCAAGCGTTGCCGCAGCAAAGGCGGCGAGCAGGTTGTAGACCATGTAGACGCCCCCGAAGTCCGCCTTCAGGGTGATCGGGACGGCAAGGTGGGGAGAGCTTACGGCAAAGCTCACCCCCCCGCGCCCGACGTGCACGTCCGTTGCCGTGAAGTCGAGCTGCGGGCGCGCGAAGTCCCCATTGGGACAATGGAAGCTGCCAAGCTGGGCATAGCTGCGATAGTCATAGGTTAGCTCCCCTCCGCAGACCTGGCAGAAGCGGGCCTCGGGTACGCGGTCGGTCGGGAGGTGGAGGTCCTCGCCGATGCCGAAGGCCATGACCTCCGTCCCGTTGTCGGCGGCGCGGCGGGCGACGCCGACGCAGAGCGGGTCATCCCCACAGACCAGGAGCGTGGTCCCAGGCGAGGCCTGGAGCGCATGGACGATGACGTCCTGCACGCGGTCGATCTCGCCCGCGCGGTCCAGCTGGTCACGGAAGAGGTTGAGGAGGACCAGGTAGTCTGGCTTGAGGTTGGGCAGGATCCGTATGGTGGAGAGCTCGTCGGCCTCCATGACCGCCCAGTCGGCCGAGGAGTGCGGAAGCAGCGCAGAGGTGACGCCCGCCGCCATGTTGGCGCCCGCGCGGTTGCAGAGCACGCGTGCACCCGTCGCCTCCAAGGCCGAGGCCAGGACGTTGTTGGTGGTGGTCTTGCCGTTGGTCCCGCACACGACGACGGACCCACCACGCACCTTGGTGGCAAGCGCGGCCATGAGCTGCGGGTCGAGGGCGAGGGCGACGCGGCCGGGAAGCTGGGAGGCGCTGCGGTGCAGCACCGAACTCAGCGCCCAATGGGTGAGGCGACCGGCTCCCGTCGCCAGTGTCGCACGGACGGACACCGCCCTACTCGCCCTCTGCCGCGAGGGCGGAGCCCTTCTCGGCGGCGGAGGCGGCTGCGGAAGCGGGCGCCACCGTAGCGGATGCGGCTCGGGCGTCGGTGGCCTCGGTGGGGGCCGGGTCCATGCCGCCGGCATCCGCCGCGGCAGCGGCCCTGTTGCGCGCTGCGGCCTCCTCGGCCGTGAGGACGTCCTCGATGCGCAGGTTGACGCCCGCCACGGAGAGGCCGGTCATGCCGCTGACCTGCTTGACGACGGCACGCTTGACGTCCTCGAAGACCTGTGGCGCGTAGGCGCCGTACTCGATGAGGACCGAGATGTTGACGCGGACGGAGGCCTCGGGCGTCACCTCGACCGTGACGCCCTTGCGGGAGTCGGTGGTGCCGAAGGTCTCCTGGACGCGGTTGAACCAGCTCCCCTTCATGCCGATGACGCCGGGCACGTCGCGCATGGCAAGGGCGACGATCTTCTCGATGACGCCGTTGGAGAAGGTCAGGGAGTCCTCGGAGTCGAGGTCCTCGTCGTCGTCGAGGTCGTCGGTGACGGCGGAGGCGGAGAGCCCCGTACCCGCGGGGTCGGCGCCCGCGGATTCGACGCCCACGGATTTGGTGGTCGCGAGCACGACGGACGCGTGGCCACCGTCGCTGGCGTCGCGGGGCGACTCGGAGTGCCCGGCCGCCCCCATCTCGGCGGAGACGCCGGCCTGGGCTTCCGCCGTCTGGGTGCCTGCGCCGTCCTGGGTGCCTATGCCGTCCTGGGTGCCTGCGGTCGGGGCCTTGTCGGCCGAAGCCGCATCCGGCACAAGCTCCCCACCTGTGGCTTGGCCCCCGGCGGTCATGGCCGAGAAGTGGTTGCGCGTACGGTTCTTGGACATTGGTGTCTCCCATCCTGGGACAAACGCTCGTGCTGGGCGACGGGCCCGTGCGCCCTGGCTCCCACCGCACGGGTCAGCCCCCGTTGCATGACCTAGCCCCTGTTGTCGTTGAAGATGCGCGAGATGAATGCGGCCACCTTGGGGTCGCCATCGAGGTACTGGCCCACGGCGACGCCGACCGCGATGCAGGCGGTCACGAAGAGCGCCTTCCAGAATCCGATGACGAAGATCAGGATCGCGACAACGAGGCCGCAGGCCCCACCGACGACGGCATTGGTGTGCCCGGGAAAGTTGTCCTGAACCCACTTCCGCGCGCCCTCGACGGACGGCCACCACCTCCCGCCGTCCGTCGCACGGCCGGCTGGCTGGCGGCCCTGCGCCTGGCTGCCGCCCGTCCCGTCGGCACCCGTCTCGTTGACGGTCGTCGCGTCGTTGTCTGCCACGGCTACTCCTCCTCCATGGGCTGGCCCGCATCGGCGCTGTAGTGCGCCATGGGCACCGTGATACCCGCATCATCGGTGTCTGTGGTCCTGGCATCTGCGAATGTGTCCACGGACGCGGGAGCGGCCTCGCGCCCGGGCCGCACCTCCCGCGCGGCCTCTGACGGCAGGGCGCCATGCTCGTCGGCCGGCATGTCGCCGTACGCGGGGGACCCTTCCGTCCCGGCACCCTCGGCTTCGGGCGCGACGTATTCCGCAGCCCTGACGAACTCTATGCTCACGCAGTCGACGTTGTCGCCACAGACGGTCTCGAGCCCCTCGACCAGGGCGGCATGCAGCTCCTGTCCCGATGACACGACGTCCGCGGTCCTCGCAGGCTGCACCCGCACGCTCACGCGCACACGCCCGCGACGCCTGAGGCTGACCCCGACGCCCTTCGCCTTGAACATGCCGCCGTCCTCGATGATGTGGACCGCCTGCGACGAGATGGCGTCACGCGTCACCGTGATCAGGTCGGAGCCCACCTTGGAGACGACCATGACCTTGCGATTGCGTACGAAGATCGAACGCAGCAGGCAGACCACAAGACCTATGGCAGCCACCAAGGTCAGGCACTCCACGACGAGGTAGTACTCGTCCACGCCGAGAAGGGCCGTGGCCTCGCGGGTCCAGGGACCAAACCAGGGCAGCACGAGCGCCACGAGCGCAAGGAGGCCCGCAAGCCCGAACACGAACAGACAGACGCGCTTGAGGAAGTTCATAGACCCGTCCCCTCAGACCCTTCGCCAACCCGTACCGCAGCAGGCACGCCTCTTGCCGCGCGGCACACGAGACCGCAGGCGCCTGGTGAGGCCACCGACGCCATGCTTAGAGGATAGCGCAGTTGGCTACGCAGGGCGCGAGCCACCGCCCGTCACCCACTGTCCACAGCGTTTGAGTAGGGCCATGCGGGCGGTGACGTAGCGCTTCTCGATGAGGTTGCCCAGGCCGCGTGCCGCAGCACTTGCCAGGCCGATGCCAAAGAAGCCCAGGAGAGCCTCGACGCCGACGGCAGCCGCAAGCACGAAGAGCGCGGTCCTCTCGGGCCCCGCCGGCTGATCGGCCGCGATGAGGGCGACGTGTGCCGCCAGGGGGAGGATGAGCGGGCCATACCACTGCTTCTGGATGAGGTTCGTGAGGCAGGACGTGTAGGACCCCCTGGGACGGATCTCGACGTGGACGTTCGTCGCAAGGGTGGCGGCACCGTTCAGCAGCTCGCGGATGGCGTCGGAGACGTTGCCCGTGAGGAGCTCGTAGACGAGAAAGTACGTGGGATAGAGGGCTGCCGTGGAAAAGTCCAGGAGCTGACGCAGGCTTGCCGCGACCGAGACGTCGAAGCGACCGAAGTTGTGGGGCAGCAGCGGAAACGTCCCATACCAGACGGCGGCGAACGCCAGGGACACCACGACGCGGAGGAACACGGGACCCAAGAGGAGGCGACGGAGCCTGTGGGTGCCAGCCGCGACGTCGACTGCGGCGTTGGCGGCCTCCTCGGCGACGGCGCTCCTGGGATTGCCGTCGGCATCCCAGAAGAGCGAGTCGTCCACCTGCGTGCGAGCCGCATGCGTGCCGCTGGGATCGAAGTGGACGCCCGGACCATCGACGTAGTCGCGCTGCACCATGGCCGCCGCGTCATCTTCGAAGAAGGTCTTCAGCAGGGCATACGCCTTGTTGATCTCGATCATCTTGCGCTGGGCGAACTTCGCGCTCATGCCGTTTCGCGAGGCGTTGTCGGGATGGTATTCACGGGCAAGGCTGGTGAACTGCGCACGCAGGTCAGCCTTGGTGTAGCGGTCGGGAAGCTCGAGGGCCCTCTCGGCCTCCCGCTGGGTCATGTCCTGCTTCAAGCTGGGATTCCTTGCGGTCGGGGATATGGTCAATCGTTGCTATGCCCCATCGTGGCTATGGTCAATCGTTGCTATGCCCCATCGTGGCTATGGTCAGCCGGCGATTGCTTCGCATGCCTCGCATATGTAAAACGGCGGCCCGAAGGCCGCCGCCACAAAAGCCAGGTGAGACGGTCCCGGACGAGGCTAGTCCTCGTCAAGCTGCTCGGCGACCTCGTCGGAGACCTCCATGGTGGTATAGACGTTCTGGACGTCATCGAGGTCCTCGAGGCGGTCGACGAGGCGCTGGACCTTCTTCGCGTCGTTGAGCTCGAGGTTGTTGGGGGTGTTGGGGACCATGGTGAGCTCGGAGCCCTTGACCTCGATACCCTGGGCCTCGAGGCCCCTCTGGACATCCTGCATCCTGTCGTAGGGGGTGTAGACGATCCACTGCTCGCCGGCGTCCTCGTAGTCCTCGCCTTCGGCTTCGGCGACGGCCATCATGAACTCGTCCTCGTCGACCGCATTGTCCTTGTCGGGGACCTTCTTGTCATCGCTCTTGATGACCTTGTCGACGGCGAGGGAGCCCTTGCGTGTGAACTGGAAGGAGACGGAACCGGAGGTGCCGAGGTTGCCGCCTGCGTGCGTGAAGGCGGAGCGGACGTCTGCGGCGGTGCGGTTGAGGTTGTCCGTCAGGCACTCGACGTACACGGCGACGCCAGCGGGACCATAGCCCTCGTAGGTGACCTCCTTGTAGACGACGGCATCGGCACCGGTGCCGAAGGCCTTGTCGATGGCAGCCTGGATCTTGGCGTTGGGCATAGAGACCATGCGGGCGCGGGCGACGGCGGCGGCGAGGGAGGCGTTGTTGTCCGGGTTGGGGTCGCCACCGCTGCGGGCCGCGACGGTGATGTTACGCGAGTGCTTGGAGAAGAGCGCGGAGCGCTTGGCGTCAATCGCGGCCTTCTTGTGCTTGGTGGTAGCCCACTTAGAGTGTCCGGACATGCACATCTCCTTCTGACTTCGGCAGAAACATACAGATGGTAACCAATGGCACCGTGAGGGGCAAGGGCGCGGCAGGGCGGGGTCCCTGCGTTCGCAAAGAGGACAGATACGGCATCGGGACGCGATGCCTAGCGCCGGCATTCGGATGGGCTCAAGATCCACCTCCCCCGACTCCAGCCCCTCGGCCGGCTCCCGCGGCACCATGGCCCCACGCCCTCGCGGCCCTCCCGCAGCCCCGCGGCCCTCCCGCGGCCTCGCGCCTCCAGAAGTGAGTACTTTTTTTCAGAAGTGAGTACTTTTTGGGCCCCTCGGCAGAAATACGTATCCGGAAAACATGTGCTTCTTGATATTTCCGCAGGTAATCAGCTCGACAAGATTATCAGAAGTGAGCACTGGTACTCACTTCCGGCGGACACGGCGCTGACGGTACTCACTTCCGGCGGACATGGGATCCCGAACGCTTTCCCGGACCGACGACCGTGGCGCTGCCGACTCCTAACTGCCGACTCCCACTGTCGAGGCCTGTAAGATTCCCTGCGCGTCTGTAAGATCCCCTGCGCGTCTGTAAGATCCCCTGCGCAAGTCCCCCGACTCCAGCCCCCCTGTCCTCCAGCCCCCTGTCCCCCATCGTAAGTCACGGGGCGAACGTCGCGGCGCAGGGCACGGGCTACCCCAGACCCAAGCGCTCGCGAAGCGCCGCCCAGAGCTTCTGCGAACCTGCTGACGTCGGGTGGACCTGGTCCTCGTTGAAGTCGCTGGTCCCCGGCACCAGGACGTCGTAGAGCGATACGTGCTCCCAGCCGGCCTCCGCGCACAGCTCGCCCAGGACCTGGTCCACCTGGCCCATGCCAAAGCGATTCGTGGCGTCGGTGCGCTCGTTGTCGGGAGGAGAGACCACGACGAGATGGCCGCAGCGCGCGGCCGCAGCCGCAAGTGCCTCCCGGGCGTACGCGCGGAAGTCTTCGAGTGACTCCTTGGCCGCATCGTTGGTGCCCAGCATCACGACGATCACGTCGGCGCCGTCGGCCAGCCAGGCATCCGGGTCATCGGCCAGAAACGACATGCGGAAGCCGGACACCGCCGCATTCACGAAGGTGACGTCCCTCTCGGTCGCGTAGGAACGGAAGGAGTTCGCCCAGTCGTCGATGGTGGTCGCGGTCTCGTAGTAGGTGCCCTCGGGGCCGGAATACGCCACGACGCCCGTGTCGCTGGGAGCCTCGTAGCCGTCACAGAGGTACCCCGCCGTGATCGAGTCACCGACAAGACGGATGGATGACACCCTACCTGCAGTAACCATACCCGCAAGCGTCGAGGTGTCCGCAGTCGAGGCACCCGCGGTCGAGGCGACCGCGGAGCCCGCGACAGGCGTCTCTTCCTCGCCCGCGACGGCTGGGCCCACATGCGGTGGGACCAGAGTCGAAGGATCTGCCTCCTCGGCAGGCTGCACCTCATGCCGGCCTACGAAACCCATGTCAAAGACCTCAAACAGAAGCACGATTCCCAAGGCGATGACCGATCCGACAGCCAGGACGACGAGCGTCCTGGCCGTTGCGGGCCAGAGGTTGGCGTGATGGCTGTCGGCAACCACGCGCTCTTCGCGCACGAGGCAACGCTCTCCGTGACGGGCGACGTGCCTTCCATGCTTGGACATGTGGATTCAACCCCGATCGACTTGGTGTGTGGTTGGCCTCTGTGGGCGCTCCGCCACGACCGTCCGCCAGCACATGGGCCACCGGACACACCGCTTGGACTACAGTCAGGATAGCGCGAGTCCAGCCGCCCCACGACGTCGGGAGGACACCATGCTCTACATCGGCAACTTCAACTACGACGACGCAAACGACCCGGCAGAGAACTACTGCCTGATGCCCGTGGTCGTCTCCGCGTCGAATCCCGAAGAGGCCCTCTCCAAGATCGCGGACCTCTTCCAGCACCTTCGCAAGACCTCCGACCTGCTGGACGGGGCCACGGAGATCTACCTCGACTCGCTCGTCGAACTCGAGGGAAACCCCCAGGACGCCGTGCTCACACAGTGGTCGAAGGTGGTGCCCAGCGCAGACGGGCTCTCCCTCATGAGCTCCGTCCTGCCCGCGGCGGAAGGTGACGAGGACGACACCATCGAGGCCTATCGCTGGTTTGGGAGCGAGGACAAGGCCTCCGATGGGGACGACGAGGACGACTTCGAGGACGAGGACCCCTTCCTCATCCTGGAGTAGGGCCAACGCACGGGCAAGGTCGCGGATACTGCTGCGGCCCTGCATCTGCACACATACCGTCGCGGACCTGCACCTCCAGGCGCCATGTGCATCACACGCGGCGATCCTCCAATGCCTACTGGGACCTTAGGCTGTCCTTGATGCGGGTGGATGAAATCTCGGGAGTTCGCGGAAGGTAGACCACGCTGCACCCTTCCTCCGTCAGGAAGTCGAACTGTCCCTCCCAGTCGTCCCCCATGACGAAGGTGTCGATGTGGTACTCGTGTATGTCGCTTCTCTTCTGCCCCCAGCTCTCCTCGGGAATCACAAGGTCGACGTAGCGGATCGCCTCAAGGAGCATCTTCCTCCTCTCATATGAGAAGTAACAGACCTTGCCCTTCTCGTTATGGTTGAACTCGTCGGTGGAGAGGGCGACCACCAGATAGTCACCCAGGCCTCGAGCTCGTCTGAGCAGGCTGATGTGACCGTAGTGCAGAAGGTCGAACGTCCCGTACGTGATCACTCTGCGCATTGTCTGGCCTCTCCGTCCTCGCCCATGGAGGCGTCGACCATATCGCTCCCGAAGAACTCCTCCATGGCCTGGCATGTCTCGCTCGAGCGGAGCTCTTCACGCGAAACGTGGGCAAAGTGACTCCTGATGTCTGCGGGGAGGGAGTAGATGTCGCCGTACACCTCGTCGAGGAACTTCAGGTGGTTGTTCGGCCCACGGCAGGGGCCTCCCTCGAAGGACAGCTCCCTCGTGGGAAAGACGTCCCCAAGCTCGCATATCCACCTGTAGTGATTCCGGTCGTTGAGGTTATCTATACCCCAGACGATGCCCTTGGCGCGGCGGGCATCATGCGTCAGGACGCCTCGTCCGTATAGATCGTCCCTATAGCGGGAGAAGACCTCCTCGATCCTCCCCGACCTCTCGTCCGTGCTGGGAAGGTAGGGCATGCCCGTCCAGAAGGAGAGCTCCTCCCGTGCCGCGAGCTCCGCGCACATCCTGTCGCGAA